>JANNDY010000089.1:0-163041 GCA_031378345.1 Emticicia sp. | reverse complement strand
GTACTTTGCGTTTGTTCTATGCCATTCAGAAGTTCCAACTCTTTTTTTTAACCTTAAATCATTATATCTATTCATAATGTCGCAAATATCGCAATTTTTATCCCCTTTGTCTAACAGCCATACTTGTGGGTACACAGTAGCTTGAAAAAAGAGGAGGAAACTAAAAAAATGGTACTTATATTTACAATATCCTTAAAAAGCTTATTTGAAAATATCTGGCTGTAATTAAAATCCAATATTCCATACAACTCGATAAGTTAGATTTTGGTTTTGCTGTAGCAAACTATATGCTCCCCAACGATAAAAAACGCCTCCACCAACACCCAAATAAAATAGCTTTCCGAACTTTTTTCGCAAGATATTATCAACGGTAATACCTGATTCAAAATAACCTTTTTCTAAGGTATTTATCTCAATTTCTTTGTGTCGTTCTTTATTTTTCAGTGAACCAATCGTAAATCCTTGCACCAACGAAACATCAGGCTTTGACCAACTGACATTGGTTTTGAAAAGCAATTGTTTGAAATTATGAGTAACAAAAACCGTGCTATATTGGTCGGAAGTAAACTCATAAAGCCCCATCGTATTGAAATGGTTTGCAGCCCAAATAATAGGAGCTGCATTACTAATTTTCGACCCTCGACTATTATATAAGTACGTATAAGGCACATCGCCGAACACTTTTCCCGCAGAAAAATTGACAAAAGTATTGCCAAAGCGAGTGCTTTTGTGGGTATATTCCATCTTGGCATTAATTTTACAAAACTGATAAGCTCCCGACAAAAATCCCATTACACCTTGGTCATAATTGAGCAATAAAACCAATTTTGGCACTTCCGAAATGATGCTTCCTCGACCAACTTGCGAGAATTTTTCGCCAATTGCCAAGCGATATCCAAGTGTAAAAATAGAAGCGTGCAGTGCATTACCTTCGTCAGTCATCACTGGGCTATCATTTTTCATGAATTTGTAGCCATAAGTTGGCGTTCGAACTTCGTCAGTAAAACCAAAAGTTAATTTTCCAGATTTTGAAACTTTGGTGGTCAATTCCAACTTATACTGTTCTAAATGATCTGCTCTCGAAATCAAAAAAGTCCGAATCAATTCGTAAGGAATTTGGGGATGATTCCAGATAAAATATTGAACATTTCCGGGTTCAGAAATATCATTTCGGTACTGAAAAGTAAGCTGAGTATTCTCTTTTTGTCCGAAATTATATTTGATTCTTCCTTCATATTTCCATGTTTTATCGCCAAAACCGTAGGCAATTTTACCATCAAGTCTTAGCTTCTTTGAAAAATTGGGAGAAGTAAGTAAATTAATTGTCGGGCGAAAACCCTCATATATATTAGAATCGAAAAGATTTTGAGTAGATAAATCTATTTTTGAACTCAAAGGAATAACGCCCGAAGTTGCCCATTCCGAAACATTAAGTGAGGCAGTAGAAATAAACTTTTTCAGTCCCGAAAGATTATTAAAATATTCGTAGGTGTTTTTTTCTTTTGTATTGAGGTTTTCAATTCGATTACTTTCCCAAAAATCTTGTTTTTTTGTAGTAGCATCACTGGCAATACTTATGGCATTTTCTGAAAAATCACTTGATTTAAAATTATTCTTGAAATTTACGTCCTCAATATAACTTTCCAGTTTGAGCAAAAGTTTTATTTCACCAATCTTAAATTCGGGCAAACTCCACTCTGATTTTACTATTTTTGGAAACCATTTCCCTGCCACTTTCTCATAAACTTGATTCATACTAACCGACATCAAAAGGTTCTTTGAAGCTGGTTCGGCACTTATTTCTTCAATCACATAGCCATCAGAATTTATAGTAATTTCGCCTTTCATTCCTTCAAAATTAGACCCTTTTTTTGGAGAAAACTCTATCACAAAACTACTATCGGCATCAACAATCAGTGTATCTGTCAAAACAAAATCATAGATTTTTGTGCTATTTTGGCTCAAAGGATTCACAAATTCCATTGTTTCCTGCATTTTTCCTTTAAAGGTAATAATGTCAGGATAAAAACTAAAAGGCTGGAGCATCAAAGCCATACTTCCCAAAATCGTTGAGTTTTCTGAGCCAGAAGTTCGGCTTGCCTCAATTATTTCCTTGCTTTGTCCACTAAAAAGATAGTTTTTTCGGACAATAGTTTCATTGACATAAAACTCAGTATTTTCAAGTCTTTTTGCGAGTTTGTTTCCTTTCTTTTTTTTAGTTTCGATACTGATATTTTGTTCGGTATCTGCCGAAAGAATAGTTTTATTATAGCTTTTGTAAGAATAATTCGGAAAATTATCAGGGTCGTTGAGCAACTTATTTTGTGTTGCTTTTTTGATAATTCTATCTGCAGGATTTCTGTAACGAATCACTACTTCATTCAGCGAAGTTACTTCTGATTGTAAGTTAATTTTCATGTATTTTTCGGCAGGAAAACTTACTTTTTTATAGCCTAAATAGCTAAAAGTGAGCATCTCGCCAAGAGATATTACTTTGATTTTAAACTCACCATTTTCATCGGTTTGGACACCTTTTTTTGTTTTTTCACTAAAAACATTCAAAAAAGGCAATGGTTCTTTGGTGGAAATATCAATAACTTCCCCCGAAATAGTGATTTGTGCCACTACCAAATTACTTAATCCCAAAAAGAAGAAAAATGTTAGTTTTTTAATCATTTAGATACGAGATTGGCGATATGAAATTGGAGATAAAAAAATCACATTTTTCATTATCAATTATCCAATAAATTTTTATTGTTGAGCATTCAAACTCAAATTTAACTTCACTTTGTCGGACATTCCCATAGTATTTCCACCGAAATTCCAGTCATTTCGATTGATTTCAAAAGAGGCTACAAATGTGGCTTTATCGCCTGTTTGAGTAAATGTAAAAGGAATTTTGACAGGTTTGGTTACATTTTTAATTGTAAAATTGAATGTTCCAATGTAGGAAGTGCCATTTTTGACAATTGCTGTACTTTTCAAACTTACAGTTGGATATTTTGCCACTTCAAAAAACTCAGGTTTTTCTCTCATGTGCGTATCTCGCAAACTATTATCTGTAAAAACAGTGGCAGCTTCAACACTGGCAAAAATTGAAGAGTTGGCAGGATTTTCAGGATTGAAGTCTATATTGGCTTTAATACCTTTGAAGCTTCCATTGACTCCAACGCCAAGCATTTTTGTAGAAAACTTTGCAGTGCCAGTCGTTGGTGTCCATTTTTGGGCAAAAGATGTGTTGAATGCTAAAAAAGCAATCAGAAAGAGTGTTTTTTTGATTGACATATAATATTTTGGATGTGTTTATGGTTCAAAAATACTATATATTAATAGAACGAACTGTCGGCTGGAAGACAAATATTGGAAAAATAAAAGTTTACCTTATTTCTTTCTTTACAATTGCACCCAATTCTTGCCAAGTCAAATCAAAACTGATTGGCCCTATGGCATAAGCCGCTGCTTCATAAGGATTATACATAAAAAGTAGTCCAGTTTTTGTAACAGCGATATTGGCAGGTAAAAAGAAAGGATTTCCCCAAAAATAATCTGCCTTATTGAACTCAAAATCATTATCTTTGGCAAAAACCTTTTGCGTTTTTTCAAATTTCAACTCAGCTATTTTTTTCAAAGCCGTTGTGTCCGAAACGATGTCGGTCAATTCGAGCAAATCGCCAGTTTGGGCATTAAAATTCAAATAACTTATATTAGAATTTCCATGAGCACCACCTGTAAATGAATACACTTGATAATAAATCGAAATCACTTTTGGCGAAATCAGTAAGGTATCGCCTGAGCCATCATATTCCCAGCCCAAAGTTGGCATATCTGCATTTTCTTTCGTAAAATCTTCAAATTCTTTCAAAAAGCCTTTTGCCAAAGACTCAACCGAACCAGATTTTGTAGTAGCAACGGTATCTTCCATGCTAAACATTTGATTTTTAACCATTTGCTCAATTTGAGCATTAATTTTTGTCATAACGACTTCATCACCCCCCGAAAGTTTTGGGTAATTGATGGCAATATTTGAAATAGTTGTATCACCTTCTTTGGAAATTTGGGGAGGCGTTTCAAGACTGAAAGTAACGCTATCAACTCTGATAATTGCGGAAGTTTCGCTCGTTTGAGCTTCATTTTTGCTTTGGCAAGAGGTAAAAGTAATGGCAGTTACAAATAATAAGAGAAGGATTTTCATGGGTGTTTAGGTTATTAATTTTGAATATTTATTTAATGGCAGGGGGAGCCTCAGGTGTAAGATACAACTCAACATTTGTAATTTTTGGTTTGGCAAATGCCTCATCAAAGACAATTCTTAGCTCTTTTGCAGTAGTTTTCTGAAAATAAACGATTCTTTTCTGCCCAATTGTACTTGCCGAAATGAGGTTTTTCCACTCACCATTTTCTTTGGATTGAATGTAAAATTTCTTTACTTTTTGACCAAAACGAATATCTTCTTGCACCACCAAACAATTGAAAGTTTGAGTGGTTTTCAAAGAAATATCATAAGTATCTTTGCTAAAATCTTTGGCAAAAGTACCAGTTTTAAGCAAATTATTCTTGAAAAAATCTTCACGCATTTTCTTGAAAGCCATCAAAGATTTCTCATCATTTTCATGAATTAATCCTCGACTATCCACAGGTAAATTTAGTAAAAGATTTGAGCCTCTACCAACCGATTTATTCCAAATATTCATTAAATCTTTGTCGGTTTTTACTTTTTCATCTTCATTTTTATGATAAAACCAACCTGCTCGAATCGAAACATCGCACTCCGCAGGAATCCAATGTGTCCCATTTTCGTCACCCACATTGAGGTGCTCGGGCTTGTCGTAAGCAGGAAAAAGTTGTTTTCCATTAATTGTATTCCAGTTGGTTTCACCTGCAAAACCCTTCTCATTGCCCACCCAGCGAATATCTGGCCCCGCATCACTAAAAATCAAAGCGTGAGGTTGATATGTTTTTACGGTTTTATTAAACAACGGAAAATCATAAATTTGCTTCTTTCCATTTGGACCTTCGCCATTTGCACCATCAAACCAAACTTCAAACAAATCGCCATATTGGGTCGTAACTTCTTTGAGCATATTTACATAAACTTGGTTGTATTCGGGCGTGCCATAAGCAGGGTGATTTCTGTCCCAAGGCGACATATAAACACCCATTTTCAAGCCAAATTCCTTACAAGCTGCCGAAAGTTCTTTCAAAATATCGCCTTTTCCATCTTTCCATTTTGATTCTCGCACAGTATGTTTTGAAAATTTGCTTGGATACAAAGCAAAACCATCATGGTGTTTGGCAGTAATAATGATGCCTTTCATGCCTGCCGCTTTACAAACCCTTGCCCATTGGCGGCAATCGAGTTGGGTTGGATTGAAAATCTCTTCTTTTTCAGTACCATCGCCCCATTCTTTGTCAGTAAAGGCATTTGGACCAAAATGAATGAAGGCATAATACTCCAATTTATGCCAATTGAGTTGGTCGGTTGTGGGAATAACACCAGTGGGTTTTGGTGTTTGGGCAAAAGCTAAGTTTACTATGATAAAAAGTATGAGAAGTTTTTTCATTTTTTTGCAATGTAAAATAAGCTACACTCTATGATTATCAGCCTTCCAATTTTTAATTTTTTCCTTAATTTCTTTGCTTTTTAAGTTTCCTGCAACTGCCTTTTTTGCTAATTCTACAAATTCGTTGTCGGGTGCAAAGCGAAGGGCTACTATTTGTCCAACTTTCAAAGCACTATCTAAAGGCTTGCCTGTCAAAACAAAATGTCTGAAATTTTCTTCAGCTCTGATGGCACGGTCTTGAGCTTTTAGGGCAAACGAGCGAGCAAAAAGCCCTGCTAAAGTAATCGAAATAATGAGTAAAATAAAGATAAATGACTCTAAAATACTTTCACCTCCTTGGTATTTTTGATAAAGATTGACAAAAGAGCAAATAAGTGCGAGTAATAAAATCCCCGAAAGCACAAAATGAAATCCTTTTACCATGCGACCATGGTTTTTGTAGTTTTGCTCTTGCATTATTTTTTGGTTTAGTTTGAAATGTAAAGGTATGGTTTTGAAGACACTTAGGCAAAGTTGTTATTCAGTCATTTCATTAAAAATAGACGACATAAAGTTAGAATCAGTTTTGAATAAGAATCTATCATCAAAAATAAATGGTTCTGATTGAATAATATTCACTTTTTCAAGGTCAGAATGTAGGGGATTTATAAGAAAATTATATGACATTGGCACAATCGCCGAAGGCACTTGTAGCACCAAAGAACCTTGTTCTTTTAACCAAGATTCAGTTATTTTTTGCGTAAGTTCATAGTTTTGATAACTTCTCCAACCTTTTGGAAGAGCATCCATTGCTATTTTCTGAATACTTTCATCAGGAATTTGAAGCGTTACTAAATTGCAAGACGGTGGCGGTAAAAACTTTTGATGAATCATATATTCGCTATGAGCAAGCTCAGGCGTAGCAGAAACATAAATAAGTGGCACACCAACAGGATTCCAGCGACCACCAAAACGACGAGAGCCTTCACCCGATAAAATATCTTTTCGGGTTTGAGCATATTCAGCTTTTTGTAAACGAAAAACTAACATAGTAGATTAGATATAAACACCGTACTCTATACGTCCAAGTTCGTCCTCGACGAGTCGGAAACCAGTGGTTGTATCGAGTATATCTAATGGAGATTTTTCGCCAAAAAGCACGTGCGGGTGTCGCACCCAGCGTTTGAATTTATCAATATCTTCAAACACATCTTCGCCTTTTTTGTAAAGCAAAACGAGCTGCAAAAGCCTTTCGGTAGCTGCCGTATCAAGCATGGTGTCTGCACGATAACGGTGAAAAGTTCGCTCCGAAATATTCAGAATTCGTGCCATTTCACGGTCGGTCAAGCCTACACCTTTTGCCAAAACATCGGCAGAACGCTTTGGAAGCCCTTTTTTGGCTAAAGCAATAATTTCCATTGGACTACTCAAACCAGCCAATGATTGTGTGCTTGTTTGAATTGTCGTTATAATTGTTAAAATTCAGGTCTAATTGACACAAATGTAACTGCCAAATGGCACACTTCCAAGTTTTTGGGCAAAAAAATATCATGCAGAGGTTTTCAACATGATGTTTTTTATGAAGACTGCCCACCGAAGACTGCCAAACTATTCCTCCCTTATCCCGCCACCAAAAAATATCCCCAACTTAATGCTCAAATGATTTTGGTTGAGGTCAATTATTTTACCGTTTATTAAATTTCTTTGTCCGAAAATAAAATTATAATCTGCCGAAATTCGGAAATGTCCTAAATCCATACCTATTCTTGGCGTAACACCAAATTTGCTTCCACGAGCCAATTCTGGTAGCACATCTCCCGTACTATATGAGGCAGCCGTCGGACGAAAAAGCCCAGCACCAATGCCAATTGTTGGGCGAAACTTTGTTTCTCCAAAATGATAATCAGTAATTGCCAAAAAAGAAGTAACCCAACCTAATGAACCGCCACCTTCTGCGGAATTAACTTTTAATCTTCCAAGAATGGTCGCTTCTGCCCTTACTCCTACTGAAATATTGTCTGTTACCAAATATTTTGGCTCTGTAAAAATGCCAAAACCCACACCATAATTCGTTGGGCGAGCATAGTGCATGCCAATATCCCATCTGAAAGGCGTGTGATATTCAGCTTGGGCGAAAGTTTGAGAGCAAATAGCAAGAAATGAGGTGATTATAAGGAGTTTTTTCAATGTGTTTTTTTTGAATTAAGAAAATGAATATTATTTTCCGAATAAACATCATTTTAGCCATTATTAGTATATATCCTTGAAAAATATTTTTCATAAACTGCCAATCTGTCAGTTTTTTATGCTTTGGAATAACCTTTGATGATAAGACTTTGCTGGCTTTAAAAGTCATTTAAGATAAGTTTTAACGTAAAATTGTCAATAAATTATGGTAGCTGAAAAAGGTACAATTTCGATTAACACGGAAAATATTTTTCCAATCATCAAAAAATTTCTTTATTCCGACCACGAAATATTCATGCGTGAGTTGGTTTCTAATGCAGTTGATGCTACTCAAAAGCTAAAAAAATTAGCTTCGATGGGTGAATTTGATGGCGAATTGGGCGATTTAACAATCAAAGTTTCGGTTGATAAAGAAGCAAAAACCATTACAATTTCGGACAAAGGAATTGGAATGAATGCCGAAGATATTAAGAAATATATCAATCAAATTGCTTTTTCGGGAGCAAAAGAATTCTTAGAAAAATACAAAGATACACCAGACACAAATCAGATAATTGGGCAGTTTGGATTGGGTTTTTACTCGGCATTTATGGTTGCCGAAAATGTAGAAATTATCACCAAATCATTTGCTGACGAAACTCCTGCAAGATGGATTTGCGATGGTAGCACTGAGTTTGAAATCACCGAAGTAGAGAAAGCTGAACGTGGAACTGACATTATTCTGCACATTGCCGCTGACTCTGAAGAATTCTTAGATAATAACAGAATTGGTGGAATATTGGAAAAATATGCTAAATTTTTGCCAATTGAGATAGAATTTGACGGAAAAGTAATTAATAATCCAAACCCAATTTGGACAAAATCTCCTTCTGAATTATCGGACGATGATTACCGAAATTTTTACAAAGAATTGTATCCTTTTGGCGAAGAACCGCTTTTCTGGATTCACCTCAATGTTGATTATCCTTTCAATTTGACAGGTGTTTTATACTTTCCAAAAATTAAAAAAGATTTTCAACTCAATCGTGATAAAGTACAATTATACAGCCGTCAGGTTTTCATTACTGACGATGTAAAAGATGTTGTACCTGAGTTCTTGCAAATGCTTCATGGCGTGATAGATTCGCCCGATATCCCTTTGAATGTTTCTCGTAGTTATTTGCAAGCCGATGGAAATGTAAAGAAAATCAATTCGCACATTACTAAAAAAGTTGCTGATAAATTACAAGAAATCTTCCGCAACGACCGCACAGGTTTTGAAGAAAAATGGGACAGTGTAGGTGTTTTTGTAAAATACGGAATCGTTTCTGACGAAAAATTTTATGACCGTGCAAAAGAGTTTATTTTGCTCAAAAACGTTGATAATCAACACTTTACGATTGACGAATACCGTGAAAAAGTACAAGTAAATCAAACAAATAAAGACGAGCAAGTAACATTTTTGTATGCCAATGATGCCAATCAGCAAGATGCATTTATTACTTCTGCCAAAAAGCGAGAGTATGATGTTTTGATAATGGACTCGCCTTTAGATTCGCACTTTATCAATGCTTTGGAGTCGAAATTAGAAAAAACTACTTTCAAAAGAGTAGATTCTGATAGCATAGATAAGTTGATTGACAAAGGACTGAATCTGGAAAGTATTTTGAGCGAAGACGAGAAAAAGAAGGTCGAAGAATTATTCAAAGAAGTTGCAGGAAATAATACGATTCAGATTGAATCATTGCCAGCTGACGAAATGCCAGTGAGCATTGTTCAGCCCGAATTTATGCGTCGTTGGAAAGATATGCAGCGAGTTAGCGGTCAAGGAGATATGTTTGGCATGATGCCGATGGGCAACAATGTTGTGGTAAATGCAAACCACGCTTTGATAGCTAAAATACTGACAACCAATGAGTTAGAAACTCAAAAGGCTCTCACGAAACAATTATATGACTTAGGATTATTGGCACAAGGAATGCTTACAGGTGCAGAATTGACGAAGTTTGTAGAAAGAACGGTGGCGGGTTTATAAGAAACCCCTCCGCAGCGGCGGACCGTCCAACCCTCCCCAAAAGGGAACGGTACGCTGCTGCGGAGCTAAAAAAGCCTCATAAAATTTATTTTTATGAGGCTTTTTCTTTTAAAGTCCCTCCCTTTTGGGTCGAACCACCGAAGCGGAGGGATTTAGGGCGACCGACGCTCGGTGGGGTTTTAAAACCCAATCCCTGCATATATTTTCACATCGTCGAGCGTGATAGTTGGCCCACACATTATCACAAGGCGTTCTACTACGTTGCGTAGCTCGCGTACATTACCCGTCCAAGGCAAATTTTTCATATATTCCATGGCATCGGCATCAAATTCTTTAGTAGCATCGCCATATTCTTCGGCAACATCATTCAAAAATTTATCTGTCAATAATGGAATATCATTTTTGCGGTCAGACAATGCCGGCACATGAATCGGAATAACATTCAAGCGATGGAATAAATCTTCACGGAAGTTTCCTTCTGCAATTTCTTTTCGTAAATCTTTGTTTGTTGCAGCAATTACACGTACGTTGATTTTGATTTCTTTATCGCCACCTACACGAGTAATTTTGCTTTCTTGCAAGGCACGAAGCACTTTTGCTTGTGCCGAAAGGCTCATATCACCAATTTCATCTAAGAAAAGTGTGCCGCCATCAGCTTGCTCAAACTTACCAATTCTTTGCTTAATTGCCGAGGTAAAAGCACCTTTTTCGTGACCAAAAAGTTCACTTTCAATCAATTCGGTAGGAATTGCCGCACAGTTTACCTCAACCGAAGATTGGTTACAGCGATTACTTTTTTCATGAATTTGCTTGGCAACCATCTCTTTTCCAGAGCCGTTTGGTCCAGTAATCAACACACGAGCTTCAGTTGGAGCAACACGGTCAATGGTTTCCTTCACTTTCTGAATAAGGGGCGAATCGCCAACAATTTCATTAATTTTATAGATTCTTCTTTTGAGAACCTTTATTACTTCTACGTCTTTGCTCTTTTCGATGGCATTACGCACCGTTACGAGCAAGCGATTCAAATCAGGTGGTTTTGTTATGAAATCGTACGCTCCACGTTTGGTTGCTTCCACAGCATTTTCGACATTTCCGAAAGCCGAAATCATTACAAACTGAGTCGTTACTCCTTCTTCTTTGGCTTTTAACAACATTTCAAGCCCATCTAATTTCGGCATTTTGATGTCGCAAAGAGCTACGTCATATTGTGTTTTTAGCACCATTTCGAGTCCTTCTTCGCCATCTTTTGCTTCATCTACTTCATACTCTTCATATTCCAAAATGTCACGGAGGGCATCTCGAATACTTTTTTCGTCATCAACAATCAATAATTTTGCCATTGGTGGTTCTACTCAGAGAGAGGTTAATTGATTTTATGATTAATTAGGTTTTTGTAATTAAGGTGCAAAATAATGAAAAAAATCTCAATTTTAGCGATAAATTTGATTTTTTAGTAGAAGACCGATAGTTCTGAATGCTGAATGCTGAATTCCGAGTTTTTTTAAGGTCTAAAACTTATCCTTTTTCAATAATTTTGTAACAGAATACACTATAATCATGTTATAATTAAAATCAATTTTGGCTAAAAAAACATGAAAGCAGCAATCATCGGGGCTGGAATTGGAGGAATTGCCACAGCCATTCGCTTGGCAAATAAAGGACATGAGGTTGAAGTCTTTGAAGCAAATAGCTATCCAGGAGGAAAATTAAGCGAATTTCAACAAGGACAGTATCGCTTCGATGCAGGACCATCGCTCTTCACAATGCCACAATTTGTAGATGAACTTTTTGAACTTTCGGGCAAAAACCCTTCAGATTATTTTGAGTATATTCGATTGCCCGAAGTTTGTCGATATTTTTGGGAAGATGGTACACGCTTAAACGTTTCGGCCGACATCAATAAATTTGCTGAAGATGCCGAAAGAAATCTTGGCGAACCTGCCGAAAAAACTCGTAAGTTCCTGAAAGATAGTGCTTTAATGTACAGTATACTAAGCGGACTTTTCTTAGAAGATTCACTTCATAAATTATCTACTTGGACTTCAAAAAAGGCTTTTCGTGGTTATTTGAACATACCAAAATTAGGTATTTTCGACTCAATGAATGGAGCAAATGAAAGCTATTTTTCGACAAAAAAAGCCGTTCAATTATTCAATCGATATGCTACTTATAATGGTTCTGACCCTTATCAAACCCCTGCTACGCTCAATATTATTCCACATTTGGAGTACAATGTTGGAGCTTTTTTTCCAAAAAATGGCATGTACGGAATCACGTTAAGTTTAGAAAAATTGGCGACTGACTTGGGCGTAAAATTTCATTATAATGCGAGAGTTGAGGAGATTTTGGCGGAAGAAGGAGAGGTAAACGGAATCAAGATTCGAGAAACGAGAAATGAGAATGAAGAAAAATCTTCATTCAACTTTCATCATTCGACATTCATCATTTCCAACATGGACGTTACCCCCACTTACAGGAAACTTTTGCCTAACGAAAAACACCCAGATAAAATATTAAACCAAGCCAAAAGTGGTTCTGGGCTTATTTTTTACTGGGGAATCAAGAAAGATTTTAAAGAATTGGGCTTGCATAACATCTTTTTTTCGGACGATTATCGTGTTGAATTTGAGCATCAATTTCAGAAAAAAACAATTTATAATGACCCAACTATTTATCTAAATATTACTTCAAAATACAAAAAAGACGATGCTCCCGAAGGTTGTGAAAATTGGTTTGTTTTGATAAATGCTCCTGCCAACGATGGGCAGGATTGGGACAAAATCATTGCCGAAACTCGCCAAAATGTGATTGATAAATTGAGTAGAAATTTAGGAATAAATGTAGCCGAATTGATAGAAAATGAGTCAATTCTTGACCCTCGAAGTATCGAATTAAAAACATCTTCGGCACAGGGGGCTTTGTATGGCAATAGTTCGAATAATAAATTTGCGGCATTTTTAAGACACGCCAATTTTTCATCGAAAATCAAAAATCTCTATTTTGTAGGCGGAAGTGTGCATCCAGGCGGCGGAATTCCGCTTGCTTTGTCTTCGGCAAAAATTGTGGCTGAGATGATACCGTAAAACGGATTTCCTACCGTGACGACGGACCGTTCCGTTTCTCTGAAAACTGACGGATTAGGAAATCCGTCATACAAAATTTACAACTACTTCCACAAATTCGACAGGTTTTTCGGCTTGTACCCAATGCCCTGCACCTTCGATTGTTTCGATGCTGGCATTTGGAAAAATATTCTTTATTGCAGGAATATCTTCATCAAAAATATAGCCTGATTCACTTCCACGAATAAAAAGTGTTGGCTCGGTTACTTCATGTACATCAGCAAAATCTCCGCCTATTTGATAGATTTCTTTGCTCAAAACAGGCAAATTTATTCGCCAATCAAATTTTCCAGTTTCGGTTCGGTAAAGATTTTTTAGTAAAAATTGTCTTTCGCCAATATTCGAAACAAATTTTGATAGTTGAGTTTCGGCATCGTTTCTGCTTTTCAAATTTTCTAAATCTATCGAATTTAGTCCTTGAATAATATGTCCGTGATGATAAGGATAAAATTTGGGAGCAATATCAACAATGATGAGTTTTGAGAATTTTTGAGGATATTTCATGGCAAAGTGCATAACCACTTTTCCGCCCATCGAATGACCTATAATTACTGGTTTTTCTAAATAATTTTCTTCAATAAATTCGTTCAAGTCATCTGCCATTACTTCATAGCTAAACTCCTGACTACGAGGTGATTGACCATGATTTCGTGCGTCAATTGCATAAACTGCAAAGCCTTTTTCGGAAATCATTTTGCTAATCGAAAACCAATTATCTGACGAACCAAAAACACCGTGAAGAATCAAAATCGGCTGCCCTTCACCTGTTTTTCTAAAAAAAAGTTTCATGCTTTATATTTGAGAATTTTCATTAATAAGCGTCAAATATCGTCTTTTTTGGAATAGCAATTTTAGGTTTTAAAGCTTTTATTTACTTTTTGCATATTCTATCATTCAAAAATAAGTTTTGATTCAAGATGTTTATTTCCAAATTCTTAGTTGTATTTTAGCACTTCTTCATTTCCATTTTAAAATAATCCAAATGAAAATTCGCCACAAAGTGCTATTTTTTCTCTTCTTACTTTCAATCATCACCTTTCTCGACCGAGTGTGTATGAATGTAGTGAGTAAATACGTAAAAGCTGACCTAAACCTTGATAATCAATCATTTGGCTATATTTTGGGAGCATTTTCGTTGGCTTATGCACTTTTTGAACTGCCCACAGGCATCTTAGGCGACCGTATTGGTCCTCGAAAAGTATTGACAAGAGTAGTGCTTTGGTGGTCAGGTTTCACGGCACTCACAGGTACAGCTTTTGGTTTTGTTTACTTACTTATTGTCCGATTTTTGTTTGGAATTGGTGAGGCAGGAGCATATCCGAATGCCGCAATTGTCATTTCACGTTGGTTTCCTGCCATAGAAGTTGGTCGAGCTCAATCAGTGATTTGGGCAGCAGGCAGAATCGGTGGAGCTTTAACACCTCTTTTGGTTATTCCGTTAGTCCATGCTGTTGGCTGGCGATATGCTTTTTTTATTCTTGGCATAGTTGGTTCACTTTGGGCAATTGCTTGGCATTTTTGGTTCAAAGATAATCCTGCCGAACATGAAAATATTACTCAAAAAGAGTTGCAAGAAATCGAGTCTGGAAGAAAAGAAAGTATAAATAATCATAAAATAGACTGGCAAACAGTTATCAAAAACCCCAACATTTGGTTATTGATGTTGATGTGTCATTTGTTTTTTTATGCTTCTTATTTTTTCACAAATTGGTCTTCGACTTACTTCCAAGAAGGGCGTCACATGAGCGAAGAACAAGCTAAAAATTTTATTTCTTTGTCGTATTTTCTGGGAGCAATTGGTTGTATTGTTGGCGGTTTTGCAAGTGATATTTTAAGCAAAAAATTAGGTTTAAAACTCGGCAGACGCATTGTTGGCGTAGCGGGTTTGGGTTCTTCAAGTATTTGCTTTTTGCTTGCAGGAATGACTTCTGACAACGAAACGGCAGGTTATCTATTGGCACTTTGTGTACTTTTGAAGGATTTAACTTTACCCGTAGCTTTTGCCGTTTGTGTGGATATTGGCAAGAAAAACTCAGGAACTGTAACTGGTGCCATGAACTTTGCAGGACAAATGGGGGGCTTTTTTATTACTATTATTTTTGGAATAATTGTGCAGCAAACAGGCAATTTCAACTATCCACTTTTTTTGATTGCAGGTTGCCTTTTGGTGGCGTCAATGCTCTGGTTTTTTATAGACCCAACGAAAGAAATTCAGAATTCGGACTTGGGGACGTCCGTTAGAACTCTTTAAATCTCATAATCCAAAACCTTCATTACTTCCGCAATATCATGCTTACTTGTTAAATCTGGAAGTACTTCTGCAATTTGAATCGTGAAAATACTTTTGGGTCTTTCTGATGCCCAAAGTCTTACAGTTACAGGAATTTCCTTCTCATTTCTTATTGGATGAATTGGAGTTTTTTCTAAAAAAGGTATCAAATCTGAGGCTGTGAAAGCAAAAATATTCCAACTTATGCCAATTCTGGACATATTTTTTAGGATTTCAGACCATTCTTCATCATTTGGTTTTTCGAGCAAATCGGTCAAATATCCTGCATCGTCTTTCTTAATAATTGCACAATTTCTGACTCGTTCTACTTCATAACCTTCGGTGTCCCAATCAAGCATTGCATTAGGGTATTGAGTATGTAAAAGTGCATTGAATGCACCCACAGGATACAAATTATCGCCATTACAGACTATAAATCGGCTATTTTTCCATGCAGGAAATTGCTCTAATGCTTGCTCAATAGCATCTGTTGTGCCCAAAGGTTTTATTCTGTCGGCAGGAATATATTGACGAGCAAATTTGATTTCCAAACCCCAGCTTTTGCCTTCTTGCATCAATTTCTCGTAATGTGGCTGTGAAACTGTGTCGAGTGGATTCAATAATAAAATCACTTCTTCCACGCCAGCCTGTGCTGCATTATTCAAAACATAATCCAAGAAAGGTCGTCCATCTTTACCAAGCCCAATCATTGATTTGGGAAGCGTGTTTGCCTGTTCTATCAATTTTGGGTCGAGGTCAGTATCGCTTTTAAGATTTTTTTTCATTCGGGACGACATTCCTCCCGCTAAGATTAGTAGCTTCATTTAAAAAAGGTAAAATATTGCAAAGGAACAGAGGCACAAAGTTAAAAACTATAACTTCAGTTGCGGACTTTCTGCTCCAAAGGTATTATTGACAAATGGGGTTGAAATCACTTTACCACCAAAATTTTTCCAAAATATTTATCATTAATACCCAAACGCACCAAATATGTGTCGTTTGAAAATTCGTTCAAGGAAATAGTTCTGGAATATGTGCCAAACGTTAAATTCTCAGGAGTTAATTCTTTCAATTTTCTACCCAATTTATCAAAAATCATAAGTTGAACGTTCGCATTTTGTTTCAAAGAAAAATTAATAACTAATTGTGGTTCGGCGTTCCGATTATCTGCAGGATTCGGCGAAATATTCCATTCAACTAAAGTATTATTTGGCTCAATACCTGTTACTGAAAGTTGTACTTTTTTCTCGGTAACATCTTTTAATATCTTCTCGTCTGGGTCGAAAGCTATCTGTGAAATAGCACCAATTGGCTTCGAAATTTCAATTTCTTGACTAATTTTATCAATAAAAACTGTGTTGTTTACTATTTTTCCATCAACCATCACAATTCTTATATCAACAGGCATTGAGAAAAAAGATGGGTTCGTATTTTGGGTTTGACTTATAATAAGTTTCAGTTTTTCCGAAACTTCATCCGTATTCCAAGTATAAGTATATTTTGGGTAGTTTTCGCCATAAATCCATTGCTTAAAAAAGTAGTCTAATTTCAAGCCCGTAGTTTCTTCTGCCACTCGTTGAAAATCTTCGGTTACGGCAGAACTATACGCAACACTCGACACCACGTAATTTTGAAGAATCTTAAAAAACTTTTCATCGCCAACAATTCCACGCAACATGTGAAGCACCATCGCACCTTTTGAGTAGCTGCGAGGTACGTCAAAAATCTGCCCTTCATTCTTGATATTCTGCACAAAAATAGTCCCAATGGCTTTTTTTGCACTTACAGACCTACTATTGATATTACTCTGATAACCAGTTTTTCCATTAAGAGCCTCCGCATAAATTGCTTCACTATAAGTTGCAAAGCCTTCATTCAACCAAATATTTTCCCAGTTTTTGCAAGTGATTTTATCGCCAAACCATTGATGTGCCAACTCGTGGGCAACCAAACTTCCACCATAACTATTAATCGAAGTACAAGTTTGGTGTTCCATTCCTCCGCCAAAATCGCATTGGGCATGTCCATATTTTTCTTTGATAAATGGATAAAGTCCAAATTTTTCAGAAAAAAGTTTGAGCATAAACGGTGTTTGGTCGAGTTGAGTTTTTGTAGTGGCAGTAAATGTTTCGGGATAAACATAATGTGTAACGACCATCGAATCTGAGGGCGAATATTTGAAGTAATTTTTATACTCAACATAATTTGAACAAGCAATCGAAATCAAATAATGAGCAATTGGATAACGGTTTTTCCATTGATAGGTGCGTGTATTATCTTGATTATCAAGCACTTGTGCAAGAACTCCATTAGAAACAGAAACAAATTCTTTGGGCATTGTTATCCAAACGTCCGACGAATCTGCTTTGTCTGAGGGCGTATCTTTGCATGGAAACCAGTCGGGTGCTCCGTAAGGTTCGCTCAAACTCCAAATAACGGGTTGCTTGGCGGTGCCGTGTGTAGCAAAAGCAAAACTGCCAAAACCCGACGAAGCAGGTTTTCCTTGATAATAAAAAACTACGGTAATTGTCTGATTATCAGCGTATTGCTTGTCGAGCGTTAGTACTACATCACTGCCATTTTGTACGAAAGAGAGTTTTTTTGAGCCTAATTTTACAGAATCCACACGTAGGATATTTCTCAAATCAAAAAAACAAGTTGAAAGATTAGTTTTTGCCTTGAAAATTATTGTGGCTTCACCTCGTAAATATTGTTGGCTATGCGACAAATTGAGGTTCAGTTTATAATATGTTACATCAATTTTTTCATCGCCTGGGTAAGCAATTCTTGCTTTTGAGTTTTTTTCAAAACGACTAAAAGCCGCTTGTTTGCTCTCAGAACAAATTGTTGCACCATCTTCTTGGGCAAAGCTAAGAAGTGGTAATAGGCTGATAATCAGTGCATTAAGTAGATTTTTCATAATTCTATTTTTCATAAGCGAAATTTTACACTAAGGCACAAAGAGCCACAAAGAGGTGTAGGACAAGATTAAAATAATTTTAAACCACAGAGAAAACAGAGAAAATACCACAGAGAAAACAGATTTTTGCTCAATAATTTTTTAATTTTCCTCTTATACTCTGTGGTATTTTCTCCGTTTTCTCTGTGGTAAAACAAACTTGTCCTACACCCCACAAAGTTTCATAAGAAATTTATGTTTTCTTTGTGCTACTTTGTTCCTTTATGGTTCTTATTTAATCAAAACTCCCAACGATAACTCAAAATTGGGATTAAGCCAAGTTGATATTGTCTAACGATTTTATTTTGCAAAATATCATAATAACTATATGAAGTATTTTGATAGCCCGCCACATTCTGAATATCCAAAGCAAGAGTTCTTGAATATTTTTGCTTTGACTTTTTTAAATATATACGAAAATCTGGTCTGAAATAGTCGGGTTGCTTTACCGTAAATGCCTCAGAACTGCTATAAATTAAGCGTTTATTGTCAATTGAGGCCTGAGCGTTGATAGCTCGTTCATAAAAACCACCCAACCAAACCACTCTTAGGCTTGTCCCAAGCAAACGATTTTTGCTTTGTTCCCACTCTTTTCCTACTGTAACGTTAAAAATATGCTTGCCATTATACCTGCTGTTTCGTTTTACTCCATCAGTTCCTGTATAAGTTGCGTTATAAATTGTTGCATTGGCAAGTGTATAAAAGCCATTAGTTAGGTATTTTTGATAAGTAATTTCGACTCCATAATTTTCGCCTTTACCATTATTTTGCAACAGATTATTATTAAAATCTTCAACTAAATTGACGGCAGAAAATGTTGGATTTAATGGGTCAGTTGGAATATTAAATATTTTTTGGTAAAACAATTCTGTCTTAAAATATGAACCATTTTTTAGCCTATATTGATGGCTCAATACATAATGTTGAGCTTTTGTAAAGCCAAGATAGGCATTTCCTATAAACCCAAAAGTGTTTTGGGCAAAATAAAGTTGAGCTGGTTGCAACTGACTATGCAAGCCATAAGCAAGGCTAATTGACTGATTATCAGACAGTTGGTAGTTAGCCGAAACTCTTGGTTCAAGCGAGGCTGTTTTATTGAAAGTATAATTAAGGTAATGAAGTCCAACATTTGCGGTGAGTTTTGGCGTTGGCGAAAACTGCCAATTTGCATAAGGCTGCACTATCAAACCTTTGGCATGACCACTTGATTTTTTATCAAATACATAGGAAAAAAGTTGGTCATATTGAAGCGTAACAAAAACGCCTACTTTAATGTTATTTTGGGCATTAAATTTATAAATCAAACTGGTAGAAAAAGAAATTTTTCTTCTGATTGTTGAATCTATTTGGGTTTGAAATCTTTGAAATGTTTTCTTATTCAACACAAAGGCATCTCTTCCACTTTCCAAGCCCGATGCTGCCACAACAGTCCGCCAAAGCGTTTTTTCACCCAAATTTACATTGTGCGTAAGACCAATTGTACCCATTTTGTTTTTATAATTTATATCAAAACCATTTTTTTGAACTTTCCAAAGCGTGGTATCTCGCAAACCTTCATAAATATTACTACTCAAACCACCCATTCCGAAAACCGTAAAATTTCCAGCTTTTTTAGTTGGAAAAGTCAGGTTAAAAGATAAATCTTGAAAAGTGATGCTTTCACCACCAAAAGTTACGCCTATCAAACCCAACAAGCCTGTAAACGAATAGCGATAATTGACCAAATAAGATGCCGACGAGTTTTTGGATAAAGGTCCTTCGGCAGCTACATCAATTCCAATTAGTCCAACTTGGGCAGTAAATTCATGTTTTTGGTTATTTCCTTTTCGTAACCTCATGTCCATTACTCCTGAAAGTGCATTGCCATATTCGGCAGGAAAAGCACCTGTCAAGAAATTCATATTGCCCAATAATTGTGCAGAAAGGATATTTACACCACCTGAATTTTGCGTAGCTTTATCGCTAAAAGTGCCTGCGTTGCTCAAATGGTTAGGATTTACTACCTCAACACCTTCCAAACGCCACTGCATACTGTTCGGAGAATTTCCCCTGATAACCATTCCATTGGCTTGGTCGTTGGAGTTTGCAACACCCGCATAAGTGGTTGCCAAACGAGCAGGGTCGAGATTAGTACCGGGAAAACGAAATATCTGTTCGGTTGTAATGGTATGAATACTTGTTACTGCTCCCGAAAGATTTGCCGACGGAGCTTTCACTACCGCCTCTGCAAGTTGATTAACAGTTTCACGAAGTCTGATTTCTATAATTAATTCTTTACCTGATTCGAGCAGTAATTCTGTAATATCTTGACTTTCATAGCCTACCGAAGTGATTTGAAGCTCGTGTCTTCCAACTGGTATTTTTTCAAGACGAAAGTTTCCATCTGAATCAGTTTGAACACCTTGTTTTGTATTTTTCAAAGTTATGGCAACACCAACAATCGAAATTTCAGTACTTGCATCAATCACTCGTCCACGAATAGTCTGGACAGGTGTTTTTTGATTTGATTGGGCAAATAATTCAAAACAAAAAAATGTTACAAATAAAATTGTAGAAAAACTTTTAAACATTAGCTTTGAGGGGAAATTTTGAAAAAAAAATAAATTATTTGTTTTATTTTGAAACAAATAATTATCACAAAGCTACACAAAACGGCTTTCAGATTACATTTTTTTTCCTCTAAATAATTTATGTAGCAAATTTTAATGCTGTGTAAATTTTTACCCTAAAATTTAGCTTAATAATGAACATACTATTTGTGTGCAGCAGAAACCAATGGAGAAGCCCAACGGCAGAAGCTATTTATAAAAATAATCCGGAACACCAAGTTCAATCGGCAGGAACTGAGCCTTCGGCACGTATAAAAATTACCGAAAAGTTAATCAATTGGGCAGATTTAATCTTTGTAATGGAAAAAAAACATAAACAAAGACTTCAAGAAAGGTTTGCAACTACCATTGAAGACAAAGAAGTTATTATTTTGGATATTCCTGACGATTATCATTTCATGGATGAAGAATTAGTGGAATTATTAAAAATTTCTGTTTCACAATATTTGTAAAATTCGTACATTTACAATGAACCTGTTTAAACTTTTCGTTTCTGTTCAAAAATGAATTCTTTTTGAAGAAATCGAATAAAATTTTTGAAATATAGTATTTGCTACATTGAAAAAATTTAATGAAGAGTCCTTAAAACAAGAAACTTTTTGGGGCGAAAGGGGAAGATTAAACAAGTTCAATCAACCATCGTTCAAAAACTATAACAATTACTATGAAAAGAAGAGATTTTCTGCAAAAAAGTGCTTTAGCATTGGCTGGTACTGCTGCTTTTTCGAGCGAATTATTGGCTGCAAAAAAGAAAAAAGGTATCGTTGGCATTCAACTGTACTCTATCAGAGATGACATGAAAATAGACCCCCTTGGCAATTTGAAAAAATTAGCCGAAATGGGTTTTACTGACGTTGAGCATGCCAGCTATAATAACCGTAAGTTTTATGGCTATTCTGCCAAAGAATTCCGTAAAATATTAGATGATTTAGGGCTAAAAATGCCAAGTGGACATACAGTAATGAGTAGCAAACATTGGGACGAAACCACCAAAGATTTTACTGATGCTTGGAAACAAACCGTCGAAGATGCAGCCATTTGTGGACAAAAATATGTCATTAGTCCTTCCTTAGACATTAGTATGCGTAAAGATTTTGACCAATTGAAGCATTTTATGGACGTTTTCAATAAATCGGGCGAACTTTGTCAAAAGTCAGGAATGAAATTTGGCTATCACAACCACGATTTTGAATTTAGCTTAAAACTTAGTAGTGTTAGGGTTTATGACATTATCATGCAAAATACCGACCCAAAACTTGTTGCTCAACAGTTGGATATTGGTAATATGTACGGTGGCGGTGGCAGAGCCTTGGATTTGCTTGCCCAATATCCTGGAAGATTTGAATTGATGCACGTAAAAGACGAAATCAAAAGCGAAAAAGAACACGGTGGTTGGGAAAGTTCGATTTTGGGTGTTGGAGTTATCGGAACAAAAGAGGTAATTGATATAGGCAGAAAATCAGGTGGCACTAAATATTTCATCATCGAACAAGAATCCTATCAAGGAAAAGCTCCACTCGATGCAATGAAAGAAGATTTGGCAATTATGAAAAAATGGGGGTATTGAAATTAATTACGAATGTTGAATGACGAATGTTGAATGACGAATGTTGAATGACGAATGTTGAATAGCAAATGTATAGCCAAGAAAGTTGTAAGTTTGCCTGATTTTAGAAAAAAATATTCGTCATTCTACATTCTAAATTCGTCATTGTGCTTACTTCACCAATTTCCGATAAAGCTCAGTTTTTGAAGGGTCAATGACCGATAATAATTGGAAGGCTTTTTGTTTTTCATCTTTTGTTGCTTCCGAAAAAATATTGACCATTTCTTGATTTTTGGCATTCATAAAACTATTCAAAAGAACCGAATTCGTACGTAATTGCTGCATAGCTTTTATCGAATTGAGCAAATCCATCACTTGTTTTCTTCCTCCAACAGGGTCAGTTATAAAATTATCTAAAACCAAACGATGATAAGTATAAAGTCCTTCACGGAAAGGTAATAATTGTTGATTTTGGAGATTTTCGACTAACCAATAACGATTTCGTTGGTCGCCGCCACTTTGCTCCCAACCTGATTGCCCCGAACTCGAAGCTAAATTGGCAATATTGTACGCCCTTTGTAAATACTGACTTCCACCTGTTTTTCCAAAAGAATCATAGTCGGTCGTTAGAGCAATTAATGAATAAAAACCCAAAATCGAAGTCAAATTATTAGAAAATGCTTGTTCATTAAAAACCATTTGACGGTCATCTGGCGTAAATGAAACATTAAAAAACCTATCAACATAAGTCAAAATAACAGTTTCGTAAGTGCTATTAAAAACAGGTCGGATAATCTGAAACTGAGCATTTCCTTGAAAAACATTTTGCTGTGGAGATTTCAAAAGAGTGATAATCAAATTACATTTGATGCGTTCTTCTTGGTTATAAATATCATTTGTCCAGCGTTTATTATTCATAAAATCGCTGATAGAAGTTTTCATATCCACAAAAACTTGCTTGTCGGCAACTTGCTGGGCATTTATTTGGTCTGCCACAATTGTTACATTACAGTTCAATTCCTGTGCTTTTAAGAATGAACTTTGAGCAATCAATAGTAAGCAGAACGCAGCCCGAAAGATAAGTTTTTTCATAAATGTTTAATAATTGTTGCCAAAATATCTTGTGCAACTGCTGTTTTTGTTTTCAGGTCAAAATCATAAACTTTACCTGAACGGTCAATAATTTTTATTTTGTTTGTATCATAACGAAAACCCGCCCCACTATCTTGTAAAGAATTCAAAACAATGAAGTCAAAATTTTTGCGTTCGAGTTTTCCTTTGGCATTTTCAAACTCATTGTCGGTTTCTAACGCAAAACCTACAATAATTTGTCCAGTTTTTTTCTCTTTGCCCAAAGTTGCAGCAATGTCGGTCGTTTTGGTCATTTCGATAGAAAAAACGTCTTCTTTTTTCTTGATTTTCTTGTCAGCTACATGCAGAGGCGTATAATCGGCAACAGCTGCCGACAAAATTACAATATCACTTTTGGCAAAATATTTTGCCGTAGCTTCAAACATTTGCTGTGCAGATTGCACTTTTTCGACCCTTACATTTTTTGGAAAAGGTATCGAAACTGGTCCACTCACAAGCGTAACTTCTGCCCCTGCCATCTCAAAAGCTTCAGCAATAGCAAACCCCATTTTGCCCGACGAATGATTACTAATAAACCTCACTGGGTCTATCGGCTCTTGCGTTGGGCCCGCAGTAATCAAAACTTTTTTGCCATTAAAAGCTTCATTTTTCGAGAAATATTTCGTCAATTGATGCACGATTTGCTCTGGTTCGGCAAGCCTCCCCTCCCCTACTAAACCACTTGCAAGTTCGCCAAATTCAGCATTAATTATTTCATTTCCATACGATTTCAGCTTTCTCAAATTCTCAACCGTACTTGGATGCACATACATATCCAAGTCCATTGCAGGAGCAAAAAAAACAGAACATTTTGCAGATAAATAACTGGCTATCAGCAGGTTATCAGCAATTCCGTTAGCACATTTGGCAAGCGTATTTGCCGAAGCTGGAGCAATAATCATGGCATCTGCCCACAATCCAAGCTCTACGTGGTTGTTCCAATTACCATTTTCACCATTTGTAAAAGAGGATAAAACAGGGTTTTTAGAAAGGGTAGAAAGTGTAAGCGGAGTTATAAAATCTTTGGCAGCATTGGTCATAATGATTTTTACATCTGCACCTTCTTTTACCAACAACCTCACCAGCAAAGCCGACTTATAAGCTGCGATGCTTCCCGAAACTCCGAGTAATATTTTTTTGTTTTTTAGGCTCAATTTGAATCAATGAGTAAATGTGACTATTAGAATGAGTGAACTGGCAAAAAAAAATGTTATTATCAATTGTCTATTAAAAACCTCAATATTTCGCAAAATTGTAACATTTCATAATAAAAATCAAAAACAAAACGCTAAGTTTTTACTTATTTCGTTAAATATACGTATATTTAGTATAAATTTATATCCATGAAACGACTTTTCCGCATATCAGGCTGGCTATTGCTCGGAATTTCATTGCTACTTGGAGGAACTTTTATCTTTTTAGAATCTTCCACTGGGCAAGATTTCCTGACAAAACAGGTTGTTTCCTACTTACGTACAAAGCTGAAAACCAAAATCGAGATTGAAAAAGTCAGGTTTCATATTCCTGACTGGATTTCGTTTGAAAATGTGTATATCCAAGACCTTCAACAAGATACGCTTATTGCAGGAAAAAAGCTTTATATTGATGTTGATATGTTAGCTTTATTGCAAAATAAAGCGTCTATCAACCAAGTTGAATTAGAAAATATTCGACTAAAAATCAACCGAAAACTTCCCGACACAACCTATAATTTCAACTTTATTTTACTGGCTTTTGATTCTCCAAAAGACACAACATCTACGCCTTCAACTCCCTTTGAAATTGGCTTAAAAAACATTAAACTTTCTAAGGTAAATATTTCTTACAATGATGTTCTTTTGGGTACTGATGCAGATGCAAATTTGAGTTTTTTAGAAACCGAATTTGATAAATTTAATTTCTATAAATCACAGTATCATTTTGCCAAAATCAAAGGTAATAATGGCACGGTTTCGTTAAATCTTTATAAGCCTTTACGAACCTCAACAAATGTAGAAAATGTTAGTAAAAACCCTTCTGATACACTTGATTTCTACCTTAAAAAATTGCAATTAGCCAATATAAACTGGTCGTTTGAAAGTGCAGAAGATGGCATAAAAAACAAAGTAAAACTCGGCAAGTTTGAAGCTGAAGGACAAGGATTTTATTTAGAAAGGCAACAAGTAAACTTAAAAAATATTTTGCTTGAAAACACCGAAACTTTCTTAGAAATTGCCAAAATTCCAAAAAAAACAAACAATATTGACTCTAAGCCAAATAATTGGGTTGTGAATGTTGGGAAAATGGAAGTAAAAAATAATGGTATTCGATATGATGATTTCAATAATGTTGCCCAAGCAAAAGGCTTAGATGCATCACACCTTTCACTTAAAAATTTCGGACTAAATTTAACCAACTTCTTCTTCAGTCCTAATCTCATTTCTGGGCAATTAAATAAAGCTACTTTTATTGAAAAAAGTGGGCTAAATATCCAAAATATTAGCACTGATTTTAGTTATACGGACAAGCAAATTAGTCTAAAAAAACTACTCGTAAAAACACCAAGTACTATTCTGCAAGATGAGCTTTTATTGCAATATAATTCCATCGAAGATTTTACTAAAAACTTAGGAAATATTGGTCTAAAACTCAATCTAAAAAAGAGCCAATTAGCTGTAAAAGATTTGCTTATTTTGGCACCAGATTTATCACAAAATCCAAGTTTTAAAGGGCGAGAAAATGACATTATAAAAGCCGACGGAATCTTGAGTGGAACTATTAATAACTTGCTTGTTTCGAAACTAATGGTTGATGGTTTTGGAGAAACACATTTGCAAGTCAATGGTCGAATTCGGGGCTTACCAAATACAGAAAAAATAGCCTTTGATTTGAATATTGGCAAGCTGAGTTTGACAAAAAGAGATATTTTGGCAATGGCTGGTGATAGTGCAATTCCGAAAAGTATTGAGATTCCCGAATTTTTGAGCGTTGAAGGTTCTATCAAAGGCTCACTGAAAGATTTGATTTTAGATGCTTCCTTAGATTCTGATTTTGGTGGGGCTTCATTCAAAGGTAATTTAAAAAATATAACTTCCGACAAAAATCAAACGTACGATGGACGAGTTACTTTCCATGATTTTGACCTTGGCAAGTTCACAAAACAACCAGAAACCGTTGGAAAACTGAGTCTTAATGCAACCCTAAAAGGCATAGGTTTTGACACCAAAACGATGCAAGCAAGTGTTGATGGCAATGCACAAAAAGCTGTAATAAAAGGCTATGAATATAATAATTTGGCCATAAATGGCACTATAAATGACCAAATTGCCGATTTTATAGGTTCAGTAAATGATGAAAATGCAAAGGTAAAAATTGTCGCTCAAGTAAATTTGGCAGAAGAATATCCAGCCATCATAGCCGATGTTTCCATAGATGAATTGGACTTGAAAAAACTGAATTTATATGCTGAAAACCTTAGTCTAAAAGGTGATATTCAGCTCAATATGACTTCAACAAATCCCGAAAACCCTATTGGTAAAATAATAATTAATAAAGCGATTTTGAATAATGGCGGTCGTTCTATTCCATTAGATAGCATCAATTTGGAAATAAAAAATACTAATAATGAGCGTGATATTATGCTAAAATCTCCTTTTTTGAATGCTCAAATCAATGGAAATTTTAATTATACGCAAGTTGCCGATATTGTTTTCACTGAAATAAATAAATATTTCGCTTTGCCTGCATTTCCATATACGCCTGTTAAAAATCCTTATAATTTGAGCATTGAAGCAAAGCTCACAAACCATCCAAGTATTCAAAGTTTTGTTCCCGAAATCACTAAATTAGATACCGTCAAGATTAGTGCAAAGCTCAAAAGTGAGGGGGATACAACCTTGAAAGCAACTTTTTTTGTACCATATATTGAATATGATACATCGAGTATTCGCAATGCTCGTTTTAAGGTTTTTGGTGCAAATAATAAAGCCGTATATGCAGGAAATATTGGTCAAATACTTTATGATGATTTTCGAGTCAGACGGACTTTTGTAAGTGGAGAAATCGAGAATAATGTCCTTTCTTTTGGTTTAATAATCAAAGATTCGCTCAATATTAATCGTTATGGGTTGGCTGGAAATCTTCGTTCGATTGAGGACAAATTAAGAATAAATTTTAGTAAAAACGGCACACTAATTGACTACGGAGCATGGCAATCTGACTCTACTGGCTTCGCGGAATACAGCTCTAAAGGATTGATAATCAATAACTTAACTTTAAACCAAGGTAAGCAAAGATTGGTAATTAACAGCAAAACTTCCGAACCAAACTCGCCATTGCAAATTCAGATTGATAGCCTTGCAATTAAGCCTTTTGTGGTGTTGGCAATGCAAGATTCAACCCTTGCGAGTGGTACACTCAACGGCAAATTTCAACTAAGTAATTACATGACAAATCTTGAATTTATAGGTGATTTGATTATCAAAAACTTTTATTTAACACAAATTCCGATTGGAGATTTGAAACTCAATGCAACCAACGAAAGTAAAGACAAAATCAATGTTTTGGCTACGATTTTGAGTAGTAATAATGATATTCGTTTAGATGGAAAATATCTTTTGAACCAAAAAAAGCCGCTTGATTTCAAAATAAATATAAAAAATATTGGAGCAAAAACAGTCGAGGCTTTTAGTTTTGGAACTTTAAAAAATGCCAGAGGAAATCTGAATGGCAACCTGATTTTGAAAGGAGAACCAAGCAAACCTATCATTGATGGCGAGATAAAATTCGATACAGTTTCATTTAGTTTGGCTCAATTAGGAGCAAATTATCGAATCCAAAATCAAAGTTTTATCTTTAAAAATAGTATTATTTCTTTCGACAAATTCATCATTGCAGATACGCTGGGGCAGAATTTATTAGTAAATGGCAGTCTTTCTCTACAAAATCTTCCAAATTATAGTTATAAACTCGACATCGACACCAAAGATTTTATGGTGCTTAATGGCAGTAGAAAAGACAATGATTTTTTCTATGGAAAAGGTTTTATTGATGCCAATTTGAGTGTAAAAGGAATAGGCACAAAACCCGCTATTGAAGGCAATGTGAAAGTAAAAAATGGCAGTGATATAACGGTTTTGCTGCCCGACCGTGAAATTGACAAAGCCGATACCGAAGGGATTATTAAGTTTGTAAATCTCAAAAATCCAAATACCGATAATGTTTCTGAAATTGATTCTTCGGAGCTTAATAATATGTTTGATTTTGCCGAAGAAATTTCGCTAAATGTCGAAGTTGATGACAAATCTCAACTCACAATCGTTGTTGATGAACTCAATGGCGACAATATTAAGGTAAAAGGTAACGCTCAACTCAACACGGGCATTACGCCAAGCGGACAGTCGTATGTTTTGGGGCAATATAATCTTTCCTCGGGAAGTTACGATTTGACCTTGCCATTTTTGAAAAAACAATTTGCTATTCAAAAAGGCAGCACACTTCTCTGGACAGGAGACCCAATGCAAGCCCAAGTCGATATAACGGCGGTTTATCAAACTTCGGCAGAAGTGCCAAAATCTGAAACATTAGGCAAAATCCCCTTAGAAGTATTATTAATAATGTCTGGAAATCTATTAAATCCAAGCATTTCTTTTGGTTTTAATTATTCAAAAGAATATGCTGACGAAATAAAAAGGGGAGGTTATTTAGAAGAACTCAAAGAAAATGAGGTTGAAATGAACAAACAAATCTTTTTTTTATTGGCTACCAACAAGTTTTCGACTGGACAATCAACGGACTTTTTAGCAGGAATAAATCCTGAAGCTATTGCCCGAAAAAGTGTAAGTAAGTTATTATCCGACCAACTAAATTTTTTGGCTGGCGACTTAATTAAAGGCATAAAACTTGATTTTAACCTCAATTCGACTTCGGTGAGTACCGATGCTGGCAATAAAGCAAAAACAGATTTGAATCTTGGACTAACAAAAGCATTTTTGAATGACCGACTAAAAATTGCCGTCGGACGAAATTTTCAGTTAGAAAACACCACAGGTACTGCCAGTTCAAATGAAATTGTAGATAATATTTCACTCAATTATAACCTCAGCAAAGATGGTAGATATTTGTTTTCTGCCTATCGCAAAAACCAATATCAAGCGATTCTTGATGGTTTTGTAGTAGAAACAGGCGTAGCGTTCTCCGTTACGGTTGATTATGAAGAGTTTAAGGAATTATTTAAGAAGAAAAAATGAAAAAAGCCCCACCCAGCCCTCCCCGATGGGGAGGGCTTTTACTCAAAGTAATAAAAGTCTTTTTTTCTCCCTCCCCATTGGGGAGGGTCGGGGTGGGGCTGTTGGGGCTTCTCCTCCTCACCTCCTGCTCCATCAGTAAGCATATTCCTCAAGGTGAAAGCCTTTATACTGGAGCGAAAATTACTGTCAATGCCGATTCGAGTTTAACTAAAAAAGAGATTAAAACCCTTGATAATCAATTAGTTAGCATCATTCGACCTTTGCCCAATAGCACACTTTTGGGTTTCCCTTATAAGGTTTGGTTGTACTATGTTTTGGGCGAGCCGAAAAAAAAGAAAAGTCCACGCCGTTGGTTTAGAGAGAAATTTGGAGAAGTACCCGTACTTGCCAGCAAGCGGGCGGTTAATACAAATACCGAAATTATTAGCAATTTTTTGAATAATGAAGGCTATTTTCGCTCAACAGCTTCGGGCGAATTAATTATTAATGGAAAAAAATCTCAGGCTATTTATGTAGCTAATGTTATGCCTCGTTATAGCATTAATAGTGTGCAATTTATAAAAAAAGACAGCTCGGTTTTAGAACAAATGATTCAGCAAACCAAAGAAAATTCTTTGCTATTAATAGATAAACCTTACCGATTTGATAATATAAAACTCGAAAGAGAACGCATAGACGAGGCATTGAAATTGAAAGGTTTTTACTTTTTCAGACCTGATTTTTTGCTTATAAAAATTGATTCTAACCAAAATTCGCAAAAAGTAAATTTATATCTCGAATTAAAGCCAAATATTCTACAAACCTCGCTCAAACAATATCGAATAAAGGATGTTTTGATTTATGTTGATACCCAAGATAGCACTCGTGGCTCCATTCGGACAAGGAATAATTTTAAAGTTTTTGACCCAAAACGAGCTTATAAACAAAAGGTTTTCGATGAGGCAATTAGTTTCAGAAAAAATGATTTTTATAGTAGCCGAGTACATAATACCTCTTTATCACGCTTGATAAATTTACGAAATTTTAAGTTTGTCAAGAATCGTTTTGAGTTGGTCAATCGTTCCGATTCTGCATTTATTAATGTAGTTTATGACCTTTCTACACTCAAAAACAAGTCTTTTCAAGCAGAGCTCAATGCACTTACTCGCTCAAATAACCTTGCAGGAACGCTTCTGGGCGTAAATTGGTCGAATATAAATATTTTTAGAGGGGCAGAAATCTTGAAATTAGGAATTAATACAGGTTTTGATTTTCAGTTGGGCGGACAAATAAATAATAATGTCAATAGCTATTATCGCATTGCTGGAGATGCTGACCTTTCTTTTCCGAGATTTATTTTACCTTTTTATAAAATAAATTCTGGTCGAAATCAAGCATCGCCAAAAACTACTATTAATATTGGTTATGAGCGTTTGATTCAAAATGGTGTTGGTCAGAGGGAAGATAGTACCTACTATAAATACAGACAATATACAATAACTTCTTTGAGAAGCTCGCTGAGTTATAATTGGCGAAAAAATGCAAAATTTGAACATAACCTCACGCCACTGTCAATTAATTTGATTAAACCCAAAAATATTAGTCAAGAATTTACCGATAAAATTGATAGAAGTGTAGGTGCTGGTAATATTCAAGATTTGCTACGCTATTTTCAAATCTTAGAAACTCGATTAATCTTAGGAGGACAGTACAATATTATTTATACACCAAAACTTAGTCCGAGAAATTACTTTTATCTCAATACAGGTGTAGATATAGCAGGAAATATTGCAGGGATTTTAACAAAAAAAACAAAAGATAATGTTAAGCAATTATTGAATTTAAATTTTGAACAATATGCTCGTTTTGATGCTGAAATGAGGTATTATTATGATTTTACTTCAAGAATTCGCTTGGCTAATAGAATGATATTAGGTTACGGTTTGCCTTATGGAAATTCGAAAAGCTTGCCTTATCAATTAAAGCAATATTTTGTAGGCGGCAGCAATAGCATAAGGGCTTTTAGAGCAAGGTCGCTTGGACCCGGCAGCTATAATATTAGGGGAGATTCAACCGCAATTTTCATCAATGCTTATGGCGATATTAAATTAGAAATGAACACCGAATTACGCATAAAAGTTACTCAGTTAATAAATCTTGCAGCTTTTGTTGATGCGGGAAATATTTGGTCGGCAAAATATAATGAAGATTCTTTTTATCCTGAAGAAGGTGTTTTCAAGAAAGATTTTTACAAACAAATTGCCGTTGGTGGAGGCATTGGGCTACGTTTAGATTTTACTTATTTCAAACTTCGCCTCGACCTTGCAGCACCTTTTCGCAAGCCTTGGTTGCCCGAACACGAACGATGGGTTCTGAATAAAATTGACCCTTTTACTAAATCGTGGCGAAAAGAAAACTTGATTTTGAATATTGCCGTTGATTTACCTTTTTAAGTTTTGCTGAAAACCAAAAAAGCAGTCAGATTTCTCTAACCGCTAATTATTTCTTATAGAACAACTGTTTTTTACTCAGCGTCTTTCCAACGATATTCTACTTTGTCTTCGATGAATTCTTCCAAAGCTACCGAAGTTGGTTTTGGCTGACGCTCATAAAATTTCGAGATTTCGATTTGCTCACGATTCTCAAAAATCTCTTCCAAATTGTCAATATTTGAAGCAAATTCACCCAATTTCTGAGTTAATTCTTCTTTGGTTTTAACTGCAATTTGTCTTGCACGTTGCGATGCAATATATACTGACTCATAGATATTACCTGTTTTAGCTGCAAGTTTATCTAAATCTCTCGAAACAATTGAAGGATTTACTGCCATAATTTTGAATCAACCCCACATTTCAAAGGGTCTTGTTTTTGATGTAAAAATAATATTTTCTTGTAAAAAACCTCCACAATTAAGGAGTATTTTTGCCTACTTTTTCTTCTTTTTTAGCTTTCTCTTTCACGGCATCTTCTTTCTCCTTTGCTACTCTTGCTGCCTCTTTTGCCTTAAATTCTTTTACTTCTTGCTCAAATTTCGCTACTTTTTCAAGTCCTTTGTTTGCCCCATCATAAATCTTTTCTGATTGCTTGAGATACTTACTTTTTGGAAAAGCATCAATAAAACTTTCATAGAATTTCAAAGCATCGGTATATCTTTCTCGCTGCTTGTTTTCATAACTTACTTCTGCCAATTCAAACTGCGACTGCACTTTCAAGAAAGATAATTCTTCGATGTATTCAGAATCTGGAAAATCTCTTTGAAAATTATCAATTGCTACAACTGCCGCTTTGAAATTGGCTATCGTAACACCACTCGTTTTGTAATATAATTTTGCTTTTTCGTAAGCTTTTTCTTCCAAACGATGTCTTAAATCTTTCAAATTTTGGCTACAACTTTCAGCATATTTACTATCAGGATAAGAATTTATGAAAGTTTGCAACGATTCGATAGCTGTCAATGTACTTGTTTGGTCAAGGTCAAAATTCGGAGAATCTTTAAACATCGAAAACGCATACATATAAAATGCTTCTTCAGCCAAGGGGCTATTGGCATAAGTTGCATAAAAACTCTTGAACAAATAAGCACTCATGCTATATTGTTTTTGCTGAAATTGCGAGTAGGCATTATAAAACTGAGCATTTTCAGCAAGCGAATCGCCTTTCAATAATGGAATTATTTCTTCAAAAAGTGTCCCAGCTTTATAGTAGTCCCCTTTTTTATAATAATCGTTGGCAGCAAAATATTTTTGTTCGGTCGTACCTTTCTTCTGTAATTTCATAAACTTGCTTGAACAGGCAGAAAATAACAGAATACTAACGAATAACAATGCGATTTGTGGTATTTTTAAAAACATGGGTGCAAAGATAGTAAAAATATAGCACTTTTATAACGATTTTTTTTACTAAATATTCTCGAAAATTATTTAATTTCTTCAACCGACACATACATACTTACTAATTGCATATCGCCAAACTGGGTTGCCAAAGCTACGTCGGCGGCATCTCGACCATTTGCCAACACAACTCTGTTGCCTTTGGGTTCGGTTTGAGTTGCATCAAAAGTAAACCATTTCCCACCGAGATATGCTTCAAACCAAGCGTGTAAGTCCATAGGTTTTAGTTCGTGAAGATAGCCAACCGCCATGCGTGCAGGAATATTGAGGCTTCGGCATAGGGCAATGCAAAGATGTGATAAATCTCGGCAAACACCTTTTCGATTTTGAACAATATCATAAGCCGATGTGGAAGTGCTACTATGCCCGTACTCAAAAAGTATGTTGTCTTTTACCCATTGCCGAATGGCATCAACTTGGGCATATCCCATTGGCAAATCTCCTACGATTTCGAATGCAAGATTTGCCAATTTATCAGATTCGCAATAGCGACTTGGCAAAATGTATATAAGTATTTCGCTGGGAAGGTTTTCGACAGGCACAAATTCAGCTTCAAAATCTACTTCAATATGGTCGGTGGTTTCTACAACTGCAGAAGTTTTTATGCTAAAATCGCCAACTGGAGTAATCAATCGTTGGCAAATATTACTATATGAATCTATATAATCGGTAACTGGTACATTTGGACTGAACAAGTATTCCTCTTTCATAACCCATTGTCCTGAGCCGCTACGAGGGCGAAGCATCAAAATAAGTGGTACGTTTTCTTGGGTTTTATAATCGAGCTGGCAAGCAACTTGTAGTTTCATTCGATGGCAAAAAGTAAATAATTTTCTGTAAAGATAGCTATTTTTGCTTGATAGGAAATATATAATTGATTATTGCTATAATTATCTTCGAGAGCTATTTATGTCCTGAAGTTAACTCAAAAAGCACTTTTTATGAAAATATACTACCGGAAAATAAGAAAACTCATGCTTTTCATTGATTTTTCGTAACTATATATTGAAATTAAATGAGGTGAAGAAAACAATTGTCCTATTTAATTTCGTTAGTAAAGATACGTGCCATATTTATAAACATTCCAAACAACAATAATTGTGTACCTAAAAAGCAAAGCTTTTGCTATATCCTCGCACCTCAAAACTAAAAGTTTCTTTTGCTTAATCATTCTAAATTTCATAGCTCTTAATTGTTTTTCACAAAATCAATGGACTTGGACCGCAGGATATTTGGTAAGTGATGCTATTTGGATTACTCCTCGCCCCCTACCCTCACCATTAAGTGTTAGAGGTACGCCCTGGGTTTTAGGAAGTGCTATAAAGCCTTCTGTTAGAGAACATTCTGCTGGCGGAATCGCTAATAATAATGATATTTATGTATATGGCGGAGCTTCATTGGAGTTTGAATTTTCATCCGATTTTTGGATTTATGACATATCTCAGCAAAAATGGGCTTTTATTTCTGATTTGGGCTGGCAAATGGTGCAAGACACCCTTGGAAAAGAAAGTTCAATAGCCAACCCAGGAGGCAGAAATAGAATGGCTTCGGCAGTTGATAAAAATGGAAATATTTGGTTTTTTGGTGGGCTTTATAAAAATAATGTTACTAATCAAATTTCGGCACTCTCCGACTTATGGAGGTACAATCCTAAGAAAAGGAAATGGACTTATTTTGGAAATCAAGGTACTTCGGCAAACAAACCCCATGAGAGGTATCGTACAAGGGCATGGTTTGATGAAAGCAATAATTTTTGGATGTATGGAGGAGCAATCGACGGAGCAAATAACTATTCCTACAATGATTTATGGAAATATAATACACTTACCAATCTATGGACTTTTGTAAGTGGAAATAAAAATAGCTTTTACTGTAAAGACTGCCCAAACGGTGTTTATCCTGCCGCTGGAGATACTTTAGGCACTGAATATTTTCCTCGAGCAAGGTCTGATTATGGCTATTGGAAAGACAATACAGGCAATATTTGGATATTTGGCGGCTATGTTGAGTCGCATGGGGCAGATGAATTTGGCGACCTTTGGAAATTTAATCCTGCTACTTCCAAATGGACACTCATTTCGGGAAATGATACTTTTAATCCTCCAAAAACTGCCACAAATCCGGGTTCAAGAAATGCTCCTTATTGTTGGGTGGGTAATGATAATAAATTGTATATGAGTGGTGGATTAAGGCGGTATTGGGACTTTTTGAGAGATATTTGGCGAATAAACCCCTCAAACGGTAGCTGGGAAATTGTCAAACCCGATAATTTGGTTAATGAAATACCTGTTTCAGCAGGACTTGGCTTAGAAAATTCAATTAATACACCTGGCTCTTCTGTCAATACGCTCAATCATCTTACAACAGGCTCACACACATATCTTTTTAGCGGATATGGTATGGGTTCAAACAATCTAACGGGCTTTACAGGTGCTATGTGGCGTTATTCATTAGATGGATATAACACAAATCTATTACCTATTGCCAACGCTGACTCGCTCGTTTTACCATATAGAGATTCTATTGCGTGTAATATTAAAGCAAATGATTTACCCAAAGGAACATTCAATAATTCAACATTTGATATTGATATAAATCTTGCAGGAATCCAAAAAAGCCTCACAACTTCAAATGGCATATTTTCGGTGGATAGCACAGGGCTTATTTGGTTCAAACCGATACAAAATTTTTTGGGAACGGTTTCTTTGAGTTATACCTATCAAAATTCGGCTAAGTATGTATCGAATACAACAAAACTTAAATTAATTATCTATAAATGTGCGACTTCGGTATTGATTCTTACGTCCCCTACCAACGATTTTACTAATGGTGTTTATCAATATAACAACAATGAGTCGGCTAAATTGACAAATAAAATAAAGCCTATTAGTACCAATAAAGTTACAGTAGAGGTAAACGCCGCTACTTCGATTCTTTTTCTTCCAGGGCTAACAGTTACTCCAAATAATGGTTCAACATTTGTAGCCAAGATAAATGGCTGCAATTAATATCAAGAACATGAAAAAATATTTTTATTTCTGTCTAATTCCTTTTGGTTTTGTACTTGCTTGTAGCTCACGAGCAATAGAAATTGACACCATTGACCCCAATATTATTATTTTGAAAGATAGTAATTTTGAAAAAGAGCTAATTGTCCAAAAATTAGACACAGATGGCATTGTTAATGGAAAAATGACGAGGCAAGATGCCGAGGCTATTAAAGTTTTGAGTGTGCCAAATCTGCAAATCAAGTCATTAGCAGGCATTGAAGCATTCAAAAACCTTAGCTATTTAGATTGTTCTTTGAATCAACTAACTGACATTGATGTAAGTCAAAATAGTTTTTTAGAATCGTTTGATTGCTCATCAAACCTACTCACAAAGTTAGATTTGACTATGAATTTGAATTTATCAACATTGAATTGTGTCAATAATAAATTACAGGATTTAAGCATCAAAAGCACGCTTTTATATGCCCTCAATGCCAGCGATAATCTACTTGCAAGCATCTCGGTAGAGGCATCTCCGAGGCTAACGATTTTGACTATTTCAAATAACCAATTAACAATGCTTAATTTAAGTAATAATATTATTCTTTCTGAATTGAGGTGTAATAGTAATAAATTGGCTACGATTGATGTCAGTAAAAATATAAAATTACGCTACTTAGATGTGTCAAAAAATGCCTTGACAGCACTCGAATTGTGTAAAAATATAGAAATTCTCAAACTTATTTGCTCATCAAACAACATCTCAAAAATCACAATTTCAAAGAAAATACAAACCCTTTTTACCGAAAAAAGTGCTTTAATTGATAGCGATACTACTTATATGGTATGTGATTGAGCATTTGTGGAAAATTAAACAGGAAACAATCAAATCTGATGTTAAAAATCAATAAAAGCAAGTAAAGTCATTATTGACCAAGCTATTGAATAATAACATCCTTAAATATAGAGAAAAAGGTAAAAGAACCTAATCAAATGCTTAGAAATTGGCTTGCCGAAAGAATTTTCCTAAAGACATTCTTCCAAAAAAATGTTAAATTATTATTAATTCCTTGCCTTTTTGCCCAAAATTACCTTACTTCGCAAGCTAACAGTTTGTAAATAGGTGATGGAAGAAAATAGTATAAATACCGCAACTGATAAAGGCTCTAAAAGTGGCCTTTTTTCGTTTTTTAATGGCTTGGTTACACCCCAAAAAAATTTGGAATCTAAAAGTGAAATTCAAGAATCGAAAATAAATCGCTATGCCGATAGCATAGAGCAGTCCAATTATTTGAGTCGAGATTTGAGTTGGCTCAAATTTAATGAACGTGTGCTTGACCAAACCCGTGAAAAAGACCTAAATTTATTTGAAAGACTAAAATTTTTGGCAATAACTGCCTCAAATCTTGATGAGTTTTTCACGGTTCGACTCGGCAGCCTTTATAATTATCTCGACTTTAATAAAGAACGAATTGACTATTCAGGTCTTCGTGAAATTCCTTTTCGCAAGGCATTGATGCTAAATGTTCGGCAGTTTTCGCAGGAACAAGACCGTATCTTTAAAGAGGAACTTAGTCCACTTTTTTCTGAATACAAATTCAAATTAGTTAAAGCTAAAGACCTATCTATCAATGAGTTAGGAGATTCAATTGAATATTTCGATAATACGATTTATCCAATGCTTACACCTATGCTTTTTGACCATACGCACGCATTTCCTGTACTTATTGCCAAAACCTTGATTTTTGGAGTTGTAACAGATGCCAATCGTTCTACGCTCTTTGCTGAAGATAGCGAAAACAAAAAACTTTCTTTTGTACAAATCCCAGGTAACCTTCCTCGTTTTTTTACGATTGAGCGTGGCGAAGAAATTTTGTTTTTACCGATAGAAGAAATTGTTCGACATGAGATAAAAAAACTTTACCGAAATGTGGAAATTCAGTCAGTAAATCTTTTTCGAATTGTTCGAAATGGTGATTTTACTTTGGAAGAATCGGACGATATTGAGGCTGATTTTGTTGATGAAATTAAGCAAAAAATCAAAAGTCGTCGCTTAGGAAGAGTCGTTTTTATGGAAATCGAACCGAATGCAAATGAGTGGATGGTTACAATGCTTCAAAAACGTTGGGAAATTGATAAATACAATATTTTTGTTGATGAATGTTTGATTGATTATACTTGTTTGTGGCAAATCGTTCGCCATCCTGAATTTCAAGAAGACATCACAACTATTCATCCGCCTGTTACTCCATTAAGATTACGAGATAAGAATGCAGATATTTTTGAAGTAATTCGTGAAAAAGACCTGTTGCTTCATCATCCTTATAATAATTTTGAGCCTGTTTTGCAGTTAATCGAAAAAGCTGCCGAAGACCCTGATGTTTTGGCTATCAAATTAACAATTTATCGTTTGGCAAAAAAATCTCGTGTAACACAAGCCTTGCTCAAAGCTGCCGAAAATGGCAAGCACGTGTCGGTTTTATTTGAAATAAAAGCTCGTTTTGATGAAGAAAATAATATCAGAGAAGCCGACAAATTACAAAGGGCGGGTTGCTTTGTTATTTATGGCATTGGTTGGTACAAAACCCATACTAAGCTAATGCTTATTGTACGAAAAGAAGGCAATAAAGTTGTTCAATATGCTCATTTGGCAAGTGGTAATTATAACGAAGATACAGCAAGACTTTATACCGATATTGGTTTACTTACAACTAATCCTGCCTATACGAGAGATATTTCGGAGTTCTTCAATGTTATCACTGGACATTCGCAACCCGCTGACTATCAGCACCTTATCACTTCTCCACGTGATATGCGGAACAAATTAATTGAATTGATAAGAGCCGAAGCCGAAAATGCAAAGGCTGGTTTGCCAAGTGGAATTTGTATAAAAATCAACTCGGTTGAAGACCAATTTGTGATTGACGAACTTTATAAAGCATCGCAGGCGGGCGTTCGTATAAAAATGATTATTCGGGGAATTTGTTGCCTTCGTCCTGGCAGAAAAGGTTTGAGTGAAAACATCACTGTACGCTCAATTGTAGGACTTTTCTTGGAACATGCTCGCATTTTTTACTTCCATAATAATAATGAACCGAGGCTGTTTGGCGGCAGTGCTGATATAATGGTTAGGAGTTTTGACAAAAGAATTGAGTCGATATTTGAAATGGTTGATGATGAAGTAAAGCGACAAATTATTCATATTTTAGATTATAATTTACGTGATAATGTCAATGCTTATGAATTACAAGAAGATGGAACTTACAAAAAAGTAGCTTGTGAGAATACTCAAGAAAACCAACCATTTGACATCCACGAACGTTTTTTTGAGGTAAAAGAAAAAGAAGAAGCCCCAATTGCCTTGTTTGAGGAAATCAATAATACAATGAATGAATTAGTGATTGAGCAAGTGAGTGAATAATTGTTCAATGATAGCGGAACGTCGCCCGATTGTTCACTGACTAATGTACCACCAATTTTGTTCCCAGAATAATTTCTTGGTAAGGTGGCATTTCGGTTGATGGATTTTCGATGATATTTATCAAAAGTTCGGCAGATTTTAAGCCCATATTGTAAGCAAATTGCTCAACTGAAGCAAGTGGAGGATTGTCTAAATAAAAAGTCATGGGAAGATTGGCAAAACTTACAAACAAAATATCCTTGTTCGGTACAATGCCCTTTTGCTTACAAACCTGCATGGCATAAAGAGCCAAATAATCATTAAATGTTAAAATCGCTTCTGGAGGCTCTTTCAGGGCAAGTAATTCTATCATTTTCTCAACTGCATCTTCTTTTGATAAGTCGGTAGATTTGATATAAACTGGCGAAGTTTCTAACTTAAACTTCTCAATTGCCATCAAATAGCCGTTCAATCGCTCGTCAGAAACTTCAAAAGTTGAAGGTCCGTTTAGCAAAGCTATTTTTTTAGCACCTTTATTTACTAAAAATTCTACGGCTTCAAAAGCACCTTCCGTTATGTTGCAACGCACCTTATTTGCTTCTAAATTTCGTGGTACACGGTCAAAAAACACAAGAGGAGTTCCGTAATTTTCTAATTCTTTGAAATGGTTATAATTATTTGTTTCGGCAGCAACCGAGGCAATTACACCATCAACTCTACTATTCAAAAACGACTTTAGGGCTTTTTCTTCACGCTCAAATTTATCACGAGATTGGCTCATCACAACATTATAACCTTTTTCCAAAGCTACGTCTTCAATACCGGTAATAGCCATCGAAAAAAACTCTTCTTGCAAATAAGGCAATACAACGCCGATGGTAGAAGTTTTGTTTTTTTTCAATAATAATGCCGCAGGATTTGGCACATAGTGCATTCGTTTGGCAACTTCCCAAACTTTTTCTCTTGTTCGCAAGCCAATACGAAGATTGTTTTGCAAAGCCCTCGACACCGTTGAGATGGAAATTCCCAACTCTTGAGCTATTTCTTTGATTGTTGGTTGGTGTCTTTGCATAAGAATAGGATATTGTTGGCAAGTTAGGGAAAAGTTTGGTTATTTGTCAAAAATATCCAAATCATGCCCCGAAATGACTTTGCCTTTATAATCATTTTTGATTTCTTGCACCATTTTTTCTTCCGTAGAAGTCCAAAGTAATTGATGTGTCAAAAGCAAAAGTTTTGGTTTTACGATATTGGCAATTGTAGCCAATTGCTTTGTAGAAGTATGAAATTGTGAATGATATGCTTTCCATTCGGGAGTTCTACTTTCAAAACCGTCTTGCGAATAGACTTCGTGAATTAAAATATCACAATCTTTGCTATTGGCAATGAGGTTTTCGCTGTAAGTGCAGTCGCCAGAAACGACTATCACTTTATCTTTTGTTTCAAAACGGTAGCCAAATGCCTCTTTCCACGAGCCATGATTGACCTTGAAGGCTTTGACAGTTACATTTGAATCTTTATAAACTATGCCTTCCGAAATTTCTGTGGTTTTTATTTTATATGAATTTACATCTCCATGTTCTAAACCTTCTACCCTTAAATGGATGTCTTCATCGTAGGCTTTCATGATGTGATTGACCATATTTTCAGTACCTTTTGGACCAAAAACCTGCAAAGATTCTTTTCTAATCATTACTGCAGGCGTAAAAATAAAATCAGAAAGTCCCGAAGTATGGTCAGAATGAAGATGGGTAATAAAAAGGCGATTTAGGTTCGAAACATTCAAGCCTTTTACGCCTTTTTTCTCAGCTGCTGCACATCTACGAACAACTCCTGGTCCACAATCAACAATGTAAGGCGTATTATTGACAACAATAGCCAACGAAGGTCCAAATCTATCGGGATCTGGATTTGGTGTACCTGTTCCCAAAAGCACAACAGTTGTTTGACTGAAAGCATTTACTGAGAAAATCATAAGTAAAAAAATGAGTTTTTTAGAAGAAAACATGGTATTTTTTATTCAGAGAATTGCATAATTCAATCAAAACGACTACTATTAAATTGGGTATTTAGCCATGAAATTCTGTTAGATAAATAATTTTTGAGGTAATTTACTTCACCTCCAAAAGTACCAGAAACCTGAAAGTTAAGATATACTTTCTCGTTCAGAATATTCCATTTGATGAAATTTTTCTTTTGTGAAACCTCTAATTTGCTTGCTAAAGCATCAATAAATGAAGAAAGTGGCAGTTTATTTGTGTTGATTTCATTCCATCGCTTACGTACTTTATTCCGAAAAACTTTGTCTTTCATCAACAAATTTATCCATTGTTTTGGATTATGGGCAGCATCAAGCATTAATTTATTTACCGAATTGCCAATTCGTTGGTCATTATTTGCAGAAATATCAAAATCCCAAACAGGGCCTGTATAAATGACATCATTGTTTTTATTTTTATACATATACGTACTCCAAAATACATCAGAATTACCCATTATTTCATTGACTAAATAGTAATTAATGTACGAATCTATGTCAAAATACTTTTTATAATTATTAGTAGAATCGTTCAAAGCAAGGCTATTTTCAAAGGCTATGAAGTGATTTTTGATATAATTTCTTTGTGCCAGCGTAATCTCATCACTTTCAGGATGATGCACCGAAACTCCCATGTTGCGTGGCGTAAAAAAATTAATGGGTTCTCGATTTGCAAAACCATCGCTTTCAACCAAATAGCCTCCAGAAATATCTGCCGTAGTGGCATTTTGTTCGGTAATATCAACTTTAGTTTTGCCAACATCAATTTGTTCGACCAATTGATAGTTTCCAAGATATGAGCCATTCAAAATAACTTCCACAAATCGGCTTGCTGGTGTAAATGCCAAGCCAACTCTGCGGCTAATTTCAAAGCCTACTTCATTTCTAATCAGGCTTTTATCTGCATAATTTGCCAACAAAACCCATTGTTTACTTTCGTTCATTCCGAGTAAACCTGACTTCTTATTAAGCTTGATTTTGTAAGGTTTTTTGGGGAAATCCCAAGTAGAATTCCCTCTGCCACGTATCTCTATTTCGCCACCAAATAATAAATCACCAGCAATATTTCCATTAATTTTCATCGAAGCCGGAATATAAGTTGTCTTGCTTTGAATGGCTTTATTATTGGTTGAAATATAAACGGCTGGGATATTTGTATCCGTAAATTTCACAAAATATTTCTTCAAAATTCCATCATTAGCCTTGATAAAATATGTAATAATAGAATTAAAATTCTGAGAACTTTCACCACTTTTCTGGTTTTTTCCTGCAACATTTACTTCTATCCCATCAGTAAATGCGGGCTTCAATGCTGATAGATTTGTACCAGAAAAAGTACTTGCAAAAATAGTATCTCCTTTTATTTCGCAAGTAATATCTTGAGCTAAAGAAGGATTTTGAGCAACTCTAAAATCAAAAAAAGTAAAAGACTGAGTAGCTTGTGGAGCTATCTCGTCAGTTTGTTTTGAACAACTATTAAACAATTGAAATGTTCCCAAAAGTAAAAAGAAAACCTTGACTTTATTATTCATCTATCTATATGATTAGGCAAGCTTTAACTTCATAATATTCTATTTTTTTTTCTCAAAAACCAAAAACCACTTCCAAAAACAGATAAAACACCCACAACCCAAGCCAAAATTAAGAAAATATTTAGACTCCTTTCTTCAATAATCGTAAGCATTTGATTTACTTTTTGGTTGAGTAAAACCTGTGTATTTCCACCAGTCCAATGAATGATGATTTCGTCTATTTTTGTAGCGTTTCCTACACCAAAGTGTGCGTAAGTGGCATTTTGAGATAAATGACTTGAGCCGCCACCATCAATTTCACGAATTTGATGCTTGCCATTTATCACTATTTCTACTTTCGAACCCAATCCATGTGTTTCGGCTTCTGTGCCTTTCAAGTTTATTTTTATCCAATTTCCTTTTGTGGCATCATTCCTAAACAAATGCGTAACCGATTCTACTGGATAACCTTCTAAAACTGGCTTTTGATTGACCACCAAAATATCTAAATCACCATCATTTTCTAAATCAAAAACTACTGAACCACGCCCAATGCCGTAGTCTCCAACGCCTTTTTCTCGACTATTTTCTATAAATTTCCCGTCGATATTTTCAAAATAATTATCATTCATTGGTGTGCAATTTGGATTCAAATCACCATTGGCTACAAACAAATCAAGGTCGCCATCATGGTCGAAATCGGCAAAATTTGCCCCCCAACTAATCGACATAAAACTCAAACCTAATGGCTGTGATTTTTCAACAAAAGGCTTGCCTTTTCCACCATTGACCATAAATTTATTGAAACGAATATTGGTTATGAAATAGTCCATCCAACCGTCATTATCATAATCTCCTACCGCCGTACCCATCGAATTGATTTTCAAATCCATTGCCATTTTTTTTCCAATTTCATCAAAAGAAGCCCATGGGTAGTTATTTTGATAAAGTAAATCGGGCGTGCGTTTATAGCCAAAATCATGATTGACAAACAAATCTTGGTCACCATCATTGTCGAAATCTGTAAAAACCCCACCAAAACCAAAACCTTTGTGGCTCATTCCATAATCATTATAGACGTTTTTGAAGGATTTACCTTTTTCATTCAAAAGTAAATAACCTTCTGTAATTTGGTTGGCACTTACAATCATGGCGTCGTTGATGGTGCTTAAATCGCCAGGGTATTCGGTGAAATAATTTCCTACATAAAGGTCGGGGTAGCCATCGGCATTGAAGTCTCCAAAACTTGCTCCTGTGCTAAATGAGTTTAGTTTTCCGAGTCCAAATTCAGCAGTTGCATCTCGAAAAGTATTGTTTCCGTTATTGATATAAAGCAAATTTATTGCTCGTGGAATAATCTTTTTTGTACCTTTTGATGTAATTGTTGTAATGTAAAAATCTACGAAACCATCACGGTTTACGTCAGCAGATACAGCTCCTTGTGTTACAAAATTCTTAGTTCCAGTCAGACCCGATTTTGTGTAAATATCAGTAAATGTACCATTTTTATTGTTTAAATAAAGTACATCATCTGCCATTCCGCCAGTGAGGAAAATATCTTGAAAACCATCATTATTAATATCCAAAACACAAGCTCCACCGCCCAAAAAGCCTTCAAAAACCTCAAATTGATGCTTGATTCCTGCAACTTGTGTAATATCTTTAAAAGGAGTCTGGGCTTGGGAAATATAAGAAATAGTTATTATAAAAAACATTAAATACCACCTTGTTGACTGCAAATGGGCAGTTAAAAACGTCGAAATTGCAAATTTCGACCAACAATTACTTTTAATACTGTTTCTCATTTCTTCCATTTCAATTGATTAATATTTTCGGCAATGACTTTGCCTTTTTCCAGACCTGCTTCGTTGTCTTGCGGTACGTGGATTCCTCCATAAAAGCGAGAATTGGCAGTTTCTTCGGCAACTTGCCAAAAAGAAGTGAAATTTCTTGCTTTAAAATCAACATTTCGTAGTTCATCACGCTTTCTACCTACATGAGAATCGTCTATAAATGAAAACTTCTCACCATATAAATCACTCAAAATAGTTGCCGTTGCTCCTGCCTGAATCGCATGACCAGAAGGAAATGCAGGAAAAGGTGGGTCGGGCCAAAAAGACTCCCATCTTTGGTCAATATGCTGATTGATAAATGTATTTGGCCTTTCGGTAAAAAACTGGTACTTCCATTTCCAGCAATTAATAAAAGAATCGGCTACACCTAAACCTACTTTAGCGTAAGTTTCGGCACATTTCATTAGATTTGGATTAGCTTTTTTGATAACTAAAGTTGCCAAATAATAAGAGTGACCAGGAGGTGTAAATGTTTCATCGGGGTCATCGCCCCACCAAATTGCAGCTTCTTTTTGTGCTTGGGTTAAGGTTTTTTCTTGCTGGTAAACTGCCAAAAATTGTTTGTAGTAAGCAGAGTTTGGAAGTGTATCATAAGGAATGATTTTTGGGTCAGAAATTTGATGATTTTTTGCCAAAAAAGTTCGGTTTTCACCCCAATGCGGGTGGAGTGGGTAATGGCTAAATGATTGTCCATACAAAGGTGGTTTCCACGAACCAAGTTTGGTTGGGTAAATCATTTTCTTATCAAAGTTTTTCAAATAGGCTCGATGCCCACCGTCAGTCTTTGACCAATCAAAAATTCTTGAAGCGATTGCTTTTCCATAAGCTATTGAGCTGATAGTCAATTCTTTATCATTGTTTTTCTCAAAAAAATACACTTGAATTGATTTTTCCAAAGAATCAATTTTTAATTTATTTTGGTCAGAAGTTTGGTTATAAACACTTTTCAAGATGGTTGCTTGTGCGGCATTGAGAGCTAATTTATAGTCATATTTTTTACCTTTTTGAGGCTTTGGAAGACTGTCAAGTCCATCTAATTGTGAGGCAATTGATTGATGAGTTGAGTCGCTATTCACGACAGATTCGTACATGGTCAGACCAATGTAACCAAGACATCTTGATGAATATGTTGGAGAATTTGAAGGGGTATTTTTTGTAATAAAAAGGGTCATTTCTGCCCATTTTGTTGCTAAATCTTGGTCAGTGATTTCTTGTTTTTTTTGGCAGGAAAAAAGGAGAAGAAATATTGAAAAGTAAGCAATTATCAACTTGCACCTATTGAAATAGGTGTCTAAAATAATCAAAGGACTATTTATTTTTACATAAAAACGATTAAAATCGTTAAATAAAATGTAAAAAAATACCATATCTAAAAATGTTTTTTTGAAACCTAAAAATAAGAAATTATTTCCAAAATAATCTTGAAAATAAAAAAATCTACCTCAATAAAGAGATAGATTTTTTTATTATATATGAGCTATGATGTAGGTTATATGTAAATTTTCAATACATCATATATCTTACTTCATACCTAATCAATACCCTGCATTCTGAACTAATTTTGAATTACGTTGAAGTTCATCTCTACTTAATACTCTATAATACATTTTATCGTTCCATTTACGGGTTTCGTTTGATGTATCATCCTGCACTGTATAAGTATAAGTATAATTTGTTTTGTCGTACTTATAAGTTTTGGCAGCTTTTGCACCTGCTTTAAGTTTTGCATCAACGTTTATAGTCTTAATGCCTCTTCCAACAGTTGTAGGAGCAACCATCCAACGACGTGCATCATGATAACGATGCTCTTCATATACAAGTTCAATTCTTCTTTCATTCTGCAATCTTGCTTTCAAAGCAGCACCTTTATCAGTAATTGCTGGCATACCTGCACGGAATCTGATTCGGTTAATCCACAATGTAGCTGCTGCTTCGTCGCCAGTTTCGATGGCAGCTTCAGCATAGCTCAACGCCATTTCAGTATATCTGATGAAGGGCCAAGGAATCACTTGTGCCGATGACTGATTGTCGGCAATGGCAGGGTTTGAGTCAATGAATTTACGCGTATAATAGTGCGTACGGCTACCATTCCAGTTTTCAATCGCTGACTCTCTTGTATCTATTCCATTGATTTTTCCACCTGCACCATCATCATAATAACCTGTTTGTATTTGATTCACAGGGTCTAAACCTGCTACGTCCGAAGGTCTTGGCTTCCAAGTAGCTCCGTCATACAAAACAGTTGCATAAAAACGTGGGTCTCTGTTCTCAAAAGGAGCTGCTTTTTGTGCTGGCTTATTCCAATCGAATTTAGTTCCGTCCATCATTTCATAGTCATCAACTAAGTTTTGAATTGGCGTATTTCCTGCCCAGTTGTGGTAGCCATTTGGTCCATTATTGATACCATAGTGAATTCCACCCAAAGGCCAGTTATCTTCTGCTACATAAAGTGCAGTATGCGTACGTTGCAAAATTAGTTCAGAAGCTGCCGAAGCATCACCAATACCACTTTGTCCACCCATTGCAATTGATATATAATTATTCTTACCTTCTTCTACCGAAACAGGAGCAGTTAAGTTTAATTTATAGCCTGAAGTTGCATCCAAAACTGCTTTTGCAGCTACTTTTGCAGCATTCCATCTTGCAACACGGTCGCCAGAAGTATAAGCAATTAGGTCTAAGTTTGCATAACCACCCAAAGTTGGTGATTTAAGCTTTACAGTTGGTCCATCATGCAAATCACTTGCTGCATAAAGCAAAACACGAGCTTTTAAAGCCATTGCTGCTACGCTTGAAGTTCTTCCTGGTGTTGTACCTTTGCCAGTCAATAATTTGATGGCATTGTCGAGGTCGCTTACAATAAATTTCACGCAATCATCATAAGAACTACGAGCAACTGTATAATCTTCATCTAAACCATAAGATTTGCTAATCAATGGCACACCACCATAAAATCTTAACAATTGGTGATAATAATATGCTCTCAAGAAATAGACTTCTCCAGTCAATTTTTCTTTCAAGGCTGCATCAGTAAAAGTTGCTTTTGGCAAATTTTCAAGAGCGACATTTGCCTGTCTGATAGCCAGATACATATTTCCCCATTCGTAGGTAGCACTTTGCCAGCCTATATTTGTAGGACTTTCCGAGCCTTCTGTGAATGTATTGATGTTTCTACCTGAGTGTGTAAACATCGCTTCGTCGGTATAGGCAGCAAGAGCTTGCTCTTCAAAACCACCATAACCCAAAAACGAATAAACATTGAATACAAATGCTTCGGCAAGCGGACCATCAGACCAAGTAGCTGTACTTGAAATTTTATCAAGTGGCTTGGTATTCAAAAACTCCTTGTCGCATGATAAAGCAAAAGCCATTGCTGCAGCAATCAGTCCTACTTTTATTTTGAGATTTTTCATTTTTTTTATAAATTAATTTTTTAAAATTTATCTATTTTCAATAGTGTAATTTGCTTATAACAAGCACATTAGCACAATTGTTTTAGAATGTTAAAGTTAAACCTGTGTTAATTACACGAGATTGTGGGTAATAAACACCACTTGAAGCTGTTGCCTCTGGGTCAAATACTTTGTTTTTATCAATGGTGAATAAATTCAAGCCATTTACATAAACTCTTAGACTTCCTAAGTGAGCTTTCTGAACAAGAGCTGCCGGTAAATTATAACCTAATTCTAAGTTTTTCAAACGAACATAATTTTTGCTAAACAAATAATAAGTGTTATTTCCGTAGTTTCCACCTGTAAAATAGGTATCGCCTCTACTTGCCAAACGAGGATGCTCGCTGCTTGGATTATCAATTGACCAACGATTGTCATAAGAATATTTCAAGAAATTACCAATATCACCAGATTCTGTTTGGATACGAATTGCTGCACCCGTAGCACCTTGAAACAAAACATTTAGGTCAAAACCTTTATATCTCAAATCAAGAGTTGCTCCAAAGTTGAACGTTGGTGTATCGTTTTGGTCTAATCTAACTCTATCATCGCCTGTGATTTTACCATCACCATTGTGATCTACAAATCTCATATCACCGGGAATCAACTTATTAGTAACTTCAGAATAGTTAATTTTGTTTGCATCAATTGCTGCAGCATCTTTAAATACACCATCTGATTTATAAACTAAATAAGAGCGAATAGGTTTTCCTTCTTGTAACTGGTAAGATGGAGCTCCTGGGATTTCGTCCATAAAGATAACTTTATTTTTAGCATAACCACCATTGATTCCTGCTCTGAAAGTAAGGTCATTTGTTGCTTTACCATTGTAACCTAAATTAAATTCAAAGCCACGGTTATTAACTTTTCCTGCATTTACTGGTGGCAACAATGAATTGATACCAGATGATGAAGGCGTAGAACCTGTTTTTTGAATCAATATTTGGTCTCTTCTATTAATGAAATACTCCAAGGTCAAATCAAGTTTGCTATTAAAAAACGTTCCATCTAAACCAATATTATAGTTGGTGGCTCTTTCCCAAGTAAAATTAGGGTTTGCTAAAACTGTTTCTCTCAATGTTGTAACAACCTGACTATTAATAGGGTATTGTCCAAAACCATAAGTTGATAAGAACGCATATTCTTGCAATTCACCATCATCAACCGTACCATTACCATTTCTATCAAATGCAACTTGGTCATTACCCATTTGCCCATAAGAAGCACGAAGTTTTAAATAATCAATGCCTTTTACTTTGAAGAAACTTTCGTTTGTCAAGTTCCAACCAACTAATAATCCAGGGAAAAATCCAAATCTACTTGCCTCTGGGAAGATGTACGAACCATCATTACGGAAGATTGCTTCTACCAAATATTTTTCTTTGTAGTTATATTGAGCACGACCATAATAGCCCAATCTTGCTCTGTTATAAGCACTACCTGTTGTATTTTGTTGTAGCGAACCACCAGCAAAAATTTGGTCAATTGCAGGAGAAATATAATTTCTTCTGAAAGCACCGAAGCCTTCACCTTTGAAAATCTCTTTGGTAACTCCAGCCAAGAAACTCAAATTGTTATCACCGATTTTCTTTTCATAAGTCAGCATTGCAGACATATTTGTATTCAAAACAGTGCTATACTCTTGAGTTAGCCTTGGGTCTTTAAAATTAGAACGTACAGCTCCTTCCAACTTAGGTGTAACTCCATCAGCTTCAAAAGTTTTCTTGTCCCAATAGTACAATGACCAAGGTGTTTGCCATATTTTTCGTGTACCACTACTCTTATCAACCGCTCCTGAAAGAGTCAATTTCAAACCATCTACCCAAGGATTAGTGATATTTACTGCACCATTGATTTGAGTATAATCAGTTGGATTATCAATATAACCAGTTGCATTTGTAGTGATTACATAAGGATTTTGACCATTTTCAATGTCTGGACCTGGCTGACCATTGGGCCAAACTTCTGGCTCTGTCGGGCGACCACGCATCAACATTCTAAAAATTGAACCTACATCTTCAGTTGGTCTTCTGCGTTGCTCTCTTCTTACCATAATACCGATATTGGTATTAATGTATTTATTAATTTTCGCATCTAAATTAGTTCTGAAATTGTATTGTTGAAAGCGAGTTGCTGAGTTTTTATAGATAGCATCTTGATTCACATAACCCAAAGATGCCATATAACGAAGACTTTCACTACCGCCAGATAACTGTAAGTTATGGCGTGATTGTGGAGCCCAAGTTTCGAAAGCATCACCAAACCAATCTGTATTTGGGTAACGCCAAGGGTCGTTTCCAGCTGCATATCCTTTTACTGCTTCTGGGCTAAAGTTTGCACTCAAAGCACTTACACCTGCCGTTGGAGATTTATAAGCACCTGTTGATTTTATACTACTCCAAGCTGCTCCCCACTCTCCTGCTGGAATTGACTTATAAATAGGCAATTCGTTCATAATTGCAGCATATTCCGACGAGTTTGCCATTTGTGGAACTCTTGTTGGCTGAGAAAAACCTTGGTTAAAATCATAAGTGATAGATGGCTTACCTGCTTTACCTCGTTTAGTTGTAACCAAAATAGCACCATTGGCAGCTCTCGCACCATAGATTGCAGCAGAAGCATCTTTCAAGACTGAAATAGTTTCGATATCACGAGGGCTCAAACGACCCAAGCCTCCATCTCTGTCAGGAATTCCGTCAATGACAATTAGTGGGCTATTGTTTCCAAGTGTATTAGTACCACGAATCGAAACTTTTGCTCCATCATTTCCAGGCTCACCACTTGTTTGGATAACCACCAAACCCGGCAAACGACCTGCCAATGAGTTTGTAATATCAGTTGCTGGCGACTTAATGATTTTATCACCTTGTACTTGAACGACTGCACCCGTTACAGTAACTTTTTTCTGAGTTCCATAACCTACAACAACTACCTCGCCAAGTGCTTTTGTATCTTCGGCAAGACTTGCATTAATTGTAGTTTGGTTGTTTACAGCTATTTCTTGAGAAATAAAACCGATGTAAGTAAAGACCAAGGTAGCGGTTTTCCCTGCAGCAACTGAGTAATCGCCATTGGCGTCAGTTGCACTACCAACATTTGTACCTTTGACCACTACGCTTACGCCAGGAAGGGATTGCCCTTTGTCATCGGATACTTTTCCTTTGATATTTTGGGCAATTGCATTTGTAAAAATTGAAAAGGTAAGCATCAGCAAAAGAAGGCTTTTCCTTCTATTGTGATGATTCCACGGAGTAAAATTAATCATGATTTTTGTTTTGAGTAGGTTTAATTCATCTAAATTTAAGTAATTTCAAAAATCTTATTGGAAAAAATACCAATACTGAACAGGCAGACTTAGAACTATGATAGAAATACGAACTGGAGTTTGAATAATTCAAAAAACAGCATGAACAATGCATTAAAAAATATCGTAAAAATTTAGAGAAAAATCAGTTAAGTAATTATTCAATATTTACATTTAATTAAGTGCAAATTGCAATAAAAGTATAAACTATACAAGAATCATTTGCACTATTCATGTTAAAGATTAGATTAAAATGCTTGTGCAATCGTTTGAATGTGAGTATTTATCATTACTAAATCACGTGCAAAGGTTTGCACAGATTCACCTTTTTTTGCACAGAATTTGGTTTTGGTAAGTAATTGTTTTAGATAAATCATTTTAAAATGAAAATTTGACATGCTCAATAAAAAATAACTTTCCCAAAATTCGATTAAAAATCATAAATATAAATTTCACTTTTCAAATAAATATATTCAAATAGTTCAAAATTAAATTGAAATTACAACATTTAGTGCAAACATTTGCAACTTCAAATACAGCGATGTATTAAGTATTTTTAAGAGGAAACTACCCGAATTATAATAAATTACAATATATATTTTTAAATATTTTTTTTTATTAAAATATTTTAATTTAATTTTAATGACTTTTTAATCTTAAACATTTTCAACCTTAAAAATCTAAATCTTCTATGAAAAAATTTACTCTACGAGCCTTTGTCGTACTTCTTCTTGGAGCAATTGGAGCATTAGCAACCCCCAATGTTTCAGCAAAACCCAGTTCTGGTAAAATACTCGAACAAAAAATTACAGGAAAAGTAACAGACGCCGAAAAAGGCGAAACCCTTCCCGGTGTAAGTATCCTCATTAAAGGAACTCAAAAAGGTACAACAACAGATGCAAATGGTGAGTATTCGCTCTCAGTTGCCGACAGCAAAGCCGTTTTGGTCTTTAGTATTGTTGGTTACGAGCCTCAAGAAGTTACGGTTGGCAACCAATCTACCATTAACGTAGGTTTGAAAACCGATACTAAGGCTTTGGGAGAAGTCATTGTGGTAGGTTATGGAACACAGAAAAAAGCAACTGTTTCTGGTTCAGTAGTTTCGGTAAAAGGCACAGATTTAATCAAATCGCCTGTGGTAAACCTTAGTAACTCAATTGCTGGTCGTATGGCTGGAGTTGTGGCGGTAAACAGAAGTGGAGAGCCTGGTGCTGATGGTTCGGCAATTCGTATTCGTGGCTCAAATACTTTGAACAATGGTGATGCTCTTATCGTTGTTGATGGTATTCCGAATCGTGCAGGCGGACTTGACCGAATTAACCCAAATGACATCGAAAGTGTTTCAGTCTTGAAAGATGCTTCCGCTGCCATTTATGGTTCTCGTGCTGCCAATGGTGTAATTTTGATAACAACAAAGCGTGGAAAAACAGGAAAGCCTGTTATTTCGTATTCTGCAAATCAAGGGTTTTCTCAGCCAACGGTTATACCTAAATTGGCAAATGCGGCTCAATATACAAGCATGCTCAACGACCTTGACATTTATGCTTTACCAGTAAGTGAGTGGGCGGGTGCAAATGCAGCATACAAGTCAACAGGAGAATTTAAACGCCCAGATGGTACAATTAGAAAAGCTCCTTTTACACCAAAAGATATTCAACAATATGGAGATGGTTCTGACCCTTGGCTTCACCCAAATACCAATTGGTATGATGCAACTTTGAAGCCTTGGTCGCCTCAAACTCAACATAATTTACAGATTTCTGGTGGTACAGAAAACGTGAAATATTTGGCATCTTTGGGTTATCAAAATCAAGATGGGTATTATAAAAAATCTGCAACTGCATATCAGCAATATGATATGCGTTTGAATTTAGATGCCAAAATCAATAAATATGTTGACCTAAACGTTGGGTTATTAGTTCGTGAAGAAGCTCGTAATTATCCTACTCGTGCGGCAGGTGCAATTTTCAGAATGCAAATGAGAGGAAAACCTCAGCAACAAGCTTATTGGCCCAATGGTCTGCCCGGTCCTGATATTGAAAATGGAGAAAATCCAGTCGTAATCACTACTGATTTGTCAGGCTATGACCGCCAAAAACAAGATTATATTCAATCGAATGGCTCGCTTGATATAAAAATCCCTTGGGTACAAGGGTTGAAATTTACAGGAACAGCAGCGATTGATAAAAGATTAGGGAATAGAAAATTGTGGCAAATTCCATGGACTTTGTACCAGCAAGGTTCGGGTTTTGAAGCAGATGGTACCACACCTAAATTAGTGGCAAGTAAGCGTGGTCCTTCTGAGCCAAACTTAAACCAATCTTTTGACGACCAGCTCAATATTTTGCTTGGTGGTGTATTGTCGTATGAGCGTAAGTTTGGGTCTGACCATAACGTAACTGTTTTGGCAGGAACAAACAAAGAAACCATTGATGGTAATAACTTTAGTGCTTTCAGACGTTACTTTATTTCCCCAGCACTTGATCAAATGTTTGCTGGTGGTGACTTAGAAAGAAATAATGGTGGTGGTGGTTTTGAAACTGCACGTATCAACTATTTTGGTCGAGCGGCTTATAATTTTAAAGAAAAATATTTACTTGAGTTTTTGTGGAGATATGATGGTTCAGATAGATTCCCGAAAGCAACTCGCTATGGTTTCTTCCCTGGCGTAATGGCTGGTTGGGTGATGTCAGAAGAAAGTTTCATGAAGCCGCTAACGTTTATTAACTTCTTGAAACTAAGAGGCTCGTGGGGTCAATTGGGTAATGACCAAGTAAATTTGCCAAACTCAGGTACTGCAGCCACTTATCAATATCTTTCTACTTATGGCTTCCGTAGCTATATTTTGGGAGATGCCGAGCAGAAAACATTGTTTGAAACTCGTTTACCCAACGAAAATATTACTTGGGAAGTAGCTTCAAACTCAAATATTGGCTTAGAAGGACAGTTATTTAATGGAAAAATAAGTTTTGAATTAGATTATTTTTCTAATAAAAGAACAAAAATTCTTTGGTTCAAAAATGCTTCTGTACCTCAATCAACAGGTATTTCACTTCCTGCACAAAACATTGGCGAGGTTTCAAACAAAGGATTTGACTTTACAGTAGGATACCGTAGCCAAATCGGAGATTTCAAATATAATGTAAGCCTGAATGGTGGTTATGCAAAAAACAAAGTTGATTTTTGGGACGAAGCTCCAGGAGCCCCTGAGCATCAAAGAACTACTGGTCGCCCAATGAATACTTTCATGGCTTATATATATGATGGTGTTTTTAAAGACCAAGCTGCCATTGATGCTCGTGGCATTGATTATTCGGCAATCGTAAAAGAACTTCGTCCGGGAGATATGAAATACCAAGATTATAACAAAGACGGAAAAATTACTCCCGACGACCAAGTAAGAACAGATTTTACGCAACTTCCAATGTTTCAGGGTGGTGTAAATCTTGGAGGTCAATACAAAAATTTCGATTTAACTGTCCTTATTCAAGGGGCTGCGGGAGCAAAACAATATGTGGGTACTGGCGAAATGGGTAATATAGGTAACTATTTGCTTGATATTTACGAAAACCGCTGGACAGTTGATAATCCAAGTGATATACACCCTCGTATTGCAAATCGTTCAGACCAATATTATTCTGGTAATAATACTTATTGGTTGAGAAGTTCAGATTATATTCGTTTGAAAAACTTTGAGTTGGGTTACAGTATTCCTGAAACAATTGGCAAAAAAGTTGGTTTTAGTAGCATGAGAATTTATGCAAGTGGAGTCAACTTATTTACCATTGATAAATTGAAGGTTTATGACCCAGAAAATGTTAATAATAATGGTCAATATTATCCTCAGTCAAGAGTCATTAATTTAGGCGTAAATATTAAATTTTAAAAAACAAAAAAAATGAAACTATATAAAAAACTAATTCTAACAGTCTTTACAATATCATTTTTTACGATAAGCTGTAACGATGATTTTGTAGATACCAAACCACTCGACCAATTGTCGGAAAACGTTGTTTGGGGCGATGCTTCCTTAGCTGAGGCTTTTGTAAGCGAACTTTATGGTGGCTTAGGTCAGGGTGGTTTTGATGAGCAAATGCTTGCGTCATTGACCGATGAAGCAATTTTTACACATCCCGGAAGAAATATTACAACCCATACAGAAGGCCGTATAAATGCTGCCGATAATGGCTGGATTAATGGTACTTTGAGCTGGGTAAACATGTATTCTCGTATCAGGGCTTGTAACCTTGCTTTGCAAAATTTAGCAGCTCCAAAGTTTCCAAATGCAAATAATATTGTTGAGCGTTTGACAGGAGAAGCCAAATTTATGCGTGCTTATTACAACCACCAATTGGTTCGTTATTATGGTGGTGTGCCAATTGTGGACAAAGCATTTGCATTGACAGACCCTGATTTTTTGACTGCAAGAAATACAATGGAAGAATGTTTGAATTTTATCGTAAAAGACCTCGACGAAGCAGCTACACTATTAGCTGGAAAATCTTTGCAAAAAGGTCGTGCAACAACAGCTTCAGCCTTGGCACTCAAATCTCGAATGTTGATTTATGCTGCAAGTGATTTGTATGATGCTCCCACCGCAAAATTAAAATCTAAAGCGATGGCTACATTAGCAAAACCTGAGCTTTTGGCATTAGTTAGTGGTACTCGTACTGACCGTTGGCAAAAAGCTAAAGCTGCTGCAAAAGCAGTTTTAGATTTACCTGGTTTTGGTTTTCAATTAGGACTTACAGCTCCTGTAACTGCCGACCAAGCTGCAACCAATTACATGAATCAATCTTTGGCAAGAAATGGTGGTCAGAATGAAATTATTTTTGGAAGATATTTTATTCAAAGTAAAAACGAAAATGGTGGACGTATCGGACTTTTCAACGGACCAAATGGTTATAATAACTGGGCAGGAAATACGCCGATTCAGGAGCTAATTGATGATTACGAAATGATGGATGGCTCAAAATTCGACTGGAAAAAACCCGAACACGCAAGCAACCCTTACGGTAACCGAGACCCTCGTTTGCGTTCTACTATATTATATGAAGGTTCTCCTTGGAAGCCTCGTTCGGCAAGTGCAGCCCCACTTGACCCTGCAAATCAGATTCAAACTGGTGAATATGAAATTGTTTCGGGAGGTGCAAAAAAGATTCAGTTTGGCTTAGATACTCGCAAGAGTAGCATCGAAGACTGGAATGGAAGCTATACTGGTTATTATATGCGTAAGTTTACAGACCCAAATCCAGGTTTGGTTGATCAAAACTCTTGGCAACAAATACCTTGGCCTTTTTTACGTCAAACAGAAGCTGTTTTCAATTATGTTGAGGCGTGTATCGAATTGGGTGAAGATGCTGAGGCAAAAAAATGGTTGAACCAAATTCGTTTCCGTTCTGGAATGCCAGCTATCACCGAAACAGGCGATGCCCTTCGTCAACGCTATCGCAACGAGCGTCGAGTAGAGATGGTTTTTGAAGAACAACGCTACCACGATGCTCGCCGTTGGATGATTGCCTCAACAACTCTTGGACGTAAAGCAAGTATTATCAATGTAAAAGGTACACTAAAAGCAGGGAAAAGTGTCGCTATTTATAAATACGACCCAACAAACTACGATTATTCTTATACCGTTGGAAAAATTGACCCCGGCAAAGAAAATCGTAATTGGGACGATAAAATTTATTTCTTACCAATTCATCGTGACGAAATAAATCGTAATAATAAACTAATTCAAAATCCAGGATATTAATTCTTAATTTAAAAAATTGGGTAGTTGAGAGCTTTAAAAGTTTCTTAACTACCTTTTTTTTGTTTTAATTTACTAAACCAATCTACTAAACTTCCTATATTTGCACTCTCCAAAATAACATTTATCTCTAAAAAATATGAGAATTTCAATCCTTATAGTTTTAATTGGCACTTTATTCCTAAGCTGCAACAAATTAATAAAAAATACTGAAACCGAAACAGATAAACAATCGGCAATTTTCACTCTACTTTCTCCAGAAAAAACACACATAGATTTCCAAAATATCATCAATGAAGGACTAAATACCAACGTACTGATGTACGAATATTTCTATAATGGCGGAGGAGTAGCCGTTGGAGATTTGAACGGCGATAACCTTGATGATGTCTATTTTACAAGCAATATGCAGTCAAATCGCCTTTATTTGAACAAAGGAAAAATGGAATTTCAAGATATTACTGATGCCGCAGGTGTTGCAGGGCGTGAAGGACCTTGGAAAACTGGCGTAACAATCGTTGATATAAACGCCGATGGAAAATTAGATATTTATGTGTGTCATTCGGGAAACTTACAGCCTGAAAAGAAAGCTAACGAACTTTTTATTAATCAAGGCAACGGAGTAAATGGCATTCCTACATTTGTTGAACAAGCTGCACAATATGGCTTAGATAGTCCCGCTTCAAGTACCAATGCCTACTTTTTTGATGCCGACAAAGATGGTGATTTAGATATGTTTTTGCTCAACCATAATATCAAATCTCTCCCAGTTCTCGATGAAGCTCGAACAGCCGCTCTAAGCAAAGTTGATGATGCAGTAAGTGGATCGAGATTCTACAAAAACGACAAAGGTTTTTTCAAAGATATTACTCGCCAAGCGGGCATTCAAAGCTCATCATTATCTTATGGTTTGGGTACAGGAATTGCCGATTTTAACCAAGATGGCTGGCCTGATATTTATGTAAGTAACGACTACGCCGTGCCTGATCGTTTGTATATAAATAACAAAAATGGAAACGGTTCGTCGCCACGATTCACGGAAGTCAGTCAAGAGCAATTAGGCCATACCTCCAATTTTTCAATGGGAAATGATGTTGCCGACATCAACAACGATTTACTACCCGATATTTTTACCCTTGATATGCTTCCAGAAGACAATCGTAGGCAAAAATTGCTCATGTCACCAGATAATTATGACAAATTTGATTTGAGTGTAAGGTCGGGTTTTCACCACCAATATATGCGAAATATGCTTCAACTCAATAACGGCAATGGCAGTTTTAGCGAAGTTGGACAGGTTTCAGGCATATCAAATACGGATTGGAGCTGGGCAGCTCTTTTTGCCGATTATGACAACGATGGTTGGAAAGACTTATACATTACCAATGGCTATTTGCACGACTATACAAACCTCGATTTCTTGAAATACATGGACGATTTCATGGCTAATAAACAAGGTGGATTTCAACGTCAAGATGTGCTTGAATTGGTACAAAAAATGCCTTCATCGAATGTCAAAAACTATATTTTTCGTAATAATGGCAAGCTGAATTTTCAAAACGAAACCACCAATTGGGGTATGGGCGAGCAGTCGAATAGTAGCGGTGCTGCCTACGCTGATTTGGACAATGATGGTGATTTGGATTTGATTGTCAATAACATCAATGCTCCTGCTTTTGTTTATCAAAATGAGGCAAATAACAAAGTAAACAACCAATTTTTGAAAGTAAAACTCAATGGCGAAAATGCCAACAAAATGGGAATCGGAGCAAAAGTATATCTTTACAGCCAAGGAAATGCTCAATACCAAGAACAAATGCCAACTCGTGGATTTCAGTCGAATGTGAGTTTTATACTAAATTTTGGTTTAGGAAAAAACACAAAAATAGACTCAATAAAAGTAATTTGGAATACTGAGAAAAGTCAAGTTTTGAAAAATATTCAGTCGAATCAGACTTTAGTTTTAGAAGAAAAAAATGCTGTTTCACAAAAGAATTCAATCATAAATATTCCTCCAATTTTCACTGTAATTGCATCGCCAATTACTTCAATTCAAGCAAAAACTACACAAAATGACTTCAAAAGACAATCTTTGATGCCAAATTCAGCTTCATTCATAAGTCCAGCAATGGTCAAAGGCGATGTAAATAATGATGGACTCGAAGATGTTTTTGTAGGTGGAAGTTATGGCAAAGCCAGCGAATTATTCATTCAAACAACGGGCGAAAAATTCATAAAAAAACCTTTCCCTTCAAACCCAAATGCCGATGTTAGTGATGCAGTATTCTTCGATGCTAACGGTGATGGATTTCAAGATATTTATGTCGCTTATGGTGGCTACGGAAATTTTACCGAAAACGACACGAATCTTCAAGACCAACTCTTTTTAAATAACGGCAAAGGCGATTTCCAAATAAGTCCAAATGCACTTCCAAAAATGCTTACAAGCACAGGTTGTGTGTGTGTGGGAGATATAAACAACGACTCAAAACCCGACCTTTTTGTAGGCGGAAGAGTCGTTCCAGGCAAATACCCTGAAACACCACGAAGTTATGTTTTAGTAAATGACGGAAAAGGGAACGGTTCGTCGCCACTATTTAAAGATATTACACAAGAAGAATTAAAACATATTGGTATGGTAACTGATGCTGCATTTGTAGATTTAAACAATGACAAAAAGCAAGAATTAGTAATTGTTGGGGAATGGATGCCAATCACAGTTTTTGAGATTTCTAAAGACAATAAATTTACTAATAAAACCAACAATTATTTTGATAGAAATTATATTGGTTGGTGGAATAAATTATTAGTAGAAGACCTCAACGTTGATGGTTCTCCTGATTTACTTGTCGGTAATCTCGGACTGAATAGTCAAGCCAAAGCAAGCGAAAAAGAGCCAATGGAGCTATTCTATAAGGATTTTGACGATAATGGCAGCATTGATCCAATCTTATGTTTTTATATTCAGGGAAAGTCATATCCATACTTAACTCGTGATGAGTTATTGGAGCAAGTACCAACCAAACGACCAAAATTTACGTCTTATGATAGTTACTCAAATGTAACATTAACCGATATTTTTGGCGAAAATGAACTAAAAGATGCAAAGAAATTAACAGCCAATTATTTCAAAACAGCATTATTTATCAATGATGGAAAAGGGAAGTTTCAAGAAAAAACCTTACCAATTGAAGCACAATTTACTCCGATTTTCGCATTTGCAACACTTGATTATGACCATGACGGCAAAAAAGATATAGTTATTTGTGGAAATCTGAATAAAACTCGTCTAAAATTTGGGAAATACGATGCCAATTATGGTTTGCTATTAAAAGGCGATGGAAAAGGTGTATTTTCAAATATTTCTCAAAAACAATCTGGTTTAAATATTCACGGAGATGTTCGGTCTGTAATTGCCTTAAAAAACACTTTGTTTTTTGGAATAAATCAAGAGGGTATCAAAGCCTATAAATAAGTTAAAAAATTATAGCGAACAAAAATCAAAATAATCTGTGCAAATGTTTGCAACTAATTGAATGATAATAAAAAGGGTATTTCAAACGATTGCACAGAAGGTTGATTCAAATTCTCCTAAAATAAAGACAATAACAACTAATAAAAACACTATTTTTGACTTAAAGTAGTTATCAAAAGTGATTAAGTTAATAATACTATTGATAGAAGCCCCTAAGTTTCTTGGGGCTTTCTTTTTTACTTTTTTCTTTCAAAAAATTACGACATTAGAATGTATTATAAGCTCATTAATCAAAAATTTGAGGAGATTTTTGGCTATACTCCTTTTTTATCTGTACGAGCCCCTGGACGTATAAATCTTATCGGTGAGCATACCGATTATAACCATGGATTTGTGCTTCCTGCTGCTATCGACAAGGCTATTTATTTTGCTATTTCGCTTCGAAATGACCAAAAATGCATATTATATGCTTATGATTTAAGCGATTCCTACGAATTCACATTAGATAACACAGAAAAATCAGAAAAAAGTTGGGCAAATTTTTTGATTGGAGTATTGGCAGAAATCATCAAAAAAGGGCATCAAATTCCGAATGGTTTTAATTTGGTCTTTGGTGGAGATGTGCCACTCGGTGCAGGCTTATCATCATCGGCCGCAGTGGAAAGTGGCATGGGTTTCGCACTCAATCAATTATTCAATTTGGGTCTTTCAAAACTTGATTTAGCACTAATTGCACAGCAAGCCGAGCATAATTTTGCAGGTGTTAAATGCGGAATTATGGATATGTTTGCCTCCATTCATGGCAAAGAAAACTCGGTTATCAAACTCGATTGTCAAGATTTAAGTTTTCAATATTTCCCTTTTCACGCCCCTGATTACACGATTGTTTTATGTGATACTGGGGTGAAACATAACCTCGGCGATAGTGAATACAATCAAAGAAGAGAAGAATGTGAAGAAGGTGTCAAAATCATGCAAAATGCTTTCCCACAAATCAATAGTTTGCGTGATGTTACAGCACAAATGCTCAGAAGTCAAGCCGATAAATTGTCACCGATTGTCTATAAGCGTTGCAAATATGTAGTTGAAGAAATAGAGAGAGTTACTGTCGCTTGCGAAGCTCTCAAAAAAGACGACTTGATAACTTTCGGACAACAAATGTATGAAACCCACACAGGGCTAAGCAAAGAATACGAAGTAAGTTGTCCAGAATTAGATTTTTTGGTTGAACAAACTCTTGAAATGAACCTCCTCCAATTGGGGAGATTAAGGGGGGTAGTTGGAGCAAGAATGATGGGTGGTGGTTTTGGCGGATGTACAATCAATTTAGTAAAAACGGATTCCGTTGATGAGTTTTTAGAAAAAATGCAAACTGCTTATTATCAAGAATTTAAGATAGAACTACACTCCTATAAAGTCAAAATCACAAATGGTGTTGAAGAAATTTCACACGTTTTTGAAAATGCTTAAAATATACACTTCAACAATAAAATATTCTATAAAACCTATGAAAAAAACACTACTGACAATCGCTTTACAGCTTTTGTTGATGTCAGCATTTTCGCAAGTAAATTTTACTTTCAAAGAATGGGAAGACCCAACTATCGTGGAAATCAATAAAGAAGCACCGCACGCTACTTTTATGAGTTATGCCAATACCGAAGATGTTTTTGCCGACAATTATTCATCTTCACCCTTCCATAAATCTCTCAACGGAAATTGGAAATTTTATTACGTCAATCGCCCTGAAGAACGCCCAACTGAGTTTTATAAAGAAGGCTATAATGACTTCAACTGGTCGGATTTACAAGTGCCGTCCAATTGGGAATTGAAAGGTTTTGGTATTCCGATTTATACAAATCATGTCTATCCTTTTCCGAAAAACCCACCTTATATCGACCATGCTTATAACCCTGTGGGAAGCTATCGTACCAAATTTACAGTTCCCGAAAATTGGGACGGCAAGGAAACTTTCATTCATTTTGGGTCAATTTCAGGAGCAGCCTATATTTGGATAAATGGACAAGCAGTTGGTTTCTCGAAAGTTTCAAAGACCGCAGCCGAATTTAACATTACCAAGTTTCTAAAAAAAGGAGTCAATACTCTTGCAGTGCAGGTACTACGTTGGCACGATGGCAGTTATTTGGAAGACCAAGATTTTTGGCGTTTGAGTGGTATTGAGCGAGATGTTTTTCTTTTTACTCGAAATAAAGTTTCCATTCAGGATTTTTTTGCAAAGGCTGACTTAGAAAATGCCTATAAAGATGGCAAATTCTCTCTTTCGGTTGATGTAAAAAGTGTTGTTAATACTTCGCCTACTTTCAATATAGAAGTTACAGTTTTCGATAAAAATCATCAGAAAGTTTTCACTCAAAAGAAAGCAATTAGTACTAAAAATGGCAATAATACTGTCAATTTTGAAAGCATTTTGCCAAACATCAAACGATGGTCGGGCGAAAACCCTTATTTATATACCATGACCATTGCTTTGTATGATGCCAAAAATCAATTAATAGAAGCAACGGGTGGAAAAATAGGTTTCCGAAAAATTGAAATAAAAAATGGCAGTTTTCTCATCAATGGCGTACGTAGTTACGTAAAAGGTGTCAATCGCCATGAACATGATCCTGTAGAAGGACACGTACCGAACCTCGAATTGATGAAAGAAGATTTGCGATTAATGAAGCAATACAACATCAATACGTGCCGCAGTTCGCACTACCCAAATGACCCAATGTGGCTAAAATTATGCGACGAATACGGAATGTATGTCATTGACGAAGCCAACATCGAAAGCCACGGAATGGGTGCCGAATTGCAAAGCATAATTGATAAAACCAAACATGTAGCTTACTTACCAGAATGGGAAGCGGCTCACATAGACCGCACAAAAAGAGTAGTTGAACGAGATAAAAACCATGCTTGCGTAGTAGTTTGGTCGCTTGGCAATGAATGCGGAAATGGCCCAGTTTTCTTCAAAAATTATGCGTGGATAAAACAACGAGATGCAAGCCGACCAGTACAGTCGGAACAAGCCGATGAGGGGGCAAACACCGACATTGTTACACCAATGTACCCAACGATTGCCCACATGAAAGAATATGCTTATGATTGGAAAGTATCCGACGATGGAAAATTGACAAGTAAAAGTGGGAGAAAGGGTGTAGCTCGACCATTTATTATGTGTGAATATTCGCACGCAATGGGCAATAGCAATGGAAATTTTCAAGAATATTGGGACGTAATTTATGACAGTCCAGTGATGCAAGGTGGTTGTATTTGGGACTGGGTTGACCAAGGAATCAAAACTACTGATAAATACGGACGTTCGTTTTTTGCTTATGGCGGCGACTTGGGAAGCCAAGATTTACGCAATGACGAAAACTTTGTTTGCAATGGTTTGGTTGCCTCCGACCGCTCACCGCACCCTGGAATTTTTGAAGTAAAAAAAGTTTATCAGAATGTTTTATTCAAAAATGAAGATTGGAAAAACGGCAAAATCAGCATTAATAATATGTTTGACTTTACAAATCTAAGTGAGTATGATTTTCGTTGGGTTTTGACAAAAAATGGCTCTATTGTAGAAGAAAATAGCTTTTTAGTTGACTTAGAGCCTCGCCAACAAAAGAGTATTTCGCTCAATTTACCAAAATTTACAGCAACGAATGGAGAAGAATATTTGCTCAATATCTTTGCCCTTCAACGCCAAGCAACGATTGCGATTCCAGCAGGACATGAGCTTGCTCGTGAACAATTTGGAGCGAAAGAAAGTAAATATTTTGAGCAAAAAAAAATTAGTCAGAGTACATTAAAAATAGAACACACCGAAAATATCTTAAAGTTTTCATCTGGAAATATCAACGGAACATTTAATAAAACTTCGGGGCAATTGACTGAATATAGCTTTAAAGGGCAATCAATTATCAATCAATTTCCTGAACCCTATTTTTGGCGAGCAACCACCGACAACGATTATGGACATGATTTTGCCAGAACAGCAGGCGTTTGGCGAGCCGCTCATAGCAATCGTAAAATCAAAAATATTGTTATCGGAGAAAAAAACAATGAAGAACTTGCCATAAAAGTAGTATATCGTTTGGGCGACGTTATGGCAGATTATACACTAAACTACTTGATTTTGAATGACGGATCTATAAAAATTGAAGCAAACATTGATATTCAAAACAATGAACTGCCGGAAATGCCACGTTTTGGCATGAGGATAGAATTGCCAAAACAATTTGATAACCTGAATTACTACGGCAGAGGCCCTTTTGAAAATTATACCGACCGAAATTCAGCTTCTTTTATTGGACTTTATAGCGACAAAACTGAAAATCAGTTCACCCAAAACTACGTTCGTCCACAAGAAAATGGTTATAAAACCGACACTCGTTGGCTTACTTTGACCAATGCCAACGGCACAGGATTACAGGTTGAAGGTACTCAGCCGCTGTGTTTTAGTGCAATGCCTTACCAAAATGAGCAATTTGACGAAGGCACAATCAAGAAAAACCGCCACCCAATTGATATTATCAAAAAACCATTGGTTTCGCTACACATCGACCTCAAACAAAGAGGCGTTGGCGGTGATAATAGTTGGAGTTTATTGCCACATGACGAATTTCGTTTGATGGAGAAAAAATATACTTATAGCTACGTAATTCGGGCAATTGGTAAATAGTTTTTGTCGAAAAATGCCTAAATTGCAGAAAAAACCAAGGCTATGACTTTTGAAGAACTTGATTTAAACGGAACATATACCTACGCCGATTACCTCAAATGGAATTTTGATGAGCGGATAGAACTAATAAAAGGCAAAATCTTTAAGATGTCGCCCGCACCATCACGCAGACATCAGGAAAGCCTTCGCTTTATTTTCAGCAGATTAGATAGATTTTTAGATAAAAGTCCATGCAGACTTTATCCAGCCCCATTTGATGTTCGTCTTACTCCCCGAAAGAACGATAAACGCAATAAAGTTTATACAATTGTCCAGCCTGACCTTTGTATAATCTGTGATTTAAACAAATTAGATGATGCGGGCTGCGTAGGAGCTCCCGACTTAATTGTAGAAATCCTTTCTCCAGGCAATAGTCGAAAGGAAATGAAGGAAAAATTTGAAGTTTATGAGGAAAATGGCGTGAAAGAATATTGGATTGTATATCCTTATGATGAATATGTGATGGTTTATACATTGAATGAAAATGGCAAATTTATAGGAAGTAAACCATTCGTTGAAGATGAAATAATACAATCACTTGTTTTTCCAGAACTTAAAATAGAAGTAGGTGAAGTTTTCAAATATTAGCATAAATCACTTATAGTCAAATACTTACATTTTTAGTAACACAACAAAAATTTAGAATGAACAGAGCAAAAAATCTCGAAAGATTGCAAAATGAAGAGTTTGATATTTGCATCATTGGTGGCGGAGCAAGTGGTGCTGGCTGTGCTTTAGATGCAGCCTTACGAGGTTTCAAAGTTGCTTTGATTGAAAAAGAAGATTTCGCAGCCGAAACCTCTTCCAAATCAACCAAATTGATTCATGGGGGTGTACGATATTTGGAGCAAGCCTTCAAAAACTTAGATTTTGGGCAACTTCGCCAAGTGAAACACGGTTTGGAAGAACGCCACACCGTTATCAGAAATGCCCCACATTTGGCACATCCTTTGGCACTCATTACACCAGTTTTTTCTTGGTTTGAAGGCTTTTACTTCACTATAGGACTTAAAATTTATGGTTTTTTCGCCAAAAATGACTCCCTCCCAAAAGCACAATGGCTCAACAAAAAAGAAACTTTTGAGCATATTCCTACACTTACACCAAAGTTACATAGCTCGGTGATGTACTATGATGGGCAGCTCGACGATGCTCGTTACTGCTTGGCATTGGCACATTCTGCCAACAAAGCAGGAACAGTTGTTGTAAATCATGCTTCAATTAAAGATTTTGAAAAAAATAGTAATGGAAAACTTATTGCCGCCACCTTCACAGACAATTTGAGCTTAAAAATTTGCAAAATCAAAGCAAAAATCTTTATTAATTGCACAGGACCTTTTGGTGATAGCATAAGATTATTGGCAAATACTTCTTTAGAAAAACGCCTCAGACCAAGCAAGGGAGTACATATTATGCTTCCACCCGAAGTTTTACAAAGCCAAGATGCAATGCTGATTCCAAAAACCAAAGATGGACGTGTGGTTTTTGTGATTCCATTTGAAGGTGAAGTAATGGTTGGCACAACCGATGATGAGTACCGTGATTTAGAAAAAGAACCAATTTTGATTAATCAAGAAATTGAGTTTTTAATTGATACTTTACGCCCATATATTGCAAAAACTCCAGACAAATCTCAAATAAAATCTGGTTTTGGAGGTTTACGTCCACTTATCGCCTCTTCTGGCTCGAAAGCAACAAAAAAACTCGTTCGGGACCACGAAGTAGAATATGACGAAATATCAAATCTCGTCAGTTTACTCGGTGGAAAATGGACAACTTACCGCCTCATGGCAAAGGATACAATTGACGAAGTTTGTAAATTATTAGATAAAAATATTGAATGTAGCACCGAACAACATTATTTGGTTGGTGGCGAAAATTATAATTTTGAGGCTTGGAAAACAATTCAGGAAAAATATAATTTGGACGAGGATATTGCCCAACATTTGTCAAAAAAGTACGGAACTAAAGCTGAAGAAATTTTACAAAATGTTAGTAATCAAGCACTTAAAGAACGCATTCACCCAAAATACCCGTTTATCAAAGCCGAAGTGATTTATACAATTCAGCAGGAAATGGCTTGCAGTTTGCGAGATTTTTTTGCCCGACGTACCCGCATGGAATTGATGGATTGGACAGCAACACTGGATTCGTTAGAAGTTGTAGCTGACCTTATGGCAAATGAATTGAACTGGTCTGATGCTCAAAAACAAGAAAACATTGTTGCTTACCGAAATCTTGTGAAAGGTTTTATGGCAAGTGCAAATGTTGGTTGAAGTTAAATTCTTTCTTTGATTTTGCCATGAATACACAAATATTATAATCGTATATTCATTGCAAATAAAATCATTCACCTTTAAAATCAAAATTCTGTTTGCCATATTTTCCATTCTTTTTTCCTTCTATACTGGCAAAAAGGCTTTGCCCAATTCGACGATACGCAATTCGTTGAGGAAAATCATGGGTCAAGTTTTCACAAATAAACTCAGTTCCTCGCTGAAATAAAACCTTAAATTTCACAGGAAGGTTATTGTTTTGCCCAATAACAGTCGAAATATAAAAAACATCGTTTCCTTCTTTTACCAAAGTCAAAGTTTCTTGTGGAATCTCCTTTCCATCCTTGATGAACATACTTTTTCCTACTAAAACACTGTCGTTTTTCATTTCCCAACTTTCCTGAATTATGCCCTGTGAACTGGCGATTTTCCATGTTCCAACAAGCCAATCAAGGTTTTTTATAGGATTTTTCTGAGCTTGAATGAAAAAAGAAACGAAAAACAGCGTAATTGAAATACTAAACTTTGCCATGATTTTATTGGTTTTTAAATGATTTAAAAAAAATGAATGGCAAAGTTGAGGTTTTATAAAACAAGAAAATTGTAAAATTGCGACAAGGTTCAAGCCTTTTTTGCAAAAAGAGAAGTCAATTGTAGATTTTTGGAAAAATATTGTTTAGGATTTAATCCTGTAAATTCTTTGAAGTCTTTTATAAAATGTGCTTGGTCGAAATAACCATTTTCATAAGCCATTTCAGTAAAAGAATCAAAGTTATTTTGATTGATTTGCTTCAAAACATTTTGAATCCTGATGGCTTTAAGAATTTGTTTTGGGCTCATGCCAATGGCTGCTCTAAACCTTCGTTCTAAAGTTCGTCGATTTATTTTGAGTTGAATACTGAGTTCGTCAATAGGGCTTTGACCTTGTTTTTCAATGATAACTTCCACACACGATTTGACAATTTTATCTATTGTTTCACTTTTTTTCAGTCGTTTCAACAAAAACACCTCAATGATTTCGATACGTTTTTCAGGATTTGAGGTCAAAATTTGATTTTCAAGTTCAATTCCTTCATTTCCAAACAAAATCTCTAAACTTACCGCCTTATTTGTCATTTCGGCTAATGGTATTGTGGCAAAAGGCATAAAGCCGTCAAACTGAAAACGTATGGCAAAAATGCCAGTTTCACCCAACGGTTCAATATCCAAAGGCTTAGTTATTTGCCCAAAAACAAAGGATTTTGGTTGAATAATAGTATTTTCCTCACTAATATATTGTTTGAAAAAATCGCCATAATGAAATATCATTTCCATACAGCCGTCAGGTACGATTCGTTGCTTTTCAGGGATTTTTTCTTTTGAAGCATCTAAAGTCCAGTAGCATTTTATAAAGGCAGAAAGCTCCAAATTAGGTTCAAAAGTTTGGTATTTCATGAGATTTAAATGTTTTTTGACCACTCTCTCTTTCTTTGAGTCTTGTTGACAACATTAATTTCTCAAAGTGAATGTCCAACACTAATTGCTGCCCCAAATTTAAAATTTTGTTCTGAATAAATAGGTGTCAATTGAATTTTGTAGAAAAAAACATCCGAATTGCCCCATTTTGAAAATTGCTTACGAATACCCACAATTGGGGCAATATAAATCTTAGATTTTTCACCCAAATAAGAAATATAGCTTGAGCCCACTCCTATTTCAGCAAAAGTTTCTTTAAATAATCTTTTGGGAGCTGCATCGCAATTAGGTTTACCTCTTAACCAAAAATTATAAGTAAAAGCAATAGGCACAGAAACTCCTTGCGAACCATTTGAAATAAAGCCCGCACCTGCACGAATTACATAAAAAGAAGACTTGGTTTTGAAAGGAACAAACTCAAAATTGGCAGACACAAACGGACTGATTCCTCCCGCTTCTACTGTAATTGCTAAGTCATAGCGAGTTCTGAAGCGATTTTGGGAATAGGTTTGATGAAATATTAATATTAATCCAGCAAAAAAAAATCGGACGGTGTTCCGTTTCACTCTTAAAAAATTTGGGTTATCGTAGAACAAAGGTAGTGAATTTAGAGCGAAACGCCTAAACTGACTCCTCCTCGAAGTTCATATTTTCCAACAGAATAGGAAGGAGTAACATTTACACGAATAAAAACAACTCGTGGATGTGGTGGAATATCAAAAACAATTTGCTGACGCAAACCAAGAATTCCGAATGAAAAACTTCGAGTTTCGGTGGTTCGGTACGCTCCCAATGTGTAGCCAAGACCCGCTTCTATAAACCATTCCGATGCAATTTTAGATGGGGCTGATTTACATTTTACATTTACTCGTTTATTAATTCCCCTACGAAGATTATTAATTAAAAAATTATATGTAACCGATGTAGGCACAGATATTCCTCCGCCGTTTGTAATACTGCCTACCTCAGTTTCTTTGCCTCCGGGCAGAAAACCAACTCCAATGCGTGTAGCTAAAAAGCCATTTCTCCAACGAACAGGCAGGTATTCATAGTTGATAGAACCAATAGGGCTAATAGCAAATGTTTCGACCATAATCGCAGATTTGTAGCGAGTTCGGTACATGATTTGCGATTGACTATTTTCAAAAAATAGAAATACAATGATGGCGGTTAATAAATATCTCACTCGATTATAGGGTTACGTCAATTAAGGCAAGATAAAAACGTGCCAAAATGTATCCGTTTAATAATTTTTTATGGGTTGGCCATTACGTTACTCCGTTTGAGAACGAATTTAGTCATAAAAAATTACAAAAGCTGGATTTTAACTTGTAAATCTTTCTCAAAAAAAGCATAAAAAAAGGCGAGAGATATTCGCCTTTTTTATTATAATTTGAAAATTGTTTTACAAGTTTTTCACCAATTCTTTTTGTTTTTCGGTCAATCTGAATCTTTCGCCATAAGTATTTGACAAGCGGTCAGTTTCTTTCAAGAAAGTTTCTTTGCCTACATATTCAGGAAAATTCAATGCTCCACCTGCATACGGAGGAAAACCCCATGCCAAAATCGAACCGATATTTCCATCTAATTTTGAAATAAGTACGCCTTCGTCCATGCAACGAATACACTCTACAACTTGGCGATAAAGCAAACGTGCTTTCACTTCTGCAACATCTGGCTGCACTTTTGCCACAGGAAAATGCTCTGACAAGCCTTCCCACAAGTATTTTTTTCCCGATTCAGGATATTCATAAAAACCTTTTTTGTTCTTTTTGCCCAAACGTCCCAAATCTTCAACCATCAATTTGGTTGCTTGATAAGTTGAGTCATTTTCACTTAAAGCTCCATCAGCGATAGCTTGCTTTGAAATTTTCAAAGCCAAATCCAAAGCCACTTCGTCCGAAACTGCCAAAGCACCCACAGGCATTCCTGCATTTTTTCCTGCATTTTCAATCAAAATTGGGTTTACGCCATCTTTCAAAAGTGCAATACCTTCGGTAGTATAAGTTCCGAAGCAACGAGAAGTATAAAATCCACGAGAATCATTGACAACGATTGGCGTTTTGCGAATTTTCTTGACATAATCCACAGCCAAAGCTACGGCATAGTCAGAAGTTTCTTTGCCACGAATCAATTCTACCAACATCATTTTATCCACTGGCGAGAAGAAATGTATGCCGATAAAATTTTCGGGTTTTGCCGAAGCTTTTGCCAAACCAGTGATTGGTAATGTTGAAGTATTTGAACCAAAAACTCCATTTTCTACTAACATTGGCTCAGATTCTTTGGTAACACTTGCTTTCAATTCACGGTTTTCAAAAACTGCTTCGATGATTAAATCACAACCTTTCAAATCGGCAGCATCGGCGGTTGTTTTAATCAAACTTAATAACTTTTCACCCTTTTCGGCAGTAGTTTTGCCCCTTTCGATGCCTTTTTGAATCAAAGCTCTCGAATAATCCTTTCCTTTTTCTGCACCTTCTATACTCACATCTTTCAAAACAACATCAATTCCTGCCATTGCCGACACATACGCAATACCTGCACCCATAAATCCTGCTCCCAAAATGCCCAATTTTTTAACATCAGTTGGCGGCACATCTTTCGGACGACTTGCTCCTTTGTCAGCTTCATTTTTTCCTAAAAACATGACACTTATCAAATTTTTTGCTTCAATCGAAGTAGCAACTTTCACAAAATAACGAGCTTCAATCGGAATCGCACGGTCGATATTTACTTGTAAACCTTCATAAACACAAGATAAAATAGCAATCGGAGCAGGATAATTACCTTTGGTTTTGTCCATAATCATGGCAGTTCCAGCAGCAAAAATTCTCATTCCCGTAGGTGATTGTACATTTCCACCAGGTACTTTATAATTTTCACGAGCTTTTATTGCCCCAGTTTTCTTGTCAAATTCATCCCAAGGTTGAATCGGCTTTGGATTTGCCACTATCCATTTCATGGCTTTTTCCATCATTTCTTCACGATTTGCTACTAAATCATTAATCATTCCGTAGCCCAAAGCCTCTTTTGGCGAAATTCTTTTGCCTTCAACCATCAACATCAAGGCCGCTTCCATGCCTATTAAACGTGGCAAACGTTGCGTGCCACCACCACCGGGAAGCAAGCCCAATTGCACTTCTGGCAAGCCAATTTGTGCCTTTGGATTATCAATCGCAATGCGATAATGGGACGCCAAACATACTTCATAACCTCCGCCAAGAGCCGTTCCATTCATGGCAGCAACGACTGGTTTTCCACAAGTTTCGAGTTTTCGGAAAATATTATTAAAATTCAACGAAAATTGGTGCATTTCGGTGGTGTCTCCATCATTATTTTTGAGAAGCATTTTTACATCAGCCCCTGCAATGAACTCATTTTTTTCGGAAGTAATAATAATTCCCTTTACTTCTGAATCATTGTAAGCCTTTTCGAGATGACCTGAAAACTCAGGAATCGAAGTATCATTCAATACATTCATGGGCGAAGTTGTCATATTCCAACTGATAATCGCCACGTTATTTTCTACTTTATAGTTAATTTCCATTATGATGGTTGAAGTTTTTTGATTGAAAATAAGGTATGCACGCATACTATTTTGCAAAGATAAATAAAAATTTGTTTAATTTTATTTTAGTGAAATTTATAAAGGAGATTTATTGAAAACTACCAAGTACCGTTTAATAAAAATGACTTGACAAAGAGGGGGAGAAATGTATAACTTTCGGTGGGAAAAGAAATTCGTTTCATTTGTAACTTGAATTTAGTAAAAATTTATTGACAATTAAACACTTAATACTATGAAAAAAATGATGTTATTCTTATGGCTTGTGCTTGTAGTAGGACATACCTTCGTTCATGCACAAAAAGTTGATAGTCAAGCTAATAATAAGCCCAACTTATCAGAACAAAATACAACTGCAAAACCCACTACAACAAATGATAAAGTGGATTCAGCTCAACAACTTCAAATAAATACAATAAAGTGCAAACCAAAAAATAATATGGCAAGCAAAATAGTAGGAATTTCTATGTCAGCTCTATTTGAAATACTTGCATTTCTTGTTTTAATTGGATGTTTAATTTTAAGTATCTGGACTCCAATACTAAAAGATATTGTAATTTATCCAGGTGCAGAAACTAAACCTTCACCAAATAAAGAAACTGTACCAGTAGTTTCCTGGAAAATAAAACAATATAGTTATTCAAGAACGCAAGCAATGTTTTGGACAGCAATAGTTTTGTTTTGTTTCATCTGGGCATGTGGCGTTAATAATGGTGTTACGATAGATTTCAATAAAACATGTTTGATTCTTTTAGGAATTGGTGCAACTACTACAATAATGGCTCGATTTATTGATAATAAAGACTTAAATGATGCTCAAATACTAAATCGTCATCAGGAAATTAATCCATCAAGGGGTTTCTTTTGGGACATATTAAATGACGGAAATACTTATTCAATTCACCGTTTTCAAGCTTTTGTTTTAAATTTAGTTTATGGAATTGTCTTTGTTAATGAGTTTTTTGCGAATATTGATATGTATGCAAAAAACGCTGAGTTTACTTGTAATATTTTTCCCCAATTTGATGAATTCAGTTTAGGTTTGTTGGGTATAAGTGCAGCAACTTATATAACAATTAAAAAAACGGAAAATAAAAATACTGCTGAAAATACAGCAATAACAAATCAAAACACAAACAAAACAGATAATAAAGTTAATATTCCTCCAGTAGATAAAAATAAAGCCCCAAATGCTAAAAATAAAGCAATGGAGCTTTTAAAAAATGCGGGAGATAATAACCCTTTTATTACAAAGAAATAAAATTAATGTGTTTTAATCTAAATCTTATAAAAACATGGATAAGCTACTCAAATTAACTTTTTCCCCAAGTAAAAATGATTTGGTATTTTCTCTCGAATTTACAGGCTTCGTGGTGGTTGGCTATGCCTTTGAACTTAGAGATGTAAGTTATACAAATTTAATTTGGACAAACCCAGTTTCTGGCAGTAACGCTGATGATACTTCTGATAGCTTTGGTTTACCATTATCACAACTAAAACAGGGAGGATGGATACACGCTGTTTTTAGCCTTGATGCACAAGATATTGAAATTTCACCTAATTTTTCAATTATTACTACACTTTCTCAAGAAGGTAAAATTATTTCACAGGATGATGTTTCAGGTAAAATAGTAGATACTGTTACTCTTTATATTCAGTTAATTCCTATAGTTTAAACAATTAAGAAATGAAAAATATATTTATTCTCGTTTTCTTTACTTTAATAGCTTGTAAAAGCTATTCACAAACACAATTCCCTTTTAGTAAGATGAAAGTGAATTTTGCAATTCCTGATTTACCAGCATTCAAAGCATTAGGAACTGACCCAAGTAATATACTGCGTCCTTCAACACCAGAAGCATTTAATGCCATACTTCCTCAATTTAGGAATAGTGGAAGTGTTGTTTTACCAAAATCATTTGCACTTGAATTATCACCTTCGTTATTACTTGATTCAAGAAAAAGCAATATGACTTTAAAAGATTTTGAAAACAAAAGAGCAATTAATAGTTTAAGAATATCTATTGGCACTACAAACGATTCAACTCAAAAACAACCAAATGCAACAAAATTAGCGTTAGGGCTTAGAATCTCATTAATTAATAAAGGGGATTTGAAATATGATAGAGCATTTCATCAAGCGGAAGGTGTAATCCTCGCTAAAACTGCCCTTAATATACTTAAAGTACAAAATGATTTTTTAACAAAATATCAACTTGATAATGGGCTTGTATTAAGTCCTGAAATTTTAACTGACCCCAAATTTATAGCAGCAAGAGATAAATTTGTAAGTGATAAAAGAGATAGCATATTTATTCGAAATTTAGCCGATTTAAAAACTAAATACAAAAAAGAACATTGGAATGATTGTAAACTTGATATTGCTGCTGCATTGGTTTGGCGTTCGGCAGACCAAAATGCTACAAATTTAGATTTTAATAAATTTTCTTTGTGGACAACTGGAGCCATTAAATGCAAAGATTGGGGACAGTGGCTTATTGGTGCTAACTATTCTTATGCGATGAATATTTATTCGGATATAGAAAAAAAGAATATTGATTTCAACCAATTTAGTCTTAGCTCTCGCCTTTACGTTGGTTCAAATAATATAAAAGGATTCGTTGAGGGGCAATATATGAATAATGGGCTTGATAAATCTAATAATTTTTTTGTTACATTAGGAGGCGAAACTACAATTTTTGATGGTATATGGCTTCATTTTTACGGCGGTTATCAATCAGGTGATAAAATCAAACAAGTTATTTCCAGTTTAGATTTCAGATTTACAATTCCAGAAAAATAATAATTTAACAATAATTCCAAAAAAACACCATGAAAGCAATAGGAAAGTTCATTTTATTAGAAATTGGCGAGTTTAGCGATTGGCTAAATATGCAAACAATCACTCGTGATCTTAAGTTGGTTCAGCAACACCATACCTTTATTCCTAACTATAAGTCGTTTAAAGGCAATAATCATTTTGAGCTTTGCAAAAGTATGGAACAAGCTCATCTTGAACGTGGCTTTGCCGAAATCGCCCAGAACTTCACTACATTTCCTGATGGAAAAATAATGGTTTGTCGAAATATCAATATTGTTCCAGCAGGCGTAAAAGGAGCAAATTCTAAGGGGATTTGCATCGAAAATGTAGGCAATTTTGATAAAGGAAAAGATATTATGACGGCCGAACACAGAGCCACAATTATTGCCATCACCAAAATATTACTTGCAAAGATTGGTCAAACTGCCAATGAGGAAACTGTTATCTATCATCATTGGTATGATTTGAATATTGGCAAAAGAATTAAAGTTGAAGGAACGGGTGTTACGAAATCATGCCCTGGAACAAATTTTTTCGGTGGAAATAAAGTTATAGACTTTCAAAATAACTTTTTGCCGCTTTTAGTATAAACCTTCTTCATAAGTCGAGAAACTTAAATTTCTCGACTTATTCCTTATAAAAAACTCGCTTCACACGCTCGCTTACTCCCGTCAGGATTTCGTAAGGAATTGTACCTATTGATTTTGCTAAATCATTGATAGTAAGGTCTTTATTGAATATTATTACTTCGTCGCCTTCTTCACAAGTAGCATCTGTTACGTCAATCATAGTCATATCCATACATACATTCCCAACAACCGGGCAAATTGTACCATTGACCAAAACTTTGCCAATTCCTTTGCTAAAACCTCTATCAAAACCATCGGCATAGCCTATGGCAATGGTGGCTATTCTTGAATCTTTTTCCAAAATTCCTTTGCGACTATAACCAATCGTTTCACCTTTTTTGAGGTTTTTTATTTGAGAAATTATAGTTTTCAAGCTGCCCACAGTCTGCAAAGCATTTTGTTCTGTACCAGTAATTTCTACGCCATAAAGTCCGATTCCGAGGCGAACCATTTCGAATTTTGCTTCTGGAAAACGAATGATTCCTGCCGAATTGCAAATATGCCTAACTACCTGCGGTTCGGCGTTCCGATAATCAAGTATTTGCATGATTTTTTTAGACATTCTATTAAATTTTTCTATCTGCGAATGTGAAAAATCATTATGTTCGCTTTCATCTGCACCAACCAAATGACTAAATATAGAAGCTATTTTTATTTGTGGATTTTGCTTTAAAAGTTCTAATAATTGCTCAATTTCTTGTTCCTCAAAGCCCAAACGGTGCATTCCTGTATCGAGTTTTAGGTGGATAACGCCACTCCCAGCCCCTAAAGGGGAGTTAATATTTAAAAAAGTTAAATAATCGTTGAAAATTTTAAAACTATAAATCTCAGGTTCTAAGTTAAATTCTATGAGTTTGGCGAAAGATTCTGGCTGAGGATTGAGTACCATAATTGGCAATTTGATGCCGTTTTGTCGAAGTACCACACCTTCATCGGTATAGGCAACGCCCAAATAATCTACTCGGTGGTATTCGAGCAAACTTGCTACTTCTGCACTGCCACTTCCGTAGGCAAAAGCCTTTACCATCACCATTATTTTTGTGGAAGAACCAACTTTGTTTCTATAAAAATTTAGGTTATTTGTTAGTGCGTCAAGGTTCACTTCAAAAACAGTTCCATGTGCTTTTTGAATGAGGCGATTGACAATTTTTTCAAATTCAAATTTCCTTGCACCTTTCACCAAAATCAATGAATTTTGAAATTGATGAATTGGGTGTTTTTCCAAAAATTCTTCGGTAGTCTCATAGAAATTACTATTTTTAAATAGGTTTTTATTTCGAGAAATCACTTCGCCAATGCCTATAATTTGGTCAATTTCTTTGCTTTTAATCAAGTCAGCGATGCTTTCGTAAAGGTCAGTTTCTTCTAAACCCGATTGCAATAAATCACTGATAATCAATACCTTATATTGTTTTCTATGCTGCTGACTCATAAAATTAAGAGCCATCGAAAGTCCTGCAAAATCATTATTATAGGTATCATCAATAAGGTAGCAATTGTTGATTCCTTGCTTCAATTCCAACCTCATGGCGATTGGTTTCAAAAGATTCAAACGCACTTGGATATCGTCAGGATTTATGCCCAGATGAAGCATCAAAAAAATACAATGCGTAGCATTCTCGATAGAAGCATCATCAATAAATGGAATCTGAAAATTATAGATTTTACTGTTCCACAAAATCTGCAAAGTGCTAAAAGTTGATAATTTCTGAGCATTTACAAAAACGTTACTACCAGCTTTTTTCGACCAACCAATTAGTTCAATTGTTGGATTTACTGCTTGCAAAAGAATGCGAATTTCTTCATCAATATCTTCATAGTCTTTGCAATAAATGAGGGTTTTACTTCGGCGAAATAAGCGTAGTTTTTCAGTAGTTTTTTGTTTTCTGCTTCTAAAACCTTCGTCGTGTGCTGAACCAACATTAGTAAAAATGCCAATCGAAGGGCGAATAATTGGCTCAAGATTTTCCATTTCTCCTGATTTAGAAATACCTGCTTCAAAGATTCCGAGTGTGTGATTTTCGTTAATTCCCCAAACAGAAAGTGGTACACCCAATTGCGAATTATAACTTCTGGGGCTTTTTACAATTGCATAATCACTTGATAATAAGGCACTTATCCATTCTTTTACGATAGTTTTGCCATTGCTACCTGTAACTCCTATAACTGGAATATCAAATTTTTGACGATGCTTTGCCACCAAATTCTGCAAAGCTCGAATAGCATTTTCGACCAAGAAAAATTTGGCTTCAGAAAGCTTTTTTAAGCGATTTTTGAAATTATCAGTAATGGCTTTTTTCTCGACAACAAATTCTCGAACACCTTTCTGATAAAGCTCTTCGATGAATTGATGCCCGTCATGGCGTTCACCTTTGATAGCAAAGAAAATACTATGCTCAGGTTGAGAAACAAAACGGCTATCGGTCAAAATGACAGAAGCGTGTGTTGAGATTGGTTCGGAAAGAAATTTCACTTGTTAGGAAGGAAGAAACCCCACCCCGCCCCTCGACTTCGCTCGGGGAACGGGGGCGGAACGGGGCTGCGTAGATTTTATAAAGCTGGTACAAATTCCATGTTTACGAATTGCCCAGCACTGATTGATTTATTATTTTCGGCTTGTAATATCAGTTTGGTTTTAGATATTTCTAATACTTTAAATTGACCTTTAAAGCCCAAAATATCAATATCTAAAACCGTGTTTTTCTCTAACAAATACCAAGTTCCTGCATTCAAAATTTGCTTGGTAATTCGGTCTTTTGCACGAGTTACATTATCATTGCGAAACTCATAATCTAAACCAAAAAGTGCTTGTGCTTGCGAATTTAGCTGGTTTTGACTCAAAGTTTTGCTATCAATGTCTGCAAAACGGTCAAGTTTCCAGAAGTTTGCTGCAATAATTTTTGCTGGTTCTGGCGTAGTTGTATCAGTTTTTTTGCAAGCAAAAATGACTGATAATAAGGCGAGAAATAAGATATTTTTCATTGGTTTAATTTTGTTTTGGTATTAATTTTCTTCTAAATCATAAGGCAAATAATCATCAACTTTTGCTCCATATTTGTGCAATTCACGTACGATGGTTGAGCTTATCGGTGCTAATTCTGGCGAAGTTATCAAGAAAACTGTTTCTAATTCGCCCACCAAATGCCTATTTACTTGTGAAATCGTATTTTCGTACTCAAAATCTGTCGTATTTCGCAAGCCTCTTAGCAAGAAATTTGCTCCCTGTGCGACGGCAGCATTTGCTGTCAAATCATCGTAAGAAACTATCTTTATTTTGTTATCATCTTTAAATGTTTCTCTGATTTTGTCGGTCATCATTTCAACAGAAAAATAACGTTTTTTTGCAGTATTTGTACCAATTCCGATAATTATTTCGTCAAAAAGTTTCAATCCACGCATCACAATATCAGCGTGTCCCTTCGTGAAAGGGTCGAATGAACCAGGAAAGAATGCAACTTTTTTCATTAAATTTTCTTGATTTTTTAAGCAAAAACTGAGTAATAAAACATTATTCATTCGCTCATTCTACACTCATCCATTGAACTCAATACAAATAATACGAACTAAACAAAGTATAATACCTATGCTCTGGCAAGTCTTCAAAATATTGACTAAAACGTAATTTTGTTGGATTTAGTGCAAATTTTATATTTTTAAGGGATTCATTCAACTGAATATACCCTTCCGAAAATGAGGTAATTTCGCCATAAAACGTGGCGGGCGTATCGGTTTGCAAACCTAATTCATTCATCACAAAAAGTACGTGATAAACCATGTCTTGTGAAGTACGAAATTGAAAACGGTTACAAAAGTGCAATTTGGCATCTTTAAAATATAATATAGATACATAATGGTCTTCAAAATAAAGATGCAACCCATTGTTATTCCGGTCTTGGACTATGCCCTCCATGAGCGACGCAAGCACAGGCACGGGCGTAATTTTACGGGCTGGATACATTTCCTTAAACCACCCGATTAGTTCTTTTTCTATTCCAAAAACACTAACTGTACCGAATCGGCTATGTTTAAAATCAAAAATTTGCTCTCGCTCTAAAAGGTTTTTCCCAGCGGCAAAATTCAGATATTTTGTGGCTTCGTCAGCGTCGTAATATTCATCAGGAATTAGGGTGAAATTATTAGCATTGACTGCCAAACGAATGGTTTTCCAGTAGTTTGCCGACAAAAAAATGTGCTGTTGGTAAATAGTTTTGAGCGATTTTATTAGTTGATTTTCAGATAATAATGAAAAAATATGGTAATCTTCCAACCACATAATCGCTTCATGCTCCGACTGATGAACTGCAAAACGAAAACGGTCTCGACTTACTTCAATCAACAAATGGCTTTCGGCAATCTGATTTGTGTCGAAGCGATCGTCTTTTATCTCGAAACTCGGTAAAATATTTATAGCTAATGTTTCCAAATTATAGGGAATTCTTTATTTATCACAGATTCAAAATTATCTTTTCTCTGGCAATTTTAAGCAAAAAATGAATATTTTCTAAGTGTTTTCTTCTAAATGAAACTCCTTCACCGAAAAAACATCGTTTTGCAAAGGTAGCCAAGATACTTCTTTAATCAATTGGTCGGCTGAATTCATTTCGGGGTCATGTCCTTTAATTAAATTTCCTGATAAAATTTTTACCGAAAAATATAACTCAATAGCGTGTAATGGTGCTTGTATAAATTCTTTTGTCTTTAATAATGCCCCAACTTCAATCTCATAACCAGTTTCTTCTAAAAACTCTCTTTTAAGTGCTTCTGGGGCAGTTTCTCCTTCATCAACTCCTCCTCCTGGTGGACACCAATAATCTCTTATACCCAAAATTGGTTGATGACAAACCAACAAAATTTGCTCGTTTTCGATACAAATGCCACAAACTCGGACACGGATTCGGTTGCCGTAAAGTTGCTGGGCTGTAGTTTGATAATTTGGCATTTGAAAAAAATATAATAAAGTTCGCAAAGATAACGAATCAAAAACAAGTGATTTAGAGAATATTGAATGTTTTTACAATTTATTGGTTTATTTTGCATTTAGATTCGAGGTTGAGGATAATAGATTCAAGAAAAAATTACATAAAAGTGCTGCAATTTCGCTCATATCTCAAATCCTGTATCTCATATCTCAAAAAACAATGAACCTCGACGAAAACGTAAAGCCTTCCGAACGATTTATTAAAAAATTCCCATTTACCCCCACTCCCGGACAAGCAAAATTGTTTGAGTTGATGGATGAATTTATCCTTGACGAAGAAAAATTTCGTAAAGTTTTTATGCTAAAAGGTTATGCAGGAACAGGCAAAACCACCTTTGTAGGCACTTTGATAAAGGTTTTGAAGGAATTTGGATATAAAACAGTCCTACTCGCCCCCACTGGTCGGGCAGCAAAAGTGATGTCGAGTTATTCTAAAAGAATTGCCTTGACGATTCACAAAAAAATCTACCGACAAGTTGAAAATGCTTATACTGGGGCTTTGGTTTTTGAGCGTCAAAAAAATACCCAAGAAGGCACAGTTTACATAGTTGATGAGGCTTCGATGATTTCGGATGTTCGAGAATTTGGCACAAATAGCTTGTTGCACGACCTATTGGATTTTGTTTTTGAGCAAGATACCAACAAACTTTTATTGATTGGTGACGAAGCTCAATTACCACCCGTTGGCGTTGCTTTTAGTCCAGCTTTAGATGCCGACCACCTTCGAAATCGTTATCATGCCACGCTCACCGAGCATTGTTTGACAGAAGTTATGCGACAAGGGGAAGGCTCTGGAATTTTGACAAATGCAACCGATTTAAGAAAACAATTAACTTCAGAAACACCTGATATTCAGTTAGTTACGAGCAAATACAAAGATTTTTATCGCATGACAAGCGAGCGTTTGGAAGATGGAATTCGTTATGCTTATGACAAATATGGACGAGAAAATACGACCATCATTACTCGCTCAAACAAAACTGCTGTTCAGTACAATCGCTATATCAGAAACACCATTAATTACTCCGAAAACGAGCTTGATGCTGGCGATATGCTGATGGTTGTTCGCAATAATTATACGGTTTTGGGCGAAGATTCAAAGGCTGGATTTATTGCCAATGGCGATTTTGTAGAAGTGCTGAAAATTCGAAGAGAAGAAGAAATGCACGGACTACGGTTTGCCAATGTTACGCTCAAATTAGTAGATTATCCTGACGAAGAAGAATTTGATACAAAAATTGTTTTAAACACTCTTTACTCCAACTCCCCCACCCTTTCGATTGTAGAAAACAAGGCTTTGTATGACAGTGTTGTGAAAGATTATTTTTGGGTAAAATCAAAAAAAGAAAGGCAAGATTTACTCCGAAAAGATTCTTATTTGAATGCCCTCCAAGTGAAATTTGCTTATGCCCTCACTTGCCACAAATCGCAGGGCGGACAATGGGATGCTGTCTTTGTGGATCAAGGCTATTTGCCTGATGCTCAAATAGATAGCGATTTTATCAGGTGGCTTTACACAGCAATTACTCGTGGAGTCAAAGAGGTTTTTTTACTCAATTTTAATAAACAGTTTTTGGAAAATAAGGAATAAGCCATGTCAAAAAACCGCAGAAAAACTCAAAAATATTTTCAACAAAAAGCCTTTACTTCGCCCGGCACTTTAGAATATGTGGGCAAGGAAGTGCCAACTGATACGGTAGTAAAATTAGTTGAATTTAACGAAGAATTCTATCAGCAAAAAGTCATTAAAACAATGAATGACTGCCGACCAAATTTCAACGAAAATCATGTCAATTGGCTTGATGTTGATGGAGTTCATGAGGTTGAAATTGTGGAAGCAATTGGTAAACATTATCATTTGCATCCGCTCCTTTTGGAAGACGTTTTGAATACCGAACAAAAACCTAAATTAGAACATTTTGGCGAGCAAAATATCTTTGTGGTAATGAAAATGCTGCAATTTAATGAGGTTCTAAATGAAATAGACACCGAACACGTTGCCTTAGTTTTGGGCAAAGATTATATTATTTCGTTCCAAGAAGTACATAAAACTGATGTTTTTAATGCTATTTTTGAACGATTGAAAGCATCGGTAGGTAAAACTCGCACAGGCAAAGCTGATTATTTGTTTTATTCACTCTGTGATTTAGTAGTTGATAATTATTTTGTTATTCTTGAAAAATTTAGCGAAAAATTTGAAGAATTAGAAGTAAAAATCATCGAAAATCCACACAAAGATGACCAAACTTTATTGTATGAGTTGAGGCGAGAATTGATGCAAATTCGGAAGGCAGTTTTGCCGTTGCGAGATATTTTTGGTTCACTTACAAGAGAAAACTCTTCATTGATTCAATCAAGCACAAATATTTATTTGAGAGATGTTTATGACCATGTTTTGCAAACCCTCGAAACAATAGAAACTTACCGAGAAATGATTGAAAATATTCAAAATATTTACCTAACAAGTTTGAGTAATAAAATGAATTCGGTGATGAAAACTTTGACCGTTTTTACGGCAATTTTTATGCCTTTAACCTTCATTGCAGGGGTTTATGGCATGAATTTCGAGAATATGCCAGAGCTAAAACATCCAAATGGCTATTTTGTTACAATCGGAATAATGTTTGTTACTGCAATAATTTTCTGGATTTATTTTAAGTGGAAAAAGTATGTTTGAAAATTTGAGTCAACATTGATTTACAAATCACTATTAACACTATATAAATAAGGGGCTTTATGTGCCTTTCCCAAATATTGCTTTTCATGCCGCTTTAAGACTCCTAAACTTAACATTTTCCGTTGAAAAGTTGTTCTTCTCAATTTTTCGCCCAAAATAGCCTCATAAACCTTTTGAAGCTCATTTATAGTAAAAAGTGCTGGCAAAAGGTTCATTCCAAATAACTTATGTTCTAAATTATCTCGCAGTGTTTGAAGAGCTTTATTCACAATTAAATTATGGTCGAGTATGAGCGTAGGCAATTCATCAATTGCATACCATTGACAAGAATCTGACAAAGCATCAGGCTGTGGTACTACATCATTATAATTTATCAAAGCATAATAAGCAACCGAAATAAAACGGTCTAATAACCAATCATATTCTTCAAGATTATGCCCGTTGGCTTCCAAAATTGTTTTCATTACCTCAGGCTTATAACGTGCAGTATCGCCAAACGTATAAAACTGCTCCAAATAGATATTATCAAGACCCGTTCGTTCTTTCAAGCCCCTTCTTACAGCATCATTTAGGTTTTCGTTTCGTTGCATAAACCCTCCTGGCAAAGCAAAAAAGTTTGTATTATGGTATTCCATAATTAATATTTTTAGCTTATCTCCCGAAAAACCAAAAATAACCGAATCATAAGCAATATGAGTTAAATATCCTTTTTTGTCCACTTTTCTTCTAAATCATTTAAGTTTTTCAAAAATAAATAGGATTATTTTATAAAACTAATTATTATTGTTACAAAATGAGACAATAAACAATTTCAATCTAAAAAAATGAAAAAAACAGCTTATTTATTAGGGCTTTTATGCTTAATTAATTTTTCGGTAATGTCACAAAACAACAATTCTTTTGCAGTACAAACTACCGTCGAAAATGGCGTTATTGAAGGTAATTATGACACAAAAACAGGTGTTCAAACTTATTTTGGAATTCCTTTTGCCAAACCACCAGTTGGCGATTTACGTTGGAAAGCTCCGCAAGCCCTCGAAAATTGGAAAGGTGTAAAAGAAACCAAAAAATTTAGTGCAAGACCAATGCAAAAAATTGTTTTTGGTGATATGAATTCTCGCTCAAATGGTTTGAGTGAAGATTGTCTTTACCTTAATGTGTGGACTCCCGCCAAGCGAAATACCAAAGACTTGCCTGTTTTGCTCTATTTTTATGGTGGAGGAAATGCAGCTGGCGATGCTTCAGAGCCTCGTTATGACGGCGAAAGTATGGCAAAAAAAGGAATTGTGGTCATTACTTGTAATTATCGTTTGAATATTTTTGGTTTCTTGGCTCATCCAGAACTAAGTGCAGAAGCCTCTTACAAAGCATCAGGAAACTACGGAATGTTGGACCAAACAGCAGCTTTAAAATGGGTAAATAAAAATATTGCAGCATTTGGTGGCGACCCTAAAAAAGTAACCATTGCAGGCGAATCGGCAGGTTCGATTGCAGTAAGTATGCAAATGTCATCGCCATTAGGCAGGAACCTAATTGCAGGAGCAATTGGCGAAAGTGGAGCAGGAATCACACCTACTATGGCACCAGTTTCGTTGGCAGAGGCAGAAAAATCTGGTGCTGAATTTGCAAAAAAAGCAGGTTTCCCAAGCATCAAACAACTTCGTGCATTGTCGGCAAGAGATATTTATGAAATATTCGATGAATCAAAAATGTTTGGATTTCCGATTGTAATTGATAATTATTTTCTTCCAAAAACACTTCCTCAAATTTTTGCGGCAAAAGAACAAGCACATGTGCCTATTTTGGTAGGTTGGAATTCTGCCGAAATCCCAGGTCAAGCTTTTATGCAAGGACAACCTTATAAAGAAGAAAACTATGTAGCAAGAGTAAAAAAAGAATATCCGAATGATTTTGAGGAGGTTATGAAACTTTATCCGCATGGTTCTGAAAAAGAAATTGAGCTTTCAGCAACGGCTTTGGCTGCTGATAGATTTATCTCATACAGCACTTGGAAATGGTTTGATTTGCATCGAAATAATAGTTCACAACCTATTTATCGCTATTTGTATAGTAAACTTCGCCCACCTTTGGCAGATAATTCGATGACTGCGGGCTTGGCTGGCGGAACACTTAAAAAAGATACCAACGCTCCCGAACCGCCAAAAGCAGTTGGAGCTCCGCACGCTTGCGAGATTGAATATTGCATGGGAAATTTGCATTTAATCAAAGAATTTGCTTGGACAGCAGATGATTATAAAGTTTCGGAAACGATGCTCAATTATTTTGCAAATTTCATCAAAACTGGCAACCCGAATGGTGCAAAATTACCAGAATGGACTGTTGCAAAAGCAGGCGATTCAACTCCACCAGTAATGATTATTGATGTAGAATCTCGCACCGAAAAAGCCCAAAACGATGCTCGTTATTTGTTTTTGGATAAGGCTTATAAGAACTAATGATGAAACGGTGGCTGAATAAATCGGGTTGCCGAAGAAGTAGAAGCCCAGCCACCGTTTTTATTTTAGTAACGTGTAAATAATAACTTGGTCATTTGATATGATTCTTTTGCCGCCATTTTTATCGACTTGTTCGTAAAGTAGCGGTGCTATTCGCCCGCTACGGCGGACCGCTCAAAAGTAAATAAAACTAACAACAAAATAATTCACATGAAATAGACCAACTTATTATTTACACGTTACTTACAAAATAAAAAATGTTGCAAAAATTAGAAAATTAGTCTAATTTAAAACCTCACCATTGCCTTAATAACCTGCGATTTTGGGTCGAGCCAAGACTCAAAAACTTGGGGTAAATCATCAAATTTTGCTTCGTGTGTTAGCCATGCTTTTGTATCAATTTTGTTGTTTTCCATCAAATTAATTATAGTTGAAAAATTTTCGGGCAGAGCATTCCTGCTTGACAAAAGTGTAACTTCTTTTCTGTGAAAATCAGGGTCAAAGAATGTTACTTCTCCTTGAAAAAGTCCGACATAAATTAATTTTCCACCAAAAGCCAAAAACGAAAAAGCCTTCATCATTGATTGGGCATTGCCCGTGGCATCAAAAATGATAGTTGGCAAATTTCCACCTAATATTTTTCGTAAATCATCTGCCGAAAAATCATTATTTGCTTCAATATTATAATCAATTCCGATGATTGTATTAGCAAAATCTAAGCGTTGTTTACTAAAATCCATCACTGCAATTTTGGCTTTATTTATTTTAGCAAACTGAATTACCGAAAGCCCAATTGGGCCTGCTCCAATAACCAAAACAATATCATTTTCACTGACATTTGCTCGTTGAACAGCATGAGCTCCAATCCCCAAAGTTTCGACCAAAGCTAATTGTTCATAACCCAAAATAGCGGAACGATGCAGTTTATTTGCAGGAATTTTCAAGTATTCGCACATTCCACCGTCCACATGAACGCCCATTACTTTGAGGTTTTCGCAGCAATTCGATTTGCCATTTTTGCAAGATTGGCAATACCCACAATTGAGATAAGGCTCAACCGAAACTTTATAACCAATTGCAATTTTCCCTGAATCAACATTCTTCCCCAAAGAAACAACTTCTGCCCCTAATTCATGCCCAAGCACTCGCGGATAGCTAAAAAAAGGTTGTTTTCCTCGAAAAGCGTGGTAATCTGTTCCACAAATGCCGATACGATGAATCTTTATGAGAGCTTCATTTTCACCTAAATCATCATTGATTTCACGAGAAATTTTAGCAAATTCACCAGGTTTATTTAGAATAATTGTTGTCATAATTATTACCCCATGGCACGCTTATTCAGCCCCAATGGAATTGCATGTCACGGATTATTTTGGAAAAAATGTACTTATTTTTTATTAAAAAAACAATGTACTAAAAAACTTACATTTTCAAAATGGACCTATCCAAATGCACATAACCACCATCAACATGAATAAGTTGCCCAGTTGTGTGGCTTGAAGCATCAGAAAGTAAAAATGCAGTCATATTGGCAATTTCTTCGGCAGTTGTCATGCGATTTTCTAAGGGGATTCGGGCATTGATTTCAGCCAAAGTTTCTTCAGGATTTGGCAAAGTTTTTATCCATTTTTCATACAAAGGCGTATAACATTCGGCAACAATTATTGCATTTACTCTGATGCCGTACTTTAGCAATTCTACTGCCCATTCGCGTGTGAGGGCATTTCTTCCACCATTTGAGGCTGCATAGGCTGAGGTATTTCCTTGTCCAGTTTCGGCAACTTTCGAACTAATATTTAGAATCGCACCTTTGCTAATTTTCAAAGCTGGTAGAGCAAAATGTGCCATTAAATAATAATGAATAAGGTTGCTATGAAGCGAAGCCATGAATAATTCGTAATTGCCATTTTCAAGTCCTACGCCATCATTTACGCCTGCATTATTGACCAAACCATCTATTTTACCAAACTTTTCCATTACTAAATCCACAGCATTTTTGCAGGATGCTGGATTTGACAATTCAGCTACGATTTGGAAAGATTTTTTATTTTCTTGGGCAAGTTTTTCGACTAAAAGAATATTGTCTTTTTCGTTTCTGCCAACAATAACAGGAATCGCACCTTCATTTGCCAAAACCTTCACAATCCCCTCCCCTATTCCTTTTGCTCCGCCTGTAACGATTATTATTTTGTTTGTTAGATTTAAGTTCATTGTTAAATTTTAGTGAGATGTTCCAAGTTTTACGTGCTTCACTTTAGCGTTTTTTAAAGCAAAATAAAGCACAACAATAAAGCAAAGTGCAGGAACAATATAAGAAGTTTGAATATTTGTCCTATCAGAAATATAACCTTGGATAACTGGGAAAATTGCACCCCCAACAATTGCCATGATTACTAACGAAGAACCGATTTTTGTTTTTTCGCCCAAACCCCTAATACTCAATGCAAAAATGGTTGGAAACATGATAGACATGAAAAATTCAACACCAATTAAGGCATAAATCGAAACCATGCCATGTGAAAGTACAGCCACAATAAGTAAGGCAAAATTAACGACACTATAAATTGCCAATAGTCGAGATGGAGCTACAAATCGCATGAGATAAGTACCAATAAAACGACCTATCATAAAGCCTAATAATGCTCCCGAAAGGAAAAATGCAGCACTTCGCTCTTCAATTCCTGCCACTTTGTCTGAAAAACGAATGAAAAAACTACTTATGCATACTTGAGCCCCAACATAAAAAAATTGAGCTATTACGCCTAAAATCAAGTTTTTTTCTCCCCAAATTGAGCCACCCAAATTTGATGTTTCATCAACTTCTTCTTTTATTTCGGGAAGGGCAGTTCGCCAAATCAAAATCGCAACCAAAAGCACTACAATTCCTATAATAATAAAAGGCGTTTGGACAGATGATGCCTCTTGATTTAGATACTGGTCAAGCTGCTGTGCAGACATCGCCTGCTCTTCTTTTGCTGAAAGTGTAATGCCCGATAAAATAAATAACCTACCTGCCAAAGGAGCTAAAAATGCTGCCAAACCATTGAAAGATTGAGCAAAATTGAGTCTTTGTGTAGCTGTTTCAGCATCACCCAAGACAGTAATATAAGGATTTGCTGCAGTTTCGAGAAAAGTAAGACCACTTGCAATGACAAACAAAGCAACCAAAAAGAAAGTATAATTGCGAACTTCTGCCGCTGGATAAAACAAAAAAGTACCAACTGCAAAAAGTAATAAACCAAGTGTAATACCATATTTATAACCATATTTTTTCATGAATAAACCTGCTGGAAGTGCCACCAAAAAATAAGCAATATATGAAGCAGAATCTATAAGTGCAGACTGTAAATCTGTCAATTGGCAGGCTTTTTTGAGGTGTGGAATCAAAATGGGGTTAAGATTGAGGGCAAATCCCCAAAGAAAAAACAGACTGGTGAGCAAGATGAAAGGTAGTAAATATTTATTTTTCATAGAAAAGTTTAGGTTGTCTTATATTCCAAAAAGTAAAAATAACATAAATTTTAAATATTGCGTAAGGTAATTATAGAATGAAGATGAAAATGCTTTATTTTGTAATGTCCTTTATTCAAAATAACATATTCAAATAAATGTTCAAAATTTCTGAAAATAATAGTTTCTCAACTTTAGCAAAATCATTTGAAGGTCAATTGTTTTTTGATGAATCAACTCAGCACGAAGCCTTGCGTGTGGTTTACTCGACTGATGCTTCGGCTTACCAAGAAAAACCATTGGCGGTTGCCATTCCAAAAACCGTTGAAGATATAAAAAAACTCACCGTTTTTGCGAAAGAAAATCATACAACACTTATTCCTCGAGCGGCTGGCACTTCGCTTGCTGGACAGGTGGTTGGCAATGGAATTGTGGTTGATATTTCCAAGAATTTTACCAATATTTTGGAGGTCAATCAAGCAGAAAAGTGGGTCAGGGTGCAACCAGGAGTTATTCGCAATGATTTGAATGCTTATCTCAAATCTTTTGGTTTATTGTTCGGACCCGAAACTTCGACCGCCAGCCGTGCCATGATTGGTGGCATGATTGGCAATAATTCATGCGGACTTCACTCCATTGTTTGGGGAGATACCCGTCAAAATTTATTGGAAATTAAAGCATTATTGAGCGATGGAAGTGAAGTAGTTTTTGGAGATTTGAGCTATGAGCAATTTCAAGAAAAATGTAAAGGCACAAGTTTAGAAGCAACTATTTATCAAGAAATACGCACATTATTAGAAAATACTGAAAACCAAGAAGCTATAAGGACAGGTTTTCCAAAAAAAGAAATTACAAGAAGAAATACGGGGTATGCTTTGGATATGCTTTTGGAAAATTACCCCTACGAAGCGTCGGTCTCCCCAACCCTCCCCGAAGGGGAGGGAGCAAAAACTCCTCCCCTATCGGGGGAGGTTGGGAGGGGGTTCAATTTCTGCCAACTTCTCGCTGGTTCGGAAGGTACTTTGTGCTTTGTTGCAGAGGCAAAATTGAAATTAATTGACCTCCCACCAAAGGAAGTTGCTTTGGTAAATGTGCATTGTAGCACGCTACGAGAGTCTTTAATGGTAAATTTATTAGCTTTAAAGCATAATTGCTATGCTTCAGAATTGATTGATGATTTGGTGCTGGAATTAACCAAAAATAATGTTGAACAAACTCGAAATCGCTCATTTGTAGAAGGAAAACCGATGGCTATTTTGATGGTTGAATTTTTTGCAGAAACACCAGAATTATTGCAACAAAAAACTTCCAAATTCATTGAAGATGTAAAAAATGCGAATCTTGGCTATTCTTACCCTATTTTATTAAATGATGATTGCACAAAAGCTTGGGACTTGCGAAAAGCGGCTTTGGGCATACTTTCCAACCAAATCGGAGATTTGCAACCAACTAATTTGATAGAAGATTGTGCTGTTTCGCCCGAAGATTTGCCCGATTATATTGATGATGTTGAAGTTTTGCTAAAAAATCATAATATAAGTTATTCGATTTCGGCTCATGCTGGGGCTGGCGAACTGCACGTTGTACCGATGATGAATTTGGGTACACTTGAAGGCAAGCATCTTTTTAGGCATATTTTGGCAGAAACTGCCGTTTTAGTCAAAAAATACAATGGTTCACTTTCGGGAGAACATGGCGATGGACGTTTGCGTGGAGAGTTTTTGCCATTTGTGATGGGCGAAAAAAACTATCAATTATTCAAAGAAGTTAAACATATTTTTGACCCAAATAATGTTTTTAACAAAGGGAAAATTACCGATTCGCCTCCAATGAATGAGTTTTTGAGGGTTGGAGAAAATAAAGTCACGCCAAAAATAGATACGATTTTTGACTTTTCAGAGCAAGAAAGCATCCTTCGTTTGGCAGAAAAATGTATTGGCTCAGGTGATTGCCGTAAAACTGAAATCACAGGCGGAACGATGTGTCCGAGCTACATGGCAACTCGAGAGGAAAAAGATACAACGAGGGCGAGGGCGAATATTTTGAGGCAATATTATGAGGGTGTAGGACTTAGGAATCAGGAATTAGGTGTTATGAAGGAGACATTGTTAAATCCTAATTCCTACCTCCTAAACCCTGCAAAGGAAGTTTTGGATTTATGCCTTTCCTGCAAAGGTTGCAAAACCGAATGCCCTGCAAGTGTTGATATGACGAAAATGAAGGCTGAATTTATGCAACATTATTATGATGAGCATGGCGTGCCTTTTCGCTCAAAATTGATAGCAAATTTTACTAAAATGATGAAATTGGCTTCAATTGCTCCTTTTGTCTATAATTTCATTTTTGAAACACCTTTTCTGAGAAAAATTGCAAATAAAATTGTAGGTTTTCACAAAGAGCGTTCAATGCCACATTTGTCAAATTCTACCTTAAAATCTTTTTATAACACCCAAAAGTTAAAAGCTAATGGTCAAAAACAAGTTTTTCTTTTTTGTGATGAATTTACAAATTATAATGATGCTGAAATTGGCAAAAAACTTCTGACACTTTTGCAAAGACTTGGTTATCAGGTAATTATACCTGACCATTTGGAATCTGGAAGAACATATTTGTCGAAAGGATTGGTGCGAGATGCTCAGAAAATTGCTATCAAAAACGTTGAAAAACTCAAAGATTTAATCACTGACGAAACTCCTTTGATTGGAATTGAACCTTCGGCTATTCTTACTTTTCGCGATGAATATTTAGATTTAGTTCCTGCCAAATTGAAAGCTTCGGCTGAACAAATCTCAAAAAATACTTTTCTTTTTGAAGAATGGTTTGCAGGAGAAATTGACAGAGGAAACATTAAAAAAGAGCAATTTACAGAGGAAAAACGCCTTATAAAACTTCACGGACATTGCCATCAAAAAGCACTTTCGAGCCTTACACCAAGCAAAAAAGCAATGTCTTTGCCAAAAAACTACGAAGTTCATTTGATTCCATCAGGTTGCTGTGGCATGGCTGGTTCGTTTGGATATGAAGTAGAGCATTATGATATTTCGATGAAAATTGGCGAATTGGTACTTTTTCCAACAGTCAGAAAGCAAGCCGCAGAAACTATCATTGCAGCTTCGGGAACAAGTTGCCGCCACCAAATAAAAGACGGAACTGACAGAATTGCCTTGCACCCAATTGAGATTTTGTTTGATGCTTTGAAGGAAAAATAGTAACTAATAATTTCTGCCTTTCCAAACTAATTTGGTAGGAATAAAGTAAGCAACTAATTGTAAAAACCAAAATACATACATATAAAACGTATAGACAGGAACGTATTTTAGTAATTTTTCTTGATTAACAATTTTGAAGATTTTATTCCCAAAAAAAAGGTTAAAAATTAAGTTTGTTATTAAAACAAGTATTGAAGTTTTCCAGCTTAATAAGCTGATAATCAGTAAGATAGGCAAAAGTAATCCTTGCATAATTGCAGGGATTATCAATATTGATTTAGATGAAATGCCCCCTGCAACCCAACGTTTCCGTTGTTCAAAATAATTGGGTGGTGGCTTTGTAATAGTCATCACCGAAGGCTTAAATTCTTGTCGAAATTCAAAACCTTTCTCAACAATTGCTTTATAAAGAGCATAATCTTCTATAATAGAAAAACCTATTTTTTCGTAGCCACCAACAGCCCAATATGCCTCTGCCGACACAGCCATATTATTTCCCATTCCAGTAGAAGGTTGCTTGAAATCAGCTAATTTTTTCATCAAATACAAAGCAAAAAACCACTCAATTGCTTGACAAACCTCAAACCAATTGTTGTTTTTTACCAAAGTAATCCCCGTAACAACACCATTGGTTTTGGGCATTTCTTCTATCCAATTTGCAGGAACTTCCACATCAGCATCAGTAAAAAAGAAATATTTTCCTGTGGCATGATGAGCCAATTGAGCCAAAACATTGGCTTTTCCTTTTAAACTTGCAATAGATTTTTCGATGTTAAATAGCTGATAATGAGCGAATTGTGAAATAAATTCTCGTATAATTTGCTCAGTATTATCAGTCGAGCCATCATTTCCAATCAAAATTTGGAGATGCTCTTTTGGGTAAGAAAGTTTTTCTAATGAATTTAATAAATCCAAAATATTATCCTCCTCATTTCTGGCAGCAATTAGAATAGAAACCTTTGGAAAATCAGTCATTTTTTTAAATTCCCTTTAGAGGTTAGGGGTCAAAGATAGCGTTCTTTTAAGATACTCAGGTGATGTAGCTCATGTCCAGCAATAAGCCAAGCCATAACTCGTGCAGAATAGTTGATATTATTTGCTTTACCAATTCGTTTCATTTCTTTTTGCGAGAAAGTTTTGAATAATAAAAGATTCGCTTTTCGGACAGCTTTGAAATGCAACAAAAGATTTCGGAGTGATTGTTTCTCAAAATTAGTAGCTTTCACATAATCATCTTCTTCAAAACCTGGCAAAGACTGTTTTTCGCCACGAGCGATGCACAAAGCACGATAAGCCAAAATTCTTTCACAGTCAATGATGTGCCCGAGAACTTCAATTGGCGTCCATTTTCCTTCGGCATAGCGAAAATGTAGCTTTTCAGCAGGGATATTTCGATAAAAGTTTTCCACAATCGAAATATTTTCACGCAAAGTTTTGAAGGCATCTTCGCCCGTAACTGCTTGAATATAACGGTATTGGAAAGAATTCACATCGTACTCTTGTTCTGTTGGTCGAGAAATTTTCATATTATTTTTGTTTAAGACTTGACACACAAATATAATAGTTGTACCTTTGCACCACGTTAAACAAACAGAGAAATTTTTTAATGTTTTTTTAATGTTTAATTAATGTAAATGGTTTGGTAGTTTAACGGTGCGACGATTCGCTTGGTTAGATTATCTGCCACAAAACAAACGGTTTGGTAGTTCAACGGTGCGACGATTCGCTTGGTTAGATTATCTGCCACAAAACAAACGGTTTGGTAGTTCAGTTGGTTAGAATACCTGCCTGTCACGCAGGGGGTCGCGGGTTCGAGTCCCGTCCAGACCGCTAAAGAAAAGAATCAAAGTGATTCAAAATGTGCTAACCCCTTGATAATCAATTGATTACGAGGGGTTTTTGCTTTTTTGATTTAACCCAATTCACGCTGATTCTCGTTGATTCGTGCGAATTGTTTTTCACTTTGTTTACCTTAACATTGTTTCCTAAATCAAATTTATGAACAATGAAAATACCAACGGTAGCAGTCGTACTAAATTATAGAAATCAGAAATTCAAGTCAGGTATGTATCCTATTCACCTCAGAATTACTCTGAATCGTAAGTCGATATACCTGCCGATTCAAATTCCGCAAAAAATAGAGGCACAAGATTGGAATGTGAAAAATAAGGGTGAAAATTACGTCAAAAACACACATCCATTTGCTTTTGAAATCAATCAAAAGATAATTGAACTAAAAAGTAAAGCAAACGACGTAATTAAAAGGCATTATTTACAGAACAAATCCATTACTTTTGATGCCATTCTCCAACAACTTAATAGAAACTCGGCTAAATTGACCTTCAACGAATTTGCAGCGGAGTACATCAAAAATCCAAAAGAGAAATTTGAATTAGCTACCATTACCAAATATAATACTTTTTTAAAGCACTTGAATGATTTTAACAAACAAATCCATTTCAATGATTTAACGCCCGAATTGGTGGTCAATTTTAGAACACATTTGGAAGTGAAACTAAATTTGGCGGGTAGCACAATGAAATCGTATTTCGATAAATTTAAGAAGATTGTCAATCAAGCGGAGCGAGAAGGTTATTTGGACTATCATCAAACAAGGTTTTTGTTTACTGATGCCAAGATTAAAGTGAATGAAGCCAGTAGGATTTTTCTTGAAATCGAAGAGATTCAGCGTTTAATTCAACTAAAATTCAAAAAAGAAGAACAACATTTAGAAAGAGATAGAGATTTATTTTTGTTCCAAATTTATACAGGGCTTTATTATAATGACCTCAAAATCCTTAAAAAAGACCAACTTAATGAGAAAAAAGGCGTAGGATTCTTTTTGATTGCCAAACGAGATAAAAATAATAACAAAACGATTATTCCGCTTTATAAATTTCCAAATTCATTGAGAATAATAGAGAAATATAGTTCTGTTGATAAAGATGATGATTTGGTATTTGATGAAAAATTTATTATTGAAGACCAACCTTATAATAGGAATCTTAAAGAATTAGGAACAAAGGCAAATATAAAAAAGAGTATTTCCAACAAAGTAGCAAGACATACGAATGCTCAATTATGGATTCGTTATGGAACAGCTCGTGAAGTCGTATCTAAGATGATGGGTCATGTCAAGAGTGAAACAACTGAGGAATATTTCAAAATAAATGTCAATGATGTTGAAGAAGGTGTTAAACACGTAAATTTTAAAGATTTAGGACTATGAATCTATCAAGTATCATACAAAAACCTAAAAAGATAAGTATAAAATACTTTCTTAGAAAAGAGCAATTTTCAAAGATGCTCGTTTCTGGCTATGAAATTGATACTAAATACTACCCATTATATATTGAGTTTATTCACAGAAGAAAGGTTAATAAATGTAAAAGTTCATATTTAGATTTTTTGCTAAAAGACACTCAAAATGCGGGTGGAGATATTAACCATATTCAATATAACATCTATGGAGTTACACCAATCGCTTTTGATGAAGAGATTGAAAAGAAAATCAATACCCACGATGATTTATTGCCATCGAATAGAATGGATTTCCTTGACTTGTTAATATTTGAACGGAATCATGCTTTTGCAACTTTTAAACTTTTGGCAAACATTTCTGATGATAAATTTACTTTATCGCACCTTGGAGAAGGGTATAAATACAGTTTAAAGTTTGTTTTTGAGCATTATCAGAACTATTTGAAAAAACTCCTTTTAGAAGAATTCTATAAATATGTTCCTGTTTTCCCTAATATTATTGAAGAATCAGGCACTTTAAATAATATTTGTGTTGCCACAATTCAGATAATTACATTGATAAGAGAAGGTATATTTGAGGAGGGGAAATCAAGTCGAGATTTTTATAATTTTGCTACAATGTTAAGTAAAATTGGAAATAAAGTAGAAAAATACATCATTTACGATAATAAATTATCAGGACATTTTGGAATTACTGTTCCTGTGTGGGTTGTTGAAAACCATTTTGAAAAGTTTCAGAAATTTCTTTTAGATAATTCAAATGGTCTGTTCGGAATAACTGAAAAAGAGTCAAATATATACGAACCAATTATTTTAAAAATGATTGAAACGGTTGAAAATGAGATTAGCACAGAGATAGAAAAAATCAAAAGTTTCTTTGGTCAGCCAATGGAATAATTTTTTTTACTTTTTTTTAATTAAAATGTTTTCCTTTGGGTAAACATTTACTATATTTGTAAAACAAATCAAAAACATCAAATATAGATATGATAACCGTGCCTTCAATAATAATGATTCCCGAACAAGAATTAAAGCAAATCAAAGAGATTCAAGGGAAAATCCTTGAAAAATTAGAAAATCTTCAAATAAGGGAGATTCCCCAATCTGCATATATCACCGCAATTGAGTTTATGGAAGCTGTCAGAATACGGAGAACAAAGTTTGACCATTTGGTAGCTACAAACCAAATAAAGACTTTGAAGAAATCAAGGAAAATATATGTTCCGACTACTGAAATTTCAAAATTCTTTACAGACCCAAGCATAAAATAAAAAACGCAAGTTCGGACAAACTTGCGTTGAAATTATTTCTTGAGCGACAAGAAAGAATCTGGTGCGAATATAATCAGTTTCTTTAGAATTCCAATGTTTCAAAGCTAAAAAAAATGGTTATATGAATGAAAAATTCTCATTTTGCAAAGGTGGTATAAAAAGCCAAACACCCGATTCTGACATCGGAATTGAGAATGCTTTTGCGTTAATCAATTCGGATACCTACAAAGAACGAATTCTTGCCATTAGAAATAATGCTGATAAACGACTGAAATCTCAGCAAAAAAGCAAATTAGATTATTTTGTTTTCTCAGGTACTTTTTCTGTTCGAAAAGCTGCAGGATTGATTTCTCATAGTGGTCTGATATGCTTAGATTTTGATAATATGGAAAATGTCGAAGAAGTCAAACAGAAAATTTATGTTGATGAATTTGTTGTTTTAGGCTTCGTTAGTCCTTCGGGAAATGGTTTAAAAATTGTCGTTAGAATTAGTATTACTGATAACGCTGCCGCTTGGCAACAATTATTTGAGTATTTCAAGCAAAAGTATGCTATTGAAGCTGACAAATCGGGCAAAGATGTTTGCCGAGCATGTTTTGTAAGTTATGATACCACAGCTTATTTTAACCCAAATGCCAAAGTTTTTGAAACAAAAAAATCAAAGAAAGTACCCCAATTTGAGAATTGGCAGTCGGAACTGACAAGAGCCAAACGAGTAGTTGAACGAATTACTGATGAACGTATAGACATTACGGATAATTACAGTGCTTGGTTAAATATTGGTCTTGCACTTGCTACTTTTGGCGAAGATGGTAGGGATTTATTTCATTTGACCAGTCAATTTAATGCTCAATATAATAGCGAAGACACCGATAAAAAATTTGATAATCTACTTGCAACAGGTCGTTTCAATAGCCCTGCTTTTTTCTTCAAACGTGCAAAAGAATGTGGTGTTACCATCACTAAAAATCAAAATGCTCAAGCAGAAACACAGGTAATCAAAAATGAAGAAACCTACACAAATGGCATTGTAACTTACGATTTACAAGATTATCAGATTTTGATAAGGGCAGGTCAGTCAAGAGTAGTAGTTGCCGAAGGTTTTTTGCTTTATATCAAGTATCAAACCACCGACGAAAACGAGCAATATACTTGGATTTTAGAATTGCGAGTTCCTGACGGAAATCCAATTTATATTGAAGTTTCACACGATGATTTATTTGAACCGAAAAGTCTTGAAAAAATACTTGGAGCAAAACGCCTAAGTATGAGCATCAATTATCAACAATTGCAGAAACTCAGAACGTTTTTGTTCACTTGCACCAAGTTTCCCAATGCTATCAAAGTGCTTCGATATGGCTTGCATCCTGCAACAGAACTTTACTTTTTTGCTAATTGTGCCGTTACGAAAATGGGAGAAACCTTATATCCTGATTCCTTTGGTATTATCAAATATCAAGATATTTATTTGTCAGTTCCACAAGTCAATAGAGGTCAGGTTTCACCATTTACCTACGTTGAGAATCAAGTAACTTTCGATGATTGGTATTTACTTTTTAGTAAGGCACAGAGGGAAGAAATGACCTTTCTTTCAACTTCTTTTATGCTTTTCTCACTTTTTCGAGATATTGGAATCAAAGAAAACGGTTTTTCGCCGATGCTTTATATTTATGGCATCGCTGGTACAGCCAAAAGCACTTTGTTTCTCCACCTAAATTACATTTTCGGTGCAGACGGAAAAGCAATGGGAGTAAATTTGAAAGGCAGAAACACCGAACCTGCTTTTGTGGCTAAAATCGAACAGCGACACAATGGTTATCAATTTGGTGATGAATACAAGCCAAATCACCCTTTAACTCCCCTATTTCAAGCCAGTTACGACAACAAAGCATATTCTAAAATGAATATGACATCAAAGGGATATTTAGATACGACCGATTTAGTACCAAAATGTACAATTGGATTTGCTTCAAATTTTCTACCCGATTTGCCAAATGATGAGCCATTTTTTAGCCGTTTGGTGATGTTGGTTAATAATAATCGTAATCGAACAGAAGAACAAAAGAAGGCATTTAGAGAGCTTTTAGTCATGCAAGAAAAAGGCATAACAACGATTGTCTGTGAAATTTGGCAATACCGAGATTTAATCAAAAAAGAATTTAGAAAGACTTATCATCTGCTGAAAAATGTTTTAGAAAAACACTTTGAAAGTCATAAAATTGGTAATCCTCGCTATTTCTATAATATCGCTCAGATTTTGACCGTCCCATATATTCTTTCAATTCACAGAAAAATAGCTTTATGTGAAGCGACAAATGAGCAAGATTTATTAATCGAATTTATACAAAGAAGCGAAAGTTCTGTGCTTACCTCCGAGCGTTTGGTTCAAGAAAAATCAGCTTTGAAAGAGTTTTTTGATTGTATTCAAGAGCTTTTCGATAAAGGTCAAATTTATGAATCAGTGCATTACAAGTTTGATAATCAAGACATTACAATCAACCTACAAAGGCTTTATCAAAAATTTGTTGGAGAATTTAAAAAGCAAAATCGCTTTGAGTTGCAACCGCCAAGTATTCAAACGCTGCAAGATGAAATTTTAGCGATACTTGGTTTGGATTCTCAGAGTGAAGAAGTGAGGAACAATTTCTTTAGAAAACTACGATTTGCGAATGAAATAGAAAGAAACAAGATTGATTTTATTCGTAATTCTTTCAAAATCAATTATTTGTTTTTACAAAACACTTTTGGTCTTGATTTTACATTTTATCGAACTGATTCAAAAAAATAGCATTTTTTATGCCACGTTGCCACACTTTAATAAATACTAATATAAACCATTGATTATCAATTACTTATATAAATATCCCTTGTGGCATTACCGTGGCAAACCTGTGGCATTTGTGGCAACGTGGCAGACCTGCCACAAAAATGCCACAAAATATTTACTCGTAAATGCCTGATTATAAGCAATTTACAACTTGTGTGGCGTAAAATTGTGGCGTGGCACGCCACATGGGGGTAAAAATAAATTAACAAAAAAATCATGAAAAGAAATGACAAAAGACCTACTAATAGAACTATATCGCCAACAAGACCGAAGGCGAAAAAGGGTACTCTATGATTTATTTAGTGATACTATTCAAATCAATGCTTCACTACATTTTATCGCTCAGATGATTAACAAAGAATTGGGTATAGAGGGCTTGATAACACAAGACGACATAAAATATTGTCGTCATTATTTCAAGAATACAAAAGTACAAGTCAATGCTCGATTGCCCGATATTCCAAAACGACATATTATTCCTGACAAACTGAATGAAACGAGCCGTAGCGACGGTCGCTCAAAAGAAATCAACTGGACAAATCCAGACGAAGTAAATCTAAATCAAATTCTCAAATCAAAATTTTCAAAATCATGAAACAACTGCATTTTATCGTTCAAGCAAAAGGTGGCGTTGGCAAAAGCCTTTTGACCTACCTTTTTGGATTAACCAAACAACAAGACGAACCAAGTTTGTTTGTTGATGTGGATAGTTCGACACAAACATCCACCCGTCAATTAACTTTTTTGGGCGAAAACAGAACCGAAACACTTTCTCTTTTGAATGATAAAGAAGTGTTGGTTAGAGATAAGTTTATTGCCTATCTGGAAAGTTTGGTCGAAACACCTTTCAATGACATTTATTTCGACTTTGGAGCTCCTGAGTCGGAGCAGTTGCCAGCCCTAATTGAAAGAGATTTACCATTCAAAGAGTTTTTAGATGAGTTAGATTTTCAAGCTCACTTTCATATTGTTGTTGGCGGTGGCGGAGCATATACTTCGTCAGTTGAGTATTTACAAAAGATACTCAAAGCTCTCAACCAACAGTTTGAAGTTTCGGTTTGGCGAAGTATTACCACATTTAGTAATTTTCCTGTTTTGGCTCAGGAACTACAAACCAACTGCAAAAAGTTAGCGTTGCCATTACGCCAGTTTGGTGATTTCGAGCCAAGTTCAAATTTAGGTAGTCAAATTTTAGACGGTATCAGAAAAGGGTACGGCATCAATGACTATCAAACAGGTGCAAGAATAAAGTTAAAAAAAGAACTAAACGACAATTTCAAAGATGAATAGCGATATAGTGAATAAAAGCTTTTTGACAAGGTTGAAAGGTGCTTATCAAGCAAAATACGGCATTGAGATGGACGAATGGTCAGCAATGGTACTCTATGAAATTTCTGAAAATTTTGAAGAAAACAAAAAAGTTACCGAAAGCACCATTAAAGAAATTGAAAAGGCAAGTAATTTGATAAAAGGGCAAATAAAACCTATTCATTTTCACGCAGAAGGTGATGCTTTTTGGCACGGCATGGGAAGAAGCTTTCCTTTGGCTTTGGCTATTTTCTTCACAGGACTACTCTTTTATTATTTAGTGCGTAATACAACTGACTATCAAGACAAAAAAGCATTTATAGAAAAACATCCAAATTTTGAAAAATTCGATTTGTTGATGAAAAAAGGAGTTGTTAAGGAGTTTGATGGTATCCATTATTTGCTTCTAAGACATACCAATAAAACAGATTCTTTAGTGGTTGGAGAGGAATATAACTATGATGAAAAACAAAATGTCGCCTTTATTCCCTTAGAAATCGAAGATTAGACCTAATTCGACCACTTTCGACCCAATTCGACCGAATTAGACTCGTTTCCACTTCGTTCCACTTTTAGCGAAGGGGAAGAAAAAGCAAGCTGTGGTGTGGAAGTCGCATAAATGCTCCTTTCCACACCAGCTTGCAAGGGGCAACCCCTTTGAACCCCCATTATTCGCCTATAGGCTCATAATTCTAAAAAAACAAAAAACATTTCATGGAAAAGAAAACCAAAGGCAGACCAGCCAAACCCACCGCCAAAAGAAAAAGATTACACTATTCGGTTTGGGTAAGTGCCGAAGAAAAAAAGCAAGTTGATACCTTAATAGCTCAATCGAATCTACCTGCAAGTCAGTTCTTTTTGACTCAGGTAATTGAAAAACCGACTCAACGACCGAAGAAAAAAACATTGCCTAAATCGGTAGTTGAGCAAATTAGCACACTTGAAAAACTATCTGGACTTTTGGCATTGTCAGTCTTGAAAACAAAAGACAAAGCGATGATTGCAGAAAATTGGCAACAGAGTAGCCAAAATATCAAGTGGATAACCAACTTGATTGTTTTGAAAATCTTTGAAGATTTCGATTTTCCAAACTTGAGAAATAAGTTATGTAAGATTAAAGAAGATGCTCAGTTGCTATTTTGGCAGTTGGAAGTAAATGTAAAATCAGAGGAACAAAAAGAGCTTTTGGCTTTTGCCAGCAAGCTATTTCATCATAGTAAAGAGTTGCTCGAATCATTTGAAAAGCATTACCAAAGTCAATCAGAGCCGCTTCGTTTTCAAAAACTTTGGATTGAAGATATGGATATTCATAAAGAGATTGAAAACATTAAATCTGAATTACTCAAAAGATGATTGGTAAAGTTACTGGCGGGTCAAGTTCCATTGGTTTATTGAACTACTGCTATTATGAAAAAGAAAAACTTTCGGTTCGGGAAAAAGAACGATTAACGCCTGATGATGTTCGTGGTGAAATTGTCTATATCCAAAATTTAGGCATTGACACTTTGCTTGATGGGCGATTTGATATGGATTATTTGGCAAAGCAATTTCGAGATTGTGCCGATAAAAATCAAAATTTAAAGAACTATGTTTGGCATCAAAGCTTTTCTTTTCCGACTGGAGAAACGCCAACCAAAGAGCAAATACAAACAATTTCTACAAATTTTGCAAAGGATTTTGGCTTTGAAAACAATCAACTCATTGTATTTCAACATAATGACACCAATCATGCACATTTTCATATCGTAGCCAATCGCATAAACTTTAATGGTAAAACAACTGCTGACGATGGATTTAGTTATTTGAAAACAGGGACATTTTGCAGGAAAATCGAACTGGAATTGGGTTTGCAAACTACACCAAATATGAAAGCCTTACTGCCCGAAAAAGAACGAGAGATTGACATTTCAACGAATAAATTAGCTCAAAATATTCGAGATAGAATCGACAGGAATTTGCAAAAAAATAAAACAATGGAAGACCTAAGAATCGCTTTACAAAAGGAAGGATTAAAAATGTATCAAAAACGTGGTGTGAGTTTTTTAGACACTAAAACTGCCGCAAAATTTAAAGGTTCTGATTTGGGCAGAGAGTATTCTTTGATGAACATTGAAAAAAGATTAGGGCAGCAACCAGAGTTAGAAAAAGCTGTAATACCTGAAAAAACGAAGGATATAGAAATAAAATCTTCGCCCAAAAAGGGGATGGATTGGGGGATGGGGATGTGAAAAATCATGATTATCAACAATTATATTTTCAACAAAACGCTTGATAAACTTAAATATACAAGTGTAAAGAGATGGTGTTTCTAATTTTATCGAAGTATTTTAGACCCCCTTCGTGAGCAAATATCTCATATTTATGTGGTGTATTTTTAGTGCCTTCCAGACTCCAAATGTACCGTATAATAAATTTTATTTGTTTTTTTTTAAAATTTACTTACATTGCAAAAAGTTTAAAAATCATTCTTCGTAGCCCTTCATTTTAAACTTTCATAAATATTTCTAACTGCTGACTACATTTGTTTACCCTAAATTTAAGACGTTATGTGTAAAAATCTTTACTTGGCTAATTATTTTCTCTTTTTTGCTGTTTTCTTGTGGTAGTAAGGTATAATTAACTGATGTAGATAGAAAAATAATAAACGCCTGACTCAAATAAAAAGGGATATTATTGAAAAAATAAAAACATTATCGTGAAAGGTTTTTTTTAAAGTTATTTTTCTCTTAATTGCCACCTAAATTTGATGAAAACATAAATCCAAAATGAATGGTTTTTTAAAATTTACTACTCTATTTCTATTATCAATTTCTACTTTCGGACAATTATGTAAGAAACGTATTGTTTTTGCTATACCTGTTGGTGTAAAATCAATCTTAAAACAAGATAGGGATAATTTAATTAAAAGTTTGCAACTTGCTCAAGACACTTCATATAAAGTAAGTGTGATTCGCTATGGAATACTGGCAGATAATAAAACCGCACAAGCTACGAATGTTGAAGAATTTTATAGTTATTATAATCAAACTGAAAAGGATAATTATGAACTAAATTCAAAAATTTGGAATACTGCCGACATTTATAAGAGTATTGATGCGATTTTTAAAACAGATAAAGATGTTACAAAGTATGTTTTTATTAGTGACCAATCTTGGCCATTAATAGTTGATTTAATGAAAAATGTTACTTCTTGTGAAGAAGTTATTGTCTGTGATTTTGCAGTACCCAATTACTCGCAATCAACTATCCTATCTTCAAATTTTGCGACTGACAGGGCAAACCATATTCAGACATATTTTGAAAGAGAGAATCTTCCAGTACCAAATGGTAGTAATTATACTTTATACAAAATAAAACCAATTAACAATATCAATAACTCAAAAGGAGTCTTTGTTAGTCAAACTAACAAATTCTTTGGTAAAAGTACATTAGTTTTTGAACCTTTCGATATAAATATACCAAAAGGATTATTAGCAAAAGATGCAGGTATTGTAAATATTTATTTATCTATTTATGATAGTAATAAAGCACCACTTTTGGAAGAATTTGAATTAGCAAAAGTGGAAAATAGTAGTTTAGTTAATTCCATTGGTGCTGGTATAACGCATGATTTGGATTTAGGTACAATAAATATCCCTACTTTCACTACTGAAATTAACAAAAGTAGTTTTGAAAATGCAGACTCATCACTGACATTACAGATAAAAATTTCAGGTACGCATAACCTTAACTGGACAGGAAATGCTGCCACTAATAATTTAATTCTACCCGTTACATTAAAAACAATACCAATTTTTGAAATACCTGTAGAAAACGAAAATAGCTCATTATTTTCTAATATTTTATGGGGGGTGATATTTGCTTTGATTTTAGTACTAATATTTTTATATTGGAATAATACTCAAAAAGAAAAAGTAGTTGTTATTTTTGAGCCTACTGATACAATTGAAAAAATAGATTATACCGCCAAAGGAAAGCAGAAATTGGGCTATGCTATACTGAAAAGTAGCAGAGAAGCTGATTTGCAAATACAAATACGTTTAACAGCTCCAATAAAGTCTAAACTTTTCAAACGTAGTTTTGCCATAAAAATTGAGTCAGTTAATATACCAAAAGGCTATTCACTCAGCCTCAACAAGACTAATATAACATCTAAAACAAATGAGAAATACAATATCGGGCTTGCAATGCCAGTAGAGTTTTATTTGGGAGAATCGCAAAAAATGTTTATTAGAGTACTTCAAACTGGCACAGAAAATATAGAAACTAAACCTATTTTTGAGATTAATATTGTTACGACATCTGACATAGAAAAACTACAGAATATCGAAAATTATTCTTTCACTATTGGTGAAGAAATGAGTAAATCATGGATAGCTTTTGATGCGGGAACGACTGGTTCGTGTTTGGTAGCGAGTAATGGAGGTGCTGAGGAGTTTGAAATATACAAGCAGAATGGAAACCCTATTATTGATTCTGTAATTGCTATCAATAAAAAACAGTCAAAAACAATAAATTTAGCAAATTTAGAGTATGAAATAGGAAATGATACAAGGCAGTATTTAACAAGTAGCGATTATGTAACATTTCAATCAATTAAAAAATTATTAGGACATTCAGATGAAAAGGAAATAAAATTAAAAAATAACTCGTTCAAAACAAATGGCAAACAATTAAGTGAAATGCTTATAGGAAGACTTCTTGAAAATTTCAGAGAAGAACTCAAAATAAATGATTCCAAGATTGCTAATGACAATAAACTGTCAAGTGCTAATCGAGCAGTAGTTGCAATACCCAATCACTTTGTGGCAAAAAACACACAAGATTTAGTAGATTGTTTTAAAAATCTCAAGTTTCAAGATGTTCGCTTTGTTTATGAAGCTGAAGCTGTGATTTATTTCTGTCAGGGTAAAAAGAAAATCAATATTAATAAACCTGAACTTATATTAGTTTTTGATATGGGGGGTGCCACAATCAATGTAACTTTGACAAAGGTATGGAAAGACGAATCAGGTATTATTTTCATCAATAATTTAGAACATTTTGGATATAGAATAGGTGGTGATTCCATTGATTTTTGTATAGTTAAGGCTCTTCACACCGATACTACATCATTAAGAAAAATGGGCATAAGCACCGATTTGGGAGATGTTATAAATAGAAATAAATGGTCAATAGTAGCTCGCAATATAAAACATAAATTGATTGCTAATAAAGATTCAATAGATATAGACGAGTTTGTAGAGGCTTTTGAAGAAGGTTTTAAAAATTATTCATCTATAAATTTAATAAATGCCGAGAACTTGAGTAGTATACATTCCACTTTCCAAAAACCATATATTATCAATCTTGAAAATTATGTACTGAAAGAAATTAGTAATATCATAAAAGATATTACAGAATTAGTTGATGGAAGTATTGATAAAGTGATATTATCAGGCAGAAGTATTCAGTATTCAAAAATACAAGATAGAATAAAAGAATCGTTGGCATTAAAAAAAATCCCAGAAGCTAATTATATTACGCTACAAATGGAAGAATCTAAAACAGCAGTTGCATGGGGTTGTTGTTGGTATGGCATTAAAAACAAAAAAATTAGAAGGAGTAACCCAAGTGTTCATGCCAATTTCGGATTTGGTCATATTGAAGATGGGATAGTTGGAGAAGTAAATTTTGAAACTATTATTAAAAAAGGGAGTCAGTTTCCATGTAAAGATGAATTTGAATTAGAAAACACAAAAATAGATGCAAGCTTCGATTCAACAAGTGGAAAAGTGAAATTTTATCAAGTTAACTCCAATAACCCTCAACAAGCATTTGCATTGAGTGAAAAACATAAATATAGCGAACTTGGAAGTATTTCAAAAGATTTAGATGTTGCAATAATCGGAATGACAATAGACGAAAATGAAAATGTGAACGCTTGGTTAAAAATGATTAATAATATTACCCTAAATCTTTTAGGAGAAGATAAGGTATTAACAATAAAGAATACCGAGATAGGTAAAGAAAATAATGAGCATTATACATGGATGACAAACTAAGAAATTAATATGAAAAAACTAACAATTATTATCGGATTGCTTTTGGTTTGTTTTTATACTAACTCATACAGCCAGAAGTACATTAAAATTTTAAGCAAAAGTGAAACAATAAATGAAAATGGTGAAACTGCAAAAATTTTGAATTTGTATCCTAATGAAGTGTATGAATTTGTGGATAGTACTGACCATAAAGGTTATATTAAATTTAATAATGAAAGCCACCGTTTTAAGAATGTTTCTGGAATATTCGAACCTTTTACAAAAATTTCAAAAACAGAAATTCCAGCAAAACTCTACAAAAATGACAATAACGAGTTAGTTATCATAATGAATGCTACTAAAAGCAAGGTAAAGTTTTTTGTTTATGAAGATAATGAGAATAATTTAAATAAAAATGATGGTAAGAAAGACACAATAATTATCAAAGCGGAAAACGTTCAAATTACTTTTGATGGGTATCTAACTCAGTATAAAACTGTTGCGGATTTACCTTTATTTGAAGAAGCCTCAGCCCTCAAATATATTACTAATACAAAACTTGATTCAATAATAAATGAAAGTCAAAATTTAAAAAAAACTAAAGCTGAGCTTGATGTTGCACTTAAAGATTTTAGTTTAATCGATGAACAAAAAGCCAGAGTGGAAAAATATAGTATTGGTGATTCCTTTAAAATAGATAATAGAATTTTTTATGGCTTAGGTCAATTAGCCTTACTTGCTCTTTTTGCTGGAGTATTATTCTGGTCGCTTAAAACACCCAACAAAAAAATAATAGAGGTTGAACGAAATCTTGAAAAGCAAAATTCAAAAATTGATAAAATAATAGCTCATTTTAATATAAATTTAGAGGGCAACCCATCAAATAATATTATTTCATATCAAATTAAAGATGATAAAATAAAAGATTTTATTAAAAATATCCAAAACTTTAACGAGTATGTTGAGAGTACAATAGAAAAGAAAATAAAAGACTTTAAGGGTAACCTTCATTCTCAAAATAGCAATTTTATAGAAATTTTTGAAAAAATAGACAATAAATATAATAGTAAAAAACAACTAAAGCCTGAATTTCCAGTTTTATTGGCTCGTATAAACGATATTCAAAACGACCAATCATGGTCTAAACCAATTGTAGATATTTTGGAGGAAATTGAAAATAATAACAATCCTGTAAATCGCTTGAAATTAAAATTAAAAAATGCTGGTTTATTAGATGAATTGAGTAATCAACTTATCAGAATACAAGAATTGGCTTTCATTCATAAGTTTAGTAATAATACAAATTCTTCAAATAATCATAATCATTTTGAGCCGCTTGTAAAGGATTTTCGTAGTAAGACAGAATACTACTTTGGTATAAAATGTAGTTTTATACCTTTGTTTGGTTCAAAAAAAGATACCGATAGAATCGATAACATTAAAGCCTATTCAGTAAACGATAGAAAATTTTCAGAATTATATAATGGACTTTCAGAAAAGAATAGTTTCAAAGAAGGTGAAATTATTGAAATAATACAATATGGATTTACTTCTGATTTTTCTTCTCCAACCAGCACAGAATACATTCATAAATAAAAACCAATCAATATGGAAGATTTATTTAAAGCATTTTACGGATATTGGACTGAATCAAATTTAGCTGAATGGCATTTTTGGACATATCCTATTGCATCTATTTTATTGGTTTGGTTGCTTACAATAGTTTTGTCTAAAACACTTTTCAAGCCAAATCAACAAAACAATGACCAAGCTAATCCTGAAATATTCAAAAAAGTATTTTATATTTTTAGAGCAGCTATATGGGCAACTTTCATAACGATGGGTTTGCTTATTTTTGGTGTCTGTTATTGGTGGGCAAAAGGACTTTATGGTAACCTAAACTTAGAGTTTTCTCATTTATTATCCTTTATACTTCTTTGGGTGATAATAATTGTACTTAATTATCGCTTGGCGATTTATTACAAAAAAGCCACTATTAGAGAAATCGTTTCGCCACCCATATCCAATAATATGCAAGGCACACATTCGTTAAAAGCACGTAAAGGCTTTGTGAAAAATCGTTGGGCGATTATTCCCGGTGCGTTGGGTTTCTTGGGTTTACTACTACTTTATTTAAGACCTGTTTCATTAATTTCAATTGTCATTGATGATTCAGGTAGCATGGGACCTTCATTAGAAATCGGGAAGAGAGCATTGGCTGAAACTTTTAGAAATTTTGACCCTAATTACACAAAAATAGTAATTACCAATTTCGGCGAAAATATATCAAAAGAAACAGACCCCTATAAAAACTTTGATGCTCTTAGCAAAGTAAAGGAAACAAATAAAGTGAATGCCCATACTCAAATTTGTAATGACATTTCAGAAGCAAATAATTTTATTAATATACTGGGTGCCACAAAACAGTTAGGATTAAATCATGCTATATGGCAAAATTTCTTGACCACTCAAAGGGTATCAAAAGAAAGTCCAGTTTATGGCGAAAAAGTATTACTTATCATTACAGATGGATTAGAATATGACCGTAGCTACTATAACAAAACACTTTGCGATGCAAATGTAGAATTAGACCCATTTTATGAAGGAAATATTCATTGGATTGATTTATATGATAGAGGGGTTAAGGTTGAACCAGCCTTTAATGGTTTTTATACAATGATGCAAGAGTGTTATCCTGCAAATGTATATCCCGGACTAACAATGGAAGATTATACAGTTGCCGTTCAGTCTGCATTAAATAAATTTGAATTAGATTATAGACTTATATTTTGGCTCGTTATTTTGTTTATTATCGGTACAATCTGGTTGTTCTTAATTCGACCTAAATCAATTAATACAAGATGAAAAAACATATTTTAAAATTTACCTTACTTCTTTTTTGCTTTCAAGCAGTTGCCCAAAAAGATAATATTATTGTTTTGGTGGATATTTCAGGTTCTATTACAAAATATAATAAAAATCCAATTACCGCCGCAGGAGCTATTGCAGACGTAATAGAAGGTAGGAGTGTAACTAATTCAGATTATGAATTTAAAGATGCCAAAGGAGGTTCAATAAAAGAACCCCTTACAGAAACGGGTAAAAGAATTATGATTATTCCTTTTGGTGATAAAAGTACAGATTATAATAGTCGTAATGAAAGTCCTCAAGCGTTAAACAGTCTGAATGATGCAAGAGATTTTCTAACTCGAAGATTTCCAAGTAGTTATCCTGACCAAAAAACATATCGTGAATTGGCACTTGCTCGTACGGCTGAAATGGCTAAAAGAAACGGACTAAGTAGCTATTGGTTATTTATTGCAAGTGATGTAACAGGTGATGACTTCGCAGGACAAGCAGCTGATTATGATAAAGAACAACAAGATGTAATAGACTCTTACAAATCACCAACTAATAAAATCGACGAAACCAAATTAGGTTTTATCAAATATCGCTTCAATAATACTTACAAAATAGAGATTTATAGAATCGCATTGGTGAATTATACTCCACCGCCTTCTTCAACAGGAACTACTACAAATCCACCTGTCGTAGATACAACCCAAAGAACTTGTAAAATTTCTTTAAGTTCTTTTGCAGGAGGCACAGGCAGTAAGCCACGAGTAGTAGATAAAGTTCCTTTTTCTTTGAGTTGGAGTTGCGATTGCCCCAATATAACACCATTTAAGGTAATAGTTTCAGGTATCAATGGTACTAAAGTTGATAATGCTTTAAGGTCAAAAATATATACATCTACCTCAGCTCAATATAATCTGGGCGATGGTAAGTACAGGATTGTCGTACAGGCAGATGGAGCTACATCTGATAGCACTACTATTGAAGTAAAAACAGGCATAGGAGGATTGTTTTGGGTTATTTTAGGAGTAATTGCAGCAGTTGCAGGTGGATATTATTTTTACAGTAAGAGAGGAGAGCAAAAACCATTTGAAAACAGTAAACCAAAACCAAGGGGTGATTCAAAAACTGTCTTTGATAATTAACAACTATGGAAACGCTAACTAATTTTCTATTTGAAATTGATAGTTCATCAAATGGGTTATGGCTGTTTCAAAAAACTTTGATATTATTAATTTTATGTGGATTAATAATATATCTATTGTTTTTTGCAACAAGTAAAATTATGTATAAAAAATCTGACCTCAAACGAGACCAAACCCTTCGATTGTCCTTTCTTTGGTCTTTGGTGCTTTTTTTATTTATTTTTAGTATATACTGTTTTTTTTGGATTCGATTCAATGGTGTTGAGTCTTTCAACTGGTTCAATTGGCAATTCTATATTGCTATTTCACCTCAAATAATAGTTTATAGTTGTATAATATTATTTTTTATTTATACTTTAAAAAAGTCAAAAAGTAGGTTAAAACCTTTAAATTGATAACACTATGGCAACGCCAATGATTATTATCGGTATCGGTACAAGCGGTTTGAAAATAATAGAGCAAACCCAGCGGTTTTATTACGAAACCATGAAAGAATCGAAACCTAAATATGTTGAATATATTTATTTAGAAACAAATAAAGATAATTTACCATCTGTTGCAGGCACGGATAACCCTATAAAAAGGGTTTATATTAGCCTTAAACAGTTAGATACAATGGTATTTCATTTGAAACAAAATACTGATGCCAAATGGTTGCCCAAAGCAGTTGATGTATCCAATGCAGGCATGGGTGCGGGTGGTATCAGACCTATCGGACGATTAGGGCTTTGGGGAACGAATAATGAAAGCAATAATTTTAGTAATGTTTATGACACGATAGACAATGCTTACAAAAACGTAGGTGCTTTTATTCATAAAGAAACAGGAGATAACGAAGTGGCGGTTTATATTGTAGGCTCACTCACGGGAGGCACTGGTTCTGGTGTTTTTATTGATATGGGCTACATTGTTAGAGATATTATTAAGAATACCAGAAATGTTTATGGACTTTTCTTGCTGCCAAGCAATCCAAGAGATATTACTAAAGCTGAAATGGCTTATGCAAATGCCTATGGTGCATTAGTAGATTTAGATAAATTCAATCAAAGTACCAAAAAGTATGTTGAAAGATGGCCTATCAATAAGGAAGTTGAATTTAATGAACCTCCATTTGAATTAGCCTATTTCATCTCTCAGGACTATAAAGATGGAAGTCCAGCTATAAGAACCTTAGATGGGCTTTATAAAATGAGTGGGCTATTTATGTTCCTCAACATGATGGGTATGCACGCCAAGCGTTTTGAAAGATTGGTTGATGCAACGAGCAATAAATTGATAGACAGATATGCTACTTTTGGCTTATCGGGCATTCATTTTCCCAAAGAGCAAATCCAAGAATATGTAGCTTCAATGTTGGGTAGGTCATTATTTACTCGATGGACAGATGAAAATAATTTTGTAGTTAATAATGAGGTTCAACCTATTAATTATGCTATTATTTCGCAAGGCACAGAAAATAAATGGGATAGTTTTCTGAGTAAAGCATTTAAAGCACTCAATACTGTTGGAGGACAAGATTTGGTAAGAAAAATAGAATATGATGCAATCCAAATTAATAAAAAAGAAGTAGGTGAAAGTGACCAAGAGTATATTCGTAAAATGTTTAGTTCAAATACTACAGACCAACTCTATTCAACAGTACAAGGTAATTTGCAATTAGCAGTAAATAGTTTGATTGATAGTCTTTATGATTTTAATATAGAAACGCTAAACAGACACCAAAACCTACCATTTGCAAAAGCAACATTGGAAGGCTTTATCAATGCCATTGAGGAATGTCTTAATTATTGGGAATCTATGGGAATCTATAAAGAACCCTCACAATGGAATGATTTTTTAGGCAGACAACTCAAATGGATAACTGATAATAGATATAAAAGTATTTTGGAGCAAGATGGTGTAGTTGCAGATAGAATGTTGACCATTTTTGAGCAGTTAAAAATGCACTTGATGGCAAGTAAGTTACGTGAAATTATTGAATATATTTCAAAATATGATATAGCATATGCCTCAACTGAAAGCAGAAAAGAATTACCTAAACTCAAAAAGTTTGATGAATTTATTAGAATTATTAAACAAGCAGATGGTTCGATTGATTCAAACAATAATTCTTTGAGTTTGCAAAGCCGCATGAGCGAGATTAAAATGGATGTTGAAGACGTTACGATTCCAATATTAAGAATTTTTCCAGCGGGTAGTTTCAACCAAGAAGTCGAAAATGCACGTGGAGTATATGGACAAAAAACAAGTAATGCACAAATGCAACATTCTGACATTACTAATGAAAACCTATGGGAGTTTTTAAATACTAATTCTACAGATTTACAATCCAAATTATACGGATTGGTTAGTTTGGGGTATAAAAACAAAGTAGATAGTTTCCAATGTGTAGATGACCGTTATGACCTTATGACCTATATTGATAAGAATTCCGATGAGGTCAATAAAATAGCAAAAAGAGGTGTATCTGGATTTATTTCTGTTGATAAACCTCTCCAACCATCAATGTATATTCCCCGCTTGATTATTGCAAATGACCGTACTAAAATTTCAAATACTGTAAAGGCAATTCAAACAAAAAACAATACTGATTTTACCGATAATGAAACCAATGCTTTGGTTATTCCTGAAATCAAAAATCTTTTGGTCTTCTATGATGAAAAAGGAAACTTTGAGCCACTCAAAGACCTTACGTATATCAAGCAAATGAAAGATTCTTATACGAAAAAACCAAGGAATTTGGCAAGTAACATAGACGATGCCACATGGCAAGAACAAAGAAATGCCTACCTTTCTGAAGACATTGTTGAAGATAAATAAATGATATACTAATCGTTTTAAAAACATGAAAATATTTGGAATTAGCCCCGTCAAATATGAACAAAATCGTCTTAAAATAATCCGCAATTTGCGGATTATTTCAGGTAGTTTTACCGCTATTGCAATCTTGCCTATAATAATTTACTTGATGTTTTGGACAGGTATTATTAATGCAACTTCTCCTTTTTCAGATGATATTCAACAGCCTGTTGCAAAAGTAAACGCTAAAACCGCAACAGGTACTGCATTTTTGGTTTCTCCAACTAAAATGCTTACGGCACGTCATGTTGTTGAGCAATTGGGGGTAGGAAAATTTGTAGAAGTTACTTTTGAACGACTTCCTAATCCTATTACTCTTTCAGCAAAGATTATTTACATAGCACCTACCAATGTTCAAGTTGACCGTTCCAATCCATCAGCTTCAGTACCAATAGAATATTTTTTGACAGATTTTGCAGTTTTAGAATTAGAAAGACCTGTTGAAATAGTACCCTTAATTTTGGGAGAATCGGATGGAATTGCCCCTTTAGACGAAGTTGTTTTGATAGGCTATCCAGGTGGTGATTATTCTATCACGAAAGGAAATATCAACAATGATAAATTTCAAAATTTAGATTTATTCAAATTAGATGCCACCTCGAATCCGGGAAATAGTGGTGGTCCTTGTATCTTAAAAGCTGATAATACGGTCATAGGTGTATTAGTTGGCGGTAGTGGACCAAATGTGCAAGGTGAAAACATTTCTACCAAAATAACTTCTATCAAAAAAGCCTTGACTAAGGCAAAAATTGATATTGATAAGTAAGATTATTTTAAAAATACATCATTTTTTTTGAAAACTCTACGAGAGTGTTTTCTGTAAAAATTGTCTTTTAGGCTTGAATTTATTGTTGAATTGTAAGTTTTACTCCATACAAAATATTCTAATTATCAATCTACACTAACGATTTTTTAAAGACCGATTCCCTTAAACTCAACCTCATTGTATGGCTTTTTTTAAAAAGTACATCATAAACCCTTTGTATTTTATTGTTGAATATCTGCAAAAAACGTTTATCGTCAAATATCTTCAAAATCTGGTAGATTTACTTGATAATCTACTTATAAATACAGTAATTACTGGTTTTGTAGTAACACTTTTGAGTGTTATTTATTCTTCATTAGGCGATGATATTGATGCGAATGGCTATATTTTTAAGGAGATTGCTTGCATAAGTGCTAAAAAGCATTGGGGCTGTAAAATAAATTCCCATGAATTAGAAAAAAGTTCTAACAAACAAAAGTATTTTATTTTTGTCCTTGATAGGTCAGGCTCAACCCATGATAAAAATATTTTTAAAAATTTAGTTGGTGAAGAAAAACTATATTTTAAGGAATTCAGTAGGGATTTCATAAAATTTGATTCACTCATTGAAGACTCAATTATATATCAAAATCATATAAATGATACAATAGTTGATAAAAATGCAGAATCCTTATATATAAAAGCCTTTCCCAAACTAACTTTACGAGATAAAGTGATGCTGATTGCAATTTCATCGGTGAAAAATGAGCAAGGTGCATCCTATAGTCTTGCATCATGGGCAAGGACTACCAAGACAAGTCCAGATTTATTATTTACTCATAAATCAAAAAATGAAACTGAAAAGTGGAATAAGTTAGATTTGAATTCACCTAATGGTGCATTAAATTTTCTACAAACAAATACATTTAATGCACAAACAAGTCCCTTAGATTCACTTCTACATCATATAAACCAGCAATTGGATGAAATAAAAGACCCAATTAATTCTGAAGTTTCTATTATATTTATCTCCGATTTTGACCAAGATGCAAAAATGTCTAAGCGTAAAGCAAAATACTTGATTGATAAAGAAATTAAGGACATACTTAAAAGAGATATTAAAATAGTATTTAATCTATTTCAGTTACCTGCATTATCCCAAAAAGAAGTAAAAGAATTATCTGAAAAGGACTCAAAAGATATTACTAAAAAAGATACAATTAATTTGCCAAATTCTGTTTTTTCATATTCAAGATTTACTAATTATAACAGTAAAGATTTCGAAGATGTTTTTTTTAATAGTATCTTAGAACCCGACTATTTGGAGTATGTTTTTTCATCAAAAATAAGAAAAGAGGGTAAAGTCATCATTATTCCTTATGAAGGTAAATTTCCAACTGAACAAAAAATAGATATTCCTATTTTGGACTCCTTAAATTTAAGTGATAGTAAAAGGTTTTATATTAGCTTGTTATGCGAAAACCCTACTTATGATGGGTTTAATGTAAAGTTTACCAACAAAACTAACAAAGACAGTACCACTATTTTACTTAAACCCAATGAATCGGGATTGATAAATCTTACACAAAATAGTACAATGAGTTGCAAGATAACTAATCGCTTTAGCAAAAATCCAGAAACGATGTGGTTAGAATTAGTACCTTCAAACAATGATAAAGAAAATAAGGTGCGTATAATTCATCCAATTTACTTTCAGCGTATTTTTCCTAAATATTTAACATTCTATTATTATTTGCTGGTGTTGATTGGCTTTATAGCTTTGGTAGTTTATGGATTAAAAGTAAGTTATGCAGTTTTCAGGGATGATATGGATGATGATAGTAGGGGTGTGAAAGGGAATAAAGCATTTTTGAATAATATTTATTTTAAAATTTCAGGTTTTTTAACTACCCTTCTACCTCTAATTTTTTTGTATATAAATCTATGTAAGGATATTTTTATTCCTTTTTTTTTAATTGCTATATTTACTGTTTTTCCAGTTTTGTTTTTCTATAATAATAAAACGAACCCTAAACTTAAAGACGAAAAAGAAGACGAATTAAATGATGATGAAGTTAAAATATTTAAAAGAATCACTCGCTATAATCTTCTTTGTTTTATTATTGTTGGTATCATAATTTCTTTAATAATTTACAGTTAAAATGACTTTTTTGGGAAAATAAACCTTGTTTTTGACTACCCCACTAAATATTATAGGAGGAAATATTTTAAAACTACTATTCTAATTCTATGAAAATCTTATTTACAATTTATACTATCTTTTTTTCGTTTCAATCTTTCTCACAAATTTGTGGGTATCCTGATATTGTTGATGTTTTTTCTTCAAATCATCCTGATTATCATACTTATACAATTAATTCATCAACAATTTGTAATGTTAGCGAAGCTGGGTGTACTCGTGAAATGGTTTTCCAAATGCTCTTGAGTAATATTTCACATGCAGCACCTTCAAGTGAAAACACACCAATTCAAAAATGTGGGACTTATTTTATTGGCATTCTTGGAACGATAACTATAAAAATAGATGAAGAACAATTGATGTTAACTAATTATACTCGACAAAATTTATTTAAAGAGGGCATTTATCATTTTTTGCATCCAGGAAAAGTACAGCGTAAAATTATAAAAGATACTACGGGTAATATTTTCATTCAAACAATTGGAGAGGGAACTGGAAATTTGGGAACATTCAATGAGTCGATGTCTGAGAGTGTGTGGTGTAAAGTAGATAGTAAATTAAGATTTGTATGTCGTGAAAAATTAGCAAATTCAAAAACTTATAATATTAAAGTACCTACAAAATCTTTAGAGAAATATATTACTAATATTACTACAAAACAGAATGATTTGGTGATAATTACTGTAAAAAATACTGTTTCATTGGGTAGGTTTATAAATGTTAGTGGAGCGTCAGGAATTAATCTTGGAGTTCAGACTTATAATAAACCTCAATTTAAAAATTATAAGCATGGTGTTTTAATTGCTTCAGTAGGTGAAAATTTATTTCCGTCTGTGGCTGAACCGTTGTTACAGGTACTTAAAAAGATTACATCATGTTATGCTGAACAAGGTGAGGGTACGGTGTTTTTATCTGAGAATTCTGGAAAATTAGCTTTTGAACTAAATGACAATGATGTGGCAAATAATGAGGGTGCATTTGAAGTAAGAGTTACTATCATTCCGTATGAAACACATAAAACCAAAAACCTTCAGGTTGCTCTAAAAAACTATTTTAAGCTCTAAAAATTATTTTTGCTGATTTTTAAATCCATGCCAAACCCTTGGGTCAACCCTTAAAGTAATACTTTCTGTTCGGACACCCAAAGAAGGTGTTATCTTAAAATCCTCTTGTTTGTCCTTTCCTTTAATAGTTACAGTTGCAGAACACCCTTTAATATTCCCCATAAAAATATGTTCAAATACTAAAACTGATTCGTCCTTATTTAATTCTATAATTCGAGGGGGTGTATTTTTATTTACACGGTACTTATCAATCACTACTCTGCAATTTTTTTGGTTCGAATCACATAACTTCACTCTTACAGAATCATTGTCATCTATACCTTCTACATCTGCACTCCTCAACTCACTAATTTGGATACTTATTTTCTTGCTATCAATCATTTTGCCAGGTTTGTCTGTTGAATTTACAGATTTTGAAATAGATATTAAGGGTGGTCTATTGGTAGTTGAATCAATCCATCTCTCTTTCGGTAGTTTATCTTTATATTCTTTTTTACAATTGTCGGCTAATCTTTGAAATTCACGGCTTCCTATCTCTTGCATTTTTTCATTTTTAATAACTAATTTATAAAGACCCTTTCTTGGATAAACTTCGGCACCAGAAATTGGGAATTTTATCAATTGACTTTCTCCGGTTAATTCAACCATGTCTGGACTCTTTGTTGAACTTATAGGTTTTTCCTGTCCTTTAATATATAAATCGAAATAAAGTTTTTCTTTTCGACCACGAATAAATATTGTATCTCTTGTTCGTTTATCTTCTTTTAAAGCGATATTATAACCGATGGTTAAATACTTTCTTTTTTTAAATTCCACACACTGACAACCAATGGCTTCCATAAATGGGTAAAATAACCTACTTCGTTGGTCTTCAATAATATCAATTAAGTGTTCACCTTTATTTCTTACAATTTTGAGTGTATCTGTAAGAGATTTATTATCATCATTACAAACTTCTATTGTTTTGGTTTGAGTTTCTATTTTTTTGTCTTTTGCCTGATTTGTAGTTATGAGTTCAGATTTTTCTTTTTCCAAATTTTGGATAGATTTATCTTTATCTGAAATTGTTGTTTGTTGATTTTTAATTATTTGACTTTGACCTGAAATCGTAGATTGTTGGGTTGAGATTTTTCGTGCCTGTCTTGATATTTCTCTCTCTCTGGTATCTATTATCACCTCTTTTTCTTTTATTTTTTGATTAAATGCTTGTTGGTAATCTTTCACATTAATTGTAAGTGGAGTTTGGTAATAACGAGTAACTCTTATGGTTGCATCAGCAACTTTTATAATATTTTCACCTAAACAATATTTGCAGATGATATCATAAGTGAAATTGCTTTCTGGTAGCTCTACTTCATACTGATTATCTGGTCTTGGGTAAACTTGATATGACATTTTGCCATCTGAAAAAGAAAGACCTATTGGCTTTGCAAAAGGCATTTTAGTATCAATATCAATAATTTTGACTAAATATTTTCTTAGTGTGGTTGAAGATTGGGCAAAAATAAGGTTATTGCTGACTATGAAGATTATGAAGATTCGGAACAGCATAATAAATGTGTATTAGTGTTTTCAAAATATTATTAAATTTCGTAAATTCGCAAAACAAAAACTAATTTTTTATGAAAACTTTTATATTTATTTTCGGTTTCTCTTTTATTATTTTAAATGGTTACTGCAACTCAAATATGTATAACGATTCAACATTAACTTTTGGTAATACATTGGTCAATACATGTACTCAAAGTCAAGAAATTGCTTATTCAACTCTTCCAAATTATATAGGGCATGACACAAAGGCAACTATAAAATCAAGTATTACTGATGGTCGTTATTATGAATGGGTGATAGAATTTAAAGATGGATTTAGAGGACTCCTTTTTCAAGGTGTAAAAACCCAAAATTTCTTTATTGAAGACCCTTTAGGACTTAATTATTATTATTCAGATAGAACTTCGGCTATTAGAGCATTATATATTTATAAAAAATTTGCTTGTATTTCATCAAAAGAAAGAATTAAATAGAAGTTTTTTAGAAAATTACCTAATTTAATAGACCAAAAATATTAAGCAAAATGAGAAAATGAATACTCTACTCTACTTTTTAACTACTAAGTAAATTGTTATTCCAGACAAATTGAGTCACCTGTGGATAACTGAAAAGCAATAAAAAAGCGTTGTTTGTGAGCGAAAATGCTTATCAATATGGCAAATGCACAACCAATAAGTTTAACTTTGCCACTATAAAGCAATACACTCTCTTTATAGTAAAATTTGTCTTAATGTAAACTAAGTACTTTCATTTTGTAATTCTTTTTACCTCAAATAATAAATCTCACAATCTTAAATATTTTCTCTCAAAAAAAGTAATATTTTGCATTAATTATCAAAAAATGATAACTTTCGCAAAATATTACTTTCAAAATGGCAAATTATAAATCATTTCACATCGAAGATTGGCTTTTGGGTTTACAAGGAAAAGGGCGGTTAACTTTTTCATTGGAAGAATTATGTTTGGAAGCACGCCCTGTTTCTTTGGAAGCTATCAAACTTTCTCTCAATCGCTTAGTCAATACAAACAAAATTGTTTCTGTTCATCGAGGATATTATGTAATTGTACCGCCAAGCTACCAAAATCTTGCCACCTTGCCACCAATATATTTTATTGATAGCTTGATGAATTTTCTCAAACGTCCATACTATGTAGGTTTGACTAATGCCGCTGCCTTGTATGGTGCAGCACATCAACAGCCACAAAGTTTTTATGTGGTCAGCACACTTCCTGCATTAAGACCAACAATAAAAAAGAATTTATTAATACAGTATCTAAATATAAAAAACTTCCCGAACCAATCATTGATTGAGCAAAGAAAGACAGAAACTGGCTATGTAAATATTTCATCTGCCGAACTGACAGCTACTGATTTAATTCAATACGAAAAACGAATAGGTGGTCTTAATCGAGCAGCAACAATTTTGAACGAATTGGCAGATGAAATGCAAATTCAAAAACTAAATCAAGCATTTTTGGCTATAATTCCAGTCGTAACAATACAACGTTTAGGGTATTTGATGGACGTGGTTTTAGAAAGAAATGACATTGCTCAAAAACTTTTGACTGAAAGCAAAGCTATGGGGCATACTTTTTTTAGAATTCCTCTTAAAGCAAGTAAAACAATGAAAAACTACGTATTAAATGAAAAATGGAAAGTAGTTGTAAACACAGAAATCGAAATTGACGAATGATACCAAAAGCACATATTATAGAATGGAGTAGCCAAAGCCCTTGGCAAAATTATGCTCAAATTGAACAAGATTTAGTCATTTCGAGGGCTTTGATTGAAATTTTCCAAGATGATTTTTTGGCAAATCATTTGGCTTTTCGTGGTGGTACAGCTTTGCACAAACTCTATCTTAGTGCGGCAAGGTATTCGGAAGACATAGATTTGGTTCAAATAAAAGCTGGAAATTTTGGTGAAATTGCAGACAGATTAAGAGAGAAACTTTCATTTTTGGGTGAACCCAAACGAAAATTAAAAGAGAATAATTTTACCTTAATTTATCCTTTTGATTCCGAATTTCCACCAGTACAAAGATTGAAACTCAAAATAGAAACCAATTGCAGAGAGCATTTTTCGGTAATGGGGTGGGAAAAGTTTCCTTTTGAAGTCAATTCTACATGGTTTAAAGGCAATTGTGAAATAACGACATATTCGTTAGCCGAACTTTTAGGAACAAAGCTACGAGCATTATACCAACGACGAAAAGGAAGAGATTTATTTGACCTTTTTAGGGCATTATCGAGTACAGAAGTTGATGCCGAAACTATTATTCGATGCTTTAAAGAATATATGAATTTTGTAGTGAAAAGTCCACCAACACAAGCGGAGTTTATCAAAAATATGAATGCAAAAATGCAAGATTCCGAGTTTTTAGGTGATATTTTTGAAATAATTCTTCCAAAAATTGCACAAAGTTATGATAATCAGAAAGCGTATTTATATCTTAAAGAGCGACTACTTGACAAAATATGGGAGTGTTTTTTAAACTGTGTCAAGCCTAACTTGAGCGAGTTATAAGTTTTGGTTTTTTCAACCAAAACTTATAACTCGAAATCCTCATCAGCGATTCTGTCAGCGAAAATAATACTAATTTCTGACAAAATTTCTTTCCAGTTAAAAACTGTTTTATTCCAAAGTTTATCCATATTCATAATTGCTAAATAAGCCAGTTTCAATAAGGCGTTATCAGAGGTAAAAGCCCCTTTAGTTTTTGTAATTTTTCGTATTTGACGATGATACGCTTCAATGGTATTTGTGGTATAAATAATCCTTCTGATGGACTGTGAATATTGAAAAAACACTGATAAATGTTCCCAGTTATTCACCCACGGTTCAACAGCTTTTGGGTATAGTTTGCCCCATTTATCACTAAGCAACAATAGATTTTCCTCACCTATTTCACGAGTATTTGCTTGGTAAATAGATTTCAAATTACCCATGAACTCCTTTATGTGTTTTTCAGGAATAAAACGTAATGAACCTCTAATTTGGTGGACTATGCACAATTGTATTTGGGTAGTAGGAAAAACACTTTCTATCGCTTCTGGGAACCCTTTTAGACCATCAACACAAGCAATAAATATGTCATTTACGCCCCTTTGCTTAAAATCTTGCAGAACCGAGAGCCAAAATTTGGCACCCTCACTTTCAGTCAAATAGATGCCCAAAATCTCTTTTTTCCCTTGTAAATTTAGCCCTATAACACTGTAAAGTACACGTGTAACGACTTTGCCATCTACCCGAACCTTGTAATACATTGCGTCCAGCCATGCCACTATATAAATGTTTGACAAGGGGCGTACTTGCCATTCTCTCAGCATTGGTAATACTTTGTCAGTAATACTGGAAATTTCACTTGGTGAGAGCGAATAACCATATATTTCCTGTATATGCTTGCCAATATCTGAATAACTCATCCCACGTCCATACATAGAGATAATCTGACCTTCCAATTGGTCAGTTAAAACCACTTGTCGTTTGGCAACGATACTTGGCTCAAAGCTCACTAAACGGTCTCGTGGCGTTTGTAGTTCAAATTCTCCTGCACTACTCTTAACTCGTTTACTGGATAAGCCGTTTCTTCTATTTGAGTTGCCAATGGAGCGTTCTGATGCTAAATGAGCGTCCATTTCTCCTTGTAGTGATTGCTCTAAAAAATGTTTTAGCATGGGTGCGAAAATGCCTTTTTCGCCTGTCAGGGGCTTGCCTGAATATAAGCCTTTTATTGCTTCTTCTTGAAAAGATGCAAAGTCAAATGGTTGATTGTGAGTCATAATATTCTATGTTTAAAGTAAAATTAACACTTTTGTGAAATTTTCACTTGACACAGTTTAAAAAATAGCCTTCTGGTGAATTTGCTTTAACGCCATTTCGTACTACACCAAATACAGTTAGCTCTGCAAGTTTGGCTTGTTGTCAAGTCCCAAGTGCGAGTATTTCCTATTCAGGAAATCCTTTCTGCACAAGTGCTGGCGTAGCAAACGTAACTTTAACTGGCATGCAGGGCGGAACATTCAAATCAAGCCCTGCTGGTTTGACAATCAATGGAGATTATGGACAAATTACGCCAAGTACAAGCTCAAATGGCACTTATACTGTAACTTATACCATTGGTGCAGCGGCTGGTTGTTCGGCTTTAACAGCAACCACAAGTGTAACAATTGCCTCAGTACCTGCCAATCCTACTGGTGTTTCGGTAAATTCAACAGCAATTTGCAATGGCACGAGTGTAACTTTATCAGCCACTTGCGGCATAGGTACAGTTACTTGGTACAGCCAATTAACAGGTGGTTCTTCACTCGGAACTGGCAATGGATTTACGCATGCACCTTCGAGCAACACAACCTATTATGCAAGTTGCCAAAACTCTTGTGGCGTTAGTGCCACAAGAGGTGCAACTGCACCAGTAGTTGTTACGGCAATTCCAAATTCTCCAACAGGCACAGCGAATCCAACGATTTGCACAGGCACAACTACCTCATTATCAGCTACTTGTACAACTGGAACTGTCAATTGGTACAATGCAAGTAGTGTAGCAATTCCGTTTGTGGGTTCGCCTTATACTACGCCTACTTTATCTGCAAATACAACTTATAATGTTCGATGTATAAACGGCTCTTGCAATAGTGCTTTTGTGCCTGTAACAGTTACCGTAACTCAGGTAACTGCACCAACAGGCACAGCCAATCCAACGATTTGTACTGGTACAACTGCCTCATTATCAGCCACTTGTGCCACTGGAACTGTCAATTGGTATGCTTCAAATAGTACGACTTTTTTACAAACAGGCTCTCCTTATACTACGCCAACTTTAAGTGCAAATACTACTTATAATGTTCGATGTATCAATGCTGGTTGTAATAGTGCTTTTGTGCCTGTTACGGTTACCGTTACTCAGGTAACAGCTCCATCTGGCACAGCAAATCCAACGATTTGTACTGGTACAACTGCCTCATTATCAGCCACTTGTGCAACAGGAACTGTCAATTGGTATGCTTCAAATAGTACGACTTTTTTACAAACAAACTCACCTTATACTACGCCAACTTTAAGTGCAAATACTACCTACAATGTTCGATGTATTAATGCAGGTTGTAACAGTGCTTTTGTACCTGTAACGGTTACTGTAACTCAGGTAACAACTCCAACTGGCACAGCAAATCCAACGATTTGTACTGGCACAACTGCCTCATTATCAGCTACTTGTGCAACTGGAACTGTCAATTGGTATGCTTCAAATAGTACGACTTTTATACAAACAGGTTCGCCATATACAACGCCAACTTTGAGTGCAAATACAACTTATAATGTTCGATGTATAAATGCAGGTTGTAATAGTGCTTTTGTGCCTGTTACGATTACGGTTACTCAGGTAACAGCTCCAACTGGCACAGCAAATCCAACGATTTGCACAGGTACAACTGCCTCATTATCAGCCACTTGTACAACTGGAACGGTCAATTGGTATGCTTCAAATAGTACGACTTTTTTACAAACAGGCTCTCCTTTTGCAACTCCGACTTTATCTGCAAATACTACTTATAATGTTCGATGTATCAATGCAGGTTGTAATAGTACCTTTGTACCTGTTACGGTAACAGTTACGCCTGTTTCTGCTCCAAGTGGAACGGCAAATTCAACGATTTGTACTGGCACAACCGCCTCATTATCAGCCACTTGTGCAAACGGAACTGTGAATTGGTACGATGCAAGTAGTGTAGCAATTCCTTTTGTTGGCTCGCCTTATACTACCCCTAATTTAGCTGCAAATACAACTTATAATGTTCGATGTATCAATGGCTCTTGCAATAGTGCTTTTGTGCCTGTTACGGTTACGATAACCTCTGTAACTGACCCAACTGGAACGGCAAATGCAACTATTCCAAGTGGTACAAGTGCTTCATTATCAGCCACTTGTGCATCAGGAACGGTATCTTGGTATAATTCGAGTACATCTACTTTATTAGGTACAGGTTCACCTTTCATAACCCCAAATCTTAGCTCAAATACCTTATATAAAGTTCGTTGTGAAAGTGGCGTATGTGCAAGTAGTTTTGTAAATGTAAATGTATTTGCAGCATCGGCAGCAATGTTAAATTTTGATGGAGTTAATGATAGAGTTAATGTACCTTTACCAGCCTTATTTAATGATATTGCCAATAATGATTTCACTTTTGAGGCATGGGTTTATCCAACCTCAACCGCTGTAAGTCGAATAATTTTTGCTGAGAAAAATAATACAAATTTTGCTTCATTATTATTCGGTAACCCCAGCCAAATTGTTTTCTATGTTACATCAATCGGCAATGAGTATAGTACACGAAGTACAATTGTTTTAAATCAATGGACCCATATTGCAGCAAGGTGGATTGCCTCAACACAAACTGTTGAGATTTTGGTTAATGGCGTACTTCAACCATATCTCTCTGGTGGTACTTCAACCAATGGAACCGACAATTCGTTATCAATTGGAAGCAAAACCGATGGTACACAAAATTTTAATGGCAATATAGATGAAGTAAGAATCTGGTCAAAAGCATTGACTGATGTTGAAGTTCAAAATACAATGAATTGTGAAATTCAGACAACTAATGCCGATTTAAAAGCAAATTATCATTTCAATCAAGGTGTGAATGCAGGAAATAATGCAGGTGTAACAACCTTAAATGATGGTAGCGGAAATGCTCTCAACGGAACATTAGTAAACTTTGCTTTGAACGGAAATTCCTCAAATTGGTTAGAACCGGGTGCAGTTGCTTCCAATGTGGCGTGCAATTCGCACACAATGGCAGTGAGTACTGTCAACCAGCCAACTTGTTTGGGCAATGCAACTGATGGAAGTATTGTATTTACTACCATCAATTTACCAGATAATACTTATACTTTAAATTATAAGAAAAATACAGTAAGTCAATCTGCAAGCGTGGTTCAGAGTGGCAATACATTTACTTTGAGTGGGCTTTCTGCTGGTGATTATTCTGATTTTGCGATTACTTATAATAGCATTACATTTACACTCACCCCTGTTCAGACTTTAAATGTTCCTGCGAACCCGCTTGCACCCACAGGCACATCAAACCCTACGATTTGTTTCAATACAACTGCTTCATTATCAGCCACTTGTGCCACTGGAAATGTTGCTTGGTATGGCTCAAATAGTACGACATTTCTACAAACTGGCTCGCCATATAGTACGTCTGCATTAACAGCAACTACTATTTATAATGTACGTTGTGAAAATGGAAGTTGTAATAGTCCATTTGTAGAAGTTACGGTAACTGTAACACCTGTTTCTGCTCCAACTGGCACGGCTGATGCAAGTATTTGTTACAATACAACAACCTCATTATCAGCTACTTGTACAAATGGAAATGTCGCTTGGTACGGCTCAAATAGTACGACATTTCTACAAACTGGCTCACCATATAGTACACCTGCATTTACTTCAAATACAACTTATAATGTTCGATGCGAAAACGGAATTTGTAATAGTGCTTTTGTACCAGTAAATGTTGTGGTAAATCCCGAAATTTTAAATCCGACTGCTGTTTCAGCAAGTTCAAATGCCATTTGTAGTGGTACAAGTGTCTCATTATCAGCCACTTGTGCAACAGGAATCATCAATTGGTACGATGCCATGACGGGCGGTTCGGCTCTTGGAACAGGGAATGGTTTTTCACAAAATCCAACCATGAATACAACCTATTACGCTTCTTGCGAAACAGGTAGTTGTACCAGTGGACGAGTGGCAACAAGCGAGGTTACGGTAACACAAAATGTTACAGACCCTACAAGCGTTTCGGTCAGTCAAAATAATATTTGTAGTGGCGTAAGTGTTTCATTATCAGCCACTTGTACTACAGGAATCATCAATTGGTACAATGCCATGACTGGCGGTTCGGCTCTCGGAACAGGCAATGGTTTTTCTCAAAGTCCAACAGTAAATACTACTTATTATGCAAGTTGTGTGAATGGAATTTGTGAAAGCAATAGAATAAGCACAGGAGAAGTGCAGGTTACAGAAAATGTAACTATTCCGACCGCAGTTTCGGTAAGTTTAACAGACATTTGCAATGGCACAAGTATCTCATTATCAGGCACTTGTGCAACAGGAACTATCACTTGGTACGATGCCATGACTGGCGGTTCGGCACTCGGAACTGGCAATGGTTTCTTACAAAATCCTTCTACAAATACAACTTATTATGCTTCCTGCGAAAACGGAATCTGTCTAAGTACAAGAGTTGCCACAAGTCAAGTAATTGTAACTGAAAATGTAAGCGACCCAAGTAATGTAATGGTGAGCCAAACAAGTATTTGTAGTGGTGCAAGTATCTCATTATCAGCCACTTGTGCTACTGGAATAATCACTTGGTATAATGCCCTGACAGGCGGAGTTGCACTCGGAACGGGTAATAATTTTTCTCAAACACCAAGTGTCAGTACAAGCTATTTTGTAAGTTGTAAAAGTTCAAACGGCATTTGTGAAAGTTCGAGAATACCAACTGGCGAAATAGAAGTGATTCAAAATGTAAGCAATCCGACTGCTGTTTCTGCCAACCAAACAGCTATTTGCACAGGCACATCTGTCATATTATCAGCTACTTGTGCTACTGGAACTATCACTTGGTTTACACAAGCAACAGGCGGTGCAGATATTGGAAATGGAAATGGATTTGCACATCTTCCTGCAACGACTACAACCTATTATGCGGCCTGTATCAATGGAGCTTGTGTGAGTAGTAGAATAGCCACAAACCAAGTAAGTGTAACAGAAAATGTAAGCACACCATCAAGCCCATCTGCAAGTTTGACAGCAATTTGTAGTGGTGAAGATGTATTATTAACCGCCGTTTGTGCCACAGGAACAATCACTTGGTATAACCAAATGACTGGTGGCTCAGCACTCGGAACAGGCTCACCATTTGTTGTAAATCCGACGATAACAACAACTTATTACGCTGCATGCGAAAATAGTATTTGCATAAGCAGTAGAGCAGCCACAAATCAAGTAAATGTAACACAAGCCGTAACACCTCCAACGGCTCAAACAATTAGTTCAAATTCCATTTGTGCTGGTGCAAGTATCTCATTATCAGCCACTTGTGCAACTGGAACTGTTACTTGGTACAATGCAGGTGCAAGCGGAACAATGCTTGGGACAGGCACACCATTAATTTATTCTCCAACCGCAACAGGCAATTATTTTGTAGCCTGTGAAAACGGCATTTGTATCAGTAATAGAGTTTTTGCAGGTGGAGTAACTGTTACACAAATTCCGTTGGCACCAACAGGTACGTCAAATCCAACTATTTGCATTAATGCAACTACCTCATTATCAGCTACTTGTGCAACTGGAACGGTCAATTGGTATAATGCAAGTTCGGTAGCAATTCCTACTGTGGGTTCGCCTTTTATTACACCAAATTTAAGTGCCAATACTACTTATAATGTGCGTTGCGAATTAGGGGCTTGCCAAAGTAGTTTTGTAGCAGTAAATGTTACAATCGAAAATCCACCAACTGCCTCAATTCTCGTTGGTGGCGAATTGACTTGTACGACCCCAACTTTAAACCTAACGGCAACTGGTGGTGGAACTTATAATTGGTCGAATAGTTTAGGAACAAATGCAGTCGTAACTGTTTCAGCATCAGGCACTTACAACGTAACCGTAACAAGTGCAAATGGCTGTACAGCAACGGCAAGTGTGGCTATTACACAAAATATTACTCCACCAAATGCAGCAATAAATGGTGGCGGAATTTTAACTTGTACAACCCCAACTTTAAGCCTTACTGCAACTGGTGGCGGTACATATAACTGGAGTAATAGTTTAGGAACAAACTCCATCGTAACTATTTCAGCAGCAGGCACTTACAGCGTAACTGTTACTTCGACAAATGGTTGTACAGCAACGGCAACTGTGGCTATTACGCAGGATAATTCATTACCAAATGCAGCAATAAATGGTGGCGGACAACTCACTTGTTCAACGCCAACTTTAAGCCTTACTGCTACTGGCGGTGGAACTTATTCTTGGTCAAATAGTTTAGGAACAAATGCCACCGTAACTGTTTCAGCAGCAGGCACTTACAGCGTAACTGTTACTTCGACAAATGGTTGTACAGCGACGGCAACTGTAGCGATTACACAAGATAATTCATTACCAAATGCAGCAATAAATGGTGGCGGACAACTCACTTGTTCAACGCCAACTTTAAGCCTTACTGCTACTGGTGGTGGAACTTATTCTTGGAGTAATGGTTTGGGAACAAATGCAGTCGTAACTGTTTCAGCATCAGGTACTTACAGCGTAATCGTTACTTCGACAAATGGCTGTACCGCTACGGCAACTGTAGCAATTACTCAAAATATTACTCCACCAAATGCAGCAATAAATGGTGGCGGAATTTTAACTTGTACGACCCCAACTTTAAACCTAACGGCAACTGGTGGCGGAAGCTATTTGTGGTCAAATAGTTTAGGCACAAATGCAGTCGTAACTGTTTCAGTAGCAGGCACTTACAGCGTAACCGTTACGAGTGCAAATGGTTGTACAGCAACGGCAAATGTGGCAATTACGCAAAATATTACTCCACCAAATGCAGCAATAAATGGTGGCGGAATTTTAACTTGTACAAACCCAACTTTAAGCCTAACAGCCACAGGTGGTGGAACTTATCTTTGGTCAAATAGTTTAGGCACAAATGCAGTCGTAAGTGTTTCAGCATCAGGCACTTACAACGTAACTGTAACAAGTGCAAATGGTTGTACGGCTACTGCAAGTGTGGTTATTACACAGGATAATTCATTGCCAAATGCAGCAATAAATGGTGGCGGAATTTTAACTTGTACAAACCCAACTTTAAGCCTAACAGCCACAGGTGGCGGAACATACAATTGGAGTAATTCTTTAGGCACAAATGCAGTTGTAACTGTTTCATCGTCAGGTACTTACAGCGTAACTGTTACTTCGGCAAATGGTTGTACAGCAACGGCAAGTGTGGCTATTACGCAAAATATTTCTCCTCCAACAGCGACAATTTTAGGAGGTGGCGAATTAACTTGTACAACCCCAACTTTAAACCTAACGGCAACTGGTGGCGGAACATACAATTGGAGTAATTCTTTAGGCACAAATGCAGTTGTAACTGTTTCATCGTCAGGTACTTACAGCGTAACCGTTACGAGTGCAAACGGTTGTACGGCTACGGCAACTGTGGCAATTACACAAAATATTTCTCCTCCAACAGCGACAATTTTAGGAGGTGGCGAATTAACTTGTACGACCCCAACTTTAAACTTAACGGCAACTGGTGGCGGAAGCTATTCGTGGTCAAATAGTTTAGGAACAAATTCAGTCATAAGTGTTTCAGCATCAGGTACTTACAGCGTAACCGTTACTTCGACAAATGGCTGTACCGCTACGGCAACTGTAGCAATTACTCAAAATAATACTCCACCAAATGCAGCAATAAATGGTGGCGGAATTTTAACTTGTACGACCCCAACTTTAAACCTAACAGCAACTGGTGGCGGAAGCTATTCATGGTCAAATAGTTTAGGCACAAATGCAGTCGTAAGTGTTTCAGTATCAGGTACTTACAGCGTAACTGTTACTTCGGCAAATGGCTGTACGGCTACGGCAGCTGTAGCAATTACACAAGATAATTCTGTGCCAAATGCAGCAATAAATGGTGGCGGACAACTCACTTGTTCGACCCCAACTTTAAACCTAACCGCAACTGGTGGTGGAACTTATCTTTGGTCGAATAGTTTAGGAACAAATGCCACCGTAACTGTTTCAGCAGCAGGTACTTATAGCGTAACAGTTACTTCGGTAAATGGCTGTACGGCTACGGCAAGTGTGGCGATTACTTTCACTAATGATTTAATGCCAACAGCATCAAATACTGGTCCTTATCAACTTGGGCAAAGCATTTTGTTGAGTGTTTCGGGCGGCGAAACTTATTCGTGGTCTGGTCCAAATAATTTCTCAAGTTCATTAGCTAATCCAATGATTATCAATGCTTTAGCTATCAATGGAGGGGTTTATTATGTAAGCGTTTCGACTGGAATTTGCATGGCAACTGCCACAACAAACGTCATTGTTACTGGCATTGACCCTTGCTTGCAAATCATGGAGTATTCTTATGTTTTGGCAGGAAATCCTTACCAAGCTCTTTTTCCTTTGGTCAATGGTGCAAATATTGCTCAAAATGTAAATCCTACTTCGATTTTGGTTCGACCTATTTGCCCAAATGTTGCCATAGAAAGTGTTGATATGACCATCACAGGACCGAGTTTGAACTGGACAATCCTTCAAAATGTAGAGCCGTTTGCCCTTTTTGATAATTCAGGAAATTCAGTAAATGGTCAAGTGTTAGCTCCGGGAACTTATTCGCTAACAATTACGGGCTATGCAGGAGATAACCGAACTGGTGGCACTACTTATGGACCGGTAGTTACAACTTTCACAATTGTTGGAAATACACCTTCGATTTCGATGCCAAACTTTGCAGGAACTGAGTTTTGTGCAGGAACTTCGGTCAATGTAAGTTTCACTACCACAGGAACTTTTGCAGGTGGAAATCTATTCAATGTATTACTTTCTGATGAGAATGGAAACTTCAATTCTCCACAAATTATTGGAACTACAAATGTGGCAGGAAGTGTACTTTGCACTATTCCAAACAATGCCGTTGGTGGAGAAAATTATAGAATCAAAGTAGTTTCAACAGACCCTGCTGCTTCTGGGAATTACAATCCTGTGGCTCTTACAATTCATGCACAAAATCTTACTTTGGTTAGTCCAACAAATGATTTTTCAAGTGATAAAACAAAGAAAGCAATTCTGACAATTTCTGCTACGAATAAGGTATATTCTCCTGCAAAAGTTATTTACCAAGCTGGTAATTCTGTCATTTTAAATGCTGGTTTTGAAGCAAAATCCGGTACTGTGTTTAGGGCTGAGATTCAAAGTGCTTGTCCTCAATAATATAAGCTCCCTTTTGGGCAGTCGAAAATACCATTCAATAGAAATTTGAAAAACTGCCAAGTGAGTGCTAATTCAATAGTTTGACAATTCAAAAAAGCCTTCAAAACCTCATTTTTGAAGGCTTTTTTATGCCATTTGCTGAAAATGAACTAAAGAATGCCTAATTTCTGCTAACACTACCCTTCTATTTATCTCCAAATTTGTCATATATTCTTAGTAGTAAAAGATCAAAATGAGAAGGTACAAACATCTCCTTGACGAAGCCGATGTTCTTCTCCTTTTTACTCTTTCTACTAAAAATTTCACCCAAAAAATCTTTTACTATGAAAACAACCTCATCAATTCATGTAGGTGGTAGAATGAAATTCTTTCCCTCCGAAATCATTTTTCTCGAAAGCGACATCAATTATACACGCCTGCATTTGGCAGATGGGCGATTGGTAATTGTCGGCACTACGTTGGGCAAATTAGAAACACGTTTTGCTTCCTTCAATTTCTTCCGAACCAATCGTTCGCACTTGGTCAATTTGGCTTATGCTGTCATTGTTCAGTCCGAAAATGTGTATGCACTAAAACTTCCCAATGACAAGGAAATAAGTTTTTCTCGAAGAAAAAAGGAGCAATTTATTAAAACTTTTAGCCCAAATTTTTAAGAAAATGAAAACTGCTATATTCAATAAAAAACAAGCATTTTTAGCTATTTTTTTGTTTTTTGGCATAGAATCTTATGCCACAATAAGGTATGTAAAACCAACTGCCACAGGCACAGGCGATGGATCAACTTGGGCAAATGCGTCGGCAGATATTCAGGCGATGATTGTTGCTTCGATAAGTGGCGATGAGGTTTGGGTGGCGGCTGGCGTCTATTATCCTCAAAAAGATGCTTTTGGAAATGCTTCGCCTGTAAATGTTGCTACAAAAACTTTCCTACTGAAAAGCGGGGTTAAAATATATGGTGGTTTTGTAGGAACAGAAACATTGTTGAGTCAGCGAAATTTTTCACTTAACCAAAGCATTTTATCAGCCGATTTAGACCAAAACGATACTAATACAGATGGCAATTTTATTGCTGAATCCGCCACTCATATCGTGGGTACAAATGCCATGCACGTGATTGTGGCGGTAGATGACAATACCACTACAAGGCTTGACGGTTTGATTATCACAGCAGCCAATGGAGTTGCAGGTAGTTCTTATCAAGAAATCGAGGGTACATGGGTTTACTATGGTTACGGTGGTGGAATTGCACTTTATAATTCGTTTCCAACTATTGCAAATTCAGTAATTGCGGGCAATAGTAGCGATTACGGAGGTGGTATTTATTTTAGAGGCAATGGAAGTGCAACTATTTTGCCATGCACGAATTTAATAGTAACTGGAAATTCAGCCACTTTTGGAGGAGGATTTCGGTCAGAAGATAAAGTAGATTTAACAAATTGTCTTTTTACAAATAATACTGCAAGCTACGGTGCAGGATTATATATGAATAAAACAACAAACTTTATCAACACCACTGTTGCCAAAAATGCTGCCAGTGGCGGAAATGGGGGCATCGACGTAGGTGGAAATAACCCAATTTCTTTCAAAAACACTATTGTTTCGCTTAATACAGCACCGTTTGACCCAAATTTCAATTTCTCTGTACCTACTACGGTCAGTTCAACCTATTCGATGCTACAAGGTTCAATCACAAACACTTGGAACAATATTTACGGTACTGATGGCGGTGGAAATATTGACCAACTACCCTCGTTTTTGAATGATGCCGACGTGGACGGTGCAGATAATCTGTATTTTACACAAGACGATGGTTTTACATTAAAAAACTGCTCAATGGCTATCAATTCAGCATCAAATGCCCTTGCACCAGCAACCGATATTATTGGTTCGATACGCCCCTACAATGCAGGTATTGCCGACATGGGAGCTTATGAATTTCAAGGCACTACCGATGTGAAACCAGTACCGACAGGATTATATGTAAGTAATACAGAAATATGTACTAATTCGTCAGTAAATCTCTCGGCAACATGCTCAGTTGGCACGCCAGAGTGGTTCAATGGAAGTTCGAGTGTTGCAACTGGTATAACATTTAACCCTTCTTTTACATTTTATAATACAACTTTTACTGTCAGATGTAATGATGGTTTATGTCCAAGTGCATCAATTCTTATTCCAACAATCAAAGTGATTTCAAGCCCATCTGTTAGTGTGAATACAACAAATATTTGTACGGGTGGAAGCGTAACCGTAACGGGAGTATGTAATGTAGGAACGCTTACTTGGTGGAACGCAAGCAGCGGAGGGATTAACTACGGGACGGGTAGCCCATTGGTAGTTACTCCATCTGCTAATGGTCGAATTTATGGGCAATGTACGCTTACTTCTCCATCTTGCACGAGTTCGAGAGGTTTTACTTCCTCTGTAACTATCAATACGATTCCTACCAACCCAACAGCTGTGTCGGTTAATAAAACAATCGTATGCCCAAGTACCAATATTAGTTTAAGTGCTACTTGTGCGACCGGAACTATTACATGGTATAATACAGCATCGAATGGAACTGCTTTGGGAACTGGAAACGGACTTTCGCAAGCTCCCATCGTAACAACAACCTATTATGCTGCATGCGAAACCACGCACTGTAAAAGTGCGAGAATTGCCACAAGCCAAGTAATAGTAACAACTATTGGCTCAAATCTGAATCTAACAACAAATCTATCTGGAACAAGCGTACAGGCATCTGCAAATACAATTGTGGCTACAAATACTATTCTTTCAGGGGCAAATGTAAAGTATTTAGCCAATAATAGCATCACCCTAAATCCTCAAGGCGGAGGTGGTTTTCAAGTAGCGAATGGAGCTGTTTTTGAAGCAAAAATTTTACCTTTGGTAAGTTGTAATTAGCAAAATCAAATAAATTAAGAATTTCGAAAATGCCTGTTTTTTCAAAGAAACAGGCATTTTTTATGAAAAATAATGAAATCATGAAATTCGTTGTTATTTTTTTGATAAATATCTAACTTGCCAATAAAAAACAAGTCAGCTAAATTATACCATGAAACATACTATTCTTTTATTTTTTTTATGCTTCACGTTTTCGAGTTATTGCCAAAATATTATCATTTCTGACAAGCAGATTCCACAAGATATTAGCTCTTTTGCCTCAGTTTTTGAAGACGATTCCAACCTTATGTCTTTTGAAGAAATTCAGAAAAAAAATTTTAAAATCAATACAAATAAAGTCGTTATTTTTCCATTTTCTGACCATACTTTTTGGGTAAAATTTACGATAGAAAACCACCTGCCAAACGAAAAAAAATGGGTGTTAAGGTGGGTAAATTCATTAGTTGAGCATCTCGATTTTTACATTCCGCAAGCCGATGGAAGCTACAAAATTTATAAAGATGGAGGCATGGTTTATAAAGAAAAAAATAAGTTTACAGAAAACCTCCCCGATGTCGAGTTTGAGATTTTTGACAACAAAGCCCATGATTATTTCATAAAAATAAAGAGCCAAAGAGGGCATAGCGGATCCCTCGAAATTTTCACAAAAAACAACTATATCGAAGAGAAATACAGCAAATTCAAGCGTGAAGGCTTGTTTAATGGACTTTTTCTGCTTCGCCTTTTCTATGTTTTGCTACTCGCTTTTTTTATCATAAAAGACAAAACATTTCTGCGGTATTCTCTCCTTATTATTTTACGTTCGGGTGCTTATTGGGGAATAATGGGTATTTTAGGAGGCACTTTTACCAAAAATCCAGTGCTTGGAATGCACCTCAATTACTTGTTTTATTATTTAGTACCATTAGGTTATGTTCTGGTAATAGCATCTGTTTTAGAATTTAAAAGATTCCCGAAAATTGTTCCTATTATTCATAAAATTATTATCGCACTCTCACTTATTCTGAGTGCTTGTATTGCCCTAAATTATCATTGGTATTGGCTCAAAGCGGCTACCTATTTGTTGGTTTTTAGCATATTTTACAGCCTTGTTTTATTTGGTATTTCGATTGTCAAAAAATACAAAGTTGATTGGGCTTATGCGATTCCGATATTGCTCGGAATGTTGAGCAATTTATACCTCCCGATGCGGTTGTTGGGTATGCGTGATTTCCCTGGTACGTATGCTATTTCTACGACTTTTTTTGTGGCAGAAATATTGATTTTTGGCTTGTTTTTAGGAAAAATCATTCGAAATTATGAAAAAAACAAAGTACAAACCGAAAACGAACTGAATTTAAACATAGAATTAGCCACGAAATTGAAAGAAATTGATGCCTTAAAAACAAATTTCTTTGCCAATATCTCTCATGAATTTCGTACACCACTTACCCTCATTTTGTCACCAATTGAAGATTTATTAAAGAAAAATCCTTCCGTAGAAATCTACAAAATCATTCATCGAAATGCCAATCGTTTGCTCGAATTGATTAATCAATTGTTGGATTTAAGCAAATTGGAAGCAGGACAAATGAAAGCAGAATTGAAAGAAGTTGAACTAAAGCAATTTTTCAGAAGGCTCACAAGTTCATTTCATTCTTTGGCAGAAAGTAAAAACATTGCCTTTGAAGTAAATATTTTTAAAGAAACCATTTTTGGAAAAATTGATGAAGATAAAGTCGAAAAAATTGTTAATAACCTTCTTTCAAATGCTTTTAAGTTTACAGAAAAAGGAAAAAAAGTTTTGGTTGATATTTCATATCTTATTGATAATCAAGCACTTATAATAAAAATAAAAGATGAAGGAATCGGTATTTCAAAGGGAAAAATACCAAAGGTTTTTGACCGTTTTTATCAAGTTGATGATTCAAAAAATCGTAAATTTGAAGGAACGGGTATCGGTTTGGCTTTGGTGAAAGAATTGGTAGATGTATTGAATGGAGAAATTTCGGTAGAAAGTGAAGAAAATTTTGGAACGAGTTTTATTTTAAAAATTCCATTATCTCTTGTCCAAAAAGTTAATTTGGAAGAAGCTGTTGACAGTTTGCAAAGCTCAACAATGAATAAAAAGGAGTTTACAACTTCGGAGAGCATAGAGTCAAATCAAACAGCTAAATCTGAAAATATTTTATTGATAGTAGATGACAATGAAGATATTAGAGCTTACATAAGCAGTATTTTCAACGAAAGCTACCAAATAATCGAAGCAAAAAACGGCATTGAAGGCTTGAAAAAAGCCACCGAAAACATTCCTAATCTCATTATCAGCGATTTGATGATGCCCGAAATGGACGGATTTGAGTTTTGTAAAATGCTGAAATCTGACGAAAAAACAAGTCATATTCCAGTAATTATGCTTACTGCAAAAGCGAACATCGAAAGCCGCATTGAAGGATTAGAATTGGGTGCTGATGATTATTTGTTAAAGCCATTTAATGCCTCTGAAATACAAATTAGGGTTAAGAATTTAGTCGAAAAACAAGAAAAATTAAGGCAATATTTTCAAGGAAATACAATAGAATTGAAGCCAAATGAGATAAAAGTTAGTTCAAAAGAAGCAATTTTCATAAAAAAAGTAAAAGATATAGCAGAAATACATTTATCCGAAAGTAATTTTAGTGCAGTAGAATTTGCCGAAGAAATGAACATGAGTCAAACCCAATTGCTAAGAAAATTGAAAGCTTTGACCAATCAAACTATCAATGAATTTATCAGAGATTTTCGACTGCAACGTGCGGCAGATTTGCTTTCCAAAAAAGCAGCAACCGTTTCTGAAATTGCCTACCAAGTAGGATTTGAAAGCCTTTCGTATTTTACCAAAACTTTTCAAGAGAAATTTGGAAAGTTGCCAAGTGAGTATTCATAGCTCCGTATTAGTTTTTTAGAGATTTTCTAAAAAAGCCTTCAAAACTTGCATTTTGAAGGCTTTTTTTATGCCATTGCCTAATTTGAGCAAAAGAACGCCTAATTTCTGCTAACGTTTATCCTTCTGTTTTGCCTAATATTGTTGAAAAATTCAACATTTACCGCTTGATAAAAACTTACAAGAATAAGAGCAATATTTATAAATTTTTACGACTTGGTTTAAAAAAAAAAATGAACTATTAAATCATAGCCCACCCTTACCCATGAAAAAAATCTCTCTTCGTTTTTCGTATTGATATTTCAGTTTGCTTAGGATCAACAAATGACTGATGTTTTTGGAACGAATAGTCTAAACGCAGAAAGTTGGTTGCTAAATAATTTCGCAAAAGAATATTTTTCATAAGTTTCTCTTTCAAAAAAACCATTAAACAAGCCAGAAAAATCAATTTAATATGAAAAAACTCTTTTACCTTCTCATGGCTTTGTTGATAAGCCAAAATATATTAGCAACTCGCTACTTTGTAAAAGCCAACGCTTCTGGCTCAAATAATGGTACTTCATGGGCAAATGCCTTTACGAGTTTACAATCGGCATTGGCGGTAGCAACTTCCGTAGATGAAGTATGGGTGGCAGCAGGTACTTACAAACCTCATGCGAGTTCGCAAAGTGTTGCTTTTGTAATTCCTTCGGGCTTGAAAGTTTATGGAGGTTTTGCAGGAAATGAAGCTACTTTGGCAGCTCGAAATATGGCTTTGATTAATACAACCAACCAAACAACACTTTCTGGCGACCTTAGTAGCAATGATGTTGGGTTTAGTAATCAAACCGATAATAGCTATCGAGTAGTTACTTTTTTGAATGCCGTCAGTACCACAACCTTAGATGGTTTTAGAATATTAGGCGGAAACAATACATTAGGTAATACAACTGCAGGTTTTGGGGGCGGAATTTATAATAATGGTTCGGGGTCGGGCAACAGCTCAAATCCAACGATCGCCAACTGTACCATAACTTATTGTTCAGCCTTTTTGGGTGGTGGAATGTATAATGATGGTTTAAGTGGTGGCAATGCCAGCCCAACAATTACGAATTGTATTTTCATATCAAATCAAGCTGATGATAGTGGGGCAGGTTTAGCCAATTATGGTACATCGGGCAATAGTAGCCCAACCATTAATAGATGTTCATTTATTGGTAATTCAGCCACTTTTAATAGTGGGGCGATCAATAATCATGGAGAAAGTGGGATATGTAACCCTATCATTACCAACTGTGTATTTATTGGTAATTATGCTGCCAATAATGGTGGAGCAATGGTAAATACAGGTACAAATGGTGGTACATCTACGCCTAATATTACAAACTGTTCGTTTAGTGGTAATAGAGTTGGGAATGTAGGGGGTGTAATCAGAAATAATACTGCAAATCCAGTCCTTAAAAATTCAATCATCTGGGGTAACAGTTCTCTTTTTGATAATAATGGAGGAAGTGTAACGGCAACTTATAGCATAGTAGAAGGGGCTTATGCTGGTACGGGCAATCTTAACGTTAATCCACTTTTTACAATACAACCAGCCTTTGCTTCCGCCCCTACGACTACAGGAGATTTACATTTGCCTGCCAATTCACCAGGTGTAAATGCAGGAACAAACACAGGAGCACCTACAACTGATTTAGACGGAAATTCTCGACCTTTTTCTGGTACAATTACTGACATGGGAGCTTATGAATTGCAGGCAGTTGGCGGTTGCAGCCAAGTAGCCTCCTCTACCGCAACCATGACATGGACAGGCTCAGTGAGTACCGATTGGACAAACCCATGCAACTGGACGCCCAATGGTGTACCTACTGCTACGAATCCAACGGTAATTCCAAATGTAACGAATGACCCTATCATCTCATCTGGTACTAATGCAGTTACACGGAATATGAATATAAATTTGGGTGGATTATTAACTGTAAATTCTGGTGCAAATCTTAGTATTAACAATATACCAACCAACATCTCTGGGATTTATTTGGACGGTGGCACTTGTACAAATAATGGTACAATTGGACTCCAAAGTACAAATAGCACGACCACTGGTATTGGTCAGATAAATGGTTCAGTATTTACCAATGGAGGTACACTGACTATCAATGTAACAAACGAGGGTATTTCCGCACTTGCAGGCACATCTTCAACTACCTTTACCAATAATGTTGGCGGTGTCGTGAGTAATCTAAATGGTAAGTGTTTTAGAACCATCGGTGCAATGACTATTACCAATCGGGGAACTATCACTAATACAAGTGCTAATAATAATGTAACACTTGATATTAACAATATTTCTTCTGTAGAAAATTATGGCTCAATTATAGAAAATTCTGGTGTTGGTGTTTCGAGTGGTGGGATTATCAATAATTATGTTTGTGGTAAAATAATATTAGTTTCACCCTATCTAAACGGTGGCACTACACAGAACAGCGGATTAATTCAGACGGCTTTCGGTCTTACCAATACAGGTACTTTTACCAATTCGGGTATTTTAAAATACAGCACTTTGACGGGTACAATTGCAAATAGTGGTAATGGTGCGGTCATTGTCAATAATACCCCAACCCCAATTTTTACTTATGGTGGTACGTTCAATGGCACAGTCAATGGTATTTTTACGGATGCAACCGCCACTACTTTGGCAGGTACGTTTACTGCACCTAATACTTTTTCTCCTTCGGGTTTGCCAGCAGGTTCACAAACGCTTTATGCCAAAATTACGCCCAGCGGTGGGGCTTGCTTTTATGTAGTGCCGTTTACTTATGTAGCATTAAATCCACCAACAGGAGTTTCGGCAAGTCCAACAACTGTATGTAATGGTTCAAGTGTTTCGCTTTCTGCTACATGTTCATCTGGTACAATTACCTGGTATAATCAAGCAACTGGTGGGTCATCCTTGGGTACGGGCAATGGTTTTAGTCAATCCCCAAGTATCAATACTACCTTTTATGCTACATGTAAGTCAGGTGCAAATGAAAGTAGTAGAGTCGCTACAAGTCAGGTAACAGTAACGACACAACCAAGTGCGGCATCTGGTGTTTCTGTAAACCCTACTGCCATTTGCAGCGGTGCAAGTACCTCATTATCAGCCACTTGTGTTACGGGAACAATAAACTGGTACACCTCAACAACTGGTGCTGCAATTGGAACAGGTTCGCCCTTTAGCCAAAGTCCAACAAACACAACTACTTACTATGTTACATGTAAAAATGGGTCTTGCGAAACTTCTCGAACGTCGGCAGGGACAGTTACTGTTACCGCCCAACCAAGCGTAGCCACAGGAATTTTAGTCAATCCAACAGCTATTTGTGCTGGTGCAAGTACCTCATTATCAGCCACTTGTGCCACTGGAACTGTAAATTGGTACACTTCAACCACTGGTGCTGTAATTGGTACTGGTTCGCCATTCAGTCAAAGTCCAACAATATCTACAACTTATTATGTTTCTTGTAAAAACGGTTCTTGTGAAACTTCTCGAACCATAGCAGGAACGGTAACAGTTACTACTCAACCAACTGCTCCAAGTGCCGTTGCTCTAAGTTCAACAGCGGTTTGTAGCGGTACCCCTATTACATTATCTGCCACTTGTGCCACAGGTGTTGTCAATTGGTACACATCTCTAACTGGGGGAGCAGCACTCGGTACGGGTTCACCATTGAGTCAAAATCCAAGTGGCAATACAAGTTATTTTGTTTCATGTAAAAATGGTTCTTGTGAAACTTCAAGAAGTTCAGCAGGAAGCGTTACAGTAACCACACAACCAACGACTCCAAGTGCCATTACCATAAGTTCAAATACAATTTGTAGTGGCGTAAGTATCTCATTATCAGCTACTTGTACTACTGGAACTGTCAATTGGTACACAGCCTTAACGGGTGGTGGAACACTTGGTACAGGTTCGCCTTTCAATCAAAGTCCAAGTAGTAATACAACCTATTATGTTTCCTGTAAAAATGGGTCATGCGAAACAGCTCGAAGTACAGCAGGAACTGTAACAGTAACCACCCAACCAACTGCTCCAAGTGCCGTTGGACTAAGTTCAAATACAATTTGTAGCGGCACAAGTATCTCATTATCAGCTACTTGTGCTTCGGGTACGGTCAATTGGTACACAACATTAACAGGTGGAGCAACACTCGGAACAGGTTCGCCATTAAGTCAAAGTCCGAGTAGCAATACTTCATATTTTGTTTCCTGTAAAAACGGAACTTGTGAAACATCAAGAAGTACAGTAGGAAGCGTAACGATAACAACTCAACCAACAGCCCCAAGTGCCATTGCCATAAGTTCAAATGCTGTTTGTAGTAATGTAAGTATCTCATTATCAGCTACTTGTGCAACTGGGACGGTCAATTGGTTCACTTCAACCACTGGTGCAGTCATTGGTACGGGTTCGCCATTCACTCAAAATCCGAGTGTCAATACAACCTATTATGTTTCATGTAAAAATGGGTCATGCGAAACAACCCGAAGCTCGGCTGGAACAGTAACAGTAACTACACAACCTGTAAATCCTACGTCAGTTTCAGTCAATAATACTGCCATTTGTAGTAGCAATTCAGTTTCATTATCTGCCACTTGCAGTGTTGGTTCTGTTCGGTGGTATAATGTAGCCACGGGCGGGGCTTCGTTGGGCACAACTTCGCCTTTTTCACAATCCCCAACAGTCAATACAACTTATTATGCTTCTTGCAGAAACGGTACATGCGAAAGCAATAGAGTAGGCACACAACAAGTTGTAGTAACCAATATTCCTACAATACCAACAAGTGTAAGTGTAAATAATACGGCAATTTGTAACGGTTCGCCAGTTATACTTTCTGCCACTTGTGCAACAGGAACTATTACATGGTACAATCAAAACACAGGAGGAACAAGTCTTGGCACAGGAACGGGTTTATCACAAAGCCCAAGTGCTACGACAACTTATTATGCATCATGTGAAAATACCTGTGGTGCAAGCAGTAGAGTTGCTACAAATCAAGTGGTTGTTACTATTATTCCGAATGCTCCAAGTGGTGTTTCGGTCAATAATACTGCAATATGTAGTGGCACAAGTATCTCATTATCAGCAACTTGTGCATCAGGAAGTTTAAAATGGTACAACCAAGCCACAGGCGGAACAGTTCTCGGAACTACCTCTCCCTTCTCGCAATCACCTGCAGTAAATACAACATATTATGCAGTTTGTGATAATGCCTGTGGAGCAAGTGCCAGAACTGCAACCAGCCAAGTTGTAGTAACTACCACGCCAAGTCCTCCAACAGGCGTTTCGGTTGATATTACCAGTTTAAGTCTTGGAAATGATATCAATTTGAGTGCAACTTGTGCATCAGGTACAGTTACATGGTACAACCAAGCCTCTGGTGGAGCAAGCATTGGCACGGGAAGTCCTTTCAATTATTTTCCACCATCAGCAGGAAATTTTACTTATCGTGCGTCTTGCGAAATCGGTGCTTGTAAAAGCAATAGAATTGCAGCACCTGCCGTCAATGTAAATGGCTCAGTGGCAAACCCAACTGGCGTAGCGGTTAATGCAACGGATATTTGCGAAGACACCAACATTTCTTTGTCTGCCACATGTGGACTGGGCGATATAACTTGGTATAACCAAGCCACAGGTGGCGTAAGTATTGGTACAGGAAGCCCTCTTCAGCAAACACCAAGTGTAGGCGAAATTACCTATTATGCCTCATGTGTAGATGGTGTCAATGAAAGTGGTCGAGTTCCAACAGCAGAAGTAACCGTAATAGCGACGCCATTAAACCCAACTGCCGTTTCGGCTAGTCAAACTGCCATTTGTAATGGCACAAGTATTTCATTATCAGCCACTTGTAATGCAGGAACTATCACTTGGTACAACCAATCAGAAGGAGGTGCATCCATCGGAACTGGCAATGGTTTATCAGTAACTCCAACTTCAACAATAACATATTATGCCGCTTGTGAAAATAACTGTAACAATAGTAGTAGAGTTGCAACCGCAGAGATTGTTGTAACAAATATTCCAAATATCCCAACTGGTGTAAATGTCAATTTGACCTCCATTTCTTTAGGAAATAGTATTAGTTTAACTGCCACTTGTTTGACAGGAACTTTGACTTGGTATAACCAAGCCACAGGGGGAGTAAGTATCGGCACAGGCAGTCCGTTGAGTTATATTCCTCCTTTTGCAGGGAATTTCACCTATTATGCTTCTTGCGAATCAGGAGCTTGTAAAAGTAATCGAGTGGCTACTTCGGTAATAAATGTGATAAGTTCAGTGCCAAATCCAACTGGCGTAGTGGTCAATGATGCTGAAATTTGTTTGAATACTTCCATTAGTCTTTCAGCCTCTTGTTCGCAAGGTGTAATAACATGGTACAACCAAGCCACAGGCGGAAGTACCATTGGTACAGGAAGCCCATTTTCAAATATGCCAAGCACCAGCACAACCTATTATGCAAGTTGCAAAGATGGAGTCAATGAAAGTGGCAGAATCGCAACAAATATGGTCGTTGTACTAACCATTCCTAATACTCCAACAGGTGTTTCGGTGAGCCAAACTGCTATTTGTGGTGGCACAAGTATCTCATTATCAGGCACTTGTGCAACGGGTACGCTTACTTGGTACATTCAAAACACAGGTGGAGCAAATATTGGTATAAATAATAATTTGAGTCAAACACCATTTTTGACAACAACATATTTTGCTTCCTGCGAAAACGAATGTGGAGCAAGTAGCCGAACTACAACCGGCCAAGTTGTCGTAACGCCAATTCCAGCAGACCCAACAAGTGTAGCCGTGAGTGCAACAAATATTAGCTTAGGAAGTAGCATCAATTTGAGTGCAACTTGTATAACAGGCACACTCAATTGGTACGATCAAGCCACAGGTGGAGCAAGTATAGGAACTGGCAATCCATTAAATTATACGCCCGCAGGTGCAGGAAATTTTATTTATTATGCATCTTGCGAAAGTGGTCAATGTAAGAGTAATAGAGTAGCCACCCCTCAAGTCAATATTAATGGAACAATTGCCAACCCGACCGAAGTAAGTGCCAGTGATTTGGCATTTTGTGTCGGAACAAGTATTAATTTGATAGCCACTTGTACGGCAGGAGTTGTGAACTGGTATAACCAAGCTACTGGCGGTTCAGCAATCGGCACAGGGAGTCCACTTTCACAAACACCAAGTGCTGGCACAGTTACCTATTATGCCACTTGCAAAGATGCATCGCTCGAAAGTGCAAGAGTAGCCACAAATTTAATAACTATAACGGCTTTTCCAACAAATCCGGTAGCCGTTTCGGTGAGTAATACAAATATTTGTAATGGTGTAAATATCTCATTATCAGCTACTTGTACAGCAGGAGTCATCACATGGTATAACCTTATGACGGGTGGGGCTGTATTAGGAACAGGCAATGGATTAGTTCAAAGTCCATCTGCAAATACGACTTATTATGTTGCCTGCGAGAATGGTGAATGTGCGAGTGGTAGTGTGGCCACTAATCAAGTAAATGTTACTCAAAATGTCAATGACCCGACCAATATTTCGGTTAGTAATGGCAATATTTGTAGTGGTACAAGTATCTCATTATCAGCAACTTGTACATCTGGGGTCATCAATTGGTATGCAAGTGAAACAGCGATTACAGCACTCGGAACAGGCATAGGTTTTTCACAAACTCCAAGTATAAATTCGACCTATTTTGTCAGTTGCAAAGACGGTGTTTGTGAGAGTGATAGAATTGCCACTGGGCAAGTACAAGTAACACAAAATGTAACAAATCCGACAGCAGTTTCTGTTAGTAACACCAATATTTGCAATGGAGTAAGTATCTCATTATCAGCTACTTGTACAACAGGAATCATCAATTGGTACGACTCAAATACTGCACCAGCCGAACTCGGAACTGGAAATAGTTTTATGCATACTCCTTCGGTAAATACCACTTACTACGCTACTTGCGAAAATGGAATTTGTGTCAGTAGCAGAATTGCAACAAGTCAAGTAAGTGTTACTAATAATGTCAATGACCCAACAAATATTTTGGTGAGTAATGCCAATATTTGTAGTGGCTCAAGTATTTCATTATCAGCCACTTGTACTGTTGGATTCATTACTTGGTATGCAAGTGAAACAACCATCGCAGCACTTGGAACTGGTACTGGATTTTCCCAAACACCAACTACAAATTCGATCTATTTTGTTAGTTGCAAAGATGGGGTTTGCGAAAGCGATAGAATACCAACAGTACAAGTGAAAGTTACACCAAATGTAACAAATCCGACAGCAGTTTCGGTCAGCCAAACTGCAATTTGTAACGGTACAAGTATCTCATTATCAGCCACTTGTGAAACGGGAATAATCACTTGGTACGACCAAATGACAGGAGGTATTGCCTTGAGAAATGGCAATGGATTTAGTCAAACACCTTCTACAAATACGACTTATTATGTAAGTTGTGAAAACGGAACGCCGCCCGATGCCATTTGTGTCAGTAGCAGGGTTTCTACCAATCAAGTAACAGTAACAAATCTACCATCAGATCCAACTGAAACATCAAGTCCGACGATTTGTAACAATACAAGTACCTCATTATCAGCTACTTGCGAATCTGGAAGTGTGGCTTGGTACAATTCATCAAGCAGTATTTTGCTCTCAACAGTTTCCCCTTTTGTTACACCAAATCTTTCAGAAAATACTACTTATAATGTTCGTTGTGAGGGTGGTATGTGCCAAAGTAATTTTGTGGCTGTTTCGGTAGCAATCGAAGCACCAATTAATCCAAGTATTTCTGGAACTGATAATTTGACTTGTAGCTTTACTTCTGTTTCAAGAACTGCAAGCGGTGGTGTTTCTTACGTTTGGTCAAGTGGTTTAGGAAACAATGCTCTTGCAACTATCTCACAATCAGGCACTTACACCGTAACGGTTACATCTGTAAATGGTTGTACTGCAACAGCAACAACAGCCGTAACTTTCACCAATAATTTAGTTTCAAGTGCCTCAAATACTGGTCCTTATCAACTTGGGCAAAGTATTTTGTTGAGTGCTTCGGGAGGTGAAAATTATTCGTGGTCTGGTCCAAATAATTTCTCAAGTACGATTGCAAATCCAATGATTATCAATGCTTTAGCCATCAATGGCGGTATTTATTCTGCAACAGTTTCGACTGGAATTTGTACGGCAACTGCCACTACAAACGTCATTGTTACAGGCATTGATCCTTGCGTGCAAATCATGGAGTATTCTTATGTTTTAGCAGGAAATCCTTACCAAGTACTTTTCCCTTTGACAAATGGTGCAAATATTGCTCAAAATCCAAATCCAACTTCGATTTTAGTGCATCCGATTTGTAATTCCGTACCAATCGAAAGTGTCAATATGACAATTTCGGGTCCCGTCAATTTTAGCATTATTCAAAACATAGAGCCTTTTGCCCTTTTTGATAATTTTGGAAATAATGTATACGGGCAAGTTTTAGCTCCAGGAACTTATTCGCTGACTGTTACAGGCTATGCTCAAGACGTTTTGGGTGGTGCAATAACTTATGGACCAATCGTTACAACTTTCACAATTGTAGGAAATACTCCTACGATTTCGATGCCATCTTTTGCAGGAACTGAGTTTTGTGCAGGAACGAGTGTCAATGTCAGCTTCAACACAACTGGTACTTTTGCAGGTGGAAATCTATTCAATGTTTTGCTTTCTGATGAAAATGGCAACTTCAATTCTCCACAAATTATTGGCTCAACAAATGTTGCAGGAAGTGTACTTTGTACTATTCCAAATAATGCCATTGGTGGAGAAAATTATAGAATAAAAGTCGTTTCAACTGACCCTGCTGCTTCTGGAAATTATAATCCTGTGGCTCTTACTATTCATCCTCGAAACCTTACTTTGGTTAGTCCAACGAATGATTTTTCTGGTGATAAAACTAAGAAAGCAATTCAGACGATTTCGGCAACAAACAAAGTCAATTCGCCTGCAAAAGTTTTGTATCAAGCTGGTAATGCAATTATGCTAAATGCTGGTTTTGAGGCAAAAGCTGGTACTGTATTTAGTGCTGAGATTGGTGGGTGTAGTTATTGATATTTTTGAGAAAATCTTTAAAAAGCCTTCAAAATTCAGATTTTGAAGGCTTTTTTTATGAAATGACTAAAATGAGTTAAAGAATGACGAATTTGTGCTAACACTTGCTTTGAAAATAAAACCAATTTTGTCGAAAGTAAATTTTCTTAATATTCAAATTTAATAATCAAACTTTTAGCCAACAAAGTAATGGATTCAAATGTAGATTTTCAAACATGGAACAGTGTAGGTGGTTCGGGGAATACCTATGCCGGCATTCAAGGGCAGTGCAATATTGATGCTGATGATAACCTAGCTCAAGCAAACTCAAATACATGGGTTTTGGCATTTGACGGTACAAATTACACAGGTAATATCCTAAAAATTACCGCAACATCCGACTCAATAGATTTGAACCACACCACTCGATACGATTCTTCGGGAAACGATATTGGTGATTGGAAAAACCAAATACAAAGTTTTGTTCTTTATAAGCAAAAACCCTCTTGGTGGGATTCTATCAATCATTTAGCTCCAACCAATGACCAATTATTTGAACTGTACGATGCTCAGGTACTTCTTTGTGAAGATGAAAATTTCTTAGGCGATAATATTGTTGTTGAAGGACCTTTCTCCTGCCCCGACACAGCAAATATCGGCTATACTACCAATAGTCGTTATCTTTCGGGAGCATATGCTGTTTCTTCTCTCAAAACAGGACCCAACGCTTGGCTAATCATTTTTGACCATACGCATACTTCGGGTTATTTTAAGAAAATCCCCCCGAATACACCCTATAAAAACTTAAACGATGAAGATAGAGATGACCTAAATGGGGTTAAGCAAGGAGATTGGAACGACCAAACCAATTCGTTTCTGGTTTACAATTATAAGCCAGAGTTTTGGGATACCAATTATGCTTCGCCATATATTGACCAACAGACTTTGTATAATCTCTATCCGTCTCCAACGAGTAGCGAATCTGCCAATCCATTGACTTATATGGTCGAAGATTCGACGTATTTAATCACGTTTCCTATGCTTACCGAACAAACCGCCGAACCAAATAACACAGACGGTCATGATGATACAACGAGTTTGCCCTCGAATGGCTGGACAAGATATGACGTTAAAATAGAAAACAATGTGCATGGCGGTTGGAACGATACCGCTGAATTTGACATGTATTTTGATAATGCAGGAAACATCGTTCAGATACAAAATTTTGTGTGGACATCGGCAGGAGCTTATGAAGTGCCTTCGGCATTTATCAAAGCGGTTGATATTACCGTGGCATCTATTGGTGTTGATAATACATGGGAAACTTTGGGAATCTCAGATGCCGTTGCAGATGGTTTTATTGATGTGTTTGATACGGTTTGTAAGGTTTTCAATACCATTGCCGGTAAAGTCTTTAAATTTACAGATAATGGGGGCGAATTTTACCTTCTTCCTGTTGTTTGCCATACCATCAATCGCATTTGTGCTACGGTAGCAACTCAATTCAATGTTCCGCTTTATACAGACCCTTCAAATGTTAGAAATTCGTATGTGTTGAGTTTTAGCAATAGCAATTTCCCGAATGCTTTAACTGCTGCAATAGGTAGCACAGCGAATGGTTGGCAAGTAAAAAATGACATGGATGGCGGCACATTGCCATTCAATCAAGTCGTAGAATACCTTTATGGAGGCTATAATTACCGCACTTGGTATCAAGAATCTTCTATCTCAGCGAGCTTTGGAATGTTTGTATCTTGCAAGATTGATTATGAAATTGATAGCACCAAAGACGACCATGTTATTGTCTTGATGGGCTTTAAAATGCCCGGAACGGGCGAAAATGCCCCGATATTGACATTTGCCCAAGCGACAGTTCAATTTACTAATAATCCAGATGATAATAATATCATGACTCCGGCATATAGCGGTATTTCAGGAGCTGGAAATTATACAACGGATATTATTGGCTCGGTTTATAATTTTATTGCTGCAAATGTACCCCAAGACGCTTCAGAACCGGGCAGGGCGTGTATAGCCGATGTTACAAAAGCAAATATGATTGCCATTTCGCAATGTACGAACTACGGTGCATAGTAGCCCTGTTTTCAGATGCGATGAAATTGCCGAAGACTCCGCAAAAAACCCTTCATTTCTATTAGATTTGAAGGGTTTTTGATTTTGAAACTCCCCTTTCCCATTTAATAAAAAAAAAGTTGGAAATGTAAATTAAGTAAATTAAAAGTAATACCTTGAAAGGCTTTAAACTTTGCTTGATTATTAAGGCTTCTATGTTGTTTATTACCCTATGAATAATAGTTTAAAAATCTTCACTATTTTAGCTTGCCTATTCTTATGGGTGAACCCAAATTTGGGCTACTCTCAAAAAATTAGTAAGGAATATAAGATGACGCAAGATTTGGCAAGAGCAAATGCCTTAATCACATCTTACAGAAATGATACGGCCAAAATTGTCATCGGTAAGTTAATGGCTGAGGTAACAAAACAAAAACAATTCGACTCTCCTTTTGGCTTGAAAGTACAATTGGCAAAAGCCATTTCTTTAGAACACGACGACCTCGATTCATCAGCAATGCAGTTATTATTGCACGTAAAGGAACGGGCAAAGCAAAAAAAAACATGGGATGTATTCACCCAAACCTGTATTGCACTCGCACATCTTTACGAAAACATTAGTCAAAGCAGTCAATCTTTAGAGCATTTGCAACTCGCCCAAAATACCATTAGACTTAATAAACTTGACTCTCTTTATCCTCTTTTTGCAGTTAGAATGTCTTCTTACCAAAGAATTTTTCCTCGTGATAAGGAGGCATCCTTATTTTATGCAAAAGAAGCCTTGCGTACTGCTCCAAAATTCAAATTAGACATCGCCGAAGCCACTGCAAATATGCTTTTGGGTATGCTCTTGGAAAAAACGTCCTATGAGAAAGCACTGTGGCACTGTCTTGCAGCTCTGCGAATTTTTCAAAAATTAGAAGATTATACAGAATCTGCGGCTATGTGCTACAATATATCCAGTTTAAATTATCAGTATAATAAACTCCAATCGGCATTAGCTTATAATGATTCCTCAATCACATTAGCAAAAAAAGCAATTATCAAAGGTCATGAAGGAAGCCATTCACTTTACAAAGGTTATAAATTCCGAGGAACAATATTAAAGGCTATGGGGCAAACCGACTCTGCTTGGTTTTATTTGAAAAAGGGGTATGAAATGGAGTTGAATTATAATCAAAAAATAGAAAATCACAAAATCATAGAGGTGGCTGCTCGCTATAATGATGAAAAAAAAACAATTCAAATTGCAGAACAAATCCAGCAAAGAAACAATATTTTGACTATTGGTTTATTGATTATTCTATTTACGGCGACTCTCTCATATTATTATCTAAAACTACGCCAAGCAAATGAAATAACACAAAAACAAGAAACCCAGTTGAGAATGCTTGATATAGCCAAATCTCAGTTTTTTGCCAATGTTAGTCATGAAATTCGTACACCGCTTACCCTTATCCATGGCTCTATTAATTTATTATTGAAGGAAAATCAACTGACCGAAAAGCAATCGAAACTTTTGAATGCAGCCAATAACAATTCAAAGCAATTGCATAAAATGGTGAATGAAATATTGGACCTCCGAAAATTAGAAATGGGAAAAATGGTTCTAAAAACCGAACCAACTTTGATAGCTTCTTTTTTTAGAACGCATATTCAGCAGTTTGAGTCTTTTGCAGAAAGCAAACAAATTCAATTATTTTCCAACATCAATATCGGTAATGAAATTATTGCTGAAATAGACAAAGAAAAATGCCGACAAGTTATTTATAATCTTCTCTCAAATGCCTGTAAATACACAACATCGGGCGGAAAGATAACGGTTGATGTTTTGTTAGAAAACGAGCAATTGACATTAAGCGTAGCAGACACTGGCTCGGGCATACACCCCGATGATTTGCCTTTAATATTTGACAGATTTTTTCAATCCAATCGAAAAGAGCAATTTTATGCTGGTGGAACGGGCATTGGATTATCGCTTTGCCAAGATTATGCAACATTATTTGATGGAAAAATATATGTCGAAAGCGAATTGGGCAAAGGCTCAATTTTTCATTTTTCATTTCCTCTTTTGCCAATAATTATTCCAGGTTTTTCACTCGCTGATGCTGAATCTGTACAATTTTCTGAAACAAATAATGAAGCAGGAAATACCATAAACACCTCACTACCAGTATTTAACCGCACAAAAGCAACAATTTTGGTGGTGGAAGACAATGTAGGTTTGCAAGAGTATATTATGATGGTTTTGGAAGATAAATATAATATAATCACTGCCGGAAATGGACAAATTGCCTTAGAAAAATTAACAAACTCACCCTCCAAAATTGATTTGATATTGAGTGATTTGATGATGCCCGTGATGGACGGTTTCCAATTATTAGAAAAACTAAAAGCCGAAAATTCAACAAGGCATATTCCTGTAATTATGCTCACCGCCCGTGCCGAAACAACCGACAAGTTGAAAGCATTGAGAATTGGTGTTGATGACTATTTGCTCAAACCCTTTGATGAGGAAGAATTAAATGTAAGAATCGACAATCTTTTGCAAAACCTTTCAATTCGGAAATTGGAATTAGACAATCAAAATACCGAACCATTTCAAGCAATTACTCATGAAGAAGACCGTTTATGGCTCGAAAATTTTGAACAATTTATCAAGAAAAATATAGCTAATGAGTTGCTATCAATACCTACAATTGGCGATGAATTTGCCATGAGCGAATCAACGCTACTCCGAACTTTGAAAAGATTGACAGGTTTAAGCCCCATCCAGTATCTACAAGAAATACGAATGAACGAAGCCAGAACGCTCCTCGAAAACAGAACCTATAAATCTGTTGCAATCATTGGAGCAAAAGTTGGTTTTAGTGATGCAAAAACTTTTTCTCGAAGTTTTAAAAAGCGATTCGGAAAACTGCCTTCCGATTTAATTTGATTACAATTTCCCTCAAATTGACGGAAAAAGCTACCAATTTGACGGAAAAAGCCCCTCGAATTGCATCAACTTTGCTTTTGATAGTTTATAACCTCAAAAAAGCCATTCACCCAAAACCTTTCTCCATGAAAAACCCTCTATTTTATTTGCAGAATCAAACATTCTGTTTGTTTTTTATTAAAAAAACTTTTGCTTTTTGCTTGCTACTTGGCAGTTTATTGTCTTTCAATAGCCATGCACAAGTTCCCTTCATCACCAGATGGAAAACTGATAATCCGGGTACTTCCAATAGCACATCTATCACTATTCCGACCACTGATTCAGGCTACCTTTATGATGTGGACTGGAACAATGATGGTACTTTTGACCAATTTGGAGTAACAGGAAATGTTACGCACGATTACACAATCGCAGGAACCTACACCGTTGCCATCAAAGGGGCTTTCCCAAGAATTTATTTTAATAATGAAGGGGATAAAAGTAAAATACTATCCGTAGAACAATGGGGAGATATTGCTTGGTTTAATATGGGGCATGCTTTTTATGGTTGCGAAAATTTGGCAGGAAATGCAAGTGATGCACCAATTTTGAGTAGTGTTCTCGAAATGAATTCTATGTTTCAAGGAGCAACCGTCTTTAATCAAGACATTGGTTCTTGGAATGTCAGTGCTGTAACAAATATGAATTCTATGTTTCAAAACGCAACTGCATTTAATCAAAACATTGGAGCTTGGAATGTCAGTGCCGTAACAAATATGGGCCAAATGTTCCTTGAAGCAGATGCTTTTAATCAAAACATTGGAGCTTGGGATGTCAGTGCCGTAACAAATATGAATCTAATGTTCGGTTATGTAGATGCCTTTAATCAAAACATTGGAGCTTGGAATGTCAGTGCCGTAACAAATATGAATGGTATGTTTGGATTTGCAACTGCCTTTAATCAAAACATTGGAGCTTGGAATGTCAGTGCAGTAACAAATATGGGTTATATGTTCAATGGAGCAACTGCATTTAATCAAAACATTGGAGCTTGGAATGTCAGTGCAGTAACAAATATGACTTATATGTTTTATGAAGCAACTGCATTTAATCAAAACATTGGGGCTTGGAATGTCAGTGCAGTAACAGACATGAATTCTATGTTTGCACTTGCAACTGCATTTAATCAAACCATTGGAGCTTGGAATGTCAGTGCAGTAACAGACATGCAATCTATGTTTGTACTTGCAACTGCATTTAATCAAGACATTGGGGCTTGGAATGTCAGTGCCGTAACAAATATGTTAGGAATGTTCGCTGTAGCAACTGCCTTTAATCAAGACATCGAAAATTGGGATGTCAGTACCGTAACAACTATGGGTAGTATGTTCTATCAAGCATCTGCCTTTAATCAAAACATTGGGGCTTGGAATGTCAGTGCCGTAACAGATATGTCTTATATGTTCTATGAAGCACCTGTCTTTAATCAAAACATAGGGTCTTGGAATGTAAGTGCCGCAACAGATTTGTCATTTATGTTTTATAGTGCATCTGCCTTTAATCAAACCGTTGGGGCTTGGAATATTACCAATGCTACCTCAATGTCAGGCATTTTTAATAATTCAGGTTTATCTCGCACCAATTATGATAATATATTAATTGCTTGGAACGCAGCAGGCTATACCAACAAAAACTTAGGAAATGCCTCGCCATTGAAATATTGTGATGGAGATGCGGCACGTACAAATTTGGTTTTGGCAACAGGTAGCGGTGGTAGAGGTTGGACTATTACAAGCGATGCTCTTAATTGTAGTGTTGCTGCCCAAATGAATATAAAAGGCAATAGCGTTTCAATCTTCGACGGAAATACCAGCCCAAGCACCACCGACCATACCGATTTTGGTACTCAAAATGTACCCACAGGTACGGTGGTCAGAACTTTTTCGATTGAAAATACTGGTGATGCGGCATTAACACTCTCAGGCACGCCAAAAGCAGTGCTGAGTGGTACAAATGCAGCAGATTTTACGGTAACAACACAACCTGTTTCACCTGTTGCGGCAACCAACGGTATTTCTACTTTTATCATAACTTTTGACCCTTCGGCATCAGGAATAAGAACAGCCAGAGTAAGTATAGCTAACACTGATACTTATCAAAATCCATATACATTTGATATACAGGGAACTGGGGCAGTTGTAATGGCACCCGAAATAGACATAAAAGGCAATTGCGTTTCAATAGTTGATGGTGATATTACACCTAATGCTGGCGATCATACCGATTTTGGTTCCCAAAGCGTAGCTTCAGGAAATATCGTCAGAACTTTTACCATTGAAAACACAGGTGGAGCAGCTTTGACACTTTCTGGTACGCCAAAAGTTGTTGTTTCAGGTGCAAATGCGGCAGATTTTACTGTAACTGCATTACCAACTTCGCCAGTAGCAGCTACGAATGGAACTACAACTTTTGCCGTAACTTTTGACCCCTCGGCAGGTGGAACTCGCTCGGCAAGCATTAGCATCTCAAACGATGATACCGACGAAAATCCATATAATTTTAATATTCAAGGAACAGGAACTTGTACTGTTTCTGCCCCGACTGGCACCTCAAATCCATCTATTTGTAGCAACGCAACTGCCTCATTATCAGCCACTTGTGCAACTGGAACTGTGAATTGGTATGGCTCAAATAGTACGACTTTTCTACAAACAGGCTCACCATTTGTTACGCCAAATCTGACTACGGCAACAACTTATAATGTGCGTTGTGATGATGGCACTTGTAATAGTGGATTTGTGGCGGTAAATGTTTCGATAAATGCCTTGCCTGTACCTGCACCGAGCAGTAATACTCCTGTTTGTAGTGGAAACTCTTTGAATTTATCATCGGTATCAAGTAATACTTATTCATGGTCAGGACCTAATAGCTTTACTTCAACTTTACGAAATCCGAGTATTTCAAACGTAACAATTGTAGCTGGAGGGACATATACTATCACTCAGACAAATAGTTTTGGCTGTACGGCAAGTGCTACAACATCGGTAACGATAAATAGCACCCCTTCCTCCCCAACTGGCACAGCAAATCCAAGCATTTGCAATAACGCAACTGCCTCATTATCAGCCACTTGTGTATCAAGTACAGTAGCATGGTATGGCTCAAATAGTACAACTTTTCTACAAACTGGTTCGCCTTATGTTACGCCAAATCTAACAACGGCTACGACTTATAATGTTCGTTGTGAAAATGGAAGTTGTATGAGTAGTTTTGTGGCTGTAAATGTTTCAATAAATTCAGTTTCTGCCCCAACTGGCACAGCCAATCCAACGATTTGTAATAACACAACTACCTCATTATCAGCAAGTTGTGCAACTGGAACTGTAAATTGGTATGGTTCAAATAGTACGACTTTGCTACAAACTGGCTCACCTTTTGTTACGCCAAATCTGACTACAGCAACAACTTATAATGTGCGTTGTGAAAATTCTGGTTGTAATAGTGGTTTTGTAGCTGTAAATGTTACAATTGAAACTCCACCAACTGTCACAATTCTCGGTGGCGGTGAATTGACTTGTGAAACCCCAACTTTAAGCCTTACTGCAACTGGTGGAGGTTCTTATTTTTGGAATACTGAATCTTCAAATTCTACCATAACTGTTTCAGCAGCAGGCACTTACAGCGTAACTGTTACTTCGGCAAATGGTTGTACGGCTACTGCAAGTGTGGCTATTACCCAAAATATTTCTCCACCAACTGCAACAATTTTGGGTGGCGGTGAATTGACTTGTTCAACAACAAGTATTAGCCTAACGGCAACTGGTGGAGGTTCTTATTTCTGGAACAATGAATCATCAAATTCTACCATAACTGTTTCAACATCAGGCACTTATAGCGTAACCGTAACTGGTGAAAATGGCTGTACGGCAACGGCAAGTGTGGTGATCACACAAAATATCACTCCGCCAATTGCAACAATTCTCGGTGGCGGTGAATTGACTTGCTCAACAACAAGTATAAGCCTTACTGCAACTGGTGGAGGAACTTATTTTTGGAACACTGAATCTTCAAATTCTACCATAACTGTTTCAGAATCAGGCACTTATAGCGTTACAGTAACTGGTGCAAATGGCTGTACGGCTACGGCAAGTGTGGCAATTACACAAAATATTTCTCCGCCAACTGCAACAATTCTCGGTGGCGGACAACTCACTTGCACAACAACAACTTTAAGCCTAACAGCAACTGGTGGAGGTTCATATTTTTGGAATACTGAATCTTCAAATTCTACCATAACTGTTTCAGAATCAGGCACTTACAGCGTAACTGTAACAGGTGTAAATGGCTGTACGGCTACGGCAACGGTGGCTATTACTCAAGATATTTTAGCTCCAGAAGTAACAATTTTAGGAGGAGGACAACTCACTTGTTCAACCACAAGTATAAGCCTAACTGCAACTGGTGGTGGAAGTTATTCTTGGAGCAATGAATTAGGCACAAACCCTACCATAACTGTTTCAGCATCAGGCACTTACAGCGTAACAGTAACAGGTGCAAATGGCTGTACGGCTACGGCAACGGTGGCTATTACGCAAGATATTACTCCGCCAACTGCAACAATAACTGGTGGAGGACAACTCACTTGCTCAACCACAAGTATAAGCCTAACCGCAACTGGCGGTGGTTCTTATTTCTGGAACAATGAATCATCAAATTCTACCCTAACTGTTTCAGCATCAGGCACTTACAGCGTAACCGTAACCGGTGAAAATGGCTGTACGGCAACGGCAAGTGTAGCAATTACACAAAATATTTCACCGCCAACTACAACAATTCTCGGTGGTGGTGAATTGACTTGCTCGACCACAAGTATAAGCCTAACGGCAACTGGTGGAGGTTCTTATTTCTGGAACAATGAATCATCAAATTCTACCCTAACTGTTTCAGCATCAGGCACTTACAGCGTAACCGTAACCGGTGAAAATGGCTGTACGGCAACGGCAAGTGTAGTAATTACACAAAATATTTCACCGCCAACTGCAACAATAACTGGTGGCGGACAACTCACTTGCTCAACCACAACTTTAAGCCTAACTGCAACTGGTGGTGGAAGTTATGCGTGGTCAAATGGTTTGGGAACAAATGCAACTGTAACTGTTTCAGCATCAGGCACTTACAGCGTTACTGTTACAAGTGCTAATGGCTGTACGGCAACGGCAAGTGTAGCAATTATGATAACTAATAACTTGGTGGTAACTGCCTCAAATACTGGACCTTACGAACTTGGAAATACCATTTCGTTGAGTGCTTCAGGAGGCGGTTTCTATACTTGGCGTGGTCCCGATGATTTTCTTTCGACCAATGCCAATGCTACCATTTTAAATGCCACGCAAGTCGAAAGTGGAATTTATACTGTTACCGTAACAAATGGCAGTGGCTGTTCGGCAACCGCAACTACTAATGTGGTCGTCAATCCTTGTTCACAAATGTTTAAATTTGACTATGTGAAAGCTGGACCAGATTTTCAATTTTTCTTTCCAATTACGGATGGAATGAACATTGCCGAACTTCCAACATTATTGTCAGGTACTGGAATCATAGCAACACCAATTTGCCAACTTGACACCGTAAATACGGCAAGCGTAAGGTTTCAAATGACAGGTCCAACACCATTATTTAACCGAGATGTTATAGAAAATATTTATCCCTATTCACCTTTTGAAAATAGATGGTTTCAAATTTTTGGACCTATTTTCCCTCCCGGTGAATATACGCTCACAGTAACGGGTTATTCACAAGAATTTGCACAAGGAATTGTCATGTTTGGACCACAAACTATTCATTTTACAATTACTGGTTCAGCTCCAAGTATTGCTTTAGTAAATCCAAATATTTCACAAATTTGTGCGGGAAACAACCTTAATGTTAGTTTTGAAACTACGGGAAGTTTTATTTCGGGAAATAAATTTGAAGTACAACTTTCTAATGCCACTGGTTCTTTTGAATTACCTCTTAAAATAGGCGAAAGTACAACAGCTGGCTTGGTAAATTGCACAATTCCAGGAAATATTCCCGCAGGAAATGGCTACAAAATCAGGGTTTTTGCAACAAATCCTGCCTTGATGAGTAGCACGTTTTCAAGTGCATTTGAAATAAATCCAAGAAATTTAATTCTACAAAGTCCAACTGATGATATTTCAACGATGAGGAATAAAACCGCAACAGAGAAGATAACGGCAACAAATAAAGTTTTAATTGGAGGAAATAGTACCTATCAAGCTGGACGATTTGTGCTATTGCAAGCTGGTTTTGAGGCAAATTCGGGAAGTGATTTCAAGGCTGAGATTGGTGGTTGTAGTAATTGATCTTTTGAGAAAAAATAAAAAAACCGCAATCAAAAATTGCGGTTTTTTTGTGCAGAATAATCACTATTTTTGCTAAAATAATCAAAAGAAAACGATGAAATATTTAGAATTTAGTAATAATGACCAAATGCCTGCTTTGGGCTTAGGCACTTGGAAATCTGCCAAAGGAGAGGTTTATCAAGTTATCAGAAAAGCCATTGAAATTGGCTATCGGCATTTTGATTGTGCCTTTATTTATGGCAATGAACATGAAATCGGACAAGCAATTTCGGACGCAATTAAAAACAATGAACTCACAAGAAATGACCTTTGGATAACTTCAAAACTTTGGAATAATCGGCATAAAAAAGACCATATTCAGGCAGCAATTGAAGTTTCTCTAACAAATTTGAATCTTGATTATTTAGATTTATACCTCATTCATTGGCCCGTAGCATTGAAATATGAAGTAAATTACCCTCAAAATGGCAGCGAAATGGTCAGTTTAAACGAAATTCCTTTGTCAGAAACTTGGCAAGAAATGATTTCTTTAAAAAACAAAAATTTGACTAAACATATTGGCGTTTCAAATTTTAGCATCAAAAAAATCAATCAAATTACCGAAGATACAGGTGTTTTGCCAGAAGTTTTGCAGTTAGAAATGCACCCTTTTCTTCAACAAAAACAGCTATTGGATTTTGCCAACGAAAAAGGCATTTTTCTCACAGGATTTTGTCCGCTTGGCTCGGCAGATAGACCTGCAAATAGAATTTCGGAAGGTGAACCAAAACTTTTTGAAAACCAAATAATTGCCAAAATCGCAGCAGAAACAGGCTTTTCTCCCGCACAAATCATGCTTGCTTGGGCGGTAAACAGAGGAACTTCGGTGATTCCGAAATCAGTAAATCCTCAACGATTAAAAGAAAACCTTTTGGCTGCTGATATTGAACTTTCGTGTACTGATATGCAAAAACTCGATGAATTAGACCTCAATTATCGTTATATCAAAGGCGATTTTTGGTGCTTGCCAGGAAGCGATTATACCTTAGAAAATCTTTGGGATTAAGTATTTTTGGATGAATAGCTTCTAAGTAAATTTTATAGAAAAAATCCCAAAAGAATTAATTTTCTTTTGGGATTTTAATTCTATTAGTCTTTCAGAAAAGCTCCGCCACGCACAATCCACGAAACACCAAAAGCCCACAAAGCTGCCCATTCAAGATAAAAAACAGGGTCTAATTTACTGATACTTTTATTTCCTTCAAGAAAAACCCAATTAATTGCTATCAAAATAATGCTTATAAACATAATAATCGCACAAGTTTTATAGGTTTTAATTCTTTTCTCTCTTTGAGGAGTATTCTCGTGGCTTTCTTCATTTTTTGGAAATAACTTCCATGCAAAATAGGTCAAAATCAAGAAAAATCCTGCGGCACATATACCATGTAATATAGAGTGGTCATTAACTTTACAAGGGACACAAGCGGCTTCAGTCGGGGCTTCTGTAGGTAAAAAAGCAATGCCAAAGGCAAACAAGCAAGCAAAATTTGAAACTCGATTTTCGATATAATTATGCCCTCGGTAAGTAAAAAGAAAAACGCCGATGACACATATAACTCCCACAAAAACATCTCTCATAATTGTATGATAATAGGCACTGATTGAACTCAGCCCTTCGTTACAGTCGTTGAATGAGTACGTGCCAATGTATAAAATGAGAGGAAATATTATGCCAAGATAACCAATAGCTTGGCGGATGTACATGAAAGAAATTAATTGGTCTTGCCCAGTTCTGTCGGGGGTGTTATTGGTTGTCATTTTTATGAGGGTTTAAAAGGGTTTAGTAAAGTTTAGTATAAAAATATTCAATTCAAAGTCATTTTTATTTTACGGTCAATGGTGTTTTAACTCAATATTTTCAAAAGTAGAGTTTTTTTCTCTTTGCTTTTTTTATATTTGTCGTTAGTTCAATGCAAAAACAACTGTTTTTTGATTAAAAAAATAAAAATGTTACAATTAGTGGGAATTATACAACCAAAATATTATCTTTTTTTGTAATTATTTGGCATCTGCCCATTGAAACTGTTTTTCAAAGACAGATTTCAGATTTTGGAAAGGATTTTGGTTTTGTTTTCTGATAGTAGAGATAAAACCTTGAATACGGGCATAGTGATTTGCTCCAGCCACAG
>JANNDY010000073.1:0-10749 GCA_031378345.1 Emticicia sp. | reverse complement strand
GAAAAGCCGTATCGAAGGACTGCAAACCCCAAATAGGGTTGCTGTTTTCGTCTGAAACGCCATAAGGAAACATTCCAGTTTGTGGCAAAGGAATATTTGAATCTCCTGTTTCTCCCTTTATATTTCCTAAAATTGTGCTTGCAAAAGGAGTTTTGGAATCTATACTATGCAAATCATAATTTCCATTTATCACAATTTCACCAACATTTAATGTGCTTTGCATAGCTAAATTGTTGATATTTGCCACAAACTTTATGCTTTTGCCATCTGCACCAGAAGCACCTTTCAAATTTCCTTTTAACAACCAAATAGTATTTGGCAATAAAATACACTGTAAGTTTTGCGTTATAAAACTTGCCTGTGTAATATAGCTTTTTTCGTAAAGGCTACCAGTAACAGTATTCAAATGAAGTGAGCCAAAAGATAAATTTATGTTATCCGTAGGTTCGTTTGGTTGTGCTAATACATTAGTACCGTCTTTTCCTGCTTCACCAGTTTCACCAGTTGCACCAGCAGCACCAAAACCAGTTGCACCAGTTGCACCAGTTGCACCAGTCGCACCAGTTGCACCAGTCGCACCAGTTGCCCCAGTTGCCCCAGTTGCCCCAGTTGCCCCTTTAATGTTTCCCAAATTAACAGAACCTTTTACGCCATTTGCCAAAGTTATTTGATAAATATTTTGAGAACTTATTTCAAAAACAAAGTCATTTACGTTCCAATTGTTTACATTTAAAATATTATCCCATCTCCAATTATTTCCAGAATTTCCATTTAAACCATCTGCACCTTTCAAAGGGTTTGCGGAGTAGCTTAAATTTCCATTTGCAACTGCAACAACATATCCAGTCAATCCAATGGTTGTAACAATAGCGTTTAATGTGTTCAACGCTCCAAGTGTAATTTGAGAGCCTTTGAGATTGTAAATAGTAAAACCAACATTTACCAATCCATCAAGACGAATGTTAGTAATTGCAGAGCCAGTAGGAACTATCAGAACTTTGTTTGCAGCTGTGGCAGTCAAAGTAATTGAACCTGTGCCATTCAAAACCATTAATGCATCAATTCCATTTGTGCCACTCGCACCAGTTAAGCCAGTATCTCCTTTTTGGCTCTGACCGTCAAGCCCTTTCAAGGCTTTCTTTAGGGTTTTGTCTTTTTTTACAGAATCTACAAAAAGAGAAACAAGTTCGCTTTCATTTTCTGCTACAAAACCCAAAGGTTGCTTGCTTGTTTTGGTTTCTGAATTATTATTCAAAACCTTATCTATTACAAAAGCCCCTGCCCCTGCAAGTGCGAAGTTTTTCAATGAAAATAATGTATCTTTCATGTAATTTATTTATTTTGATATTAAAAATCCTAATCCGACCGCCACAAGTAACCAACTCAAAGAGCTTGTTTTTGTTGCATTTTCTTTTGTTGGTGCATCGCTGAAATACAATTCTGCTTCGAGTTTCCTACGTGCTATCAAAGAACTTTTGTATTTTGTAGCTGTACCCCATTCTATTTCAAATTGTTTGGCAATTGCTTTATCGTTAGGGTTCGCAATTATCATATCAATTAGCTTGCTACTTGCAAATTTATAGCTACCACGATTATAGCTATACGAAACACAAGCATCGAATTGACTTTGATTTAATTTGGTAGGTTTTACCAAATTAGTAACATCGCTTTCAAATTCTGCCAATATAGATTTGAATAGAATTTCGGCTTTGCCCTCTGTGATGGTATCACCACTTTTTACAGGCTGACCATTTGCATAATAAGTATTACCGTAGCCAATAGTCCAACGGTCGCCGTTATTATATGCTTTTGTTCTAAATCCTTCACGAGCCTTTAGAAACTTTATGCCATTCGCTGAAAGTACCATAATTAATTGCTTTTTAAAGTTTTTGCCAACATGACACCGCCCCAAATTGCAACGGCAAACAAGCCGATATTTGCAATTTCTTTTGTTTTGTCGAAACCGTCTTTTGTGCTTTCGGTTTCCGCTTCCTTTTTAGCTTCAATTTCTTCTTTTACTGAAATTACGCCTTGTTCCAGTAATTTTGTAAGACTGAAATTTCCTTCTTTGTGTTCGCAATACAGTGTAACACCATAAGAGTTTTGAAACTCCCAATAAAGATTTTTACGCCCTTCTCTTGGCAATACATAGGTTTGTACTACTCCAATAAGCGAACCTTTTTTTACGGTGTAAACGCTTGCCGTAGCATCAAAAGCACTTCTTTTTAGTTGTACGTCCTTTTTTGCATAAAGGCTTTTTCCTATGATTTGAGTAACTGAATAAAGAGCCATTTTAGAGGAAGTTTGCAAACATTTTGAAATTCAAAAGTTTGGGTTTAATTGAGTTTGGGTTTTTCTCTATTTTGTCAATCAAAATATCAAAAACCTCATTTGTTTTGTCAGTACCAATTAAATTAGTTAATAGGTGCTGTAATTTCTGTGCTTTGGTTTGCATTGTTGTTATTGACTTGTGTAAAGTAACTTTCAAACGCTTGTGTTATGCCTGCTTGTATTGTTGGATTTTCTGCCATTTTTGACATAAAAGCTAATATTTGAGGACTTTTAGTTGAAAGGTCGAAAAAGCCCTTTATTATTGTTGGCAATAAAATAGGTGCTAACATAGGGATTAAAGGCTTTATCATATTGCTTAGCCCTTCGCTTTCCTTTCGTTCCCTTTCTTCTTTTTCACGTTGAAATTGCTGTATAATTACGCTGCTTGCTTCATTTGCTTGCATCCGTGCTAACTGCATGGCAATTTCAATTGTTCCACCACCACCGCCACCGTTACCAAATGAATTTTGTGGTGCTGTGGTATAAAATGGGCAAACTGTCCAATCTTGACCGTTTTTCACTAAACCATAAACGGTGTATTTTTCAGTTATAGACAAACTTTCTAAGGCATCGATTTCTAAAGTCAAGCGGTCTGCTTTATTGTCTTCTTTAGTTCCTGCCTTGTTTGGTGAATTATCCGCAACGATTTTACCTTTGGAGTTTTCTATTTTCCAAAAATTAAAACCGTTACGGATAAACCATTGTATAACGTGCTGTTTCATTTTTTTAGCTAAATGAATACGCTTTTACCTTATCTACATAAGCTAACAATGATTTACGCTTTTGGTCTGTCTGTATCTTTACAGTCATTTTTTTAGCGTAATTTTCCAACTGCTTAACTGTTGCGTTACGCTTTGGAGATTTTAATTTTCTACTTCTTCTTCGTGGCTTAGTTGAGCCTAAATTTAAAAATGCCATTGTAGTAATATTTAAAGTTTTTGAATGATTTAATTAAAGCCAAGTGCTTTTAATACACTTGACTTTTTACAATATTTTGAAAGAAAATTACATTAGGTTGCAAAAACAATTCCTTTCTTTCCTACCAATGGCTTGCCTGTTGCTGCTTTTACTGCAATGTTTACACCTATGCTAATGACTGACCATTTCGCAATCGGATACAAGTTTTCGTTTACAGCGTCCATTTTTTCTTTGATGCTATCTAAGAAAGCAAATCCAGAGCCTGTGGTTGCTTTTGGACCTGCTTCAATTAGTGCTTTAATGTTTTTCAATTCACCTACTACACCGTCTTCGTTTACGTCATAGTCAAGTAAATTTTCCATTTCAGCAATAGTTACACCAGTTCCCAAAATTCCACCAAAAGCAATTGACTTAAACCCTACTGAAAGATTAGAAATTCCATTGCTAATTGATGCGTTTGCAATACGAGTGCCGCTGCCATTTGCAACGTTCTCCGTACCTTCTTGCAGTCCTAAAGCCGCAAATTCAGAAAAACTTATAAGTTCGCCTAAAAGTGATACAGGAAATGTAGCGTTTTTCGTTACCGTTACCGCTTCACTCAAATACGAGCGTTCTTGGATTGCAAGGTCAAGCCCGTGAGCATCTGTGCCACGAACACAAAAAGTGATTAACTTGCCGTTGTGTAATGGTACAGTTGCCTCTGAAATTACACCTACGTGGATGTTGTTAATTTGGGGGTTGTACGTGCCAATGTTCCCAATAAATCTGATTTTAGTTGCCATTTTGTATAAATTGTTTTTTTTTTTTTGAATGAATATTAATTTACTTTTTAAATGCTACATAGCCCAAAAGCAACACCCCTGCACCACCAAGCACTAAATTTTGGTCAATGCCTAAAATCTGTTTTGTATTGGTTGTTTCTTTTGGTGTTTTGTCGGTAGGTTCGTCTGTTTCGTCATTTGGAACACCGCCCCAAGTGTCGCTTTCTATTTCGGGAGTTGTTTCAAGCCCTGCATTTTGCATTGATGCAATGATGTTAGGTACATTTACTTTAACTGCACCCCAAAGATTTGACAAAAACTTTTTAATTTTACCTGTATTTTTTTCTTTTGAAACAACCTTCAAAATTTTATCTTTCAAAGAATTTGGTACGCCCTTAAAATCAATAACTTTGTTAGATAAGTCGGGTAAATTGTCATAGCTTAAAAGGTAGTCTTCATTTTGTGCAGTCAGTATTTTTGCATCATTGCCTGTAAAACTTAGTGAAGATTTTATTTCATTTTGATTTCCAAGTGTCGAAAATGCGTTTTTTTGGTCTTGTGTTAAGGTTTTTGCAAGGTCAATTTTGTTCAAACCGTTTGCTTTTGCAGTTTTAAAAACATTTGCAAATTTTGTCGGGTCAAATCCTGCCAGTCCTGCTGTTACACCTATTGCAGTAACCGCAACGCCTAATTTTTTAAACTCTTTATCTTTTGAGAATAAAGCCGAACCAAGAGAGCCACCTAATAAGGCGGGCAAAATATTTCTTTTGAGTACCTTAAATTTTGCCTGTCTTTTGTCTTTTTTTGAAAGTTTCGCCCATTCTTCAGGCGAAATTCCTAAAATGTTGTTAGTGTCTTGCATTATTTTCTAACTGCGAGTGCAGTTTTAAAAAGTGAAATAATTTCTGAAATGAAAGTTATTTTGATAGGTTCGTTATAATTTAAGGAAACTCCAAAAATGCGAACTGCACCTATAACTTTAAAGTCTAACGGTCTAACAACGAACTTGATAAATGCCTTTACTGTGCCGATAATGTCGGGCAAATAGGTTGTGCATTTTACTACAAAAACATCATTTGAGTTTGAATTGACTTTGATAGATTCATTCAAATAGAAACTTGCAAACTCCAAATTTTCACCATTTACAGGATAAAAAATAGTACCTCCTAATCCATCAATTGTATAAGAATTTGCAGTAATGTTTAGAAGTGAAAATGGCAAATCGAAGTTTAGTGTAAACTTATTACGCTTAAAATTTCGTGGTGTCAAAAATTTTGGTACTGCTTTTGATGCCGAAATTCCTTTCTTCACTATGCCAGTAACTGCCAATGTTGCAACGCCACCGATTAACCATTTTGAAATATTATTCATTTATAAAGTCTTTGAAATGTTAATCAAATTTTTTTCAATGGTGAAAATGCTATCGGTTATTAAATAGCTGTTTGCATTAAAATACTCACTTATCAAGGCTTTAGGCTGTACCATTATTTTTCTAATGATAGCTGTTAAATCTTTGTCAATTGCAAGAATTTTAGGATATGTTAATTTACCTAAATCGGTTAATTGTCCTTCGATTTCAATTTGAATTAAACCTCTCCAAGTACGAATTATTGAAACCTTGATAGGGTCTTTACCTTCGATAATCAAGTCGTTTGCTACGATGCTGATTTGTCTTTGAGAAAATAAAACCTTTTGGTCAATAGCGTTCAAAATGTCGGTAGTTCCAGTTTCAAAAGTTTCTTTACTGATTGAAGAACTTTTCTTTGAAGATGAAAGTGCCAAGCCCAAACCAACCAAACCAAGTGAAATTATTGTACCTTTTTTCATAAAACTTTCTGTGTTATTACCGCAACAAACTTGCGAAATTGTTTTGTATTGTCCTAAATTATGGTTAATTTAGATGTATAAATGTTAATGTAAAATAACTATGCAAGTCTTTATTACTCCAAAAAACCTAATGAATATTAGGGGGTTTGCTTATATTACGGCTCAAAGACGTATCAAAAAAGCAAAGAATCATTTCAACTGTACGGCTGTTTCAGTAGTTCAATACTGCGAATTATTCAAGGAAAATCCATTGGATATATACGCCTTATTGAATAGTAAAAATAATACTGAATATATGCGTATAATGAAAGAAGGAAAAGAAGGGGGGTTTAAAGAGGGGTTTTAATGGGGGTGATATAGTGGTTTTTAAATAGGTTGTTTTTAGCAACTAAAAGAAAAAGCAAGGTTTTTTTTGAGCTTTTATCTTTCAACCTTTTGCCCCTATCTTTCAACCTTTTGAATTTTATCTTTCAACCTTCAACCTATAAAAAAAAATCGTTAAAAAAGGCACTTAACTAACTGACTATCAGCGAGTTACGTGCCTTTTTTCGTTTATTAAAGATTTTAAATACCTATATTATCTTTCAACCTTTCAACCTTTAAAGATAAAGTATTGATTATAAGATAGTTATGAGTAAAAAAAGGTTGAAAGATAGGTTGAAAGATAGGTTGAAAGGTTGAAAGATAAAACCCCAAATTACTAAAAGGTTGAAAGGTTGAAAGATAAAACAGGGTAAATTTTTTTTATTCAAAATTTCATTTAAGAATTATATTAATGTATTGATTTATTAATACAAAATATTATTCTGAATAAATATATAAAACAGAATATTATTCTGATTATCCTTTAGTAATCAAAATATAATAACGAGAAAAAAAGTACCTTTTTCTTTTAGTTGCTAAAACGCTACCATGAAGCATCGAAAGCCTGTTTTTCGAGAAACAAACCTAATTTTCTTAAATAAATTTCGGTAGTTGCTAATGAAGAATGTCTATTGATACGCTGAATTAATTTTATATCAACGCCTGCAAGGTATGCAAAAATATTGCCTGTGTGTTTCCAAGAATAAAGAACGGTCGCACGTTCAACATAAATCCCAAGTGCTTGAATTACCGCCCTATGTTGGTTTGTTGGAATGTTCCAACCGCAACGCTTTTTTGAAGGGAAAAGACCTTTTCCAAACAAAAAATAATCTGATGGATTTTGAAGTAGGTTAAATTCTAAAATCAAATCAAGTAAGGGTTTAACAATTGGTATTGTTTCCGTCTTCTTATTCTTTGAAATTTCGCCCTTTATTTTAATCGTACGGTTACGCAAATCAATATCCTTTACTTGCAACTGCACAAGTTCTTTGGGACGTATAAAGGCATAAAACAGAAAACGAGTAAAGAGGAACAAACGTGGATTGTTTTTTATAAGGTAATTTTCAATCAATGGTTTTTCATAGTCCGAATAAGGATAATTAAAATCACTTTCCGTTACCTTGATTTTATCAACTAAGCCCAAAAACGGATTGTGTGAAACAAACTCTTTTTCCAGTAAAAAAGTGTAAACCGCCCTGCAATGACTAAGTACAGATTTCTTGTAAGATTCTGAACTTTCAATTGACTTTATAAAGTCTGGAATGTTTAATTTTGTGAAGTGTGTATAATGACTGAAAGAAGAAGAAAGAAAAGCATTTAAAAGTTTACAAGCCGAAATGTATGTTTTTGTAGTTTTTGGTCTAATTGTTTTTTGTAGTTCCAGTTCTGACAATATTTTTTCAACGGTTTCAAGAAAATTAGAAGGGTTTATTTTTATATCTTTTTTCCTTTCATACAAAACTCCCTGCTTTAATTTCCTGTCAATTTCTAATGAAAAGTCCTTTGCCAATTGATACCTGTACTTAGCATCTTTGGGGTTTGTTGGTAATACTATCTTTTTGTAAATGATTTTCTTTTGCAAATTACAGTAAAGACCGTAACGGATAAACCACCTTTTTGAAGTATTGCCCTCATAGTGGTAAAGTGTCGAGAGTGAATATTGTTTTCTCATTTGTACCTAAGTCTATAAAATGCGAAAGGCGTAAACACTTGATTATCAAGTATTTACGCCTTATTGTGGTGATGGACGGGATCGAACCGCCGACACAAGGATTTTCAGTCCTTTGCTCTACCAACTGAGCTACATCACCAAAGTGATTACACCACCATTGCCCCACTTCGTTGCCGTCGTTTGGGAGTGCAAAATTAGACAAAAACTTTTTAAGAACAAACATCTCGCAAAAAAAAACTTAAAAATTTTCTTTTCCCTTGACTTCAACATCTTTTTTACGATATTTGTAATGTTATGCAAGCATACTAATTTCTTAAAGGACTGACAAAGTAATTCCCGATAATTGAAAACTGTTAATTGAAAATTGAATTATGCAAATTCTTTCACAAATCTTATTTGTAGCCGCATTGGGCTTGGCTGCCTATTTTATTAGTCGCAGAGTGATGCTCATCAAAAACACCATTCAGTTGGGCAGGGCAGAAGACCGCTCTGATAATCCTTCTGAAAGACTAAAAACAATGCTCCTGATAGCTTTTGGGCAGAAAAAAATGTTTACACGCCCCATTGTGGGTTTCATGCACTTCATTATTTATGCAGGTTTTATCATTATTAATATAGAAGTGCTGGAAATTATGATTGATGGCATTTTCGGTACACACCGAATCTTTTTTGAACCTTTGGGCTATGCTTTTTATAGTTTTCTCATTAATTTCTTTGAAATACTCGCTTTGGGCGTGTTGGCAGTTTGTGTGATATTTTTGTTGAGAAGAAATGTTTTGAAAGTTCAGCGTTTTCAAGAAAATAGTCATCGTGAAATGAAAGCGGCCCCTCGAAACGATGCAAATATTATTTTGATTACCGAAATATTATTGATGTGGGCGTTTTTGAGCATGAATGCAGTTGATACTATTTTACAAGAACGCACCGTCGGACATTTTGCCGAAGCAAATACTGGCGATTTTTGGATAAGCCAATTCCTGAAACCTTTATTTAGTAGTTTTTCAGATAATTCTTTAATTGCTTATGAGCGTATCGCTTGGTGGTTTCACATTTTGGGCATTATGGCATTTGCGGCTTATGTAACTTATTCTAAGCACCTGCATATTTTCTTGGCTTTTCCAAATACCTATTTTTCTAACCTAAACCCAAAAGGAGAAATGGCAAATATGCCAACGGTTACGAAAGAAGTAAAAATCATGCTTGGATTGGAAGAAGCAGATGCCAACCCTGCCGAAGTTGGGCGTTTTGGAGCAAAAGATGTAAAAGATTTATCTTGGAAAAACCTCATGGATGCATACAGTTGCACCGAATGTGGGCGTTGTACATCTTCATGTCCTGCAAATATTACAGGCAAACAACTTTCGCCACGCAAAATCATGATGGATACTCGCGATAGGCTCGAAGATATTCAAAAAGGTTGGTTATCAACAGATAAAAAAGCTCCAATTGCTGACTTTGATGATGGAAAAACTCTTATGGGCGATTATATCTTGGAAGAAGAAATATTGGCTTGCACCACTTGCAATGCTTGTGTACAGGAATGTCCGATAAATATTAGTCCATTAGATATTATTTTACAACTACGCCGATATAAAGTAATGGAAGAATCTCAAGCTCCAGCATCTTGGAATGGAATGTTTTCAAGCCTCGAAAACAACATGGCTCCTTGGAAATTTTCACCAAGTGATCGCTTTAATTGGGTAGAGGGGCTGAATAAATAATAGACTTTTCTTGAAAAAATAAAAAAAAATCCGACGTCAGAAAAACTTCGGATTTTTTTTTATGGAATGGAAATTAAATATGTTATCAAAGTTTTACGAAGCAATTTTTGGTTAAATTGATTCTTCAAAACCGCAGTTTTGCAGAGCAAAATAAGAATTTTGTAGGCGTAAGGTTAATCAAAAAGGGCAAGTAAAGCTGAATAGATTATTTAATTTTAATTCCTGTGTGTCATTGCAATAATTTATTTTGCAAAACGTTTTGTACTTAAAGAATATTTTTTTTAACTTTACGAAGAAAATTACAATAGTTGGTACGTTTTTTGAGAATGCTTTCATATAAATTTACGTGTATATAAGCTCTAATTGCGATTTCGCACCAAACCACCTATGAAAAAATTTAATTCATCTATGTTTATGCAGTGGATAGTTTTTCTGCCATTGCTTTTGCCATTAGCTATTGTTAGCGGAGTATTTGAAGGTGTCAAGCGAGTTTTTGAACAAGCAGCGTCTGATATAATCGAAACAGAAGTTATTTCTTAACGTGCTGACTATCAATGTTTTGCATCTATTTTGAAGGGATTACTCTTTTCAAATAGGAGAATTTTAGTCTTACTTTTTCAAGCAAATTTCTCTACCACAGCCTTCAGTTGTGGTAATGAAAGTACTCCCGATTGCCGCCATTTCAGCTCACTTTTCTTGAATAATATTAATGTCGGAACTCCCGACACACGGTATTTTTCTGCCAGTTTTGGATTTTGGTCCACATCAATTTTTACTATTCTTATTTTATCTCCTTCTTCGCGTGCCAATTGTTGAAGTGTGGGTGTAAGTGCCTTGCATGGTCCGCACCAAGTCGCAAAAAAATCTATCAAAATCGGGGTTTCAGAGGCAATCAATTCTTCAAATGTTCCAGTCATAATTTTATTTTTTATTTTTGATGAATAAAGGCAATAGTTTATAGAGAGTAGGATATACCTAAAACAAAATTTCTATCAAAAACATTCTTCTTGTTAAATTTTCGTTACCACACAGGTTGATTTTTGATGATTAAATTTAGGTATGGAAGTACCTCTAATTGTCTTTTAAGCAAAGTATCAATGACAGAACGAATGACACAAAAGGCATTTTGACCAGTTTTGAACTGCCCAGAAACCTT
>JANNDY010000059.1:0-54411 GCA_031378345.1 Emticicia sp. | reverse complement strand
GGGGTGGTATTCCCTCCCAAAGACCCGCTGGAGTTATCACTCTTTACAAAGGACTTGACCGTTTCAACAATATGTTTGAGGGTTGGTCAATCCTTTACAAAGATGTGGGTACACCGTAGCTTGAAAAAAGGAGGGGAAATTTTGCGAGTCCAAGTCATAATTTTCCAAATATAATTTCCCAATGAAATTAAAATCCATCATTTTTTTACTTATCATTTCAACAAGTTCCACACTTTTTGCTCAACAAAAAATAACTATTGAAGGCATCGTAAAAGATAGTTTGACAGGACTTCCACTCGAAGCTGCCACAGTTTCATCAAATATTGGACGAAATAATTGGGCAATTACCGACGAAAATGGCATTTTTAAGCTGAGTTCTGTGCCTCCTTTTACTTTGACGGTAAAATATTTAGGCTATTCTTCTTTCAAAATACTTATTACAAATGAAAATAAAACTAATAAACTTTCTATAAAACTTATTAGTAATAATCGCCTTGAAGAAGTGGTTGTAAGTGGAAATATCAGCCAAGATATTAGCAAACCTTTGTTGGGCGTAAGCACATTAAGTATCAAAACTATCAACAAAATGCCTACTCCTTTTGGTGAAAATGATATTCTGAAAGGCTTACAATTATTACCTGGCGTGAGTAGTGTTGGTGAGGCTTCAAATGGCATTAATGTACGAGGTGGCACAACCGACCAAAACCTAATTTTGCTCGATAATGCCCCGATTTTTAATCCAACGCACATGTTTGGCTTATTTTCTGGATTTCCATCTGACGGCGTTTCAAGTTTAGACCTTTATAAAGGAAATGTGCCAGCTCGATATGGTGGCAGGGCTGCCTCAGTTTTGGATATTTCGCTGTCAAATCCTTCGCTCGATAAGTTTAGGATGTCGGGAGGTATAAGTGTGGTTTCTGAAAAAATCAAGTTAGAAATTCCAATTATCAAGAATAAAGCGGGTTTGATAATTACAGGAAGAGGCTCATTTAATGACTTTTTGCTACCGATTTTTGCAGAAAAATTGAAGAATATTAAAGCAAAATTTGGTGATGCAACCGCCAAATTTTATTACCGAATTGGTCAAAAACAAATTTTGACTATCTCAAGCTATTATAGCTATGATTTTTTCCAAACAGAATTATTAGGCTCAATCAATAACATAAATGCGACAGCAACGCAAAACAAATATCAAACAAATAACCTAACGGCAAAGTGGTCTTATGCCATCAATTCAAAAAATAATATTCAAACCATTTTAGTTAGTTCGAGGTATAAACCTGATATTCTTTTGCCAGAATTAGACTCAAAAAATAAAATTATAATCAAACAAGCCATTGATTACGACCAACTAAAAACAAGCTATACGCTATCAAAAGATAAGCATTTGGTTGAATTTGGAGCAGATGCTCTCAAATATGGTATTGACCCAGGTCGATTGTTGCCCGGCACAAGTATTGATATTCCTGCCCAAGAATCACCTTTGGAAAGTGGCTTAGAATCTGGAATTTATGTTTCTGATGAATTTCAAATTGGTTCAAAAATTAATATTTCGGCAGGTTTGAGATATTCTCGATTCTTTAATTTGGGACCTTCAACAGTCAATGTTTATAAAGAAAATGAGTCAAAAAGCGAATTGACCATTTTAGAAAGTAAAAGTTTTACCAAAAATCAAATCACAAAAGCCTACGGTGGTTTTGAGCCAAGATTTGGACTAAATTATGCCCTCACAAGCACCACAAGCTTGAAGTTAGGCTATAATTTTTCAAGACAATATCTACAACAAATTTCAAATACGACTACTCCCCTACCTTCTTCTCGCTGGAAACTTTCTGATGCCAATATCAAGCCCCAAGCAAGCCAACTTTACACGGTGGGCATTAGCAACGAAACCATAGATAAAGTTTATCAATATGGTGTTGAGGCATATTATAGAAAAACCGAAAACATACTTGACTACAAGCCGGGTGCAGATTTTTTGTTCAAGAAATTTCCAGAAATGGAAGTTTTGCAAGGATTTAACAAAAGCTATGGCTTAGAATTGAGTCTTTCAAAAATCAAAGGGGAAGTGAGTGGTTGGGTAAATTACACCTATTCAAGATCCTTGAATAAAGTTAATGAGGGTACAGAATTAGACCAAAATATTAATTTTGGAGAGTTTTATGCTTCAAATTATGACCGTCCGCATGCTTTTAATGCGAGTTTAGTCATTGGCCAAGGCAAACACCATGATTTTTCTTTTAATTTCACCTATTCCACAGGCAGACCATACACTACGCCACAAGGCTATGTAGAATATAAAACCAATACATTTCCATTTTATAATTATCGTAATAATGCACGAATCCCCGACTACCACCGCTTAGATTTTGCATGGAATATTTATAACCCAAAAATGGACCCTAATAAGCGTTTTAAAGGTAATTGGGCATTTTCGGTCTATAATTTATATGGGAGAAAAAATGCTTATTCGATATTTTTCAGGTCAGAGGGCAGGGTCTTAAATCCATATAAATTAGTCATTTATGGAGCTCCAATAGCTTCTTTGGCTTATAAATTTACTTTTGAGTAGTGCTTTATCGTTGGTCAAAGTTTATAACTTTGACCAACGAATGTAGAAAAATCCTCAACTTTCACCTCCCTGCCGAAAACCTCTCCGCCTCTGCCAATACTCTCATGGTATTCCCACCCCAAATTTTCTTAATATCTTTGGCAGAATAACCTCTTCGGAGCAACTCAATCGTTACATTTTTTATCTTACTCACATCTTCTACTCCTATCACATCGCTACCGCCGTCCATATCCATGCCGATACCTACGTGGTCGATTCCAACCAATTTCACTACATGGTCAATGTGGTTCACAACATCTTTCACTGTTGGAATATCGCTTGGAAATTTATATTTGATTTGACGGAGTTCGGCATTCAATCTCCTCTTATCTTCAGGCGTAGATTCAGCTTTTTGCACCTGCATTCTTATCGTTTTGATAGAAATTGCCACCTCTGCCGAAGGTCTTTTCAGAAAATCTGCCACAAAATTGATATGAATGACACCTTTTTTCGATGCCAAAGTTTTTATCATGTTATCAGTCATGTTGCGTTTTACATCACACAAAGCACGACAAGAAGAATGTGAAGCAAAAACGGGAACTTTGCTTAATCGCATAACATCATAAAAAGCCGAATCGGACAGATGTGAAACATCTACTACAATTCCTAAGCGGTTCATTTCTGCCACACAAGCTTCGCCCAATTTGCTCAAACCTCCATATTCTGCCCCTTCGGGGTCGCCCGACGAATCGCTCAAATCATTATTGAATGAATGTGCAAGCGTAATGTAACGTAAGCCTAAATCATAGTACAATTTCAAGTTGGATAAATCTGTACCAACTGGCCAACCATTCTCCATGCCGATAAAAACGCCCAATTTACCAGCTTTATGTGCCTCAAAGCCTTCTTTGGCTGATGTTACTATACTCACCTTGTCTGCATTTGCATCAACACTTTCATGAATTTTCTTGAAAATTTTCAAGGCTTTTTCTTTGGCTTCGGCATTGGCCTCAGCTGTACGTTTACCTTGCCCCAAATACACAGCAAAAAACATAGCGTCCATGCCCCCCTCTTTCATGCGTGGAAAATCTATTTGTGTACCATCTTCGTCATAATTATGTTTTTTACCGACATCAAAACCCTCCAAATCCATCATATTAATAGGGGCATCGGCGTGAGTATCAACAGTGAAAGCTTTTGCATGAATTTTATCTGCTTTTTTTTGCAAACGTTTTTCGGCTTTATCTTGCGAAAAAGCTGCAAAAGAAATGGATAGAAGTAGTAAAAAGTGTTTCATAAATAAAGTTTTTTTAGTTCCTGTAAACGGTGACACGGCTACTTTTTTCTTTGGAGTTTTAACAATCTAAGGTAGCCGTGCCACCGATAAATTACAAACTCTCCTATTTCAAATTCCTCCCCTTCCAAATATATTCGCCTTGTTTCTGAGCTACAAGTCCAAAAAATACGACATATAAAGGATAAATGATTTGGACGAAAGGAATGAGCCAAATTAAGTGTTTTTTTCGTAAAAAGCTGATAATCAGACTTAAAAAAATAAATTCGGCAAAAAATTTCAAGCACAATATGAGTAAAAAACTTTGTGTAGAAAAGAAAGCCAAAAGCCAAAAGCTAAAAGCTAAAAGCAAGAAAAAATTTGCTAAGAAAACAAAAACTGCCAAAGCCGTAGCTTGCCAATTGTCATAGTGTCGCCATTTGCTTGCCCAGCGTTTCCGTTGGTTATAAAACGACCACCAAGAATCGTGAGCATGTGTCTCTACAATCACCTCTTGGCTTTTTAGAAATTGCACTTTTTCAGGGTACTTTGCAGCAATTTTATGCATTAAAAACTCATCATCACCCGATGCTAAATCTTCATTTCCTGCAAAACCACCGACTTCATAAAAAACAGTTTTCAAATAAGTTAGATTTGCCCCATTACACATATTGGGTTTTTGGATAAACATTGAACAAGCACCCGTTCCAATCAAACTTGCAAATTCTATTATTTGAGTTTTTTCAAAAAGTTTTTCAAAAAAAGGCTGCTGGTGTTTGAGCGAAGTCGAAGATTGGTGTCTGAGCGAAGCCGAAGACACAAAAGTTACCGCCCCACTCACCAAATATGCTCCAGTTTTTGCTTGAAAATAAGCAATCGTTTCCAACCACTTCTCTCCTACTCTACAATCTCCATCGGTTGTACAAATAAAATCAAATTTAGCTAATTTTATTGATGAATCAATAGCTCTTTTTTTGGGTGAAGTATTATTAATTATTAGAGGCAATTGATTGATAATCAAGTTAATAGAGGCAGTTCTTTGAAATTCTTGAACAATTTTTATAGTATCATCAGTCGAATCATCATCGGCTATAATTACTTCAAAAAGTGCCTTATGAAAAGTCTGTTTTTCTAAATCTTGTAATAAAAAAAGTATGTTTTTCGCCTCATTTCGCACGGGGATAATGATGGAAAATCCACTCAACAACCCCCTCCCGACCTCCCCCAAAAGGGGAGGAGTAAAAGTTGCTCCCCTCTCTTTTGGGGAGGGGTTGGAGGTGGGGTTTATTAACCACACCACCACCAAAGCTACATTCATTAAAAAGTAAATTCCTACAAATAAAACACTGATTATAAGCATATTATGATTTTTTTGCAATGAATTTTAGTTGCAAAACCAATAAGCTTCCGACTAAAATTGGTAGTAAAACATTGATTAACCAAATGGCAAGCGTTGCAGAGGCAATTAGTGAGGTTTTTACTCCAAAATAACCAAAATAATAAACCGAAGTAAGTTCACGCACACTCAAATCTCCCAAAAAATTTAAGACCGAAGCAAGCGTTTTTGCCAAAAAAATGATACCGATTCCTGCCAAAAGTATGAAAATTGGCAAGTTTATTTCAAATATTTTCAAGATAATTACAAATTGAATCGTAAAAACTAAGTACCTCGCCGAAGCTATTAATAGTATGTTTTTCAAATCAATAAAATTGTAATATTTCAAGATAATTAAATATTTTTTTAAATAACTAAATAGCTTATTATTTAAAAAATACTCATTGACTTTACTTAAATTAAAACTCAAAAATAAGCCAAAAATCAAAGCAAGGATTATACAAAAAACGATAATAAAATGCAAAAAAATAGGTGTTGGTCTCGACCAAAAAATAAAAAACAGATAGCTAATTGTGCCAAAAAGCAGCGAAACGTACATTTGGACTCCATTTCCAAGCAAAATCGCACCGATACTTTGCAAACGTTTGTCGGTTTTAAGCATCAAAATTTTTCCTGCATAATCGCCCAACATCATTGGACTTGCAATCGAAAGTGCCAAGCCCGCCAATACACCTTTATATGCTTCCAAGAAAGTGATTTTCTCTACTTTTGCGACTAATTTTTGCCATTTCCAAGACTCAAAAGCCCAATTGATGGGCGTAAGAGCCAAAACAAAAATCAGTAAAGTAATGTTATTTGGAGAGAAAATTAAATCAAAACTTTGCCAAATCTCAGTAATATTTCCTCCTTTTTGACGAATAAGTAAATAAACTGAATAAATTACTATTAAAAATATAATGGTTTTTAAGCACCAGATTACTCTATTTGAAGTAAAATATGAGATTTTTGAGTTAATTTGCATCTATGAATAAAGATAAAATAATTTTGGGTGTTGACCCCGGTACAAGAGTGATGGGTTACGGAATTATCTCCGTACAAGGAAGTGTTTTGACACTCATTCAATATGGAGTTATAAAACTTGACAAATATAGTTCACATGAATTGAAATTAAAGAAAATATTTGAACGAATTACCCAACTCATTACCGAATATCTGCCCGACGAAATGGCAATCGAAGCTCCTTTTTATGGCGTAAATGTGCAATCAATGCTGAAATTGGGTCGAGCTCAAGGGGTAGCAATTGCTGCAGCAATGAATCGAGAAGTGCCAACGGTAGAATATTTACCCAAAAAAGTGAAGCAATCGGTTACAGGAAATGGCAATGCCACCAAAGAACAAGTGGCATATATGCTTGAACATTTGCTAAAAGTAAAATTAGAAGCACAGTTTTTGGACGCTACCGATGCTTTGGGCGTAGCCGTTTGCCATTTTATGCACGGAAAAACCAAGGCATTGACAGGAAATAGCTCAAAAAGTAAAGGTTGGTCGGCATTTGTAAGTGAAAATCCTGAAAGAATGAAAACCCCACCCCCTGCCTCTCCCCAATAGGAAGGGGAGTTATTTTTAAGACGTATTCAAAATTTCATCTTCATATACCTATGAAAAAAACTAACACCAAAACCTTCATTATCAGTAATTTGGTAGCCTTTATTGCTACCTTAGTGATGAATAGTTTATCTAATTCTTTGCCCCTCAATGGCAGAACACCTGCTCAATTATCTGAGCTTTACCCCAATTTATTTGTTCCAGCAGGTCTTACTTTTTCTATTTGGGGTGTCATTTACACATGGCTATTAGTTTTTATTATTTGGCAAGTTGGGGCTTTATTTAGTGCCAAACACTTAGAAAAAATCGCACCAATCATTGATAAACTTTCTTGGTTTTTTACCATTACGTGTGTGCTAAATATAACTTGGTTATTTGCATGGCATTGGCAATTGCTATGGGTCTCGGTAGTCGTTATGTGTTCATTATTGTATGCACTTATTAGTCTAAATATCCAAATGGGTACAGGTTTTTCTAAAATTAATGCCACCGAAAAATGGCTCATTCACGCACCATTTGGTATTTATTTGGGTTGGATTTCGGTGGCAACTATTGCCAATGTTACGGCAACTTTGGTCGGTCATCAATGGAATGGTTGGGGGATTTCGGCAGAAAATTGGGGAATAATAATGGTTTCGGCAGGTTTTTTGATTGCAACTGCCATTGTTATACTCAGAAATAATGTATTTTATGGTTTGGCAGTAATTTGGGCTTTGTATGGAATTATGCTCAAGCGTGGAACAGAAATAAGTGAGGCTTCGCAACAAATTGAACACACGGCTCTTTATGCTCTTATCGCATTGGCGGCTATTGTAATTTGGAGATTTAGGGCTTGGTTGAAGTATTGAGCCTTCCGTTCACGGGTTCTAAGTTTTAAAGTTTATATTAAAATAATTCAATTAGCATTAATTGGTAATTTCACGACAAACGTTATTCCTTCACGCTTTCACATTCAATTGTTCCGCTATGCCCTTTTATAATAATCGAAGAGGAGGCTCTATGTATAGTCCTAAAATTAGGGTACAGTATAACAATTACATCAGGAATTAATTTTGGTGTTCAAATTTAGGATTGATTAAAAAATAACTCCGTTATTTGATTGTCTTTTTTTCCAACTCTGCATCAAAAAAATCTCATTTAGCTTGCTAAATTTCGTCTTTTTTGACTGGATTTGACAAAAAATACTGCACAAATTTTGAACGGACTTATTTTTTAATCAATCCTAAAGTTATTTCTGAAACTTCTCCAATATTGAAAAGTATGAGATTTTAAGTATTTCAATGAAGTCTTCCTTTATATTTACTGATTCCCGCAACCATCAATATAGGCTCTAAAAATGCCTCCGCTTTGCACTTGAAAACCGGGAAGTAAGAGAACAGAATATGCGGCATCATACGTAACATTGGCACTTGCCGCAACAATATTTGTAGCTTGAATGGTAGCCGAAGCCTCGTATTTTGAAGAAGTAGTAATGGTTTCAGTAAGATTATAATTACTTTGGCAGGTGGCTCTTTTCAAAACCATCAAAAAACCACCATAAGGCTGTATCGTTTGAGCAAAAACATCTCCTGATTGAAGTAGGTAAGCCATTTCGGATGTATTTATATCTCGTTCCGTAGGGCTATCTGTAGTGCTTATTGTTGCCGCACCATCACTTAGCAATTACTTGGTATAATCGCCTGTGGCTATAAAAGGCAGTGAAAGCGTAAGATTTCTAACTTGATTTTCGCCATTGATGCCCGAAATATACCAATTTTCTCCTTTTCGTCGAGCAAAAACTACGTGTGTGCCAGGAAATCCTTCAACCAGCCGAGTTTCATCCCAAGTAGTTGGTTGTTGGCTTATCATGGTTTTGGCTAAAGTTGGCAAGGTATTATAGCTCGCAATTTTATCTACCAAATGCGTTTGTCCACATTCAAAAGTATTCAAAAGAGCAATTTCATGTACGTCGGTTGAAAGATGTACCACTCCCCTACCTTCACCAATAATTGTAGGCGTAAAGTCCATTGGACCAACGACATTTCTTGTAAAAGGCAAAATCGTATGGTGTGCAGGGGCATTTGGACGGAAGTTATTTCCATCAAAAATATATGCCTCTGAGCCTTTTACGGCTTCCATCGAAACTAAATTTGGGTACGTTCTTGACCAACCTTTCGGCAAAGTGTTTCCATGAAAATTGACCATCAATTGAAAATCGGCAGCATCTCGCAGAATATCAAGGTAAAGTTTGATTAATTCTTGCTTATCACTTTCAAAATAATCAACTTTTACGCCCTTTATACCCAAAGCTTGAATTCGAGCAAATTCCGCTCGGCGTACACTCTGAATGTGCATCAAATCTCGTGGGGAATCTGGATATGGATTTGAAGGTCCGCCCGAATTATACCAAAGCCACAGTTTTACATTTTTTGTATTGGCATAAGTAATCAAATCATTTATATTTCCTCCACCGCCCATATTGGGCCAGCCAACATCAACCAAAAAATAAGGTAAATTCATGGTAGCAGTAAAATCAATATAGTTTTTCAAACTCATAAATTCAGTTGGACTATAAAGATTCGACCACCAGCTCCAAGTAGAAATACCGGGCTGAATCCAAGCTGTATTTGCTATTTGCGATGCCTCACTTACGTGTTCTACCAAGTTTGACTCTACAATTGTACTGACTTGCTTGCCAATCATAATAACACGCCAAGGCATTGTCCAAGGGAGTTTTGAATTGGCAAAAAATGGAAAACTATTGCCATCATCTGCACTTGGAGCAGCTAATTTGTAAGTGCCATTTCCTTGATATTGTGCCAAATGAGAACCATAGAAATTATCATGTAAATCGGCTTCTGTGAGCAAAATCCAAGCATTTTAGGTTTGAAAAAGTGCAGGAAAAGACAAACCATCATATTGCTGAATGCTTTGATTCATGGCTATGCCATTTTGATAAAGCGTTTCGTAAGCAGGGCGATAATTATTATCTCCTTGCACCCAAGACTTGCCGTTGGTGGTGGGCAATTGAAAAGTGGTTTTGTCTTCGGTTACATAAAAAGTAGTATTGGAAGTTTCGGGAAATCGGTAACGAAAGGCAACGCCATCATTATAAGCTCGAAAGATAATTTGAAGTTTGGAATTACCAGCGTTATGAAAATTTAGTGTTAGTTCGTTGGCATTGTTTCGCAATTGTAATTTTTTACCAATAACCATCGAATAATTTTCGTCAATAGTAGCTGTGCTTTGGTTTTCGTAAACAAAATTTTGTGTAAACGATTGGTCAATTCTCGAAAGTCCTAATTTGGAGGCTTCTACAACAGTCTGCGTTTAATATATTCAACAAAATATTGCAGGCTTCCATCAGCAGCAATAAGTTGTACTGTTGCTCGAATCTTGCCATTTGGCGAACTGACCTGCCAACTTTGAGCGAAAGTACAGTTTACAAAAAGTAGAACAAAGCATATTATAGCAGCAACAGTTTTCATTTGTTTTTAATTAAATTGCAGGAAAATGTTACCAAATATAGAGAAAATCAAGCTCTAAACCAACACCTCTTTATACTGCATATTATATAAGTTGGCATAAAAACCTTCATGCCTGAGCAATTCCTCGTGGCTGCCTTCTTCCATGATTTGACCTTTGTCGAGAACGATGATTTTGTCGGCTTTCTGAATTGTACTTAGTCGGTGAGCAATGACGATTGATGTTCGTCCACGCATGAGTTTGTCAATCGCATTTTGAATTAACTCTTCGGTTTCGGTATCTACCGACGAAGTGGCTTCGTCCAAAACAATAATTTTTGGGTCATGCACCATTGCTCGCACAAACGAAATGAGTTGGCGTTGCCCCACCGAAAGTGTTGCTCCACGCTCCTGCACATTATAATCATAGTCGTTGGGAAGTTGCATAATGAAGTCATGCACGCCTACTAATTTGGCAGCTTCAACTATTTTTTCTCTCGAAATGCTCTCATCTCCAAGCGTAATATTCTTTTCGATAGTGTCCGAAAACAAGAAAACATCTTGCAAAACTACGCCGATTTGCTCACGCAAACTTCGCAATTCATATTCCTTTACATCAGTATTATCAATCAAAATTTGACCTTTATTTATTTCATAAAACCTTGATAGTAAGTTAATTATCGAGGATTTTCCTGCACCAGTTGCTCCAACAAACGCCACCATTTCGCCTCGATTTACTTTGAAAGAAATGTCTTTTAGCACATAGTTTTCATCATTATATGCAAACCAAACATTGTTGAATTCTACCTCTCCTTTGAGGTTTGCTTTTTTGTTTCCATCGTTGGCAGTATAATCATCGCTGTCCAATAATTTCAAGATTCGGTCGGTGCTGACAATGCCCATTTGAAGGGTGTTCATTCTATCAGCAATCATGCGTATTGGGCGAAAGAAAATATTGATAAACATAATAAACGCCGTAACCGTACCATAAGTTACCTCAGCATTGAGCATTTGTTTTGCTCCAAACCACACCACCAAACCTGTACCCAAAGCCGCAATCACCTCAGCAACAGGGTAATAGATAGAGTAGTACATGATAGATTTAATGTTTTCGTCTCGGTGCTTGGTATTGATGGTATGAAATTTATCAAACTCAATTTTTTCGGCATTAAAAATCTGCACAATGCTCATGCCCGTAATATGTTCTTGTACAAAAGAGTTGAGATTTGCCACAGCATTTCGCACTTCATTGAACGATTTCTTGACTTTTTCCTTGAAAATATAGGTACTAATTAGCATAAAAGGCACAGTGCAAAGGCTTATGAGCGACAGTCGCCAATCGGTATAAAACATGACCGTAATAATCAAAATCAACTGCAAAATATCTCCTGCAATGGCTGCAATGCCATCGCTGAACACATCGGCAAGAGTTTCGATGTCTGAAATGGTGCGAGTTACCAATCGCCCGATGGGAGTATCGTCGAAGAATTTTAGGCGTAAATGCAAGATTTTGTGGTAAAGTTGCACCCGAATATCTCGAATGATGTTTTGCCCGAGCCAACCCGCCAAGTAGGTATTTGTAAATTGAATAAACGACTGAACAATCAAAAAGCCAATCATTATCAACATCATTTTGGCAAGTCCCGCATAATCTCCTGCCGAAACTGGTCCATCAATTGTTTGGCGAATAAGCAGCGGCAGTGCAGGAGCAAATGCTGCTCCAAGCATAATTGTCAAAACAAGGGTATAAAACTTGGCATTATAAGGTTTGATAAATTGGAAAAGTCGCTTCAATATTTCCAAATCGAAGATTTTGCCAGAGGGGGAAGTTTCGTTTTTTTGTATTTCTGCCACAGAACGTATATTTTTGTTGAGATTATCATATATTTAACTGAAATTGTATTTCAATAGTTTCAAAAATACAATTCGATGCTTGAATTTCTGACATCAAATTTTGTATCGTCATAAAAGGACTTTAGTTCGGATAGTAGAAACTAAGATATAGGAATTTCTAAATTTAATTTTATGATAAGACTTGTAAATAATCTTTTACCTGAATACAATCACTTCCAAAGGCTAAAACTACATTTTGAAAGCAATGATGAAGTTATAATTGCTTCTCCTTTTTTAATGGAAAATATTGAGTTTTTTTTTAATCAAATAGATTTCAGTAAGCTAAAAAAAATAGTATTTCTTACAACTCTAAAACCATTTGATTTTGACCAATTTAAAAAAGTCCGCTCTCTTGTGTCAATTATAGATACATTTTCAAATTTAGAACTTGAAATTCGTATAGATAATCTTTTACATGGCAAAATTTATCTTTTCAAAACTAATGATATTTATACAGTTGGAATTTTATCATCTGCAAATTTTACCGAGTCTGGATTAAGATTAAGTCATGAGTGGGGTGTGGAATTTACTGAAAAAAAGAAATTACGTGAACTTGAAAAGCAACTGAATATTGCAAGTCATTCAAAACTTGAAATTAATGATATTTTAGATTTCATGTACGAAATTGAAGAATTTAATAAAGCCAACGGAAAGACAGAAAAACAAAAAATTAGTCTTAGTTTACATAAAAAACTGACACCAAATGCAAACAGAAAAACAAAACAGACAATAATTAAAAAAGAGATTATACTAACTGATTCTAAAACTAATAATCCTGCAAATACAACCAACAATAGAAATTTAGATACATTAAAAGATATTTTTAAAAATAAAAAAGGAAGGGATGCTATTTTTTACAATGGGTATAAATTATTAAAAAACTACTATGAACTAAATGGAGACTGCCATGTGGATTTGCATGGATTTGAGGGGAAAATAATGAAGCAAGGGTGGTCTAAAAAGTTGAAAAACTTTATGAGAGAACTACTTTACAAAGACGAATTATATAATAACCTTGACGAAATACAGTTGAAACTTTTAGATGACATAAGATTTAATAGAAAAAGAAATAAAAGAGGTACTACTTTGAATGAAAAAGTTGAATATACTATAAATCGACTTAAAAATGCAATTGAGAATAATAAAGATTTTGATTTCAATGACTTCAATAAAATATATAAAAGTGATAAAGAATTTTACACAATCGTTACAGTAATTCGAACAGCAAAAAATGAGTCAAGAGGTAAATTAACTGAGCATCATATTAAAGAATTAGAAGAAGTAAATTTTATTTGGGGTTTAAAAACAGGTACAAGTTTTGAAAAAGTTTTAGAATATAGACGTAGATTTGGGACATTTGAAGTAGATTATAATTTTGATAAAAATTTATACTTTTGGACAAAAAAAAGAGGAAGAATTAAAAAATTTATTGCTAAAAGTGATATTTCTAAAGAATGGATAGAAGAGTTAAGGATTTTAGGCTTTCGTGTTGATGAATAGCCCAGTTCGGCGTAATGTTAGCGAATGAATTGAGAGGTTCGGCTAAATTTTAATTTAGTCGTTGTGTCAGTCGTTTTTAAAACGGCATTAGCGAATAGGTTTTACGTAGTTGCGTTCTAAGAACGCATGACACACAGACTGATTTTAAAATCAGCCTAACTTAAACGAAGCCTTTCTTGCTCTACGCATAAGCCATTGCTTTTTTGTCTTCTCGAATATCAAACCAAACAAAATAGCCTGTTATGATTGTTGAAAGTACAAAATATGCCATGATAAAAGTAGTTGCCCAAGAAAATTGTTTGCTAATGCCAAACCAATCTCCCATTGAATAAATGAGGTAAATTCCTACTACATTTTTGAGCGTTTCCCACAAAAAAGCATAAGGATTTCTGTCCATCAATTCGGTATATGCAAATACCATTAAGTAAATAAAACCTCCATAAATAAACATATTGGGAATGCCCAATTTGGCAATATTTCCATAAAAATAAACTAATAAAAATGCTGTAAAGAAAAACTGTACCCAAGTCCAGGCAACCATATAAGTGGAGGCTTTTGGGGCATATTTCTCGAAATTATAAGGATTTTCTATCTTTTTGTCTGGAAAACGTGCCGCCACATCGGCAGGTCGCCAGCCTGTTGGTTTAAACCAAATACGAAATTTGTCTTTCCAGTCTTGGGCATGATAAGCGTCTTTTATCATAAACCAAAGGTGCTGAAAATTAATCTTTATCGGGTTCCAAGTTTGGGCTGGGCGAGTTATGCCATAAACTGGTGGGACATTGGGCAATTCTTCTTGAAAAGTACCAAAAAGTTTGTCCCAAATAATAAAAATCTGTCCATGATTTTTGTCCATATATTCAGGATTTATGGCATGATGTACTCGGTGGTGAGAAGGCGTAACAATGATTTTTTCGAGAAAACCCAACTTGCCAATATAGATAGTATGGTACCAAAATTGAGCAAACAAATGCAGCGGAGCAACAATGGCAATAACTTGCACAGGCACGCCCAAAAGTGCCGCAGGAAGCAAAAACACAGTAAAAAGATTAACAAAAGAAGAAATACTTTGACGCAAAGCACAAGCTAAATCAAACTCTTCGGAGCTATGATGAATGGCGTGTTTATTCCAAAAAAAGTTTACTTGATGTGCCATTCGATGCACCAAATAGCCTGTCAAATCTAATGAAATAAAGGCAATGATATAAAGCCAAATACTTGATTCTACTTTATAAATTGTCCAGTGTTCGACCATCCAGCCATAAGTCAGAATACTTACGCTTAGTCCTAAAATATCCTTGACCGAATTTGTATAACCCGAACTCATGCTCGAAACCGTATCCATGCTTCGGAATGAATGTTTTTTGAAAAAATAGCCATAAAGTTTTTCAAAAAAAACTAAGCCTAAAAAAATAGGCGTGGCAATAACTAAGATTTTTCCGTAGGTTTCCATGCTTACGCAATTAAGAATTAAGAATGTAGAATTAAGAATTTTGCAGCTACATATTCAATTTTAGTATGCTTGCAGAATATTATAGTACAAATTTATGAAAAAGTATTTTGATTTCAATAAAAGTATATATTTTTGAGCATAAAAAAATCCTGATGAGATTTTCGGCAGGATTTTCTTCTATAGTCATAAACTTTCTTAAAACCGATATTGTATTCGGCAAGTAAAGTTATTATCTTTTATATCTGTTGTATAATCTGTTAAGCTTGTATAATCTGTTAAGCTTGTTTTTTCATTTTTAGGCATTTCATACCAGAAAGTTAGCTTAAAATTTTCATTTGGGTACACTACATAACCTAAACCAAGCGTATTGAAACGAATATCGGCTTCCGAAAATCCTTTTCCAATTTCAGTTCCTTTTACTTTTTTATTTGGGTCATACCAATCATATTTTGCTACAAATTGGTGCTTTTTACTACCTAAATGTTGTAAATAGTAAAAATAAGCTCCATCAAAATTTCGGATATATAGCGGAGCATTTTTCCCATTTACTATTGGAATAGAACTTGGTGTTTCGGATGTACTTTGTGTCGCAGTTTGCATACCTTTAACATATTCAGCACGGAACTCTGTTTGTCCTTGTTTATTAGGGATTTTCACTTGAAAATCTGCTCCATAGTAAGTTCTTGGAGCAATTTTGCCCAAATTGCTTGCTGACGAATCAACTACAAAAGTGTTATTTTCTGACATTTTATAGATATGTTTTGTAAATTGTTCCATTCCTCCGAAAAGCCCCGAAAAACTTCCGCTTACGATGATTTTAGGCGTGATTTTATAAGGTTTCATCGAAAATCGTGTTATTACATCTTTGTGGCTATCAAAGTCGGCCGTTCCTGCTAAACCCTGCCCATTAAATACTCCCAAATCAAGTTTTAGGTATTTCACAAAATTTTTCTTTGTACGAGCATCAAAAGTCCCCATTATACCCAAATCACGCTCTGTTTTCATCAAAAGTTGCGACATTCTTCCACGTTCGGGAGTTTCACGGTCAGAAGAAGAATAGTTTATTTCAAAACCAAATGGTCGAGCAAACATCCCTGTCGTAACTGAAAACATATTAAGTTTATCTTCATAAATACGTCCCCAAAAGTCTCTGATTACAACCCCTCGTTCTGTTCCATCGAACTGAAACACAAAATTTATTTGTGGCATATTATTTTTATCATAATGTGCATAATCGAACCTAATTCGACCTCTACGAAGCATAAAACGGTTATTGACATTCGGCTGAAAATCACCACCATTAAAAGACTTTGCTCCTTCTGACTGGATGTATTGAAATTGTGGCTGAATATAACCACTGATACCTACATATTCATACTTTTTGATGTTTGAAAGTAGTTTCTTAACCATTATTGTATCAAATTCCATTAATGAGCCTTTTTGTTGCCCATGAACTAATGATATGCTAAAACATAACATAGCAAGCATCACTCCTCTTTTGAAGAGTGTTTTTGAGAAGATTTTCATATTGGTGTTTGATAATACGACTATCGAATCGTAAATAATTTACTGAAAATAATAGGTATAACACAATGCTATATTGGTAAGTAAAAACCTACCAATATAACATTGAATCAATAATATAACATATAGCTTATTGTTGGCTTATAACACCCAACGGAAGAATAAAAACAAAGTAGCTGAAAGTATAATAGCAACTGGAAGCGTAAGTACCCAAGCCAAAAGTATGTTTTTGATAGTACCCGCTTGTAAGTTTTTGATACCTTTACTGGCAACCATCGTACCAGCAATACCCGACGAAAGTGCGTGAGTCGTACTTACAGGCAGTTTGAAAAATGATGCCAAACCTATCGTAGTGGCAGCCACCAACTCAGCAGAAGCACCTTGTGCATAAGTAAGGTGAGATTTTCCGATTTTTTCTCCAACCGTAACAACGATACGTTTCCAGCCAATCATTGTACCAAGTCCGAGTGAAAGTGAAATCATCAAAATTACCCACATTGGAGCATGGTCAGTATATTTCCTAATACCTTTTTCTTCTTTAGTAGCGATATTTCTAAGAATTAATTTATCTGCATCGCTCAAAACCACATCTTCATCATCAACCAATTTTTTTGTATTACTACTAATCGTCAAAAACGCCTTACGAATATCCAAAGCATTGGTTTTACCTACCTCTTTGTCAGAAATCCCGTTCAAATAGCTAATACTTGAATTCACTTTAGCTATTTTCTCTTTTTCGGCAGTGTTTGCATGAAGAGTATCAATTCGAGCAATTGTTTGAGAAATAATTGCTAAATCTGGCTTTACTTTATTAAAATCAAGGGTTTTGTTGACTGCAAAATAGGTTGGTAAAATTCCGATCAAAATCAGCATTACTAAACCAATTCCTTTTTGTCCGTCGTTTCTTCCATGAAAAAAACTTACGAGCGTACAAGTTGTAATCAAAATTGCACGAATCCAAAATGGTGGAGCTTCATCTTTGTTTGGCTCTTCAAAAACTTGTTTTCTGATAGCTTTACTTAACAACCTGCGAAGTGCAAACATCAAGAAAACGGCCAATCCAAAGCCTACCAAAGGGGAAAGCAAAAGTGCTGAAAAAATCTCGCCTGCTTTGTCCCAATTTACTGCTGCGATGCCCGTTTTATTTTCAGGAAGTAGTGCGTAGCCAAGTCCAACACCCAAAATTGCACCAATCAATGTATGCGAACTTGAAGCAGGAATGCCAAAATACCAAGTACCAAAGTTCCAAATAATAGCACTGAACAATAATGCAAGCACCATTGCGATACTATGATAAACATTTTGGTCAATCAAAAGTTCGACAGGAAGTAAGTTTACAATGCTCATTCCGACGCCAACTCCGCCAGTTATAACTCCGATGAAATTAACAACACCCGACCAAACAACAGCTTGGGTTGGTTTGAGAGAATTTGTATAAATAACGGTAGCAACGGCATTGGCGGTATCGTGAAATCCATTGATAAATTCAAAGGCACAAGCCGCCAAAAGGCAAAAAGATAGCAACAGGAAAATGTCGGTTTCTAATCCAAACATGAGGTTTGTAGGTTTAGTGATAAGTATTGATTCAATTGGTGTATTTGAAGTCTTTACACAAAATTCAACATTTTTCTTGATTCTTGGAAAAATACAATGTTATGAAATTGTTAAGAGAAAACAAATGTGGCAATTTTTGTTTTAATTTTGTAGAAAAATATTCAAAACTTATCAAAATGCCTGTAATTTCATTGATTGCTGCCATGAGCCTAAACCGAGCCATTGGTTTGAATAATGCACTTCCTTGGACTCCAATTCCTGCCGATTGGGAAAATTTGAAGGCAGTTACGAAAGGAAAAAAAATGATTATGGGGCGAAAAAGCTATGATAATCCGCACAGAATTTGGTCAGAAGTAGGTAATTTTGTCATTACTCGACAAAAAAACTATGTCGCTGATGAAGGTTTTGAAGTTGTCAATAGTTTGGAAATTGCCCTTGAAAAATGCAAAAATGACGGCGAAGTTTTTGTGCTTGGTGGGGAAGAAATTTTTAAATTAGCTTTACCGATTGCTGACAAAATTTATCTTACAATTGTTCATGAAACCTTTGAAGGCGATGCTTTTTTCCCAGTTTTTGATGAAAATTTATTTGAAATAATTGAGAAAAAAGATTTTAAAACAGGCAAAAATACACCTTACGATATTTCTATTTTGACTTATTTACGAAAAAGGTTTTAACAGTAAATAATGTCTTTTGAAAACAAAAAATCCCCCGAAACGTAGCATTTTGGGGGATTTTTGATGGTTGTGGAAATCAGTAAATATAAAAAAGTCTCATTTCGCAAGCGAAATGAGACTTTTTGTTAAAATTTACCTGCCGCTTACCTTTCTACAACAAATTTTCTAATCTCCAATTTATTGCCCAACATTCCTCTCAAAATATAGCTTCCTTCATTGAGTTTGCTTACATCAATGATGAAAGTATGTAGCCCTGCTTCGCCTTTGTAGTTATAGGTTTCGAGGTTTCTGCCTTGTAAATCTACAATTTCAAAGGTTACATTTGAGTTTTCGGCAAGACCGAATTTAGCAGTTAGCTTTTCATTTGTGGGATTTGGGAAAACCATAAATATTTGCATTTCGTCTGGTACTTGTGCATTTGCCGAAGTTTCGGTTTGCCCAATACGCATATTGTTTCCAGTACAATTAAAATATTGTGGTGCATTGACAAGGCTTGTGTTTGTTCCTGCAAATTTATAGACAAGTTGGTGATTTTGACCGTTCATAAATTGTACTGGATACGAATAAATGAAGCCATAATAGCCCCCAACATCTGGACGGTCGTAATTCGGTGCCATATTTGCTTGTACCAATTGCCCATCAATATACACATCTATATTTACTGCACCATTGCTGCCACTTTTTGCCCAACCACCACCATACGGACACCAAGCACCATCTAAATACCCTGTGCAACCATTACAAGTATTAGGTGGTGGCGGTGCAGATTGTGTATAAATCGGCGTACCATCTCCGCCATAGCCCAAATAATATGAGCCTGTATTGAGCGAAATAGGATTTACTAAATTAGGCGTAGCCAAACCCCCATACCCACTATACTGGTGATTAAAACAACCAACCAAAGCACTATATGAGCCATTATTTAGCACTACATCGGGGCGTTGCAACATTTGTGATGCTCTTATGGCAAATGTTTCGGGAGAATTATTGATGCGTTGTGTGAGGTAAAACGCATTGTAATCATTGATTTTTCGGGCAACTAACGGAAACGATAAGTTGCTAATATACCAAGTACCCATCACTAAACCATCGGTAACTGCCGCACAACTACCGCCACCTGTTACGGTTACGGTTGTTTGTACAGTAGCACTTATTGGGCAAGCACCATTGATACAATTGACATAATAAGTGGTAGTAACACTTGGCGAAACTACATTTGTGCCATTGCTCCAAGTAGGTATACCTACTGAGCAAGTGGCTTGCAAAGTGCTACTTTGCCCCGCTGTAATGTTTGGGTTGCTTGACCCCACATTTTGAGGCGTTGGTGCTTGGGTAGTGCATGAATTGGCACAAGTTTGCAGATATGTATTTACCCAATCGGCGTGGTCGCCCCAATAATTATCTCCTCCGTCATACACTTTTAATGTTAATGTACTCGCCCCTGCTACATTAATTGACTGAGGTGGCAGGTTTTGAGTTGGGTCTGGATAAGCGTTATTTGCAGTACCCATCGGTGGAGATATAAATTTAGAAACATTATCTACGAAAACCTCAAATTGAACAGTTTGACCTCCACAATCGCAATTATCAGCTTCATCATCTCGACCTACTCTAAACGAAAAAGTATTGTATTGTCCACCAAGATTATATACCAATGTGCTACCTGCATGTGTACCTATGCCGACAGTATATTGCTGACCACCAATTGTCATTGTATTATTTTCAACACTTTTATTGTCATGTTTACTGCCCCAACCTGACCAAATGCCATTTCCATTGGCATCATATTCAGGGTTGATAGGCGTGAATGAGGAAAGGTTGGTTTCAGTGCAGGTGTTGCCTCCGCCACTTGATGCAGCTTGTGTAATTGGAATAGTTGCTATTACAGTTGTTGTTCCTACTTCTACAAATTCGATATAACCAGACTGTTGCCCTCCTGTATTATTTGAGGTGGTAAGTAAAAGTTGTTGGCTTGCATCATTCCATGTTATTGAAGTAATCCATGAGGGGATATTTTGAACATCCCAATCTATAAATGAACCGTTAAAAATAATAGATTTTGTTTCTCCTCCAGATATAAAATTGAGAGAGGTAGGGCTTGTAGTAAATAAACTACTACCGTTTCGACAATTTTTACATTCATCTCTAATAAATGGCTGACTGGCATAAAATTTACCAGTATTATCTTTTGCATAGCACATAATTCTATCACCAACGTTCAGCGTGATTGCTGGTGAAGTACTGCCACCACTTGTTGCCGTTGCATTATTAATTCCTGCATCGTTTTTACACCAATAATAATTTACCGCTGTTGTAGGAGGTGTTTCTACTGTAAAAGTAAAATTATTGCTACTTTTTGTTACAGTATTGAGTTTTAGTAGTTTTGATGAAGGTTTACCAACTGCAGAATTATAATTGGCAGTAATAGCATTGTACCAAGCATGCCCTAAATTGCCAAGATAATTTCCTGTAAAATGAATACGTTGTCTGCTCGACCTTACACATTCAGTTGTAGTATTATCAAAAGAACTTTCAAAATTTCCATCAAGATTATCTCCATCTAAAAAATCTGTGTTTACGCCAAGAAAAACTTTTGAGTCACCACTTTTTTGTTGGTATCCATGTAATGTACTACTGAATAATTTTCCTTTATAGCCAGTGTCTGTTTCTGGTGCTATGCAAGTAGGAGTTTTTGCGATTGCATAAATACTCGGATTTTCTTTCTCTCTTGATGTATAAGATACTTTAGAAACAAACCAAGACAAATCAGAAAGCCCTGTTATGCTACGAGAATTATCGATTAATTCAGTTAAATGATTTTGGTAGTTGTTTACAACCGATGAAACAGGCAAAAAACCATCTTCAACGCCTGTAATAATTTGACTGTCCCTTTCTCCTTGATGCCACAAAACAGCTTTAGCTCCAAAAATATTGCCATAAAAACCTAAAGTTTGGTAAAATTTACCAATAAGTGTTGTCGAGCTATTTTTATCAAATTTATTTGGAAGTCCTATCCAATCATAAACCAAAGAAGAATTTGGGAACGCAACATTAAAAAACATAGTTGGTGTTTTATAATCGTTTTTATTTGCAAATTCATTACCTAATGGAGCCCAACACCATGAAGACACACCGTTGGGATATATAGGCTTTAGCTCCTTTTTTAAATTTTCAAAGCCTAAATTTCCCATAGGGAAGCCTTTAGATATCTGATTTGATGAACCTTGGTCACTTCCAATTTGGAAAGCTCGTACCATTACATTATCTTCTTGATTATTACTATTATTTGATGAAACAGCATTTACGTTATCTGTGCTATTATCGGTATATCCGCTGGCATTTGATTGACCTGCTACAAAATACACATCACCTACACCAAATTCTTTACTTTCAATCAACCGAGTGCATGCTCCTCCAATCAGTCTGTTCCATTCATGATAATATTCAACTATATACCAGCCTTTATCTAAAAATTCTTCAGCATAAAACCCTTTTAAACCGCCTCCGTTGGTGAATGTTGGATTATTTAGAACTTTTTTATTAATGACAATAGTTTGGTCAGCTTTTTTGATTCTATAAAATAGGGTTTTATTATAGGCATTATCTTCTGCAAAAGTAAAATATACCTTTGTATTTCCCGAAGCACTCAAACTTTGCTGAATTACAGTGCCATTTATAGGATAAGTGATGTATTGAGCCGATATTTTAAAACTTATGCTTAACAGCAAGCAAAAGAATGCCCGCTGAAAAAATTTATATTTTTTCATATTCAAAATTTCGTTTTAGTGCTAAAAATTATTTTAGAAGATATTCACGGGTACTTATAAGCGGAATTTCCATTTTGTAGTGAGTATTCAAAGCTTTTATAATCTCATTTGCGATTATAGATTGACCAAAAGCAGTAGGATAAATTCCATCAGTTGAAAAGAAAAGTGAGGATTCTACTCTCACACCATCATCACTTATATAAGTATTATTTAAGATTTTATCATAAATTGTATTCAAATCTACTATCGGACAATTAAAGAATTTTGCAAAAGATTCAGTCTGTTGATTATACCTTTTTGTTAAGGCATCTGCGTCTTTTAACATTCTAACACCAACGGCTGATGAATTACTTAAAGGAGTTTTTTCATTAAAACCTTTTTTTAGCGTAATATGTACTTTTGGACTAAATAAGGAGTCTATCTCAGAAGTAGGGAGTAAAAACAAACCATCATTATCTAAGCCTTTGGGAGTAGATGAAAAAATAAACCCTGATTTTTGAGCAATGGACAATAATTCTTGTTGTTTTTCTTGAGTGATGATTTTCAGGAATGGAAATTTAGAAATATTTGGTAAATTTAAGAATACTCCATATTTTATTTTATTATCAACAATTCGGCGAAGAAATTTTATTTGAGAATTAGTTCCCATATCTGGGTCAATATACTCAGTTGGGCGTGATAATAATTCAGCCGCATTTGTATTTGGTAGTCGAGATAATTCTCCCATTATATTTCTCGAATCTGTCCCTAAAACAGTACCGATTATATCTTCCCAACCAACTTCATAAGTAAAAAAATCAAACTTTTTAGCAAAAACATGTTGTGTGTAAGATTTATCTAAATCTTGGGCTGCCCTTTGAAGTAATGATTGATTTGTTTTATTGTTTTTATCCCAATCATAGTCATTGATTTTATAGCTTGGTGATAATGTTCCAATTCCCAAATTAGGCACCGCCCAATTATCAATTTCTTTGTAATTTTTATGTTTTTTCAAAGTAAGATTACTCGCTTTTCCATTGCCATAAGCCCCAGCGGTTTCGACAAATCCCTCCACCCCACTATTATTTTTCACCTCATTAAACTTCGGTACAGGTCCACCCGTAGGGTTAAAGCCCGTGCGGGTTTTTCTGCCAAAACCGTTATAATCGGTGGCATCAAATAAGGGTTGCTCAAATTTTTGTAGCTTCATTTGTCTGGCAATCAAGTTAGGGTAGCTTGTCATTATGCCCTCATTAAAATATCCCCCATCACGCACACCTGCTGTTAGGCTGCCACCTATGGCTACATAGCGTAGTGGCTTGCCTTTTAGGTCGGGGTCGTCGTTGTTTTTTAGCTTACTTAGGTCTGGGTCTTTGGTGGGTGGTGTATGCAGTTTCGGTTCTTTGTAAGTTACTATCGTATCACCAACTACAATGTAGTTTTTGCCATTGGGGTCTTTGTCTTTTAGCTTTTTGTAGTCTTTAAATACTACCGTTTTCACGGTGTCGCCATCAATAATGCTATAATCGGGGTTATCAATTGGCATCGCTATTGGTTCGTGGGTGTTGCAACCGCCCAGCAAAAAGGCAGATAGTAGGAGTATGTTCATGTGTAAAAGCCCCCTTGCCCCCGATGGGGGTAAAAAGAGCAAGTTAAAAGTTATCATTGTTAGATTTATTTAAGCGTTTGGTTGCAACGAACGATGGGTCAAATGTATATAATCATTTCCGTATAAAAAAACAGTTTTTTTTAGGCTATTTTTTTTTTTTTTGATTAAAATGCTGATAATCAATAGTTTATAAAATGCTTACTGCGTAAAAACCCCTAATGAATTGCGTAGTTTTACGTAGTGGCTTAAGCCTAAAATTGGCTGCCAAGGATAATATTTACACAAAAAAAAGCCCTCGACTCATCGGGGGCTTCTGTGCTAATTATATATTCTACTCACCGAAGTGATGATATAATTATGCTAATTTCACGTTAACGGCGTTCAAACCTCTCTTTCCTTCTTGGATGTCGAAAGTAACCTCGTCATCCTGACGGATTTGGTCTTTTAATTCAGACACATGAACGAATACTTCTTGGTTTGAGCCATTTACTTTGATAAAACCAAATCCTTTGGTTTCATTGAAAAACTTTACTGTTCCGTTTGACATTTTGTAATTTGTATTATGTACTTTAAAAATGCAAATGTAAGTAAATTAATTTGTAATCAAACTAATATTTCATTTTTCTACTGTTTTCAGATGAATATTCTCGTAAAACTACAATTCTGAAGAGGGAAAACCCTTTTTGGCTATCCTAAAAGGGTTTATTATTCAATTGTTTGGAAGCTAATGTTGGGAGCTAACATTGCTTGGAGTTTAAGTAAATTTGCCCTATCAAAAATTATACCAAGCATGGTTTTGGATAAGAAAATAGTATGTTGTTGATGAAAAAAATATAATTTTTTTAAGAATAAATAAGGTTTTTTTTGAAAGAAAAATAAAATCTAATGCTAAAACCCTTCAAAAAACGACAGATTTAAGCTATTTTTTTGCTAAGACTTCCTAAAAATTAAAAAGTCAATACCACTCAATAGCTTTTTTTTGTTTTTTTGGCATATAGTTTGGACATAGAATGTTTACAAACTGTTTTAAAAAAATCTTTCGCCCAATCTGACTTAATTTGAAGCAGATTTTTAGATTCATAATCTCTATAAATATCATGAATACTCAACTATTTTTCGACTCCTTTTCTCATTCTAAAAAGAAAATCTTATTTATAATGATTTTGTTTTTTGCTTATGCTATGGCTTTTGGACAAAACGAATCACTAAAGTTTAGTGAGGGATTTGCAAAAATAACTAATCAAGGAAAATTTGGTTTTATTGACAAAGCTGGAAAAATCCAAGTGCCTTGCATTTATGATTATGTAAACGATTTTCAAGGAGGATTTGCGGTTGTCAGAATGAAAACCAAGTACGGGATTATTCGTAAAGACGGCTCGGAAATTATTTCAATAAAATATGATTTATGTGAAAACTTTGCTGATGGAATGGCATTGGTGAGAGTTGGTGCAAAATATGGTTTTGTAAACGAAAACGGAGAGGAAATAATAAAACCTACTTATGAGTTTGCAATGGGCTTCAGTGAAGGTTTGGCAGTGATTGCTGTCAATGGCAAAAACGGCTTTATTGATAAACAAGGCGAACAAATAGTTGCCCCAAAATATGATTTTTCTTTGCAATTTTCGGGAGGCTTGGCAGCAGTAATGGCCAATGGCAAATTTGGCTATATTGATAATACAGGCAAAGAAGTGCTTCCGATGAAATATGATATGGCAAGTGCTTTTGTAGAAAATTTAGCAACTGTTCGCATCGGCGAAAAATCTGCCGTAATTAATAAAACAGGCAAAATGATTACCACAGCTATCTATGACGATGTGCGAGCTTTTGAAAATGGCGTAGCAGTTGTTATGCAAGATGGAAAATATGGCATCATCAATCAAAATGGCAAGGAAATTATTTCTCCGAAGTTTGATATGATTGATGACTTTACCGAAGGAGTAGCTATTTATCGTCAAGGTGGGCATTTGGGTTATATTGACCAAAAAGGCAAACAGATTATTGCTTCAACTTTTGAGCAAGCAAAGGTTATTTTTGCTTTGAAATAAGTTTTTTATGTAAAACGGATTTCCTAATCCGTTACCTTACGAACATGACGGGTTAGGAAACCCATCGTACAATCCTGCCTAAATAAGCAGGATTTTTTGCGTTTTAACCTTAATTAACTTTATTTCTATTATGTTTAACCTATTGTAATGCTTGCAAACCATAATTTTGCAAACATAAACTTTGCAGACAAACATTTTATGAAAAAGCTATTTCTACTTTTACTTATTTCGATTCCGACTTTTGCTCAAAAAATCACTGTCAAGGGCATTGTTCAAGACTCTGCCTCAAAACCGTTGCAATATGCTACCGTTATGCTTTTGAGTGTCAAAGATTCGTCTTTGGTAAACTTCGCACGAACCAATCATACGGGAGCATTTGAACTAAAAAACATCAATTCTGCCAATTATTTGTTCAAAATCACCTATATCGGACATCAACCTTATTTGAAACTGATTGTTCCTGCCGATGCTATTTTATTTGATTTGGGCTTGATAAAATTAGAGCCAATTAGTAAAGAATTAGCAGAAATTACCATCAAAGCTGAGAAAGCACCTGTTACAATAAAAGGCGATACCGTTGAGTTTAATGCTGGCTCATTTAAGGTTAAGCAAAATGGTGTCGTAGAAGATTTATTGAAAAAATTGCCAGGTGTGGAAGTAGATAAAGATGGCACAGTAAAAGCTCAAGGTGAAACTGTGAGGCGAATAACGGTTGATGGAAAAGAGTTTTTTGGAAGAGACCCAAAGATGGCAACCAAAAACTTGCCTGCCGATGCAATAGACAAAGTGCAAGTATATGATAAACGCTCCGACCAAGCAGATTTTACAGGAATTGATGATGGGCAACGCCAAAAAAACATTAATTTGACACTCAAAGAAGACCGCAAAAAAGGTGCTTTTGGAAATATCACGGCAGGTGCTGGTCTGGACGAACGTTTTGCTGGAAAAGCAAATGTTAATCGTTTTAATAAAGACAAACAATTGTCGTTTTTGGGTATGGGAAATAACGTCAATCAGCAGGGTTTTTCTATTGAGGATTATATGAATTTTACTGGAGATTTACAGCGATTGATGAGTGGGAGAGGCGGCTCTGTTCGTTTAGAAATCAATGGTGATGATGGAAGTGTGCCGATGAATTTTGGGCAAAAACCTACGGGTTTCATGAAAAATTGGGCTGCTGGAATGAATTTTAATAACCCGATTTCTAAAAAATCTGAAATCAATGGAAGCTATTTCTATAATAACCTAAATCAAGTAAGTGAAAGCGATTTGAATCGCCAGAATTTTCTTCAAAATGGCACTTTTACTTCTACAAAAAAGAGTTCGCAAAACAATAATAACGATAACCATCGCTTTAATTTTACACTCGACCAAAAGATAGATTCGCTCAACTCTCTGAAACTTACTTCGTATTTCAATTATAACAAAACCAAGAATAACACTGTTAGTAATAGTGAATCTTTCAATGAAAAAATGGTTTTACAAAACTCAGGTTTTCGTAATTATTTGGGCAATTCCGAAGGGCTGGGCTTGAATACAAATCTACTTTTTCGACATAAATTTCATAAAAAAGGCAGAACTTTTTCTTCAAATCTGTCTTTTGGCTTAAATAATAACAATAGCGACGGTGATTTATTAGCAACAAATAGATATTTTTTGAATGATGTTTTGAATCGAACTGACAATATTTTGCAAGACAATATTAAGGTTTCCGACCGCATGAATTATGGCGTAAATGCCTCTTTTACCGAGCCTTTGGGCAAGAAAAAATACTTGGAATTTAACTACGCTTACCTACGAACCGACTACAAATCTGATGCCATTGTGAATGATATTAAAGACAATATAAGCACTTATAATAAGTTATTGAGTAATAAATTTGAAAGTAATTTTAGCTATAATCGCTTGGGTGCAAATATTAGATTTAATCAAAAGAAATATAATTTTTCGACAGGTTTGAACTTTCAAAATGCTCATTTAGAAGGAAATTTGCTACTTTTGAATAGTAAAATCTCGAAAAACTTTCAGAATGTTTTACCAAATTTGCACTTCAATTATGATTTTCAGCAGTCGCAGCATTTGAGATTTGACTATGAAACGAATTTTCAAGAACCAAATATTACACAACTTGCACCAATCACCGACAACCTTGATCCACTGAATATCTATGTTGGAAATCCAAATCTAAAACCTGAATATTCGCATCGCCTCACAACCAATTATATGTCGTTCAATCAGTTGAATTTCACCAGTTTTTTTTCAAGCATAAACTTAACTTATACGACCAATAAAATCACTGACGCTCAGGAAATTAGCCAATTGTTGGTCAGAACTTCAACGCCAATAAATGTAAAAGATGATTATGCTTTGAATGGCGATTTGTCTTACGGTTTTAGAATAAAGCCGATTAAATTACGAATAGAAATTAGTGAAAATGTAGCACTTAGCAGAGGAATTGGCTTGGTAAATAACCAAGAAAATCGCACAAAAGGTTTGCGTGCAAATACAAGGTTAAGATTGAGTTACCAACAAGATAATTTTGATGTTTCGACCGAAGCAAAAATTGGGTATAACCAAACGCATTATTCTGTCAATGCACAACAGAATCAAGAATATTTCAACAACAATTATTCAGCCGACCTCAATTGGACGATACACAAAAACTTGGTTTTTGGCTCTGATTTTGACTATATAATTTACAAAGGATTGAGCGATGGTTATGACCAAGCTATTCCGCTTTTGGGGGCATCACTTTCTACATATTTCTTAAAAAACCGTCGTGGTGAATTGAAACTTTCGGTCAATGATTTATTGAACAAAAACACGGGCATCAACCGAGTTGCTCAACTCAATTATGTGCAAGACGAACGCATACGGACACTTGGAAGATACTTTTTGCTAAGTTTTACGTATTCTTTGAAGGGCATAAATCCAACGCAAGGGCGTGGAAGTGTGAGGATTATTAGGTAGAAATTCTATTATTCTCCTTTCAAATCTTCCAACATTCTTAAATATAATTTTTCTACTTTTTTTCTTGCCCAATCTGTTTTTCGGAGAAATTTCAGGCTCGATTTCAAGGTTGGATTATTGGCAAAACAATTGATATTGACATGAAAAGCCAGTTGGTCCCAACCATAATAATCGTGTAGTTCTTTCACAATTCTTTCGAGTGTGATGCCATGAAGAGGGTTGTTTACTTGTTCCATTTTTCTTAAAATGTTTTAAAAATTGTTGCTTTTTGTTGCATATTGTTACAAATTGTTGGTATTTTAGTCAAAAACCCTCAGCAAAAACAATTTGCAACCAACACTAACAATTTGCAACTATCAAAACTATTTTTTCTTCTTCTTCCCCTTTCTACGTTTTTCTTCTATTTTTTCGGCTTCCAAAAGCAGGGCTTTTAGGTCGTAATTGTTGGTCGTATCTTTCGAGAAATCTATGGTTTCGGTATATTCGTTTTTATCTATTTCCAAAATTCTAATGGCTTTGTCCATGAACCCTTCGATTTCTGCCAAAATAGGCTTCTCTTCGGTGCTACAAAACGATACCGCCAAACCTTTTTTTGTTCCTCTTCCAGTGCGACCCACTCGATGTACATAGTTTTCGGGAACGTCGGGCAAATCATAATTTACCACATAATCTACATTGGCAATGTCAATTCCTCTGGCACTTACGTCGGTGGCAATCAATATTTTTACTTCGCCTTCTCTAAATTTATTCAAAACCAACAAACGGTCTTGTTGTTCTTTATCTCCATGAATGGTTTCTGACAAAATGCCCACTCTTTCCATTGCCAATTTTACTCTTTCGGCACGCACTTTTGTTCGCACAAAAACAATGATTTTGCTTTCTGGATTTTCGTTAATGACTCTTTCCAAGAAAAAACGTTTGTCGTCCATTTCTACAAAAGCCACCGAATGAGTAATGTTTTTGGAGACAGGGTCTTTGGGCGAAAGTTGAATTCGGATAGGATTTTTGACCAACGAATAAGCAACTTTTTTAATTTGCTCATTGATTGTTGCCGAAAAAAACAAAGTTTGGTGATATTTAGGCAAAAATTTCTTTACATCTTGAATATCTTTAATAAAACCCAAGTCCAACATGTGGTCGGCTTCATCCAAAACCAATATTTCGACACCTGTGATTTTCAAATGTTTTTGGTAAATCAAATCAAACATTCGCCCAGGAGTTGAAATAAGAATATCAATGCCGTTTTCTATTTTTTCAATTTGTGGGGCTTGTTCCACGCCTCCAAAAAGGCATAAAGATTCGATTCCTGTGCCTTGTCCAAGTTTCTGAAAAACTTCGGTAATCTGCAAAGCCAACTCACGAGTTGGCACCATTACAATACATTTTAGTCCTTCATAAGAGCGAACCGATGCTTTCATTTCCTGCAAAATACTAAGAATCGGAATGGCAAATGCTGCAGTTTTTCCTGTACCAGTTTGAGCAATTGCCAGCACATCCTCCCCTTTCAAGATAGACGGAATTGCCTTGAATTGAATATCTGTTGGGCGTTTGAAGCCTAATTTCTCTAAATTTTGCTTGATTTCGAGCGAAATACTATAATCTTCAAATTTCATTTTTCGCCACGTTTATCAAAATAACCTTTGCCGATTCCTCTGAAAGCTCCACCTTTTAGTTTTCCTTGAGCATTCAATTTGCCTGCTTTTGGTGCAGTTTCCTTGTCTTTTTTCTCCGAAATACTTATTTCGAGTGTACGTCCGAGCAGTTCTGTTCCGTTGAGTTCAAAAATCGCTTTGCGAACTTCGTCTTCGTTGGGCATTTCAACAAAGGCAAAACCTTTGTTTTGGCGAGTTACTTTGCTTTTTACTATTTTGACAGCTGTAACTTCTCCAAATTTCTCAAAAAGTTCTCTTAATTCTTTTTCCTTTAGCTTAAAAGGAATACTTCCAACAAAAATATCCATTGTTTGTTTCTTAATTTTTTACAAAAGTACGGATTTTTAGATGAAATTCGGAATTGGTAGAGAAATGGGTGAAAAGGTATGAGAAATGATAAAAATTTGCTTTGAGTACCTTTGATAAAGATGGATTTTTTATTTTGCTATAAACTTGTTAATTTTGCACTATATTTTAAAAAGTACAATAAATAAAATATAACCTTATCATTATGTTTTTGTTAAGGAATTGTCTTTCAACAAGGCACTTTGTTAAATGTTGATATTTTCATCTAACCAAACGAATACTGCGTAAAATGCGAAATCCAAGCATTATATTTTTACTGTTGTTAATTACCTTCTCAAGTTTTTCACAAATTACCATTAATTTGCCATTGTCGAGAAGCGTTTTTCAAAGAGATAACAAAAACAGCTCTATTATCTATATTTCTGGAAATTATGAAGATGTTCTGGAAAAAATAGAAGCAAGGTTAGTGCCTATAAAAACAGGACAAGGAACAGCAACGGATTGGCTAACATTAATAGACAAACCCGAAGGAGGAACTTTTGTAGGAACTATAAAAGGTACTGGCGGCTGGTATCAGTTGCAAGTAAGAGGCTGGAAAAATGGTGTTGTTGTAACACAGCCCAGTGTGGATAGAGTTGGCATAGGTGAAGTATTTTTGATTGCTGGGCAGTCGAATGCCGAAGGAAAAAGAAATTTTGGTGAGAAAGCTTCTACCGATGACCGTGTGAATTGCTATAACTACGAAAACATAAATTATTTAGACGAAATACCTTTTTACGCTGCTTTTTCGCACTTGGACGCTACCTCAACCATTGCCCCACGTGGACAAGGTACATGGTGTTGGGGCGAATTAGGCGATTTGTTAGCCAAACGCCTCAATGTGCCTATTATGTTTTTTAATGCTGCTTATGACGGTTCTTCCATCGAAAATTGGTACAATAGCTCGGTTGGTATTCCTACAAAACACCCTTTTTATAAGTTTACTTACCCCGGAGGAACACCCTATTCTAATATCAAAATAACGCTTCAATATTATATTTCTCAATTAGGTTTTCGGTCGGTTTTGTGGTGTCAGGGAGAGTCAGAATTAGATTTAAAAACTTCTGAAAGCTACTATGCAGCAGCATTAAAGAAAATTATTGAAAAAAGTAGGTTTGATGCTGGAAAAAAAATTGCTTGGATGATTGCTCGCACAACTCGTACAACCTTATTAAATGTAAATCAGACATACCCTGCCGTCATTAAAGCACAAAACGGAGTGATAAATCCAAGTGATAATATATTTGAAGGTCCTTATACTGACTCAATTCAAGTTGCTCGTCCCGAAGGGGTTCATTTTCAAAACTTATCTGCCAATGATGCTGGTATTACAGATTTGGCAAAAGCTTGGGACAAAAAACTAAGTGATACTTTTTTTAATCAATCTGTTCCTTTTTTGTCCTCCCCTATTTTGGTAATAAAGGCAAATTGTCCATCATTCGATAAAGTTACATTGAGTTTGCCAGCAGGTTATACCCCTCAACTTTGGTCAAATAATTCCATTGAAACTACCATTACGGCTCAAAATGGGAAATTTAGTAATACAGCACGTGATGTTTATGGAAACTATGTTTTTACAAATATAATAGACATTACAAAAGTTTTTCCTACAAAAACACCCATAGCTTTTACTAAAAATCCAGTCAGTTTTTGTCCTGGCTCAAGTGTTGATTTGTTTGTTGATACACCTGATTATCCTTTGGTTTTGTGGAATAATGGAGAAACTCAAAAGCAAATAACTGTTAAGACTTCGGGCAAATTTTCGGTTCGTGGTATCAATGCTGCGGGTTGCCCTTCGCCTGAATCAAACGCTATTTTTTCACAGGTTTTTCCATTACCCGATAAACCTGTGATTTATGCAAGTACAACAAATACGGTTTGTGAAGGAATGCCAATAACTTTAGCTTCAACAAGTCCAAAGGATAATATTTGGAGTACAAATGAAACCACCTTTGCAATTACAGTTACCAAACCAGGAGATTATGCCATTTCTGTAAAAGCAAAAGACGCAAATGGGTGTATTTCACCAAGTTCAGACGTAGTAAAATTAACTATAAAATCACGCCCCGAAACACCTGAAATTTCACAATTGGGGGCTTTTATGTTACAAGCAAAGCAAAAAAACTTTTTGGGTGATATTAAGTTTGAATGGAAAAAAGAAGGGGCAAATTTTTCAAATAATACCTCATTGATTAAGGTTACAAAGCCTGGTTTTTTTACCGTTACAGCTCTTCAAAATTTCACAATTGCACCTAATCAAGTTATTTCTTGCCGTTCCAATCTTTCTGGAGCATTTTCGTATATCCCAGATGTAACAATTAAAAATGTTATTATTTATCCAAATCCAACCCCAGATGGTTTAATTACACTCGAAGCCGCAGAGGATTTGGCAGATATTGCAATGATTGTATATTCTACGCAAGGGCAAATTATTTATTCAACACCCATTCCTGTACTTTCTGAACGACGTTTGGTTGATTTGTCATTTTTGGGGGAAGGTAAATACATAGTGAGACTAATCAATAATTCTTTTCAGGAAACTAAGCATATTTGGATTGAAAAGAAATGACTTCTCAAATCTTACATAGCATCAAATCTATCGTTTCGTTAAACGAAACTGAGGAAAATGCATTTGTGAAAATTTTAGAAGTAAAACAATTCAAGAAAAAAGATTTTTTACTACAAGAAGGGCAGGTTTGCAACAAAATTTCCTTCATTAATATTGGCTGTATGCGGTCATTTTATAATGTAGAAGGTGTTGAAAATACAGTTCAGTTTTTCTTTACCAATAGTTGGTACACCGACTACGCAAGTTTTTTGACAGGTCAGCCAACAGTCGAAAATATGCAAGCTATCGAACCTTGCGAAGTGATTCAGATAAAAAAAACTGATCTTTATCATTTGTACAATTCTCACCCTGTATTTGACAGAGTTGGGCGAATGATGGCAGAAAATGCCTTTCTTTCGATTTCAAAACTCAATCAAATGCTTACTAATGAAGAACCCGAACAACGTTATTTAAACCTTCTAAGCCAACGACCAGAGTTGGTTCAAAGGATTCCACAACATTATATTGCTTCTTATTTGGGTATCAAACCGGAATCCTTGAGTCGAATTAGAAAAAGAATTACCAAGAACGGTTGATTTCTTAACTCAAGTCAACGTTTTTGACTGCCTTTCCTCCTCAATTTTGCATTGTAAATTTAAAACAATGCAAAAAATGAAAAAAACAATTCAAATTTTATCAATTACGCTGCTACTTTTTAGTAGTAAAACCTACGCTCAAAAAATCGTTGAGAATCCCAAAAAATGGGGACTGGAAGTTGAGTTTGTGCAGCCATTTTTGCCAACAATCAATATCATCAGAATTCAAGCTACCCGATCACTAACTTCGAATGAAAGTAAACGAAAAGGCGATTTATTGATTGGTGCATACATTCGTCCAAATGTGAAACACGATGTTGTAGAAAAAATAAACGAATATATGTTCGTTTTAGGTTATCGGCAATACTTCTGGAAAGGGCTTCATTTGGAAGCAAAGTCTAATATGGGCTATGCGTGGGGAACAAAAAATCTTGTAGATGGCAAAGATTATAATACACCAACATGGTTTTGGGAATCAAATGTGGGCTACAAATTCAAAATAACTAACAAAACTACGAACAGCTTATATGTTATTCCTCAATTTGGTGCAATCGGAAATATCGTAGGCGATATTGGACCTCGAGGAGGTAAAACAGACAATTTTATTCAAGGAAACCTACTAATTGGAGTCAATTTTTAACAAAAATCGTGGCGGAGTGCCGCAATAAATAAAATGAAAAATATAATATTAGGCTTTTTATTAGCCACAATTATCATCACAAATGGTTTTTCACAAAATACAAAAAAGAAAGAACTTTTATATAGCAACAAATTTAGTATTTTGTTTGGACTTTTGCAGCCAACCGTTGCCAAAGGATTTAATATTGAAGTAAATTATACCACAAAACGATTGATTTTTGATTATTCACACGGTGTTTCTCTCGACCCGCCAGTAGTGGGTGATTATAAAACTCAAAACGTAGTTATTCACATTCCACACACAACCGGTTTTGGAATTGGCTATCGTTTCAATTCATTTTTTGATGTTCGTTTTGAACCAAAACTGCATAGTTTTGAGATTTATCAGAAAGGTGCTGAACAAAATGTAAGTAATAAAATAAAGGATTTCAAAACGATGACGCTTGGTTTGGGGGCATATTACCGTTATTTTCCTTTCAAAAACAGTGATAATAAATTTATTCAAGGCATTACGACAAGTACAAGTTTGAGGTATTGGCAAAATGTTGGCTCGACATTGAGCAACGACGAATTAAGTTATACTAACAAAACTTCGGGCAAAAAAGAACTACTTAAAGCTCCAAATATTGGCATTGCCAACAGTCCAATTATTTTTAATATTGCCGTAGGTTATACTTTTGGCGGTAAATAATTCAAAAAAATGAAAAATAAAATCTTAATTATTCTCTTTATATTTGGGCAAACGATTGTGTTTGCCCAAACAAAACCAGCCCCAGTTTCTTTCACTTATGCGGAGTTTAGGGGCGGTTATGGCGTAAATATCTTTGGTACTGGACTAAAAGAAAAGTACAAGGCGGGCAATTTTTCGACTTCGGCTGGCGGACTTGCATCATTAGCGGCTTATCATAAATTCAAGAAAATCAATTATTTGAATTTTGGCATAAAATATAAATCGTTGGGTGCAGCACCTGCTACAGGTGATAACGGACAGGAAATGTTTTTTAATTATTGGGGTGCGGCAGTGAGTATCAAATATTTCCCGTTTGATAAAATTGCCAAAAAAGGTGTTTATTTGCAAGGAGATTACTTTTTTATTACGCAGTTTACTCAAAAATACCGAACAACGGCAAATCTTCAATTCAATCATCAGTTTGCAATCGGTAGTGGTTTGGCATTTGGCTTAGGCTATGACATACCTTTTGGAAATAAAAAAACGATGCTAACCTTTGGCTTAGAATATGAATCTGCCAGCCGACAAGGTGAAGTAACTGGGCTTGGTGATAAAAAATTTATGAGTTCAAATGTGGGAATAATGACAGGAATAAAATTTTAAAAAGATGATAAAAGAAATGCTATTGCGTAATAAAATTTTTTTTTGGTTGGGCGTTTCTCAACTCATCATATTTGTATTACTTCTTGGGTATTTTCCCTTCAACAATGTGGTTGTTTTGGGAATAAATTCGCTCATAAAACCAATAAAATTTGCTTTGAGTATTTGGCTTTATAGCTGGACAATGGGCTTGATTTTAAACTATGTAAATGACACTCGTAAAGTAAGGATTTACTCTTGGATTGCAGTAATTTCGATGAGTTTTGAGCAATTTGCCATCATTTCGCAGGCATTGCGAGGCGAACTTTCGCACTTCAACAGAGCTAATATTTATGGCATTATTCTCTTTGCTTTAATGGGTGTTTTTATTCTTACCCTAACACTTTGGACGGCTTATATTACCTATGTTTTTATCAAGCAAAAATCTTATGACTTATCTCCGCCAATAGTTTTAAGTATCAAAATTGGCTTGGTTTATTTTGTCGTTTTTAGTTTGTTTGGAGGTTATATCAGTAGTATGGCAGGGCATACAGTTGGTGCTGCCGACGGTGGCAAAGGTCTTTGGCTTTTGAACTGGAGTACATTTTTTGGTGATTTGCGAGTAGCTCATTTTTTTGGAATGCACAGCTTGCAAATCATTCCTTTGTTTGCAATTTTGGTAGTAAAAATTTCAAATAAGAACGTTTCACTGAAAGCTGTTTGGCTCTTTTCAATACTTTATTTAGCTTTTGTTTTATTCACAATGATACAGGGATTAATGGGCTTACCTTTTTTTAAAATGTAGGAATTGTTCATTGATAATTGCCTCAACTCTCATTCTCCAAAAACTCCCTAATTTTATGAGTTTTATCTTTTCCAACCAACGCAATTAACTCTTCTTCAGAAGCATTTTTGATGTTTGCGATTGTCTTAAATTGCTTCAAAACCTTCGTAGCAGTTAGTTTTCCGATGCTTGGCACACTTTCAAGGCTACTAATCAAGAAATTTTTGCTTCGCCTATCTCGGTGATGTGTAATGCCAAAACGGTGAGCTTCATCTCGGCAACGTTGAATAAGTTTGAGCGATTCTGACTTTTTATCAATATATAAAGGCAATGAATCTTCGGGAAAATAAATTTCTTCCAAACGCTTCGCAATGCCAATAATGGGCACTTGCCCGTAAATATTAAGTTCTTTCAGAGCCTCGCAAGCTGCCGAAAGTTGCCCTTTTCCACCATCAATAATAATGAGGTCGGGCATATCTGCTTTTTCTTCTAAAAGTCTGGCATAACGTCTGCCCACAACTTCTTTCATGGTGGCAAAATCATTCGGACCAACAACTGTTTTTGGAATATAATGCCTATAATCTCTCGCCGAAGGTTGCCCATTAATGAAACAAACCATTGCCGAAACAGGGTTTGTGCCTTGAATATTAGAGTTGTCGAAGCACTCAATGTGGCGTGGAAGTGCTTTTAGCTGCAAATCTTGCTTCAATTTCACCAAAACCCTATCTCGCTTATTAGTTGCCCCACTTGCTGCAATGGCTTCACGTTCAGCTTTTTCTCGCTGAAAATACATGACATTTTTCAAGGACATTTCCATCAATTTTCGCTTATCACCAATTTGTGGCACAGCAATTTCTGCTTTCATGTCAATATCAATCGGAATATTTGTAACTATTTCTTTCGATTCGCTTTCATATTTTTGGCGAAATTCTACAATCAACATCGTCAAGATTTCGTCTTCCGTTTCTTCCAATTTTTTCTTTACTTCAAGCGTTTGACTTTGCGTAATTGTGCCATTAATCACTTTCAAATAATTGATATATGCCGAACTTTCGTCCGACACAATGCTAAAAATATCTAAGTCTTTGATGGCTGGATTTACTACCGTTGCCTTGCTTTGATAATTTTGCAGAAAATCTAATTTTAACTTAAACTGATGTGCTTCTTCAAAAGCCAATTTTTGTGCAGATTCTTGCATTCGTTGCACAAAATATTGTTTGGCAGGGGCAAGACTTCCTCGCAAAATATTATGTACTTGCTCGATTTCTTTGTTGTATTCTTCTTCTGACTGGCGGTTTTCGCAAGGACCTTTGCAGTTGCCAATGTGGAATTCTAAGCAAATTTTAAACTTTTTTGTAGCAACATTTTCTTCCGAAAGATTCAAAATACAAGTGCGGATAGTATAAAGTTGACTAAACATTTCGAGCAGGGCGTACATTGCTCTCGAATTTACGAAAGGGCCATAAAGTTTGCCTTTTGCCTTGTCTTCGATGCGTCTGGACACTATTACTCTCGGAAATCGCTCGTTCGTAACACATACATAAGGGTACATTTTGTCATCTCGAAGCAAGATATTGAATCGAGGTTGGTGTTTTTTGATGAGCGTGTTTTCGAGCAAAAGAGCATCATATTCGGTTGGTACGATTGTGAACTCTAACTTGCGAATGCAGATAACCAAGCGGCGAGTTTTTCGGTCGTGGCGATTGAAATTATAAAAATAACTACTGACTCGATTTTTGAGATTTTTGGCTTTCCCGATATAAATTATTTCTCCTGCATCATCAAAATAGCGGTAAACTCCTGGTTCTTCAGGAAGTTTGGATAACTCAGCTTTATAATCGAATGTAATTTCTGACATATTTTGAATTAAAATAACCGTTCAAAAATAACAGTTCTTAATGCAAATGCGTTCGAGAGGAGGAAATAATTAGCAGATTTACAATTTTACTTTTCTATTCGGTCTGAATTCAAAAACGGAGGCATCAATGTATAATGGTGTTTTTGGGAAATACTGGTAAGTAGATTTTACTCTAAAATCTTTTACTTTTTTGTCAATTTCTATTTTTCTAATCAAAAAATCATCTTTTGAAATCCAAATCTTAATTGTACCCGATGTCAAATAATTTCCATCTATTCGATAGCATTGGTTTCCATTGATGTCTTCAACATCAATCAGTTTTTCGTCTTTTAATTGCGTAAAAATACTGCTATGAAAAGTAGTATTGGGCAAAAGTAGCATTGGGATTATTGTAGAAGTCAAAGAAGAAACACCTACTGCTGCTAATAAAGGAGACTCTAATGAAATATCAGTTTTAGTAACATTTGTAATGCCCCACCACGACTGTACTTTGTAATTAATACCTCGATTGATTACATATAATGAGTTAGAACGCCCAACTTCATAGTATTCAAAATTGAATAAGCCTCTACTTGCATAATCTGTTTTGAAATATATTGCTTTTTCATAGGAATTTCGTTGATTAGGGAGGTTATAAACTTCTTGCAATACTTTTCCAGAATCTTGATACATTTCAAGATTTATATAAGCATTTTTGCTTGAATCCATAATATCTTTTGCATTTTGTGCAAATGATACATTCGTAAAGATTATAATCACAGCAAGGATAAATAGATTTTTCATGAGTAATATTTTAGAATTAATTGTGCAAAATCATTGTAAGGAGGCTTATAGAAAACTTTCAAAAATAACAAATAAGTTTCGTTTTTACATTCTCTTTTTGACTGAATATTTGCAAACATTAATTTTATGAATCACAATTGTTTTTAATATATTGCTTATTTTTGTGTTAAATTGAAAAATTACGACAAAATTAAGCCCAAAAAATAAAAATGTCCCTCAACAAAAATCTCTTTCTGTGCATTTTTGCTATATTTATTAGCCTAAAAACTACTTCCCAAAGCCTATTTATTGGTCAAGATGAAGATGCGATTTATAATTATTTTCACATCGAAAAAAAAGATGATTGCCTTACCTATCGTAATTTTCCACAGCCTGTTGGTTTGACGCAATACATTGATATTTTCAAATTAGGAGGACTAAAAACTCCTGCCGATAATGGTGCAGGGTCGAATTGTGTTAAGCATATTTTGGACGACGTTTGCCTGAAAAAGTATGCAAAAAATGTTCCTCTCGACATGGCAATTGGTATTTGGATGAATGATGAAGCTGAAATTCAAAACCTCGTGAATGGTCGCTATGATGCTAAAATCAATGAATTTGCTGAGTTTTTGAAAACTTATCCAAGTGTGAAATTTTATTTAAGAATTGGTTATGAATTTGATGGAAATTGGAATAAAGCTTACGAAGACCGCCGCCGTTATATTGTGGCTTTCAAGCGAATCCATGATATTTTGAGAGTGAATTATGAAAAAAATAAAACACCTAAAAACTGGTTTTCGGTTTGGCAGGCTTGCACTTCGCCCTTAGATGATATTATGGAAAACAAAATCGAAAACCTTGGCGATTGGTATCCTGGCGATAAGTTTGTGGATTTTTGTGGACTTTCGTGGTTTTTGGCAGGAACAAAAATTTCTCCAAAATATACTAATAGCACTAATGTTGTATATAAACGTAGCCAAAGAAGTTTGGCAAATGAAGTGATTTATTTTGCCAATGCCAAAAACAAACCTGTGATGATTTGCGAAGCAACACCGCAAGGGTACAACTTGAGTGGGCTTTACAGAAAAAATATTAGCCCATTGTGGGATGGAATTGCAGGCGAAAATCAAGTAAAACTCACGCCACTTCAAATCTGGAACGAATGGTATAAACCTTTCTTTGAGTTTATCGAAAAAAACAAACAAACCATCAAAATTGTAGCTTATATCAACCAAAATTGGGACGAACAAGCGACGTGGGCTTTGCCAAAATCAGGCACTTATTGGGGCGATTCTCGCATACAAGCAAACGACAAAATAAGTATTTGGTGGTCAGAAATGATTACGAATACTTGGGAGAAATGATTTTTTAAACTGATAGCAAAGTTTCTGCTGAAATACCTAATCCACGATGTATTTTTCTCATCATGTCAAGCGATAGTGGTCTTTTTCTATTTAGGACTTCAGAAACTCGACTTGCACTTCCAAAATATATTGCTACATCTTTATTCTTTAAACCTTCTTCTTCCATCTTCAATTTGATGGCTTCAATAGGGTCTGGAGCTTCGATGTGGTAATGTTTTAATTCGTAATCTTCAACCAAAATAGAAACTAATTCCAAAGTTTCTTCTTCTGGACTATCTTCTGCACAATTAATCAAAGAATCAATTATTGCTAAATATGCTTTATATTGTTCCTGATTTTTTATTGGTTTCAGTGCCGATTTTATCTCTGCTAATGTTTTCATTTTTTTTTAAGTTTAAAATTTTCTATTCCACTCCCACCGAAAAATGATAACCTACGCCTTTGAGCGTAGTGAGTTTAATAGAAGCATCGTTTTTTAGATATTCTCGCAGTTTGGTAATATAAACATCTAAATTCCGGGAATTGAAAAATGAATCATCACCCCAAATTTTCATCAAAATCTCTTTTCGGCTGATAGTAAAATTTTGATTTTCAGAGAAAATTTTGAGTAATTCTGCTTCTCGGTAAGACAATTTTTTAGAGGTTTCTTGAAAAGTGAGTTCGTATTTTTGAGGAAAAAACTCATATTCTCCCAACAAAATACTTGTGTTTGAAGAAACCGTTTTTTTGTTAGCTAAATTCAATAAATTATTGATTCTGACTATCAATTCTTCCATGCTAAATGGCTTTCTGATATAGTCATTTCCACCTGATTGAAACCCTTTTAATACATCTTCAGTTTGAGTTTTGGCAGTCAAAAAAATAATGGGCATTATTGAGTTTTGTTGCCTGATTTCGTTGCCAATTGTGTAGCCGTCTTTGTTAGGAAGCATTACGTCAAGCACACAAATATCTGGTTTAAATTGCTCAAATTCTTTCAAGGCAAATCTTCCATCAGCGAGCATTTTTACTTCAAAATCTCTACTTTCGAGGCTTTCTTTGACGATTTTTCCCAGAAATGGCTCGTCTTCTACATAAAATATTTTTGTTTTTTTATCTGACATAACCTTGATTGAATCTAACTAAAAAACAGCTTCCTTCCCCAATTTTACTTATAACTTCGATGCTTCCCTTGTGTTTTTCGACAACACTTTTGACATAACTCAAACCCAAACCGTAGCCTTTTGTGTTATGAATATCTCCCGTAGGAACTCTGAAAAATTTGTCAAAAATTTTGGGTAAATATTCTTCTGAAATACCAATTCCGTTGTCTTTTATTTCTAATAAAATTTGCTGATTTTCTTCAGCCAAACGAATCGAAATCATTGGTTTGGGGCTATATTTTAGTGCATTTTCTAATAAATTATAAATCACATTTGTCAGATGAATTACATCACCTTCGAGAGAAAAATTACTTCCCACAAAATCAAAGTCTATTTGAGCATTGTATTTTTCAAATTGAAGTTTCATGGTAGCCAGTACATTTTCGACCAAGACTTTAAAATTGATTATTTCGGTTTTTAATTCTAAGTCTTTTTGCTCAAAAATACTCATTTTCAGTACTTTATCAACCAAAATTGTGAGGCGATTTAGCTCGTTTTTTGATATTTCGAGATACTCTTTCGTTTGTGCAGGATTTTGCAAAACATTAAAATTGCTCAAAGCCTCAATAGCTACACTGACAGTCGAAATGGGCGTTTTGAGTTCGTGTGTAACATTGCTCACAAAATCGTTTTTTAGTTCAGTCAAGCGGCGTTGTTGCTGGAGATTTCGGAAAATCAATAAAAACGAAAGCGTAGTAATAGCAATCAGAAAAAACGAAAACAGTATTTGTGGAATAATTTTTTTTGTCAAAAACCACTGAAAATTATCAAAAATCGCTTGATAAGTGACTAAATCGGCATTTACATTTGTGCCAATTTGGTTTGGATTCAAGGCTTTTTCTTTTTGACTTGCAAAAATATTGAAAGGTAAAATTATTTGCTGCGATATTAATTTTGCTTGAAATTTTGATTGAATTTCTTTTAATTTTAAAGTTTCTCTTTTAAAATTAATAACTATATTCTCTTGTTTTGATGGTTTTAAAAAAGAAGTCATTGCAACACTTTTTATCTTACGAACCGAATCCTCTTTTACACTCGCAATCATCATCATTTTATTACCTCGATTGTTATTTTTACTAAAAGAAGAATCTAATCGAATCTCAATTTTTATTTTCCCGTTGCTCGAATCCTGCTTAAATGATTTTAATAAAGTTTGTAAAATATTTCGTCTTGCAGAGTCTGCTATATCTTTTTTATTATTCGTAAAAACCGAAACACTTTCCAATCGAACAGAATCTTTTTCAAGATTATGGCTTGTTTTTCTTGGTTTGAATAAAAAAACACTTTGCTTTGTTTCTTTTGGATGATTTTTTATAAATGGCTTTGCTGATTTTTGTATTTTCATTGCCTCTTCAACTTGCCTTGTTATCAGAGAATCTTGCATGGCATCAATCGTTTTTTCAAAAGAATTGTTTATATCTTTTTGAAGATTGGTTTGTTGCTCAATATAATTTTGACGAAGCCAAAAAGCATTGAAAAGTGCCAGTAACAACAAACTGACACACATCATAAGTAGAGAGGTTTTATTTTGATTGAAAAAATTCAAGAAGTTTTTATTAAACTGTTTAGAATGTTCAAAATTAACAGCCTTTTTTGACATATTCTGTGTTCATTAACCTTAATTAACATTATTATAAGGCAGATTAACTTTTGGAGTAGAAATAGAATGATACTTTTGTGGCAGAAATATAATCAAAACCTAATTTCAATATGAAAACCTCATTCAAAACAATTGCAAAAATTTCATTTAGTTTTCTTTTAACGCTTATTTTAATATTGCCACTAAAAACCTCCGCACAAGGGCAAGAAGGCGTGATAGATTTTGAACATAAAATCAATATGCACAAGACCATGGGTTCGGAAAATCCTCAAATGAAAAGTATGATTCCAGAGTTCAGAACAAACAAAAATCGCTTGTTTTTTAAACCTTCAGAGTCATTTTATACAAATGTTGAGGAAGAAGAACAAGACATTAATGCCTCGCATGATGGTGCAAATGTGCAGATAAAAATGAACCGTCCGCAGATGGATATGTACCGAAATTTGGACAATACTACTTTTGTTACGTTGACCGATTTTGCAGGAAAAAAGTTTCGAATCGAAGATTCTTTGAAAACTTCGGCATGGAAATTTATTGATGAAACCAAGAAAATAGTAGGCTACGACTGCAAAAAAGCCACTTTTCATAATGAAGACAACAAACAAGACATTGTGGCGTGGTACACCGAAGCATTGGTTTGTTCGTCGGGACCACAAAATTATTGGGGTTTGCCAGGCTTGATTTTGGGTGTTGATATCAATGATGGACTGCAAGTCATTACTGCACAAAAAGTTACACTTTCTGATGTTAGCAAAGAGTTGAAAGTACCAACAGGGGGCAAAAAAGTAACCGCCAAAGAATTCAAGAAAATACGAGATGAATATATGAAAGAAATGGGCATAAAAGACGGCGGTGCAGGTGGCACAAGAATCATCATTCGGAATAATTGATATACCTTTAGGCTTGAAATATGTACCAAGAGTAATTTATTTTACATCGTTGGGCAACCCAATCTTAATTGTGCTTTGGCACTGGCACAACGGAACAAACAAAAAAAACTCGTTGAATATTTCAACGAGTTTTTTTGTTTGAGTATCATACCCAAAAATTATTTAGGAAGAACAACGCTGTCAATTACATGAATAACACCATTCGAACCTTTTAAATCTGCTGCTGTTACATAAGCAACTCCGCCATTTTCGTCAGTTAATTTAACTTTACCCATGTCGATTGATGCAGTCAACTTTCCACCACTTACCATTGTCAAAACAACTTTGCCTTTGCCCGTTTTGATTGCAGCCATTACCGCCGCCGCATCTAAGTTTCCACTCACTACATGGTAAGTAAGAATTTTAGCTAATTGAGCTTTGTTTTCTGGTTTCAATAGAGTTTCAACTGTACCTGCCGGTAATTTACCAAAAGCAGCATTTGTTGGTGCAAATACAGTAAATGGACCTTTACTTTTCAAAGTTCCTACTAAATCTGCGGCTTTTACTGCTGCTACTAATGTTGTGTGGTCGGCAGAACTAATAGCAATGTCAACTACATCTTTTGTTTGTGCAAATACTGTTACTGATGCGATAGCTAATGATAGCGTAAAAAACAATTTTTTCATTTTTATTTATTTAGAATATTGATAATATATGTATAACAAGGCACTTGTATTATTTGTTTAATAAATTATTAAAAAAGTTAAACAAAATTATCTTTTATCTAATAATTAAGTTTTGACTTAGGATTGATTAAAAAATAAGTCCGTTCAAATTTATGTAGTGTTTTTTGTCAAGACAATCGCAACGGCGAACCGTTCAAAAAAGATGCAGTTTTGCGGGTAAAATAAGTTTTTTTAGATGTAGGATTGGCGAAAAAAACTAATAAATTAACGGAGTTATTTTTTAATCAATCCTTAGGATATTGCTGCTATGAAGTAATCTTTAACGGCAGATTTCTTACCTTTACTTCAATAAATAAATTTGCAACTTGAACAAGACAGTTTTTGCCATAACGCCCCCTTTTACCCAACTGAATACACCGTATCCAGCAACTGCCTATATCAAGGGTTTTTTGAATACAAAAAATATTTCGTGTTTTCATGCTGACTTGGGAATTGAGGTTATTTTAAAGATTTTTTCTAAGGAAGGATTAACCCAACTTCTAAAATTTGTTAATCAAAAAGAAACTAATTTCTCCGAAAATTCACAGCGATTTTTAGTTTTAGGCGAAGATTATTTCAATACCATTGATGCCGTTATCTTATTTCTACAAGGCAAAAACCCAACTTTGGCTCATCAAATTTGTCAAGATAATTTTTTGCCCGAAGGCTCTCGTTTCGTTCAATTAGACGACCTCGACTGGGCTTTTGGCTCAATGGGAATGCAAGATAAAGCAAAGCATTTGGCAACGCTTTACCTCGAAGATATTTCAGATTTTATCACTGAATGTGTAGATGAAAACTTTGGATTTAGTCGCTATGCCGAGCGTTTGGGGCGTTCTGCCAATAGTTTTGATGAATTGTATGAAGCTTTACAGCAAGAATATACTTACATTGATAAAATCCTGATAAAGATTTTGGAAGAAAAAATGGCTATGATTTCTTGTAAATTAATAGCCATTTCTGTGCCTTTTCCCGGAAATTTATACAGTGCTTTTCGCATCGGGCAATGGTTCAAAAGACATCATCCCGAAGTAAAAATTGCGATGGGTGGAGGCTTTGCAAATACTGAACTTCGTTCACTTTCAGATGCACGAGTTTTTGAGTTTTTTGATTTTATTACCCTTGATGATGGCGAAGCACCGATTGAGGAGATTCTAAATAATATAGCAGCCCCCGTAGCGTCGGTCGCCCCCGATGGGGGAGCTTTAAAGAGAACATTCATATTGAAAAACTCCCCCATCGGGGGCGGGGGGGCTGTGGTTTACAAAAATAACTCTCCTCTGCCAGACTACAAACAGTCAGAAGTTGGTACACCTGATTACAGCGATTTGTTGCTGGATAAGTATATTTCGGTTATCGAAATCGTGAACCCAATGCACCGAATGTGGAGCGATGGGCGTTGGAACAAGCTCACAATGGCTCATGGCTGTTACTGGGGAAAATGCACTTTTTGCGACATTTCGCTTGATTATATCAAAATATATGAGCCAATTGCCGCGAATTTGCTTTGCGACCGCATGGAAGAAATGATTGCCCAAACAGGCGAAAATGGCTTTCATTTTGTAGATGAAGCTGCTCCGCCAGCTTTAATGCGAGCTTTAGCTTTGGAGATTATTCGTAGAAAATTGACCGTTTCGTGGTGGACAAATATCAGGTTTGAAAAAAGTTTTAGTAGAGATTTGTGTTTGTTGCTCAAAGCCTCAGGTTGCATAGCTATTTCGGGAGGCTTGGAAGTTGCTTCCGACCGATTGTTGGAGTTAATTCAAAAAGGTGTTACGGTGGCACAAGTTGCCCAAGTTACACGCAATTTTACCGAAGCTGGTATCATGGTTCATGCTTATTTGATGTACGGTTTTCCTACCCAAACTGCCCAAGAAACCATTGATTCGCTCGAAATGGTGCGACAAATGTTTGAAATCGGCACTCTACAATCTGGTTTTTGGCATCAATTTGCCATGACTGCCCATAGCCCTGTGGGAATGTTTCCCGAACAATTTGGGGTAAAAAAAGACACCGAAGCTATCGGAACTTTTGCCAATAACGATATTTTTTATCAAGACCCAACAGGCACCGATCACGACGCTTTTAGTTATGGATTAAAGAAATCGTTGCTCAATTTTATGCACGGAATATGTTTTGAATACCCGCTGCAAGAATGGTTCGATTTCAAGATTCCACGCACGAAAGTTCCGAAAAATTATATTGAGAAAGCACTTTCGGAAGAGGATTTTACGATGCTAAAACCTTCTGCAAAAATCGTTTGGTTGGGCAAAAAACCTCAGGTGAGCTATACTACAAGCAAAAAAGGAGAATCATCCACTTTGACTTTCCACGACAAAAAAGAAACTTTTAGCATCAAAGTAAACAAAAATCAAGGCGATTGGGTGGCTGAAATTTTAGAATTGATTTCTACAAAAAACAAAAAAACGTTTACTTTTCAAGAAATAAAAACCCACTACGAAGCAGCAGGATTGGAAGATTTTGAGTTGTTTTGGTACAATAAACCTTTTGCAACTTTGAGAGATTTTGGACTTTTGGCTTTGTGAAATATTGAAATGAATTGAAAAGCAAGACCAAAAAGTCCCAGAGGGACGACTCATTTTGTAGCGGTGGGTTTCAACCCACCGAAATATAACGTAAATTTAACCATTGAATTCCGTAGGAATGACACATTAAATGCACCGTTCCTACGGAACTCTAATGGATTATTTGTACCGATTATTCAATGGATTAAATCGCAACGGCGACCCGTTCCGTTGCTACAATATCATCCGTCCCTCTGGGACTTTTACGACATATTTTTAGAAATTTCCCCTATCTTTATTATTCAAAACCTCTATTTTCCATGAAAAACCTATCCATTACCCTATTTCTCGCACTTATTTGTAGCTTTGGTTTTGCCCAAAACCGAAAAGCAATTGACAGCTTAAAACACGAATTGACTATTGCCAAAACAGATACAAGCCGAGTGCTAATCATGGCGGTACTAAGTATTTGGTATCGCACGTCAAAACCCGTCTCTGCCGTATTTTTTGGAGAAAAAGGAATGGCATTAGCTGAGAAAATCAATTTCCTGAAAGACATGGTTCGTAATACTGCTGAATATGAGCGTGTTATGAGAGATTTAGGGAATGTGCCTAAATCATTGGAAATGCAACTCAAAGCACTCCGAATTGCGAAGGAAAACAATTTGTTAGAAGAAACTGGAAGACCACTAAATTATTTAGGGGGCAATTATGCTGAATTAATAATGCTTTTTATGCGGTGAATGTGGGGCGAAATTCTATTTCGCCCGCAAAAGTAATTGTTTCTACAAAAAAGACAGATAATTCCATTGAGTTGCGAGTAACCGACAACGGCACAGGAATGTCCGAAGCCACAAAAGCTAAAATCTTCCAACCATTCTTCACCACAAAACCAACTGGACACAGGTTTGGGTCGGACGGCCGATGCCGCTGAGTTTGGCTTATTATATTATTACAAAAGGACATAGAGGAACAATTGAATGTGAAAGCGTAGAAGGTGAAGGAAGTGAGTTTGTTATTACATTACCCATGAAATCGAACTGACCCGTTATTTTCAGGGTTTTAGAATAATTTTTTATTTAAAGGTAAAAAAAAACTTCTTCTGATTGCTCGGAAGAAGGGATTTAAAAATTATTTAATCACAGTAATAGTGAAATTTCCGACAGGGAGATTGATTACCACAGTTGTTTTTAACAAACCAAACGGATATTACGTATTACGCCAACTACTCAGCATAAGCGATTAATCGCCAACCTGTAAAATCATATATCAAAATTGCTCCACCTCTGCCCGTGATGGTTACGTCGCTACCTGTGTTTGTTATAATTCTTTCATTCGTTACAGTAGCATCATCATGTTTTAAGACGATTGAACCCGTTGAGCCGTTGGACAGATACAAAACCGTCCCAAAAGTAGCCGAAGTTGTTGGCAGAGAAAAACCTTTGATAGTAGAGATAACATTTGAAGAAGGCTCAATTGTTACAAAAGATTTATCCTGTCTATCAAAAGGGTCATAACTGGCACTGACAGGCGGTTGGAGAAGTCTTTCTCTCAATAATAAATCTTTTTGAATATGCACTGCTCCGTTAATATCCAACCTCACTTCTGGCGAAGTATCTGCAATACCAATATTTCCTACACTATCAATAGTCATTCGGGTTGAGGCTTTTGTATTCAGAGTCAGTTTTTGGGTTATATGATTAAAATTAATTGAGCCATCTGCATTGCCATCAGAGCTACCAAAAGCAACGCCCGCTTGTGCGGTGTTTGGCGTAAGAATACTCAAATATCCTGTACTGCCATTGGTTTCAAATGTTCCGATTGTACCAGTTCTGGGCGATACTGTACCTGCATCTCCTACAAATGTGTGTAGCAAACTGCTGGGTGTGGGAGTTCCGATACCTACCCTCCCCGTTGATAAAATAGTCATTCGAGTAACACCATTTGTTTTAAGGTTTAATTCAGTTTTACCCTCTAACTGTTGATTTGTCGGCGTTAATGTTACACTTTGCGAAAAAGTAGTTTCTGTAATAAACACAGCTACAATTGAAATAAATATTTTTTTCATGTTTTTTGAAAGTTTTTTAGTTATTTTTAAGAAAAAACCTTCTGCACTTGATTGAAGTGCAGAAAGTGAGTTTTGGTAAATTTTAAGGAATACTAATCTGCAAAAGCGTACCCGTTGCTTTCAAGGCATTTCCGCTTTCGATGAGCGAATTTCCTGCATTGGTCATTTCGGTTGAGCCTTCCACGATTTTTGCTTTGATGTTAGGCAATTCAGTTTGTAAATTTAAACATCCATTCCTAATATTGGTGAGGGTTGTTACGATTTCGTCAATCTTTGCAGCTACATCATTAAATCTTGTAGCAATACCAGAAAACGGACTTGTACTACCAATCGTTACACCTGTTACGATTGTCAAACTTCCAACTACTGGAAAATCAATCGTCTGTCGTGCAGCACTTACAGTCGGAATTCGGACTGCATTAAAGGCAGTTGCAATCTCTTTGAGTTTTGTAGAAATGGGCTTAAAAAACTCTCTAATATCTCGAATTCCGACTTTAATTTGTTCAAGAGGAGTGTCAATTTGTCCGCCACTGTTGAAAAACTCCCCGAAATTACTAAAATCAGTCGAATACGCTTTTAGCTTATTGCCTGTTACGATTTGCTTATCTCCTGCCGAAATAAGTTTGTTTCCGATTGGTCTGAAATCTGTTGCCATTGTTTTTTTGTTTAGAAATTATTAATTTTATAGCTATTGTTTATTGAATTATTCCCTTCCTCCGCCTCGCCATGCAAAGCAAAGTGCCGTCGTGCAGTAGCACATCTTTTTCAGAAAAAGACGAAACAAAATTTCGATTAATGATATGCTCTTTATGTATTCTGATGAAGGTACTTTCAGCTAAAACTTGCTCTAAATTTTTGAGCGTTTTTGTCAAAATAATACTTTTTCCTTCGTTCAAATGCAGTACACAATAATTGATTTGCCCTTCTATCCAGACGATGTTTTCGTGCGGCAATTGTTCGGTCGGGCGATGCTTGGAGAGTGAAAGTGTTTTCATGGGTTTTGTTTTTTTAATAGGTAAATACCTTATCGCTTTCTGTTGCCAACTTCACTAAAACTGTTGGTAGGGCAAATTCGGCAGGTTTTCCTTGTAAATCTGTGGCAGAAACTCCTCTCGCTTTTGACGAATTGCCCGATAAGTAGAACTTCCCACCTCCTTTTACAATCACAGTAAAATGTTCACTAAGTTTGCCTGTACCTAAGCCTACGACTGAATTTAGCTGCTGGTCTTGCAAAAGTTTGACGGCATCCCCTGCCAAAAACAAATTGACAATATGTCCTTCTTCGATGGCGGTTTTTGCCACCAAAAATGCCAAAGCCGCTTTGGTAGAATCTTTCGGACTTGTGGTAATATGAATCAAGAATTTCATTTTTTGAGTCGTTTGAGCTTGGGTAAATTGATTGACTGACATTAAAAATATCAGCGTGATAAAAAGATTTTTCATGGTTATTTTTGTTTAAATTTTTCTAAAAAATAATACTTTTGATTTTAGAAAATGCCACATTTATTAGCTTTGTATTATTTTTCCAAAGAAAAAAAACGAGCAGCATTGTTGTAAAAAATATCCTCTTTTTGTTGCTCAGTCAGAAAGTCAGCAGTCTTGATATTCTCTACCGAAGTTTTGATTGATTGAGGCCAAATCATTTGGTCTGAGCCATACATAACTCGGTCGGCAAAACCCGCTTCAACAATTCTTTTTAAATAACTATGAAACTCTGCCTTCGGAATAAACCAATTGATTACTGCCACATCAACATACACTTGGGGGTGGGCATATAGCAAGGCAATAATATCGTCGAGATAAGGCCAGCCAGCGTGCATCACATATATTTTCAGTTGAGGGTGTTTGATAAGCACCTCTTCAAGCAAAATAGCCCTGCTTATACTCATTTTATAATTTTTAGAATCTAAATAGGCCGCCCCCGGAGGTCCAAGCCCTATGTGCATTCCAATCGGAATTTTCAATTCTTCGGCGAGGCTATAATATTTATCTAATTGGGAATCATTTGGAGCTAAACTGCTATATTGGGGCGAAAACTCCGCCATTACTTTGTATTTTCCTGCCAAAAACCATTTACGTAATGAGTCAATAGATTCTCCGTAGCCGCCAATTGCTGGGATAATTTTGCTTGGTTCTCGCTTTGCAAATGCAAGAGCATTATTTCCGTCGGTAATAACCTTTACAAAATTGTATTTTTCTAAATACCAAAATGTAGAGTCAATAAATGATTTTTCGTCTTTTTGAGCAACAAATTCTTTCCTGTTCCACGCAACTTTGTTTGGCTCACCCCACCAGTCAGAATGTAAGTGGACATCAATAATTTTATATTGTTTGTCATTACTTTCTTCTTTTTGAGGTTTACAACCAAATAATATAGCGGTAAATACTACCGACAAAAGAGTTTTTAAAAACATTATTTTCATTTTTTAAGCGTTTTTTTAGAAAAAATAAGAGCAAATCAACAAAAATTACAACTCCACAAAGCCCATCATCACGATTTTCCAACCGTCGGTTCTTTCTAAAATTCGAGTTTCACGGGTTTTACTGAAAGATTTTCCATCGGCATTAAAAACCTCTTGTGAGTATGTTACCCAAGCATTTGTAGTTCCTACATGAGCCTCATAATCAGATATTTTGAAGGTTTGCCCAGTCGGTTTCATGTTTTTTGAAAACGCTTCTCCAAAAGCCCGAAGTTTATCGCCTTTGAGGTATTTTATGCCAGCTATTGCCTTAAAATACTCCGCTTGACGCTCTACATAATTTACATTTGCCCATTGTTTATCAAGTGTTATAGCATCGCCTGCATGATAGGCTGTGGTTTCGGCTTCAATGGTTTTTCGGACGTTTGCTTGCTCGAAAGCATTGCCTGAATAATCCCACAAGGCAACTAATCCTGCTATTTTCCATTCACCATTTTGCTTTTCCAAAATCCGTAATTCTTTTGATGGAATTTGGTCTTTTCCGTACAAATATTGGTCATACGTAACTACACAAGCATCTTTACTATAAAATTTGAAAGTAAAATTCTCATTGATTGGATTCATTTCTCTTGGTCTTGTGCCAAATGCTTCTTTGTTTTTCTTGGCAATTGCCTCATAACCAACTTCCATTGAGTAGCCTGTGCGGGTATTCCAACCTCGAAAAATTGTAGGAGAATTTACAAAATAGCCGTTCACATCTTTGGCGGCATAGGCATCTTTTGTTTCTTGTGCCACCATTTTTTTGATAAGTTCTTCGTCTTGATTTTGAGAAAATCCTACGAATGAAATTGTAGTAAATAAGAGGGCAATGATGATTTTTTTCATGGTACGAATTTGTTTAAATTGGGTTTAATAATAAGTTTGATTTTTATCCAAAATTAGTAGGTTAGGAAGTGCTGAAAAACTACTAAATCAAGGGGGGAGGAGGTAATGTCATTGACTTAACAGAAAAAGGCAAGTTTGACCCTTTCAGGGTCGTAAACAAATCGCTTTCTTAGTTCCCCGAATTACATTCGGGGCTATTCACGTTTGACCACTTCGTGGTCGCTATTAAGTCAATGACATTGGGAGGATAATTAGTAAATAAAAAAAGCCAAAAAGTCATCTAACTTTTTGGCTTTTGAAATACACATTTTTTTATCAAAAAAACGAAAAAATTTTATGCTGCAAAGCCTTTGTAACAGCTTCGAGCGAAGAATTGACGTGAAGTTTTGCGTAGATTTTTTTCAAATGCCCATTCACAGTATTAAGTGTTAAATCGGTGGCATCTGCAATGAGTTTGTAACTCAGCCCATCAACCAAATGCTTCAAAATATCCTTTTCTCTTGGCGTAAGTGCTTGATAATCAACTTGTTGTGCATTTTTCTTTTCTTGAAAATGGCTAAAAACTTTCCTCGCAATGGGTGGACTCATCGGCGAGCCACCATTAGCCACTTCATTGATTGCCTGAATAAGTTTTTGGTGAGGAATACCTTTCAGAATATAACCCGATGCTCCTGCACAAATCGCCGCAAAAACTTTGTGGTCGTCTTCAAAAACTGTTTGCATCAAAATTTGCAATTCAGGAAATTTTTTTTTGATTTCTCGCACGGCTACAATTCCCGACAAATTGGGCATTTTTATATCCATCAAAACCATATCGGGTTTTGTTTGTAAAATCCTTTTTACGGCACTCGTAGCTTCACGATAAGCCCCCACAACCAACATATCGGGTTGTTCGTTGATGAGCATTTGCAAGCCTTCGAGGTGCAAAAGATTGTCTTCAAAAATGATGATTCGTAGCATAGACAGATTTCGGATTTATTTTAAAGAAAAAATTACCGGTAATTTCCCCTCCTTTTTTCAAGCTACGGTGTACCCACATCTTTGTAAAGGATTGACCAACCCTCAAACATATTGTTGAAACGGTCAAGTCCTTTGTAAAGAGTGATAACTCCAGCGGGTCTTTGGGAGGGAATACCACCCC
>JANNDY010000056.1:0-68349 GCA_031378345.1 Emticicia sp. | reverse complement strand
GCAGTTGTTATGGTTGCTGTGCCACTTACCAATGTCCATGTTCCTGTACCTACTGTTGGCACATTTGCTGACATGGTGAAACTACTCGTATTACAAAGCGTTTGGTCTGCTCCTGCATTTGAAGTGGAAGGCAAAGCATTGTTTGTCAAAATAACATCATCTGTCGAAGCTGTACAAACGCCATTCGCTATTGTCCAACGTAAGGTTGCAGAACTTCCTGCTGCCAATCCTGTAATTGTTGTTGTAGCACTGCTTGCAGTTGTTATGGTTGCTGTGCCACTTACCAATGTCCATGTTCCTGTACCTACTGTTGGCACATTTGCTGACATTGTGAAAGTTGAAATATTACAATTTGTTTGGTCGGCTCCTGCATTTGAGGTTGTTGGTAAAGCATTGACCACAACATTTGCTGTCGCTGTGGCAGTACAACCATTTACATTCGTTTGGGTAATGGTATAAGTTCCTGCCATTGCTCCTGTTGCATTGGCAATGCTTGGACTTTTCGTATTATTTGTATATGAATTTGGTCCAGTCCAAAGATAACTTGTTGATGCTGAGGAAGTTAATGAAATCGTTCCTCCAACACAAACTGTCGAACCGCCTGCTGTTGGTGTTGGAAATGAATTAATAGTTGCATTTACGGTCGTTCTGTTTGTACTTACACAATTATTTACCGTACAATCTACATAATATGGTGTTGTTGTTGAAAGAATTGCTGTGGTAAAACTTGCTGTAGTCGCTAAACTTGCTCCGCCTGTTGATGCTGCATACCAATTATATGCTCCGCTACATCCACTTGCTGAAAGTGTTACTGTTCCTGTTCCGCAACGGCTTGCTCCGATTCCTGTTGGAGAGGTTGGAAATCCATTTACAGTAATGATATTTGTTGCATCAGAAGTGCAGCCTGTTGTGCTATTTGTATAGATAAAAGTAACTGGTCCAGCAGCTAAACCTGTAACAACACCTCCATTGGTTACACTCGCAACTGAGGGCATATTACTTACCCAAGTACCCCCTGAAGTAGGGCTTAAGGTTGTAGTACCTCCGATACAAACAGCAGGTAACCCTGTAACAGAAACCGATGTTTTGGGCTTCACTACTACACTTTTTTGTGCAACTCCTTGGTCACAAAGTGTCGGAGAAGTTACAGTTACAGTATAATTGGTTGTAGTATTAGGTGAAACTTGAATTGACTTTGTAGTAGCACCATTGCTCCAAGTATAAGATATATCAGACTCTGGTACAATATACGTTATTGAAATATTTGGTCGTCTGGCAGGTGTACCATCTTCCGATGTTGCAAATTTATATTCATTGTTGATTGCTTCATTTAAAGACTTTATCATAAGTCCATGATTAGAAGACGGATTTGATAACCAAGACTGAACAGCACTTGTAATATCCCATGAATATGACCCATCTGCCGAAACGTTTGTACTTGAAATGACACTTGAAAAATCCCCGCCCGCAGCTGTCCAATTTGTTGTTGTGTTTCTTTTTGTCCAGTTGGGAGTCAAATTTGTTCCTCCACAGCCTCCTGTATTTTCATTCCATGTATTTGTTAAGCCATAAACCCCAACAGCCGTATTAGTATTTCCTCCTGAAACTTTTGTAAGTAATAAATTTGCAGAAACAATAGTTGCCCCTGCAGGAATTCCTGCCATACTAAACTTTATCATTCCCCTTTTTTTCTTTCCACTGCTCAATCCAACTAACATTTCTTTACATGCACCATAATTCTCCTCAGGCTTGTCCTCTGAAATATAGGTTTCTTCCTGAACCTCAATTTGTTGCGAAGCGTTGGCAATCATATTGGCTGTAAGCGTAGCGGTTTGTCCTTGACAAATCAAGGTATCTCCGAGAATGAATGGCTCGACTTGGCAACATGGACCGGGTGTTACTAATTCAGTATTATTGCCTGTTTTACTTGGACTTGCATGAATTCCTGCAATACCAACCGTTCCGAAACCTGCTGCTCCAAAAGCCGATAATTTTACTTCTACTTCATACCATACTTCATAAATCCAGTTTGGATAACTACTATTAGGTGTATAATTTGCATTTGTAGCAGGCGAATTGGTCGTTAGTACGTAGCCATATTGGTTGAAATTTCTATCCAATGAGGTTTCTGCATTCAATACATCAGATACATTTCCTAAAATCATATCACCTTCACCACCAATTACACCCAAACTACCATAACCCGATGGATGAGTGGCACTTGCAGTAATATAGTCCAATTTTAGCTCCATTTTCTTTACACTATTCGCATCGAATAATGATAAGATTAAATGGTCTGAGCCTGTCAAATTTCCGAATGAATGTCCTCCAGACCAACCAATGGCATTAGTTCCGTAAGTATTATCTGCAAAATTTTTGGAAAAAGTAGTTCGTATTCTTACTTTATTTTCACCCAAAATTTCCGAATAATCAATTTTCCAATCTACATCTGCCGAAACTTCATTCGCACCTGCAAAACAAACACTACCTTTACAATTTAATAACGTTACTGTATGATTGGCTACTTTTTGACAGCCTGTTGAATCAATAACTGTAACAGAATACGATGTAGTTTGAGTTGGAGAAACAGTGATTGATTGAGTTGTAGCCCCTGTACTCCATAAAAATGTGCTTCCTTCGCTCACTTTTAATTCAATAGTTCCTATATTATCATTGCACATTGTACTACTTCCATCAATGATTGGGTTAAACAATACACAACAATTGATATTCCCGACTGGCTCAGTATTATTGCCTGTTTTACTTGGACTTGCATGAATTCCTGTAATATTTACTGTGCCAAATCCTGCTGCACCAAAAGCCGAAAGTTTTACATCTACTTCATACCAAACGTCATAAATCCAGTTTGAATAGGTAGGATTTACTGTATAATCATCATCTGTGAGAGGCGAATCAGTAGCCAAAACATAATTATGGGTATTAAAATTTTGATCCAAAGAAGTAGTTGAAGCTAAAATATCGCTTGCACTTCCTACAATCATTCCACCTTCTCCTCCTGTTACACCTAAGGCATCATAACCCGATGGTGCAGTGCCGCTTGCTGTGAGGTAGTCTAATTTGAATTCTAATTTCTTTACTCCATTGGCATCGTTTAATGACAATTGAAGATGATCAGAGCCTGTCAAGTTGCCGAAAGTATGCCCACCCGACCATCCTATGGCATTTGTACCATAAGTATTATCTACAAAATTTCTTGAAAATGTGGTTCGTATCCTTACTTTATTATTGGCTGGGTCTGGGAAATAGCTAATCTGGTAGTTTGAATGAGCATTTACAGAAGTGTTGGCAGTACCTTGTAAACAAAATACACCAACGCAATTTGGATTTAAAGTTACACTCACGGTTGCCGTTGAGGTACAACCCAAACCTGAGGTCATCGTCAAGGTATAAGTAGTTGAGGTACTTGGAGTTACTGAAATGCTTGAAGTTGTTGCTCCTGTATTCCACAAATAACTTGATACATTACTTGGGCTTGAGGCTGATAAAGTTGTTGTTTGACCAGTACAAATTGTTTGATTTGTTAAAGTCGCACTTGGCAATGGATTTACAGTTACACTCACAGTTGCCGTTGAGGTACAACCCAAAGCAGAAGTCAGTGTAAGTGTATAAGTTGTTGATGATGAAGGACTTACCGAAATACTTGTCGTCGTTGCTCCGCCAGTCCACAAATAACTTGATACATTACTTGGACTTGTGGCTGATAATGTTGCAGTTTTTCCATTACAAATTGTTTGATTTGTAAGTGTGGCACTTGGCAATGGATTTACAGTTACACTCACCGTTGCCGTTGAGGTACAACCCAAAGCAGACGTCATTGTTAAGGTATAAGTTGTTGATGATGAAGGACTTACCGAAATACTTGTTGTGGTTGCTCCTGTATTCCATAAATAACTTGATACATTACTTGGACTCGTGGCTGATAATGTTGCTGTTTTTCCGTTACAAATTGTTTGGTTAGTCAATGTCGCATTTGGAAGAGCGTTAATTGTAGCTGTTACTTGCGTTCTTGGTGAAGATGTACATCCAACCAAAAAACAATCAACATAATATGAGGTTGTTGTAGAAAGACTTGGTGTTGTAAAACTTGTTCCAGTTCCTAAACTCGAACCACCAGTCAATGCTGCGTACCAATTCAAGGTTCCACTTGTACATCCACTTGCAGAAAGCGATACCGTTCCTGTACTACAACGGACACCATTTGTTACAGTTGGTGCGGTTACGGGGTTACAAACAACTTGGTCGAGGTTATAGCATTTGAAATATAAGGAATTTAATCTTGCTTCATCGGTATTTGGTAAACCATTATCAATAAAATCAGCAGTGGCTCCGCCCCAATTTGCTCCATAGATAACAGTAATACTACTTACATTTGGATAAAAGTAAGAAGCCATTACATCTAAAATCGTTTCATTTATTCCTGAATAGGTTGTTATAGGACCTAATGCTTTAGTATTTCCGCTAATTGTTAGTGTTGAAGTTGATTGCTTTTCAAAAGCCTGATGCCCGCTTGCATTGATAAACTCTCTTACTTCGTTTGCAGTGCCACTTCCATCAATATCAACACCTGTCATTGTAACAAGAGGTATTACTTTGGGAGTTAAAGTTCCTGCATCAACAAAATCAATTTTAAATGTAACTGATTTATCCCCTGCGGCATCAAACGAACCTCCGCCATTTATCCAGTTATAATCTATGATTGGTTGCATGGCTGCATCATAACCACCATAAGCTGAAGCGGGTGAGTCAATATTTATAATATTAATATCCGCATGAGATTTACTCAAAACTGTTACAATTGCATCTGTTCCAGCCTGAACATTACTAAACCGATACTGTGTTCCCGCTGTAATTATTGAAGGATTAGAGAAATTTAAAATAGGAATTACCGAACAATCCACTGCTCCAAAATTACTTGAAAATACAAATACATCTGTGGTAGCTGTTGCCGTACAACCACCTATTCCTGCAATAGTTACAGTATATTGACCTACATTCACCCCATTCGAATTTGATATTGTAGGATTTTGAATATTAGATGTAAAATTATTTGGTCCAGTCCAACTATATGTTGAACCACCCGTTGCTGAAGATGATAAATTTATTGTATTTCCATAAGGTACAGGTGCATTTGATGTTGCGATTGCACTTGTCGGTGTAGTTCCTATTGTTGCTGTAACCGATGTTCGATTACTTGTACAATTTCCGAGCGTGCAATCAACAAAGTAATTTGTAGTTGAACTGATACTTGGGGTTGTAAAATTTGCTGTTGTAGCCAAACTTGCCCCACCTGTAGATGCTATATACCAGTTATAAGTTCCCGCACATCCACTCGCAGACAAATTGACGGTACCTGTTCCGCAACGAGTTGCTGCAATTCCTGATGGTGAAGAGCAATTGGCTACTAAAGTTATCGTGATTGTTTCTTCATCGCACAGTGTTCCTGCACCACCGCTTTGGCTATATCCTTTCGCATTGATTGTATAAGTTCCTACCCCCCAAGTTGCGGCAGTACCACTTCCAGGATGATTATTAGGTGCAAAGCCTTCTGTATTTGAAGCACTTACAGTCCCCGTAATTGTAAAAACTACACTTCCAAATAAGCCATTTTCAGTAGTTTCGAGATTCCAACTTGTTGGTAAATTTGCAATGCTATATGTTTTCCCATTCATCAAAACCACATCTGCACTACCAACTAAATCATTGATCAGAAAACCTGTAAAACTAACACTTCCAACCGAAGCAACAGCACTGGCTCGTGTTGATACACAAGTTCCGACTGTACAATTTACGTGGTAAGTTGTTGTAGCCGAAATCGAGGGGGTAGTGAAAGTAGCACCCGTACCCAGAATTGAACTACTTGTTGCTGACGAATACCAATTATAAGTTCCGGTGCAACCGCTTGCTGAAAGGTTAACTGTACCTGGTCCACAAATATTACCACCAGTAGCAATTGGCGGTGAAGTTGAATTTATTATAACATTTACTGTTGCTGTTGTTGTACAGCCAAATAAACCTGTAACAGTTAGGGTATAAGTCCCACCCATAGCCACAGTTGTATTACTACGTGTTGGATTTTGTAAAGTTGAGGTAAAACCACTTGGTCCTGTCCAAGAATAAGAACTTATGCCAACTCCTGATGAACTTAAACTAATTGTAGCCCCTGCACATTTAGTATCACCAGTAATAGAAGTAATTTTTATTCCAGTCGCAGCATTTTTAATCGCTTGGTCTAAATAAAATTTACCGTCTTGAGTTAAATGTTTTGTTGGTGTAAAATAGCTTGATACAGGTGCTGGCAAAGCCCCACCATTTTGAGCATTAGCATAAAGACCATTCATGTGATAACCCAAATAAGCCCTTGCACCATGTGTAGGTACCCCTGCTAAAACTGCTGTGTTTGGGTAATAAAAGTAAATTCCATTTGTATTTGTTGCTACACTATTAGCTTGACCCCATAAATAACCTGTACCTGTTGAATAAAAATTTCCTATCGTAAATAAATAACCACTTGTTGCATTAACATTGTCGTAATTTAGTAGCTCAGTAGTGTTTGAGTTGTTTGTATATCCATAAGTCTGCCAAACATAACTTGAATTACTTGTCATACCAAGTGAGCCAACTTGAGCATAATTCATCATTAAAATTCCGCCTTGATAACCTTTTAATGCGGTCAATAAATCTGGTGATAACTTGCCCTCGGTTGTTGGCGAAACGATTACCATTGTATAATCATTCAGATTAATCGTTATAGGAGTAATGAAATCCATTTGTGGCCAAGAAGGATAAGTAACTGTTGTATAAAGTCCATATCCTGTGGTTTCATTCTTAGTAAAAAGTGCCGTTACAGAATTTACCCCAACTACTGGTAAATAATTTATTAGTCCATGGTCAAAGGCATCACCATCATAAGGTTTATCATCACCACATAGATAAAGCACTTTTTCACAAGAAAGAAAGTCATTCGAGCAAGAAGCTGGGGCATTGAAAGTAGTTGTTGCAATACAAGTTCCTGATGTAGCCCAAGATGCAGTAATATTTTGATTAGCAATACCATCGGCAGGCACCAAAAATCTAATTACTTGTGGAGAAGTAGCACCACCAGCTACATTAATAGTTTCGGTTTTACCATTAATTTCAACCTTTAATTTTTCACCGCTTGGAGCATTCACCCAAGCAACAGTTACATCAACTGTTGCTATATCTTGAAGTGGTTGATTTATACATGCACTAACTGCTTTCGATAATGTGATATTAGAACCTATGATAACATTTGTGTTCGAGCTGGCTGTGGAAGTACAAAAACCACCTGAAGGCGGTGATACATAAACCCCACTCGTACCAGATGTCATACTAAACTTGTTTGTTTTAGAATACCAGCCTCCCACAAAAATTCCATTACTTAATGATGCTGTATTTCCATACCTTTGGTTAGTCCCATCGGCATTATCAGGCGAGCCTGTGGTTAGCCAATAGCCAGTAAAAAAACCACCACCACTAAAATTTGCTCCGCCAGTAATTAATGCCCCTGTCCCGTCATTCAATCTTGGACCTTGTGGATAAGGTGCAGATGGGGTACTTCCTCCTCCACTACTGCCTAAATCTCCTGCAACATGAATAAAATTGCTTGGCTTTAAACCACCAGCTGGAATGATTGCCCCACCAGATTGAAACTTTACTTGACCTGTGTATCCATTTGATGGATTTGCATCACTATCCCAACGCAAAATAAAAATATCGTTAGCATCACCAGTAATTGTTATTTGACTCGAAACCGTCAATCCACTCGTAATATTTATGACGAATGTCTGTGCCGTCCCATTTTGAGTATTTAGACCATTCAAAGAAGTGGATGAAACACTCGTATATCCAGTACTTGCCGCTAAAGCATCTATTTGGTTGAAAGCACTCTCCAAGTCAGATTCTAAACCACTCAAAAGTGCCGTTTGTCCTAATGAAGATGAAGACTGACCTGTGTTACTATTCAAAATATTTTGCCATGCACCAGCAGTTACGTCATTTGAAAATAATGTACCAGCATAAGGTACTGTGCCTGAAGTTCTTTCTGTAGCCACTAAACCATTAACAGCGAAATTACCAGCAAATCCTTTTGTTGCTCCCTGCCAATTAGCATCAATATCTGCCTTCGTAAAAATCATGTGATAATTGAGCAAATTACCCATATTTACTCCTCCAATAAATTTACTCGTCGCAGTTACAGTATAAATACCCGCCATGAGGTTAGTGGCGTTTGGAATAAGGGGATTTTGCAAAGTACTTGTAAAACCATTCGGACCAATCCAAGAATATTTTACACCATTTGTTGTGCTACTTGGCGACAAATTAATAGTAGTATTTAAACAAACTGGTGAATTCGATGTAGCTGAAATATTAGGAGGTGAACATTGAGAAAAAACGTTTTCAGTAAAAACAAAAAAAACCATGACAATACCCAAAACAAGTTTTAGTGTATTGCTTATTTTAAAATGCTGGAGAATAAGATTTAGTAAATTTCTAATCACTGCAACCGCGTTTACTTATACTTTTGTTTGAAATTATTGAATACACGTTTTTTAGCAATAAAAATAAAAGCAAATTTTATGCCATAAGTTATTGAAAGGTATCAGAAAAAAGTCAATCTATTAGTTATCAAGTATTTATATCCAAAAATAGCCTTATACAAAGAAATCTACCTTGTACGATTGCTTTGGTATAGAGTTTGATGCAAGCGATTTATTTCTTTGGTATGGCACAAATCAAACTAAAATTCGTTTGTCCTTTTCCATTTGAAAGTGAAGAATAAGCAATTGAAAACCCGAATTTATTTAAGCGAAGATTTGCTCCAAACGAAAAACCAGAAGCTCCCCCAAGTGTATTTGTGTGTAGTTCTTTTCGGCGTAAAAAGTTATAACCAAGCAGAAGATTAATGTTTTTATGAATCAAAATTTCAGTACCAAACACAAAATGTCGAGCGATTTTATCAGAAATTGAAACACTTTTAGCAACTTTATTTCCTTGATTATCAAAACTAAAATTTGAATTTGAATTTTCATAAGCAATGTCAAAAACATACAAATGATGAGCAGTTAATGAAAATCTCAGCGGCATAAATTTGGGTTTAAAAGTTACTCCAACTTGCAAATCGAAGGGCAAATCTGGGCGAAAATTGCCGTATTTTTTTATAACAAAACCAATATTTCTTGCAACCATTCCAAAACTCAAATCATGCTTTGGATGCTTGAAAGTACCTCCTAAATCTGTCAAAAAAGCAACGGAACTGTACGATTCCAGCACCGAACCTACTAATTTTCCTGAAATTCCGAAGCTAATATTATTTATTTTTCGGGCATGAGAAATGCCCAAAGAAAAGTCATTTGCCGAAAAATCATTCGTCAAATTCCCCAAAGCGTCAGTGCCAACAAAATTACCGTAATTGAGGTTTTGCAGAGAAATTGCCCAGTTTCGCTTGAATTTTGGAGAATAATTAAGTGAAATAAATTTACCTGAAGCCAAATAAGGGGAATAATTAACGCCTAATTGCCCCCGCAGAGAAGAATCTAACAATGAAGGATTTGAAGTAAACAAATTTATATCTTTATCAGAAATAGAAACATTAATACCACCAAGTGCCGACAGCCGAGCATTGTTTGGAATGTTCAGAAATGAAAAACTATTTTGTGAAAAACTTTGAACTGAAAATAGTACAAAAGAAAGAATTAAGAAACAATATTTTTTAAAATCCCTCTCTTGTGGAGAGGGATTTAGGGCGACCGACTCTTCGGTGAGGTTAAAACACCAAATACCCAATCTTAAATCCCATAGAACCACTGATGATATTTTGCTTGCCTTGTTCGTTATAAATTTTCCCAAAATCATTGCCATTTTGCCTAATTTGGTCCAATTCTCGTTTACCATCATATTCCAACTGATTATTGATATTTCGAAAGCCCAATCCCATGTAAAAATCACATAACCATCTTTTCTTTTTGGTTGGATTTGCATCAAATATATAAAATTGTCGACCAATTTTAAAATGACTTCCAAAAACTTGCCTTTTTTTATTAGCCAAAACTTTCTCCCAATAATCAGGTGTAAAGTTATTAAAATCTCGACCAACCAAAAACTCAGCCTCTTTGCCAACATATTTATAAAAAACTTCTATCGCAGTATAAAAGCCATCTGGGACAGAATATTTTCCCTTTTGAGAATAAAACCTTACCTCAGTTTTTCCTCTAAAAACATCATAATTTCGATATTGTTTTTGTTCGGATAAACTCTCTCGAAATGCCCCAATCAACAAATTTTGATTGGTATTTCCATAACCGAATTCACCTTGAACTGACAAATGTTTTTTCAAAAAATACTCTGCCCCAATTGTAAAAGTATTATCAAAATCAAAAATATATGACGGGGTAGTTTTCAGAATCAAATTTGGACTTTTTTCTTGTGCAAAACCGCTTGAAGTAATTATAAATATGGCGAAATTTAGTATTTTTTTCATAATAATGTACATTTTAAAGCTCCACAGCCATTTTACTCAATAAATTCATTTCACTTTTGGCATTAAAATCATATTGATAAATACCATCTTTTCCTGTAACAATCAACCTATTTTGCAGAGGAATTACGTCAATAGATTTCACATCTTTCAAAAATTGTGTTTGTTTAATTTCCACAGGATTAGTTCTGTCAAAAACCTTCAAACCATTATCACCTTCACACACAAACAAAATATTATCTCTCAGGCCCAGGCCGTGAGGATTAATCATTGGCACAGATTTTACCAATCTTGGATTTGTGAGTTGCGAAATATCCAAAACATCCAATTGATTTTGCCCACGCTGGCAAGGAGTGCCATTTCGGAGAGTAACATAAGCATAATTTCCTTCCGCCACCACTGGGTCGCAGCTTGCAAAATGCTGAAATACGCCAATTTGAGTTGGTTTTTCGGGCTGGTTCAAATTAAAAATATACATTCCTGTTCGAGTTCCGACCAACAAATTATCTTTGAATGGAAAAATAGTTTCGGCAAATGCATTGATGGTAGTTTTCCCCAAATCAATAGGATTTGCAGCATCACTGATATTAAAAACTTTTAAAGAGCGACTATCAACGATGTATAAATGGTTTTTGGAAATAGTAAATCGTGCCAACGAACCGCCAATTCCCGAACCCAAATTGGGTGAAACGGAAGAAGCAAAACCCGAAGAATCGCCCTTGCAGGAAATGATTATTGCACTGAAAACAAGGTATAAATATTTGAGATTTTTCATGATATTTGATTTAATATTTTGGTAGCTGAGCATATCGCTAACTGAGCGAATCGGACAGCCGATGCTGTCGAAGTTAACGATTGCACTTTGGATTAGTCAATTCCACAAATTCCCACTTCACAACATAGCCTTTTGAGGTATCAGCACACTCAAATTTTACGTTTTGAAAAGGAGGATAATTTGGATAAGGAAAAGCATCTTTGATACGTTTCAAAATTTTGACAGACTGTGGCGAAGCGATATCAATCGCTATCAAATCGAGTCCGTTGTCGGCATACATTACATTGTCTTTTAGCTCAATGTCATTATTTCCAGGGATTTTTATAAACGCAATCGGTTTCGGAAATTTTGGATCGGCATTATAAATCACATGAACGCCTTCATTGACTTCATTGACAAACAAATACTCACCTCTGACATAGATTTTGGCAGGATTTTTCAGTTTTCGAGCAGCTTCTATTGAAACTTTTTCGATTTCGGAATATGAAACATAAATAGGTTTGTAGCCCATCACCTTCTCATCTTTGGCGGTATCGTCAGTTTGACAAGAATTTAGAAGAAAAATTCCAGCAAAAAACAGTAGTTTTCTCATATAAAATTTAGGTAAAAGTTTACATTCTTTTACCATGACTCCAAATATTATAAAAAGGTTGTGATAAATTAAAATTATTTTTTCTTTAAATACGCAATCACAGCTTTTCTAATATCATTTCTGACATCAGCTTCTGGAAAAGTATCTGTAACTGACTGAATATCAGGATTTTGTTTTGTCAAAAAGCCAAAATTTCTTTCTTTTCCTGTCAATAAAAAATCATTCATTGCAACAGTGTAATCTTGGTTAATATCAAGCAATTTCCCATTGATTTTCCATTCTTTTTTTACTTCAACATAGTCAATTTTTTGCCATTGCAAATAGCCGCCACTGCCCTTGTTTGTCAAGCCAGTTTCCAAGATTTTTTCGAGCAAACGACCACGCATTTTTACCTCAATAACTTTACCTCCAAAAGGCAAAATTCTTAGAACATCCAACTGAGTAATTTCGCCTGAAACTATGTCGTCAATACGAATCGAACCACCATTAAAAACGGCACAATCAATGCCATTTGTTGAAGCCGAAATCATAGAATTTGCAATCATTGCTCCCATATTTCCCTGCACATTTCTGACTGTACTTTCATGCCCATCAAGAGGCTCTTTTAGGTCGGCTAGAACCTCATTTTTATTCAATCCCAAAGCCTTAAAAGCCCCATCTTCTATGCCTTCCCATTTCTTTACAACGGCTGCAACTTCCTGATTATCAGTAATTTGCGAATCAATTTTCTTTAACTCTGAACTAACCTTTACTTCTTTGGTATCATTGTTAAATACAATTTTATGAATATATGCAGACTTGGCATTTGCATCGGCTTTCGCAATGGTAATATTGCCTATTTTTTGAATCATATTATCATGGTCATGCCCACCCATGATGAGTTTCAAATCAGGTAACATTTCTGCCAATTTTGCATCATCTACTTTGTTTAAATGAGTCAATCCTACAACAAAATCACATTGAGGTTTTAGTTCATAATATGCTTTTTTTGCAGCTTCAAAAAAATCGTCATACCACACATAATCTTTCGGATTTGAAGGTAAAACTATACCAAACATTCCGACTTTTACAGAGTCATTTTGGGCATTTTTAAAGGTTAAAATCTTAGTATTTACAAACCAAGTTTTAGTTCCGTTTACAACTTTCCCAAAAGGCACTAATTCGCCATTTATTTTCTCCAAAGCATTGGTATTTAGCCAATTAAATTTTGATTCGTTTATTCGTTCTTGCAAATCTTTTTCGTCCAAATCAAACTCATGATTTCCGAAGCAAACCCAGTCAATTCCAACTGCATTCATCACATCTACCATTTGCCGACCTTTGATTCCTTTGCCTTCATAGCGAAGTGTTCCGATTACTGAGGGGCTCAAAAAATCTCCTGCCAAAACAGTAACTGTATTAGGATTTTCTTTCAATAACTCTTGCCTGACGGTAGCTACACGAGCCATTCCGCCAATTTTTCCGTTGTCTAAAGCCGAAATTTCATAAACATCGTTGAGGTGAAGGAAAGTAATATTTATTTCATTTGAAGCCTTTTTTGTAGGTTTTGAAATACGACAAGCGGTAAAAATCGCTGTAATTGCGAGAAAAATGATTAGTTTTTTCATGGTTTGATGATTTTGGTTAATTTTCAACAATAAGAAAGTTTGCAAAATTAGTTGAAAAAAAGTTTAATAAAAATTCATATTTTTGCAAGATGGAGAAACCAATATATAGTTTTCAATCATCTGGAAATCAAGAACGCTATACTTTTACAAGTACCAGTGCAAATAAAAGAATTACCAAAGTAGTTGATTTTGAGCAATTTGAGGGAATGCCTGATTTTATTCATTTTTCATTTGGTGATTTACTATCAAATGGCAAAGTTGATTTTAATGATGTTAGCAATAATCAAGATATGGAACTCGTTTTGGGTACTGTTATTAAGATTTTTATTTGATTTTTTGGAACATAATTCTACAAAAACTGTTATTTTTACAGGTAGTTCTTCAAGCCGTAATAGACTTTATAGAATTATTTTTTCAAAATTTTATCCTCAATTAAAGCATCAATTTCAAATTCAAGGATTCATAAATGACCAAATAGAGGCTTTTGAACCAAATAAGAATTTTACAGGTTTTTATAATTTCAAAAACACTAAAGAAATGACAAGTATTAAAAGTGAAAATAAAAATTACATCAAAAATATTATTTTTGATGAGAAAAAAAATAACGCAATCTATGAAGCAAAAAAAACTAAGGCACTTCATATTGCTAAAATTACTTTAAAACAGAAGACTGAACTTGTCTAATATTCTACAACTTCACAAAACTAACTGCACATCCCCCACCCTTTGCCAACTTCAATTCAAGCACATCTTTATTAGTTAAAATCCTCTTTTCTATCTTATATGCTTCTGGATTTGTTTGCCAATCTGATTTCTCAGTATCTTGATAAATCGTTGCTTCGTATTTTGCATTTCCTTCTAAAAAACCCAGTTTTATTGTACTTTTCCTTGTATTTTCGTCAGTTATTGCTCCTAAAAACCAATTTTGTTTACCTTTTTCTTTTCTTGCAATCGTAATAAAATCGCCTGGTTCTGCCTCTAAAATCTTGGTATCGTCCCAATCAACTGGCACATCTTTTATGAACTGAAAAGCATCTAAATGTTTATCAATATTCTCTGGAAAATCTCCTGCCATTTGCAACGGACTATACATTGTTACATACAAAGCCAACTGTTTGGCAAGTGTAGTTTTTACCCTCGTTTTGCGAGAAGCATCATATTGATTGAGTTGAAAATGAAAAAAACCAGGCGTATAATCCATTGGGCCGCCCATTAATCTTGTGAAGGGCAAAATCGTTTCGTGTTCTGGCACAAGTCCCAAATTTGGAGCATTATTAAACTCATTTCCACGAGCAGCTTCATTGGCAAGCCAATTCGGAAAAGTTCTGTGCAAACCAGTTGGGTGAACTGGCTCATGTGCCTCAACCATGATGTGATATTCGGCAGCTTTTTCGGCAACTCGCTGGTAATGATTCACCATCCATTGGCTATCATGATGCTCTCCTCGTGGAATAATTCGACCTACATAACCAGTTTTAACAGTATTAATATTGTGTTCCTGCATAAACTGATAGGCTTTTTCAAAATGTCGTTCATAATTTGTAGCTGAACCAGAAGTTTCGTGGTGCATGATAATTCGGACACCTTTCTGCTTGGCATAAGCTGTCAATTCATCAATGTTATAATCGCTGTACGGTGTTACGAAATCGAATACATTTTCTTTCCAATTGCCAAACCAATCTTCCCAGCCTTCATTCCAACCCTCTACCAAAACGCCATCAAAACCATGTTTTGCAGCAAAATCTATATAGATTTTTACGTTTTCAGTGTTTGCTCCATGCTTATTTCCTTCTTTATACCAATTTGACTTTCCGACGTGCATCTCCCACCACATTCCAATAAATTTTTGCGGTTTTATCCAAGAAATATCTTTTATTTTTGAAGGCTCATTTAAGTTCAAAATCATTTTTGAAGACAAAATTTCAGTCGCTTTATCGCTCACAATTATTGTTCGCCATGGGGTTTGAAATGGTGCTTGCAAATACGCTTTATTACCCACGGCATCAGGCACTAAATGCGAGGTAAAAGTGAAAGTTTTTTTATCTAAAGTTAAATTCATGGCTGGATAATTGACCAAAGCCGCTTCATGAATATTGATATAAATGCCGTCCGCTGTGTGCATCATCAAAGGCGTTTGAACAGTATTTGCACCAATAACAGCTTTCAAAGCAATATCAGTTTCCTTGTCAGATGCTCGTATAGCATCAATTTCGCTCAATTTGGTTGTATTGTACAAATATTCATTAGTGTCATAATCGCCAGGAATCCAAAACGTTTTATGATTTCCTGCCAAATTAAATTGTGTCAATTCATCGCCCACAATGAAATGCTTTATACTTGATTCTTTTGGAAAATCATATCGAAAACCTACGCCATCATCAAAAACTCGAAAGATAATATTCACTAAATTTTCAGCTTTTACTTTGTCTTTTAGCTTGATTTTTAGCTCTTTATAATTATTTTTAATGCTCGAAACTTCGCCCCAAACAGGTTTCCAAGTTTCATCAAAAGTCGAAGAATCAACTGAAATAATTTCAAATTTATTCAACAATATTTTTGGTTTATTCAAAGAAAAACCAAGCGTTGATGGCTCAATAATTGCTTTGTTTTTATAGGAAATTTGATAGGAAACGTTTCCATTTAAAGAAGAAACGATTTTCAAAGAAATTGCTTTGTTTGGTGATGAAATTGAAGTGGTTTTCTGTGCTGTAAGAGCAAATGAAAAGCAAGAAAAAAGGAGGTTTAGGATAATTTTCATAGGTTTATTCGTAGGGCAATCGAATCGGCAACACGATTTCAAATTGCTTTTGAGAAACAATTTGAAAAATTATTCTACGTGATTTATAGGTTAAAAGTTTAAACAAAATAAATCCAAATTGTGGAATTATACAATGATTTGGTGTAAAAAAAGTAGAGACGTTGCCACAATGGAATTGCAGTGCAACGTCTCTACTGGCGAATAAAATAAATATCAAATCATTACAAATCAAACCAACTCTTCCTTCAAATGCCTCGGTGTCAACCAATCTGGTTTAGTAGTTTTTATTTCGGCTTTCAAATCATTTAAAATTGTATAAAGTCCAAAGTAGGTTCGATTTACATACAAACCATGCTGCGAACCACGTGCCGCTTTTGAATCTCGAAGCTCGGGCATTTTGGCAACATATTCAAAGAAACTATAAATTTCTTCAACATAACCACTTTGTCCAAAATCAAAAGTATTGGCATTGAACGGACGACCCAATAATTCAATCATTTTCTTGAATAAATCTGAGAAAAAGACACGATTTTTAGGTGAATCTTCTTCTACAATAAACTCCAAAGTCCAGAAAATTCTTTGAATTTCAGCTTCATTTTGCAGCGTATCGGGGTTTATTAAAGCAAAATAATTGTCGTAATAATCTTCTGGAATCACTTTTACACAACCAAAATCTATCACGCCCAAACGCCCATCGTTTGTCATCAAAAAATTTCCTGGATGCGGGTCGGCATGCACTTGACGAAGCGTATGCATCTGAAAATCATAAAAATCCCAAAGCGTTTGACCGATTTTATTTCGAATTTCTTGTGAAGGATTGGTGTCCAAAAACTCTTTCAAATGCTGTCCTTCTATCCAATCCATTGTCAAAATACGCTTAGAGGAGTATTCTGGGTAGTATTTCGGGAAAAACAAATCTGGAATATGGCTACAAGCATTTGTTATTTGGATTGAACGCCGCAACTCTAAATCGTAATTCGATTCCTCGAGCAATTTGTCTTCTACCTCCCTAAAATAACGATCAATTTCGGCATCATTCAAATTTAATAATTGAACTGCCAGCGGTCGAGCCATTTTCAAATCAGAACTTATACTGTCGGCAATGCCTGGATATTGAATTTTTACTGCCAAATTTTTACCATCTTTAGTTGCTTTATGCACTTGTCCAATTGAAGCTGCATTTTCGGCTTTCAAGTCAAAAGTATCAAACATTTCGGAGGGTGATTTATCGAAATATTTCTTGAAAGTTTTGATAACTAAAGGTCCAGACAAGGGCGGTGCAGAGTATTGTGCCATAGCAAATTTGTCGGTATAGGCACGTGGAAGCAAGTTTTTGTCCATGCTCATCATTTGAGCAACTTTCAAAGCACTACCTTTCAAATTGCTCAAAGTTTCATATACATCGGTAGCATTTTCTTGATGAAGTTGCTCTTTTGTCAATGACGAATCAAAGATTTTTTTGCTATAATGTTTGATATAATTGCCACCAACTTTTACGCCAGCCTTAGCAAATTGTGTTGCTCGTGCAACTTTCGATGTGGGGATACTTTCTTGTGAATTCATATTTTTTATTGAGTGAATGTGTGATTGAGTGAATTAGTGATTATCTTCAACTATAATAAATCACACATTCAGTTCCACTGCGGCACCAAATCACTCATTCTCAAATTACTTACGGTTCTGAAAAATAAATTTTCCTAAATCAAACAAGGCATCGAAGGGTGAGCGAGCCAATAAATCAAAGGCGGTATTTACCCCTTTTTCAATCAAAGTATCTGTTTTCTCGAAAGCTTTACTTGTGTCGTTTATCCAAAAATCTAAAATAAAGAGGGTTTCTAACCAAAAAAGGTCTGGATACCGCTGCATTAGCTGTGGAATTGCCCTTGGTTCTACTTCACGGGTTTCACGGGCTTCCATCAAAAGTTCATTCATAAAATCGAAAAATGAATTTTTAAAATCTGCCATTTGAGGAGTCGATTTTATATAAATTGGCTTCTCAAAACCTTCATAGGTTTTCAAAATATAACTTCGGTTATTTTTCAAAACCTCTATCCAAGTATATAAAAAAGCTAACATTTTCTCTCGAACTGAGTAGTTTTGATAAACCTCTTCACTTTCTGCCGTAACTCTTGCTTCCATAAAAAACTCCTTCCAAATCTCACTTTCTATTTGTGAAAACGAAGCGAATTCTTCATAAAAAGATTTTTCTTTAATTTTTATTTTCTTGCAAAAAACAAAAATTGATTCTGGAATCTTACCATTTTCAAGCAAGTATTCGGAATAGGCTTGTCTTATTTTTTCTTTTGACATTTTACTCTAAACATGAGCCCTTCCTTTTGGGGAGGACGGTCGGCCGCTGCCGTTGGGTGAGGTATTTAAAATATTTTCGACATCAAAACTGAGGTCTTATTATATACTTTCAACAAAGTGTTTGGTATATTTGTTTCTTCTATGCCAAGCATTTCTGCATATTTTTTTCCAAGCAAAAATCGTGATTGTTCTTGCAGTAAATCTGCAGTAAGTTTGTTTGGAGCAAAACCTCTTATTACGCCAATCAAAGAAGCAGTAAGTACCTGACTTTCAGATGATTGTCTAAATTGTCTTTGCGAAATTAATCTATCAATTTTTACAGCTTCGGAATAATTATTTGGCAAAATTTCAGGTTTTACGCCCAATAAAAAACCAATAACATTCCAAGTATTTAGGTAAGCATTTTCGTAAGATTCATCAATTTTGTAGCCCAATTTTTCCATTCCACGCAAAACTACGAGCGAAAACGCCATATTTGTACCCAACATATCTTCCTGATTTATTGGAAATCCCCAAGTGATATCCCAGCGATTACTATGCAATGTAAAATATCGAATGGCAGCATGTAAAAGCCTGACTTTCAAGCAAATAGCAAAGATTTTTTGCTCCGACCAATTGTCAAAACTCATCACAGCTTTCAAAAAATTTCCAGTTTCAAGCAAACGTTTATAAGTGTCATTTCTGATGCGTTCAGACATAAAAAGAACCCTCGCTCCGTCAGCACCCAAATAGCAATAAGGCAACGAATAAAGTCCCAAAACTAAACCAATATTTTGTTGATTTTCACGGTAAAAATCTGTTGCTCGAATGAGTTGTTTTTTATCGAAAAAGGTAGGAAAAAAAGCGTTTTTTGAAAGAAAATCTTGTAGAATATTTGGTTGATTTTGAAAGCTAACATCCTGATAATCAGACAAATAAGGCATCATTTGCCGAACAAACCCTATGCCTTCTTGCTCTACTAATTGCTGTATAATTTTATCGGCATCCTCATCACCCAAAGCACGGTATTTTTTTAAATCAGACTGTGTAATCATAAATTATCATTTGATAATTATTCAACAGTTTTGTAGCCTAAATTGTTTTTTTTGTTTTGGGAGAATTTCTTAATTTTCAAACATTTTCTTTAATTCTCCCCACAGCGTTTTCTTTAATTGAATATCTGCTTCAATAATTCTTAGTTCGTCTGAAAGCAAAAAATCAACTCCATCAACATTCTTTATTTGGTATAAATTAAGTAATATATTCCAATCTAATTTCCCCAAACCTACGCCAAAACTTATGAATTTTTGAGTAACATTTTGAGCGATAAAGTCCTGATAATCAATACTTTGCACTTTCGAAAGTTCTATTAAATCTACTTGTTCTAAGTTCGTCCCAATTGCATTTAAAATCTTTGAAAGAAAGGCTTTTTCACTATCAGAAATTGTTTCTGTGAGAATCAAAATTTTGTTTTTTAGAAGAATATTTGGGAGTTTAACAGAAGATATAGGTGTTGTTTTTTCTTGAACAGCTTTTGGTTTTTCATCAACAATCTTTTCAACCTCTACCGTTTTTGCTTCTATTGCAAAGTTGCGGTAGAGTGTTTCTTTGTTGAAAATATAATTGGCTAAATTGGCAGTCATTTCATGTATAACTAAATTGTGGATAGAAATAGTAAGTCCCTATGAATCCATGCCATGCAATTCCATTTCGGCAGAAAAAGCATGACATGGAGTTTGTATATTTAAGCCAGAACAGCTTCACGCAAAATAACAGCTTCACGGTCAGGTCCAGTTGAAATAAAACTTATAGGTATTTCTAAAACTTCTTCCAAATAATCAATATAAGCTGAAAGTTCGGAAGGAAGCTGGTCGTAAGTATGCAAGTTTTCAAGTGAACATTCCCAACCTTTGAATGATTTGTAGATTGGTTCAACGTCCGTATCGGTCAAATCAAAAGGCATTTGCTCGGTTATTGTTCCATCTGGTAAACGGTAGTTTGTACAAATTTTTACTTCGTCCAAGATGTTCAACACATCAACTTTCATCATTATCAATTGCGTAACTCCATTGAGCATAATGCTGTATTTCAAGGCTGGCAAATCTAACCAACCCGTACGACGGGGGCGACCAGTTGTTGAACCAAATTCACGCCCTTCTTGACGGATTTTTTCACCCAAAGCATCATGCAATTCGGTTGGAAAAGGACCACTTCCAACACGAGTACAATAGGCTTTGAAAATTCCAAATACCTCTCCAATCGTATTTGGAGCAACACCCAAACCTGAGCAAACACCGGCAGCAGTAGTGCTGGAGCTTGTTACGAAAGGATATGAACCAAAATCAATATCTAACAATGAACCTTGAGCACCTTCAGCCAAAACTTTTTGACCACTTTTCATTGCATCATTTACCACATATTCGGTATCTCTCAAATCGAATTCCTTGATAAATTCAACTGCAGAGAAAAAGTCTTTTTCAGCTTCGGTCAAATCATAATCAAATTTGTAAAATTCTAATATTTGAATGTGTTTTTCAAGCAAAGCATTGTATTTTTCTTTGAAATTTGGTGAAAGAATATCTCCCAAACGCAAACCTTGACGAGCAACTTTGTCGGAATATGCTGGTCCAATTCCTTTCAAAGTTGAACCTATTTTGGCATCACCTTTGGCTTTTTCATAAGCCGCATCCAGTAAGCGATGCGTTGGAATAATGACCGCAGTTTTTTTAGAAATAACTAAATTCTTGCGAAGTTCGAGATTATACTTTGCCAAAGCCTCGATTTCTTTTCTGAAAATAATTGGGTCAAGCACTACACCATTTCCTATGACATTCAGGCAATCGGAACGAAAAATGCCCGACGGAATTTGGTGAAGTACGTGTTTGTTGCCGTTGAATTCGAGGGTATGCCCAGCATTTGGTCCACCCTGAAAACGTGCAACTACTTGATAATCAGGAGCAAGTACATCAACGATTTTGCCTTTGCCTTCGTCGCCCCATTGTAAACCTAAGAGAATGTCAATCATTTTTTGAATGTAGAATGTAGCGTGCAGAATTAATCATTATTATTTACTGCAAACTAAAAATTTATTTAACCAATTTATTTTTAATTTACCAAGACTTTATTTTCACAATTCTCTCTTTCACATGAACCATAAAAAATCAGAGAATGGTGCATTACTTTAAAATGAAGCATTTCGCCCACCATAGATTGAATATTTTGAATGCGAGGGTCGCAAAACTCCGAAACTTTGTGGCAATCTGTACAAATCAAGTGGTCGTGCTGACGATTTCCGTAAGATTTTTCGTACTGAGCAAGATTTTTGCCAAATTGATGTTTTGTTACTAAGCTACATTCGGTCAATAAATCTAAGGTATTATAAACTGTTGCACGACTAACTTGATATTTCTTGTTTTTCATTGAAATATACAAATCTTCCACCTCGAAATGGTCATCACGAGAGTATATTTCTTCCAAAATAGCAAATCTTTCGGGTGTTTTTCGGAGTTGTTTAGTTTCTAAATACGCCGTAAAAATACTTTTTGCTGAACTGTAGTTTGAAGCATTTACAATCATTTTATTTGCGAGGTTTCAATATGATTTTCGAGTAAAATTACAAAGAAAAAACCTAAGTAACAATTTAAGTAGTAATTACGAATTATCCAATTGACGAATGACGAATAATTGTTTTTAAAATACTTATAATCAGCAGTTTATAAAAAATTAAATATTTTTAGCAGCTTAACGAAAAGAGATAATTTTTTCTCAAATAAATACAAAAAGCACTGATTTTGGGCAGTGCTTTTTGAAAATAATTTCTTGAAAAATCACCACGTATTCTCCAAATCTTTGGCTACAAAAGTATGATTACGCTCATTATAAACACTTCCAGAAATCTTTTTCAATTTCAAAGAATCAGATTTTTTCAACATTCTCATCAATAAAGCAAGTGGTGTCAAGAAAATAAAAAATATCAAACTCAATAATATTGTTGAATTGATTCTGCCCAAAATTTCAGCAATTTTCAGCCAAACCCAAGCAATTTTTTCAGAAACAAATTCTGAAAATACGCCTAAAATGCCCAAAACCAAGGCAGTATTGAACAACCAAGGTGATTTGAAAAAATAAAAGAATACCAACAAACCCACAACTATTGTGAGAATGATTTCTTTGTTATTTTGTTTTTTCATGTTTTAGCTTTTGGCTATTAGCGTTCAGCTATTAGCTTAAAAAAAATAAACTCTTATTTGACAAACACAATAATTCCACAAAAAGCTAATAGCCAACAGCTAAAAGCTTACAGCTAAAATAAAGTGTAAATAAATGGTGCAATGGCAGAGCCTCCGCCAATAACTATTAGTACACCAATCAATAATAGAACGACAATCATAGGCATAAGCCACCATTTTTTTCGTTCTTTAATAAAATTCCAAAGGTCTGATAAAAATTCCATAATAAGACCCCCGTCCCCTAAAGGGGGGTTTAAGATTAAAAGTATTTTTTAAAAACACCCCTTCAGGGGCGGGGGGGTGCTTGAGTGTTGGGAGTTAATCCAATTTATACTCTTCTTTCCACTTGTCAGATTCTGTCCATTGTGGTTGTGTTTTTTTGTCGAAAAGGAAATTCCCAACTACCAAAAAGTCCATCTCTGTACGCATAAGGCACTTATAGGCATCTTCTGGCGTGCAAACAATTGGTTCGCCACGCACATTGAAACTTGTATTTACAATTACGCCATAGCCTGTTTGTTTCTTAAATTCATTTATCAATGTCCAATATTGTGGATTTGTTTCTTTGTGAACAGTCTGAATTCTTGCCGAATAATCAATGTGCGTAATTGAAGGTAAATCTGAACGAAGGAAGTACAATTTTTCCATCATAGGCAGATTTTCGTAACTTGCGGGAAACTTGGTACGACGTTTTTCATTGACACCATGCACCAAAAGCATATAAGGTGAAGGTGTTTCGCACTCAAAATATTCCTGCATGTCTTCTGCCAAAACCGACGGTGCAAATGGTCTGAATCCTTCTCGATATTTTATCTTCAAATTCAATTTTTTCTGCATTTCTGGATTTCTTGCATCACCTAAAATACTCCTTCCCCCTAAAGCACGTGGACCAAATTCCATGCGTCCTTGAAACCAACCAACTACATTTCCATCTGCCAATATTGCCGCAGTTTTGGTAGCCAATTCATCAAAATTCTCGAAATATTGATACGATGCGGCATATTTCCTTGCCATTTGCTGCGTTTCTAGGTCCGAAAATTCAGGCCCTAAATACGAGCCTTTCATTTCGTCAATAGCATTTAGCGTTAATTTTCTTTCTGCACCATAATAAATATAATAGGCTGCTTGAGCTGCTCCTAAAGCTCCGCCTGCATCGCCAGCGGCAGGTTGGATATAAACGTTTTCAAAAATATTGGTCTTTTGTAGCTTGCCATTGGCTACACAATTAAGTGCAACACCTCCTGCCAAACAAAGGTTTTTTGAGCCTGTCAAACGTTTGGCTTCTTGTGCCATTTTTATGACGACTTCCTCCGTAACTTCCTGAATCGCCAAAGCAAAATCGCAATGAATTTGCTCCAAAAGGCTCTCAGATTCACGGCGTTTGAAACCTAAAATCTTTTCCCATTTATCATCATGCACCATGCGTAAACCTGTTGCATAATTGAAATATTCTTGGTTCAACCAAATCGAACCATCTTCTTTTATATCAACTAATTCTTTCTTGATAATTGCAACAAAACGTGCCACTTGCTCAGAGCCATGACTACCATACGGTGCTAACCCCATGAGTTTGTACTCGCCCGAATTGACCATAAAACCGCAGTAATAAGTAACCGCAGAATACAAAAGTCCAAGCGAATGTGGAAAGTGCAATTCCTTCAAAATCGTCATTTCTTTGCCTTTTCCGTAGCAAATTGAGGCAGTTGCCCACTCTCCTACGCCATCAATTGTCAAAATTGCAGCTTCTTCAAACGGAGAAGGATAAAAGGCACTTGCAGCATGAGAAAGATGGTGTTCGGGAAAAAGTAGTTTGCTTTTTTTCTTGTCATAATTGCCGATTTTTTCTAATTCTTCATGCAGCATCCGCTTCAAAAACATCTTTTCTTTCAACCAAACTGGAATGGCTGTCAAGAAAGATTTCAGACCTTTCGGAGAAAAACCATAGTAAGTTTCGAGCAAACGCTCAAATTTCAACAGGGGTTTATCATAAAAAACGATGGCATCAATTTTATCTAAAGTCAGACCAGCATAATCAAGGCAAAACTTTACAGCATTGCTTGGAAATGCAGGGTCATGCTTGATTCGAGTAAATCTTTCTTCTTGGGCTGCGGCGATAATCTCACCATTTTGTATAATTGCGGCTGCTGAATCGTGATAAAAGGCAGAAATTCCTAAAATATTCATTGATGGGCTACTAATTTGTCAAAACAAAGTACAAAAGTAGTGAAAATATTGTAAATCGTATGTAATCTTATTTTAAAGTAAAACAAAAGCCCACTGCATTGCTTTCTGTAATTCCAAATTTTATACTTTCAATATTTGATTTAAACGTAGTTTTTTTTGCAGGTTTCAACATCGAATTATAAATATCTACTGAATGTTGAACAAGTTCATTGGACGATTCAACCATGCTCAAACCACCCACAACAAGTGCTAAACCAGCCAAAAGTTTGGGCAAACTTCTTATTTTGTAATCAACTTTTTTTCCATCAATTATTGCCGTTGCATCTACACCTTTTAGGGCAATTATTGATAATCCAACACCTCCTACTGCCACAACTGGTCCAATTGGCTTCAAATAATTCGACCATTGATATTTAATTTTTGGTTGCCAAGTTTTTTTATACAAACTCATTACTTTAGCATTAGATTGTTTAAATCCATCCTTATATATATATGTAGCCAAAAAAACACGCTTTGCATATAATGAATCTGCTTTTTGGGCAAAAACTACAACGTTGGAAAATACAATTAGGAAAAGAAGGAAATTAAAGTTTTTCATAAAATTATTGTTTCACAACCTTTGTGCGAAATACTTTTGTGCCATTCGAAAATTCTAAAATATAAACTCCTTTGGCAAATCCTTGCAAAGATAATTCGTACTCTTTTGTTTGTATTGCTAAAACTTTAATTATTTCTTGACCACTTATATTATTTAAACGCAAATCATAAGGGGGCATAAGATTGGTTTTAATAATAACTTTGTCGGTACTCGGATTTGGATAAATCTGCAAAGTAATATCAGAAGGCTCGGTAGAAAGAATTAGTTGGACAAAAATAAGCTTATATATTTGAGTTGTAATACCATCTTCGGCAACAACTTTTATAGTTGCAGTTCGGTCAGATTCTTTCTCAGACAAAATATTAGTAGCATTTTCAATACTTACTTTGGCATTTTTGTCAGAAGATGTAAAAAATATTTCAGGAATTTTGGGTAGATTTTTAACATTATAAACAAATTTTGTACTATCAAAAGGAATATCAAGTGTTCCTTCACTTAATTTTAATGAAGACAAATAGGCATTTTTTGAAAGAATTTTTGAATTGTAGTAAAATGATTTAAAAGATACTTGCCAGTTCTTTATACCTAAATCATAGTCATAATAAGTTGATAAGACTAAATTTTTATCAGCATCATGCTTATTTATGTATTTGGTTTGAGGTTCCCAATCATTTAGGAGAGTATTCCATATAAAGCCATAACGTGAAATTATATTTCCTTTATCATCATATTCTTCAACTTCTTTGGGTGAACCAATTAAATCATCAGTCCAAAAATAGTAGCTTCTCAAAACCTGATTTCCATTAATATTATATTGGTACTCAAGTCTTTCTTTTTCTTTCCAAATGTTTGACCCACTTTGCAAGTATGAGTAAGCATATAAAGTAACTTTATTATTAGAATTGTAAGCATATTCATACTTACGAGATGCTGTAATCCATTTTTTTTGGTTATCATCCCAGCGGTAAGCAATACTCAAAATTTTATTTCCACTCGAATCGTAAATTGTTTCGTCTTTATAACTCTTATACCATACTTTATTAGTTAAATCCCAATTAGATAAAAGTACCAACGTAGGATTTCCGTTTGCGTTATAAGTAGTTTCAGATTTGGAAGCAAATTGCCAACTATTTTGTATCCAATAATAAGAAGTTAATAAAACTACTTTATTATTTGTATCAAATTCAAAATCATTTTTAGAAATCCCGTTCCATTTATTGGTCTGAATATCCAAATTATAAACAGTTTTTGAAATTATATTCTTTTTGACATCATAAATATATTGTGTTTCCGATTTTGAACTTAGTATCAATTTACTACTTTCTGAATTCCAATTAAAAGCACTTAATGATGTTTGATTTCCATTTATATCATAGGTATATTCTTTTTTAAACATTAAACTCCAATTATTGATATTAGTATTCCAATAATTGGCTATAATTAAGGTTGTTTTTCCATTCTCATTGTAAGAATATTCAGACTTTATTTCACCTTCCCAATCATTTTTTGCAATATTCCAATAATAAGTAACCTCTAAAGATTTATTTCCATTTAAATTGTAGGACGATTCATATTTAATATTTTCACCCTCCCAATTATTTTTACTCTCATTCCAAATATAATTTGAAGACAGTGTTCGGTTTCTATTTTCATCGAAAGCATATTCATTTTTACGAACATGATAAAAAGAAGCAGATACTTTTGACCATTTATCGAATAAATATAGTATTACATTGTTATTTTTATCATATTTATAAATCACTCTACTATAAGGAATTGAATCTTTTGGATTAGAAAAATTGAAATGATAAATGGAATCTAATCGACTTGTCTTTATCTGTCCAAAAATATTGAATGAAGTTATTAAAAAAAGAAAAAAGACTTTTTTCATAGCTATGATTATGAAGTTTCTATCTTAATTTTAGGTCATTTACCCTTCCGAATCTACTCTCGTAACTTTATTCATGCCTTCAATTGCTTCCAATTGTTGCATCAATGTTTCCAAATGTCGGGTATCCATTACGTAGAGTTTAATATCGCCCGTAAATATACCTTCATTTGTATCAACTGCCAAAGAACGCATATTTATATGTAATTCTGACGAAATAACTTTAGAAATATCTTGAATCATGCCCATTCGGTCAATTCCGTCGAGGTGAATGCTTGCCACAAATGCCTTTGCCACTTGCGACGACCAACGAGCCTTAATTACTCGATTTCCATATTGTGAAAGCAATTGCTGTGCATTTGGGCAAGAATTTCGATGAATTTTGATGCCTTCATTCACAGTCAAAAAGCCAAAAACATCATCGCCCGGAATCGGGCTACAACATCTTGCCAATGTAAAATCTATTGCTTGAAAATCATCACCAATAAAAAGTGTATCAACACCTTTTACTTTTTTTATCTCTTTTTCAAAACTTTTGGCATCAATAAATGCCTTATTATCTATCTCTATTTTGGCTTGTTTATTAATTCTTGCATCACGGTCGGATTTGAATTTTTTAATTTCATCAGGCTGAATATATCCTTTTCCAAAGCTATAATAAAGGTCATTATAGTCTTTTTTATTGAAATATGCCCGAAGCTGGTTGAGTGTTTCGAGGTTATTTTCAAGTCCCAAAATCTTGAAACGCCTTGCAATAATGTCTTTTCCGTCACTGAAATAAACTTTATTTTCTTCTTTTAGCAAATCTTTTATGCGAGCTTTTGCTTTGGAAGTTGTTACAAATCGCAGCCAATCTTCTGAGGGTTTTTGATTTTTGGTCGTCAAAATCTCTACTTGGTCGCCATTTTGCATGACATAACTTATTGGCACAAGCTGATTATTTACTTTACCGGCTGTACATTTTTTACCTATATCGGTATGAATCTCAAAAGCAAAATCAAGTACAGTTGCCCCTTTTCGTAGCACTTTGAGGTCGCCTTTGGGCGTAAAAACAAAAACTTCTTCGTTATAGAAATTCCCTCTAAAATCTTCCAAAAACTCAATTGCCGACTTATCGCCCGACTCCAAAGTTTCACGTACTTGATTTATCCAACGGTCAAGCGGGGCTTCAATTGTTGTGTCGTTTCCTTTATATTTGAAATGGGCGGCATAGCCTCGTTCCGAAATTTCGTCCATTCGTTCGGTACGAATTTGCACTTCAACCCATTGACCTGTATGACTCATCACAGTCGTGTGCAACGACTCATAGCCATTGGCTTTTGGAATCGAAATCCAATCTTTTAGTCGGTCGGGGTTTGGTTTATATTCATCAGTAACAATAGAATATGCTTGCCAACAGGCAGATTTCTCTTTTTCGGTAGGAATTTCTTGCAGAACAACTCGTATAGCAAACAAATCGAAAATATCTTCAAAGGCATTCTGATTTGCTTTGAGTTTGTTCCAAATAGAATAAATATGCTTTGGGCGACCTTTGATAAGAAATTTCAAATCTGCATCATGGAGTTTCTTTTGAAGGGGTTTAATAAAATTATCAATGAAACGGTCACGATTTTCTTTCGAACTTTTAAGTTTTCCTGCAATGTCTTTATAAACTTCTGGCTCTGTATATTTAAGGTATAAATCTTCGAGTTCAGATTTTATTTTATAAAGCCCCAATCGGTGAGCAAGCGGGGCGTAAATGAAGATAGTTTCATGGGCAATTTTGAGTTGAGAATTGCGAGCCATGCTGCCCAAAGTACGCATATTGTGTGTACGGTCGGCGAGTTTTATCAAAATAACACGTACATCTTCTGACAAAGTGAGCAACATTTTTCGAAAATTTTCTGCCTGAGCCGAAGTTCCTTGCTCAAAATTTTCTGAAATTTTGGTCAAACCATCAATGATTTGTGCTACTTTTTTTCCAAAATCTCTCTCAATGTCTTTGAGCGTCATGTCGGTATCTTCTACCACATCATGTAGCAAAGCACAAATGATTGAAGTTGCCCCCAAACCGATTTCTTCGACACAAATTTGAGCAACTTCCAGCGGATGAAAAATATATGGTTCGCCCGATTTCCGACGCATATCTTTATGAGCCTCCATCGAAATCTCAAAGGCTTTTTTTATCAATTTGGCATCATTATCTTTCAGCACAGGTTTTGCTGCCCTTAGCAATTGCCGATATTTTGCCAAAATCTGCAATCGTTCTTGCTCCAAATCAATCATTGATTCTTTCGGTCGTTGTTCTTCCGTTAAAATTTCCTCTATCACCCCCATAATTATAAGTTGTCAGATTTTGTTGTATTCTTAACACTAAGTTAATAAATGTGGCTTTAGGAACAAATTATTTTTGTTGAATAGTGCTAAAAATCACCTTTAAAAATATTTTTTTAGCTTTCGATTGACACTTCTAAAAAAACTTCTTACCTTTGCAGCCCAATAAGTAGTTAAATAGTTAGCAAATCAGTTTTTTTTCTGAAAATTGTTAATTGATAATTGCCAAATTGATATGCGGGCGTGGCGAAATTGGTAGACGTGCCAGACTTAGGATCTGGTGCCGCAAGGTGTGGGGGTTCGAGTCCCTTCGCCCGTACGAATAACCCTCTGAACATTGCATGGTCAGGGGGTTTTTTAAATTATTGACGGTGCTATTGGCTATTAGCTTTTGGCATTTAGCTTTTTGCAAGATGCTAATCTAAATTCTTGTTTGAAGTAAAAAAAAGTTCAAAGTTCGTTTTTTAAAGCTAAAAGCTAATAGCCAAGTGCTAAAAGCAACAAAATCAAAACATCCTAAATGGAAACTACATTAGATAGAATTTCTTCTACCGAAGGCAGATTGAAAGTAACACTTATCGAGGCAGACTACAAGCCCGAAGTTGATAAAAAAATCAAACAATATAGCAAAACTGCTCAAATCAAAGGTTTTCGCCCGGGAATGGTGCCAAAAGAGCATATTCAGCGTTTGCACGGCAAGAGCATTTTGGTTGATGAAGTAATCAATTTGGTATCGAAAACTGTCAATGATTACATCACCAATAATAAATTGAAAGTTGTTGGCGACCCCTTGCCTGATAATGAGGCAGCGAAAGACATTGATTGGGATAATCAAAAAGAGTTTTCTTTTGAATATAATATTGGTACAGCATCAGATTTTAAGGTAGATTTATCGGCAATTCCTGCCATCAATTCTTACGAAATTGAGCCTTCAGAAGAGCAAATTTCAAAGGCAATTGAAGATGTAAAGGTACGATTTGGCAAAGATGTTGATGCCGAAGAAGTAGAAAAAGATGACATGATTTTTGGCATTTTGAAGCAAGAATCGTCTGAATTTGAATCAAAAGATGCCACAATTCCTACAGGAAGAGTGCTTGAAAGTGCTTTTCATATTTTCAAGGGTTTAGAAAAAGGTAGTAGCGTGAAGTTTGATATTCAGTCAATTTTTGCCAATACAAAAGACTTGGGTTTTGCTACTGGAAAAACGGAAGAAGAAGCTGCCGCTTTGACTGGCGAATTTGAATTAACTGTTGAAAATATTACTCGTACAACTCCTGCCGAACTTGACCAAGAACTTTTTGATAAAGCTATTGGTGAAGGAAAAGCTACAAATGAAGAGGAATTTAGAGCTGAACTTCACAAAGTTATCAAAGAAAATTATGTGCGTGAAAGCGACTATTTGATGGATTATGAGGTTGAAAAGACGGTTTTGGACAATATTCATATCGAATTGCCTGATACTTTCTTGAAAAAATGGTTGTTTACAATCAATGAAGGCAAGTTTACGGAAGAAGATATTGAGAAAGATTATGAAGGTTTTGCCAAAGGTTTACGCATGGATTTGATTCGTAATGAAGTGTCGGCAAATAATGATGTAAAATTAGAATATGCTGATATTTTGGAAGAAGTAAAAGCCGAAATGCGTAATTATTTTGGTTCATATTCTTACGATGGTTTGGAAGAAATGCTTGACACGATGGCAAAGAAAACTTTGAAAGAAAACAAAGATAATGCCGTACGTCGTTATACTGACCGTGCATATAGCAAGAAAATTCGTGCGTTTTTGAAAGCAAATATTGCAGTTGAAAAGAAGACTATTCAAGTAGAAGAGTTTACAAAAATTGCAGAAGAGATTTATGGGTAAAATCAATGATAGAATGAGTGAATGATAGAATTCTTAAAAACTTTGCTAATAACATTCTATGTTTTACCAAAAGAAGTCCTCAAAATGTTTATTTGGGGACTTCTTTTTTATTTAAAAGTATTCTATCATTCGCTCATTCAATCATTCAAAATTAAAATTTCTCCCGTCATTTCTTTCGGAATATCTACACCCATCAATGTCAAAATTGTTGGTGCAATATCGCCTAATTTGCCATCTTTTACTTCAAAACGCTCATTTTTATCAACAATTATGCACGGAACAAGGTTTAATGAATGTTGTGTATTTGGCGATTTATCATCATTTATCATATAATCAGCATTGCCATGGTCGGCAATAATAATTGATGTATAACCATTTTCTAAAGCCGTTTCTACGACTTGCTGCAAGCATTTATCAACGGTTTCGACTGCCGAAACTACCGCCGAGAAAACACCAGTATGCCCCACCATGTCAGGATTTGCAAAATTTAGACAAACAAAATCAACCTCGCCTATTTTCAATTCAGGAATGATGGCATTATCAATGTCAAGAGCTGCCATTTGAGGTTTCAAATCATAAGTAGCAACATCTTTTGGCGATGGACACATCAAGCGACTTTCACCTTCAAAAGGTTGCTCATGTCCGCCCGAAAAGAAGAAAGTTACGTGAGGATATTTTTCGGTTTCGGCAATTCTGATTTGTTTCTTTCCTGCTCTTTCCAACACTTCTCCCAAAGTATTATTTAGATTGTCTTTTTCATAAATAACCTTGACATTTTTGTAAGTTTCATCATACATCGTCATCGTTACATAATGCAAATCCAAGGCTTTCATGCCAAAATCTGGAAAATCTTGCTGTGTAAGCACTTCCGTAATTTCTCGTCCACGGTCGGTACGGAAATTGAAACACATGACTACATCGCTTTCTTTTATTGTGGCAACTGGCTTATTTGTGTCTCCATCTACAATAACCATTGGCTTCAAAAATTCATCGGTGATGCCTTCATCATAGTAATATTCCATCATTTCTTGCACATCGTCCGAATCAACGTACATTCGTGCATCATCAAGTTTTTTGACAGATTTTGGGTCTATTGTATCATCAATTGCCGCAATGCCATTGACCATTGCATCATAAACCATTTTTACACGCTCCCAACGCTTGTCTCTATCCATGGCATAATATCGCCCCGAAATTGAAGCCAAACGAACGCCAGTTTGGTGAAGGGTATTTTGCAAATCTTCCAAGAAAACTTTGCCACTTTTTGGGTCGCAATCTCGTCCATCAGTAAAAGCATGAACGAAAGTATCATCGCCCAAACCAAAAGCATCGGCGGCTCGGCAAAGCCCTTTGAGGTGGTCGATGTGCGAGTGAACGCCCCCATCAGATACCAGACCAATGAAATGGACATTTTTGTTATTATCTTTTGCGTACTGAAAAGCCTCAACCAAAGTAGGTTCTTTGGCTAATTCTCCTTTTTTTACAGCAATATTTATCCTTTCTAATTCTTGGTAAACCACTCGCCCTGCACCCAAATTCATGTGTCCAACTTCCGAGTTACCCATCTGACCATCAGGTAAACCAACGGCAGAACCACAGGCTTCGAGCGTACTATTTGGGTATTCGCTCATCAATTTTCTGAAATATGGCACATTGGCGGATTCGATTGCCGAACGCCATTCTTCTCCTTTCTTTGGAATTCCCCAACCATCGAGGATAATTAATATTACTTTTTTGCTCATCGTTTTTTTGCCCCATGCCTCTAAGGGGATTTATTATTTCATGCTTTGAGGCTTTTCAAACACATGATTGTTTTGGAAATTCCTTTTTTAGTTATATTAATTTTGCCCAATCTTTAAGACTTTTATCCGACACTGTACTTTGCTCACTTTTATCATAAATATAAGCGAGAAAAATTTGTTCATCTATTATTTTTACGCAAGTGATGAGCCTTGCCCCACCACTTTTACCAGAAGATTTTGAAGAAATATTTAGTCTAATTTTATAGAAATTATTACCCAAACTTGTGCCTAATTGTGGGTTTTCTTGAAGTTGAAGCAATAACTTTTTCAAGTCGTTCCCCAAAGATTTATGTTTTTTGGAAAGCCGTTTGAATGAATTGTCAAAGTCGGTTAATGTTCTTATTTTAAAGTTCATTGAGCAAATCTTCAATTGGTCGTGATGGATATTTACCTTCTGAAGCTAATTGAGCATTTTTCATTGCTTGCCTTAGTTCTTTCTCAATATTGCTTTCTTCCTTATCAACTTTCACCTTCACATTCATGGCTTTTGCAACCACCATAAATGCTTTTTTTTGTTGATCATTTATTTGTTCAATAATTAGCCTCATATTTTTGATAGTTTAATGTACAAATCTACTCATTTTTTCTTCAATTTAGCTAAAATTTTATTACCTCTACTTTTGATTGCTGCCGAACCATTTTGATGTTTTTGTAGCAAGTCTTCAAGAATAAAACGTAGTTCAGACTTCAATTCGGGGAGTTTTTTAGAAATATTATGGCAAACTGTCATCGAAAAAACAATGATAGCAATAGCTTCGTTACTTGATAAATAACGAAAACAAATATCATAGATTTTACCAATATATTCTTCAGGAATTTCGACAAATTGCCAAGCTCTCACAATGTTTCGTTTGGAAGAATCATGGATATTTGGCTCTTGCAGTTTCTTTATAAAATCTCCAAAATAAGGTTTTATCAAAAATGGATTTTGCTCAATACATTGATTAATTACGCCAGCGGCACATTGGGTAGTTCTCCAATCTCCTTTCAAAAAAAGTTGAATCAATTCAGCAAAAAGGCCTTCATCAGTACCAATATCATCAACTATTTTTTGGCAAGATGCTTTGGAGTTTACTCGTAGGATTTCTTGATGGATGCTCATTTCACCAAACCATGTTTTTCTATCAAATAGTCTAAAAGTGCCTCATTACTTCGCCAAACTATTTGAAAAACATCTTCAAAAAATGGCTCAGATTCGTAGTAAGGGTCCGGTACTTCACTAATGCCACGCGTTTGTGGGTCGTGGTCACGGAGCAAGAAGAGTTTGTCAGCAGGAGGTGTTTTGTGCTTAGTTTTGTAGTATAAATCATTGACATCTTTGAAGTTTTCTTCGTCCATCACTATGATATAGTCGAAAGTATCTAAGTCCGCGACCGAGAGTTTACGCCCACGATGCGTGAGTTTGATGCCGTGTTTTTCGGCACTTTTCATGGTTCGTTGGTCTGGTAATTGCCCAATATGGTAGCCCGCAGTTCCGGCAGAATCGCACGAAAATTTATCTTGTAAACCACGTTTTTTGACTAATTCTCTGAAAGTGCCTTCGGCAATTGGCGAACGACAAATATTACCGAGGCACACGAAAAGGATGTTTATCATAATGTAATTAATTGATTATCAGTTGTTTGTACTTTTTTGACGAATTTATTCGACTGGAATATATTTATCTTTACAATACTTTTCCATTTCAGTATCATTTTCAAAATAACCATCGCAAAATTCATCAAGTTCTTTCTCTGTTGATTTATAATAACGCTCTTCGGCAGTCATTAACTTTTCTGTTTGTTCAATAAATTTCTCAAATTCTTTATTGATTTTGCAAAGTTTATCTATTGTTTTAAAATCTAAATCATGGTATTTGGGTTGAAATAAAACTTTACTTTGATAAGGATTTGCATTGAGTTCAATTACACCAATTCCAAATGATTGATTCAATCGTTCTATTTCTTCTAACAAACTATCACTGAATTCAAAAGCCACTAAATAACCATAATTTGCCCAACTTGAATTTGAGACTGCTTGAAAAAATGCTTTTTTAAGTTCGGAATCGCTGTTTATTTCTTTTTTGATTTCATAAGAACTCAATTTGAAAGTATCAACTCGGTTAATAGCTTTCAAGAAATTTTGACTTGCTTTTGAGTGTAAATTCAAATATTTAATACCAACCATATCTGGGTGTGTCCAAGTTTGATTACTATCTTTCCCAAATGTTGATTGTTCGTGAAAAATTGTTTTGGAATAAATACCAATATTCTTCAAGTAGCTGCTTAAAAGTTTGTGCAAATCTCGTTCCTCATAAAACTTATTTTTGGCAATTTTCACAGGTATTACCTGCTCAATCTCAATTGTTTCATCAATAACATCAATTCCAATATTTTGCTCATTCTTTGTTAAATAGTAAGCATAAGTACCATTAGTTTGTTTAATGCGTTTTACCCTTGTATCACCTTTTTGAATAAAATCCGTCAATAAACCTGAAACGGAAAATGCTGGTGTCTTTGAAGTGCCAAAATCATAATATTTATTGGCAACTATATGGCTGTACAATTCCGAGTAAATTGTTGGTATATTTCTATCCTCTAAACTTTTTAAAACAGCTTCTTTTAATGTCATTCTATTATTCGTTTATTTCCACCAAAATCATTTTCAAAATACCATCTCCCCCCCAACAAAAGTATTCAAAACCTTCACATTTCGTAGTTTTTCTTTCGGGATTTTCATTAAATCTTCTTCTAAAATCACAAAATCGGCCATTTTTCCAGGTTCGATGCTGCCTCGTTCTTTTTCTTCAAAATTGGCATAAGCACTCCAAATCGTCATGGCACGCATGGCTTGCTCACGAGTCAAGGCATTTTCCATTTGAAAACCTCCTTCGGGAAAATTCTTGGCATCTTGCCTCGCAACAGCCGAATGAAAACCAAATAGTGGATTCACAAATTCAACAGGAAAATCGCTACCGTTGGCAATTACACCATTTTGTTTCAATAAATCTTGGAACGCATAAGCAGTTTTTACTCGTACATCGCCCAACCTTTCGTCTGCCCAATACATATCTGATGTGCCATGTGTTGCTTGAATCGAAGGAATAATCGAATACTTTCCAAACTTCGTAACATCCTGATTATCAACCACTTGTGCGTGTTCAATTCGCCAACGACGGTCATTTTTTGTCTTTAATAATTTGCCATAAATATCCAAAATTAAGCGATTCGCAGAATCTCCAATGCAATGCGTATTTGCTTGAAAACCTGAATTATAAATTTGGGTAAGGCTACGCTCTAATTCTTTGGCACTTAGTAACAAAAAACCAGTTTTGGAAGGTTCATCGCTATAAGGTTTCAACAAACACGCCCCACGAGAACCCAAAGCCCCATCGGCATAAAGTTTGAATGAACGCACATTCAAGCGGTCGGTTTTATAAATACCTTTTTTGATATAATAATCTAAATTTCTGATGCCGAGCGAAACCATGACGTAATTACGAATTTTCAACGAACCTTCTTTGTTCATTTTATCAATCAACTCAATATCATCTTGATTAAGTCCAGCATCAGAAACTGTAGTCAAACCTAATTTTAGACATTCTTTTTGAGCTGCCAAAAGCATTTTTCGCTTGTCAGTTTCTGTCGCTTGCGGAATCACTCTACGCACTAATCCCATAGCATTATCAACCAAAATCCCAGTCAATTGTCCATCTATTACTTCCACATCACCACCGCTTACCTTTGAATTTGGTGATATTTTTGCTAATTCAATGGCTTTTGAATTGACCACCGCCGCATGCCCATCAATTCTTGTCAAAACAACAGGTTTTGTCGGAAAAGCCTTATCGAGCAAGTCTTTTGTAGGAAAAACCTTTATATCCCAGTCATTTTGGTCCCAACCACGACCAATCAACCATTGATTTTCTTTGTGTTCTAAATCAAATTTCTTTAATCTTTCGATTATTTCTTCATAAGATTTAGTTTCAACCAAATCGCACTGACTAAGCATTTGCCCAAGTCCCATAAAATGGCTGTGTGGGTCATACAGTCCTGGAAAAACAGGTTTACTTTTGGCATCAATTTTTTGTTTGGCATTATACTTTGCCAAGATGTCTTTTGAAGTGCCAGTTGCCAAGAATTTTCCATCTTTTATAGCAAAAGCTTCGGTCGTAACAAATTGATTATCAACAGTATAGACGACGGCATTATGCACAATGAGGTCGGCAGTTGTTTTTTGAGCGAAGGTCAAAAATGGGAATAGAAGTAAGCAAAGTAATTTTTTCATGATTCAAGTTTTAGTTTGTAGTGGCAAATTAACAAAAAAGCGAAGTAAACTTTTCATTTACTTCGCTTTTTTGATTGAACTTCAAATATATTCGCCTTAAATCACTTCATAATATTCGCTTTATTCAAGGCTTCTTGAAATATTTTTGCATTGTTATTATGTTCAGTTAGCGTTTCGGCAAAATTATGGTAGCCCGAAAAATCTTCTTTTGCACAAAAGTATATGTATTTATGTCGCTCGTAATTCAAAACGGCATTCAGAGCATTTGGCTCTGGCAAAGCAATTGGTCCGGGAGGCAAACCTGTATTCTTGTAAGTATTATATGGCGAATTTACAGCCAAATGCTTAAACAAAATGCGACGTAATGAAAAATCACCAACTGCAAATTTCACTGTAGGGTCAGCTTGTAAAGGCATATTCGTTGCCATCCGATTGATATAAGCACCTGCAACTCGTGGCATTTCGTCAGTTTTGTTGGTTTCCGACTGCACAATCGAAGCCAAAATTGCAACTTGAATAGGTGTCATATTGATAGCTTCGGCTTGTTGAAGTCGCTCGGCTGTCCAGTATTTTTTATATTCGTCGTGCATTCTGCCCATAAATTTCTCGGGTGTTGTTGTCCAATGCACAAAATAGGTATTTGGCAAAAACATACACATAATGGTCGTTGTATCGAAGCCATATTTTCGACAAGCCTCCTCATTTTTGAGCAATTCGACTAATTTTTCGGTGTCGAATTCAAATTTACCTGCCATTTTTTTAAGTAAATCTGACTTTAATCTAACATTATTGAAAGTCAATTTCACATCATCTTGCTCACCTTTACGGAGTTTTGAAATAATTTCTTTATTGCCCGAATTTGGCTTTATGATATAACGCCCAGCTTTCACCGTTTGAGGATATTTCATCCATTTTGATAAAAACTGAAAAGAAATTTCGTCATTAATGATTTTGTATTTATGCAGCGAGTCTACTACGTTTTTGTAAGTTCCGCCAGAAGGAATGTACAAAACAAAGTCTTTTTTTCCTTCAACATTCAGATTGTCACTATTTGCAACTTGCCAAAAATAAAAAGATAGAGTTGCCACTACTGTTGTGGTAATGACTAAAGTGTAAGCGATGAATTTTCGATTTTTTAACATAGAAATTTATTTTAGCTTTTCAATAATTTGTTCAATATTTAACTTTTCCTGCTCGCCCAAAGTCATATTTTTGAGGGTCAGTTCCCCAGTTTGCATTTCATCTGAACCAACAACGACCACAAACGGAATATTCTTGCGATTGGCATAATCAAATTGCTTTTTTAGCTTTCCAGATTCAGGGTAAATTTCAGCATTGATGCCTACATCACGAAGTTTTTTGAGAATTGGTAATGAATATTTTTCTGCTTCTGCATCAAAGTTTGTCAATAAAACTTTAGTCGTAACTCCCTGATTATCAACAAACAAACCTAATTCTTCCATCACATCAAAAATACGGTCAACGCCCAGCGAAATACCTACGCCTGAAAGACCTATCATTCCGAAAGTTTCAGTCAGATTATCATAACGTCCGCCACCCGAAATGCTACCGATTTGGACACCGTTGGCTTTTACTTCAAAAATTGCTCCTGTATAATAGCTTAGTCCACGAGCCAAAGTAATATCAAGTTGCATCTTAGAATTATCTAAACCAAAGGATTCAACCAAAGACCAAACTTTCTCTAATTCTTCAATTCCATTTAAGCCAATTTCAGAATCTTTCAACCAATCTTTTAGTTTCTTAAACACTTGATTATCAGCACCTTGTATTTCAAAAACAGGCTGTAGTTTTTCTATTGATTCTTCCGAAAAACCTCTTTCACGCAATTCTTCTTCAACTTTATCTTTCCCGATTTTGTCTAATTTATCAATGGCAACCGTCAGAGGCACTTCGCTACCTTTTAAGCCAATTACTTCGGCAATTCCTGACAAAATTTTTCGATTATTGATTTTTATAGTAAAATCTTTGATGCCTAAATTCTGCAAAATTTCTTGCAACATCAATACAATTTCAGCTTCACAAATCAGCGAATCAGTTCCAACAACATCTGCATCGCATTGATAAAATTCACGGTAACGCCCTTTTTGTGGTCGGTCGGCACGCCAAACTGGTTGAATCTGGTAACGCTTAAATGGCATTACCAAATCGTTGCGATTCATTACCACAAATCTTGCAAAAGGTACAGTTAGGTCATAACGAAGTCCTTTTTCTGAAACTTTGTGTGTGAGTTTTTTTGCACCTTCATCTAAATCTTTTTGTGTTAAATCTTTAGAAAAATCGCCCGAATTCAAGATTTTAAATAAAAGCTGGTCCCCTTCATCGCCGTACTTTCCCATCAAAACCGAAAGGTTTTCAATGGTAGGCGTTTCAATAGGTTGAAAACCAAATTTCTCGAAAGTTCGTTTGATTGTACTAAAAATATAATTCCGTTTGACCATTACCGAAGGTCCAAAATCTCGTGTTCCTCGTGCTAAACTGGGTTTACTCATGTTGTTGTTTTTGTTGATTTTGAAAAATAAAACTCAAAAACAACGATTTAAATAGACAATTATTAATTTGACACAAAAATAACAGAAAAAAGTCATTGTTAATTATTAATTATTAATTGATTTTCATAACTTTGCACTCCGAAAAATAGAACGAATATTTAAAAACATACGAAAATGGCAGTAACTCAATTAAAGCGTAAGGCAAGAAGAAACCAAGCAATAGCTAAAAACCGTTTAGCATCAATCAAACGTTTGTCTTTGAAATTAGACATTAAGCGTGTTGATATTGAAGTTTTAAAAGCTGAATTTGCAAAATAATTTCAATTATCAATTTTAATACTGATAGTTCAAATTTTGCTAATAAAAAAAAGAGATGCTCGAAAAGTATCTCTTTTTTTTTGTATAACTTTTGGAAAGTTTTTATCTCGCAACTTCTATAAATTTCCCATCTTGATATTTAATTATAGGTACGATTTTGTTTTCATTTGAACCATTTGTATAGTCAAAACCATCAAGTACATACCCTTGTGTGTATTCTATCGCATCTAAATTATTTCGAAGCTTACCTTTGCCCGAATTCAACATTCGACCATAAAAAAGAAGCATATCATAGCCCCAAAATCCATAATATGAAGGGGCAATGTTTTGGTCGTTGATATAACTACTACGAAAATTTTTAACTTCCTCTTTCTCTCGGTTGATGTAATCTAACTGAATTAAATACAATTGACGATTGAAAATCCCAAGAGATGAACCTTCAAAATCAAACGCCGAAGAAGCGGCCATAATGGGTGCAACTATCTTCTTTTTATCTAAACCATTGATAACCTTCGAACCAAACGAATTATCACTCCCAGAAATGAAAATATGCCCGGGTTTGCGTCTAATATCAATGTCTTCGGCAACAGTAAATCGCTTTATGACTGTTACATCTATTCCATTTTCTAAAGCTTTATCACGATAAATATAAGCAAAAGTTGAGTCTTTACGAGTATTCCCAAAGTAAATAGCGACAGAGCGAGGTGTATTTTGTGAATTGATATATTCCAAAGCTTTTGTAGCTTGCATTTCATAAGATGGGGACGCCAAAAAAGTTGCTTTGTCATTGGCAATCAATTGTTTATTATTCGACAATGGATGCACCTGAACAACTTCATTTGATTTTGCAAAAGTATTGGCTATTTTATTAGCCTCAGGGTATAGTGGTCCAACTATTAAATCAATTTGAGTAAAATTACTATTATTGACTAATTCAGTAACCAAATTTGCATCACGGTCAATATCAAAGGTAAATAAATTGACATTAATTTGATCCATTTCTAATTTTTCCTTTGCCAATTTCATGCCTGCATACATATCATAGATATATTGATTGGCACGATTGTTTTTAGCAGGGTCAAATTCAACAAGGCGAAAAGGCAAAAGTATAGCTATATTTATTACACCATTACTTTCTTTTTTTGTTGTGGTCTTTTTAGGGGTAATGCTTATTTCTCCTAAATTAAATTGGTTGGTAAGTCTATCAGAAAGCTCTAAATCTTCTCGACTGGCAAACCTGTTTTTTTGAATATTATCAACTAATAGTTGAGCAACAATAATACTATTTGGAAATTTCTGATTGAATTGCTTGAGTTGAGAGGGGTCTTTGTATTTACTAAAATAAAAATATTGCATATTTTCGAGGTCGTGCTTTAAAGCACTTGTCGAAATACGATTTACAGATTGCATCCCCTCATCAACATAATTTTCGGCAAAGCAAGCATTGGCATATAAATAATATGCCTCATCTATTTTTCTCCAGTCAGGAAAACGCTCAAAAAGCTGGCGAAGCATCGTACGAGAATCGAAGTACTTTTGTAATTTGAATGAACAAAGAGCATGGTAATAATGCACAAAAGGGACCATCGAATTACTATATCTCCGACCTGCGAGGGGAGTGAGTTCGTCTTTTGCTTCAAAATACTTCTGGTCGGCATAAAGTTGTACCGATTTTTTGTATTTTAAAGCATATTCTTTCTCAATAAGGATAACATGTTGAGCTATCGTAGAGTAAGATAACAGCAAAAGGATGAAAAGATTAGGTGACCTTTTCATAGGTTTTAGTTTAGGTTAGAACCCCACCCCGACCCTCCCCAAAAGGGAGGGGGTAAAAAAGAAAAAAGCTATGCTTTTTAAAAAAGCCATCCCTTTTGGGGAGGGTTGGGGTGGGGTTTTGTTATTTTTTCTTTTTCTTATCGTTATTCTGCAATTGACGCGTTTCTTCTGCCATTTTCACTTGTTTTTCCATAAATTGAGCAAATTTCCCTTTTTTAGCCGCTTGCGGATTCGCATGAAATTTAATTTTATTATCATCCAAAATCTTGCGAATCTTATCTTCATCAACGAAACGACGTACAATTTGTTGTTGAGCGATTGTTACGACATTTGACACTAAATAATAAAAACTTAATGCAGCTGGAAAACTATTTAATACAAAAAAGAAAACGATTGGAAATACATAACTCATTTTCTTCATATCAATCGGGCCAGGTTGGTCAGGCGTGATTTGATTATTGTAATAAGTAAATGCCAAACTCGAAAGTGTCATTAGTACCACAAATAAACTAATATGATTGCCAACAACTGGTAAATTTGTAGCCCAACTAATTGGATAATCATACGTTGAAAGGTCAGAAGCCCACAAAAAGTTTTTCTGACGGAACATAATCATGTTTGGAAACAAGAAGAAAACCGACATCAAAATTGGCATTTGCAACAACATCGGAATGCACCCGCTCAATGGATTTACACCCACCTGTTGATACAACTTCATTTGCTCTTGCTGCATTTTTACTTGGTCATCGCCTACTTTTTCTTTCAATTCAGCAAGCTCTGGAGCCATTACACGCATTTTAGCAGAACTAATGTACGATTTATAAATCAAAGGTGTAAGTAATGTTTTCAAAATAATTACAACCACAATGATAAGCAAACCATAATTACTCATAAAAGTTTCTGCCAAATTGAACAATGGCACAAAAACGAATCGGTTGATAGGTTTTACAAAATCATACCCCAAATAAACATTACGGTGGAAGCCATCAGCTACGTTTTTGACAATATCATATTCATTTGGACCAAAGTAAAAACGGTAATTTCCCTTGCCCGTTTTCATGTCTGAAATAGGCAAAACTGCATCAACTTCAACTATTTTTACTATGCTACTGTCCAATTCGGGTGTAACAAGTTTCAATTTTGCAGAAGTCATTGGCTGATTTTTAGCCACAAAACCCGTAACAAAATATTTTTGTTTAAACGAATACCATTTGACTGGATCAGCTATACTTTCATCTTCATTTCCTGCTGCATTTGCTCCTAAATCATCAAATTCATCATCTTTGGCATTCCAGAAATTGATTTGTGCAGATTTTCTATTTTCAGAAATATCATGTTCTAAAACTTTGAGATTGTCTTGCCAGAAAAAACGTACAGGTTGGTTCTGTACAAGGGCATCCATTCCAACTAAATTTACGTCATAATCAACTATAAAACCTTTGCCTTTGATGGTATAAACTTGTTCAACGTATTGATTATCAGCAATTTGTAATTTAAAAACGACTTTAGTAGAATCCCCTTCTTTAATAACGCTTGGCTTGCTATCAGTTGAATAATAAAGTTTTTTCAAATCAACTTTACCTTTGTTTGTCTGAATTTCGAGGTTCATTGATGAGCTTTTTTCATCAATCAGCACCATCGGATTTTTAGAACCTGCCTTAAAATCTGCATAAGTTGAGTAGTTTTTCAAAACAACTTGCTTGATTGCACCTCCAAAAGTGCTAAATGTATATTTTGCATCTTGGTTTTCTACTACAATATCTTGTGAAGTACCTATTGCTGCGGCAGCAAAATCGCCAAAAGCAGCTTTGAGGGCAAGAGTGTCTTTCAGAGCATCGGGAGCTGTTATTGTTTTTGCGGCAGTTTTTTGGGCAACTGGTGCAGGAGTTTCAACTGGGGCTTCAGGACTCAAATACATATAACCCGCCCACAAACACATCATCAACGCTATACCAATGAGTTGATTTTTATCTACTAATTTTTCCATTAAGTTTTTAAATACGTAAAAAAAGACTATGATTAAAGCAATTATTTAGATTTATTTGATTATTTATATGTCTAAATAATTACTTTTTTTATTAAAAACACTACAAAATTCGCAAAGATTCATTGTATTTCCTAATTGCTATTTCTTGCTTGCCGAATATTCAATTGCGGCTTTAACAAAATTCACAAAAAGTGGGTGTGGTGTCATTACGGTACTTTTTAATTCGGGGTGAAACTGCACACCTATAAAATATGGGTGATTTGGCAATTCAATGATTTCGACCAAGCCACTTTCTGGATTTACTCCCGAAACCACCATTCCCGCTGCTTCAAAATCTTTCAAATATTTATTATTAAACTCCCAACGGTGGCGATGACGCTCAGTGATATTCGCTTTGCCATAAATCTTGCGAGCCAATGTTTTATCTTTTGTTTTGCAATTATATGAACCCAAACGCATCGTGCCGCCTTTGTCCGTTACAGTTTTTTGCTCTTCCATTAAGTCTATAACTGGAAACTTGGTTTCAGGACACATTTCTGTTGAATGAGCTTCTGGTAAACCAATCACATTTCTTGCAAATTCGATACAAGCCATTTGCATTCCTAAACAAATTCCAAAAAACGGAATATTGTTTTCACGCACATAACGTACTGCTTCAATTTTACCTTCAATACCTCTTTCTCCAAAACCCGGAGCAACCAAAACACCATCTAAACCTGAAAATTTCTCGGCAATATTATCAACTTCAAGGCTTTCTGAATGAATCCATTCGAGCGTAACTTTACATTTATTGGCAGCACCAGCATGAATAAAAGATTCGATAATTGACTTATAAGCATCTTTCAACTCAATGTATTTTCCTACCAAACCAATCTTGATATACTCAACAGGGTTTTTGAATCTATCTAAAAATCCTTTCCAAGATTCCATGTCGGCATCTTGGTCGTTATAAATATCCAGCATATAAAGCACTCGCTGGTCGAGTCTTTCTTTCTGCATCAACAATGGAACATCATAAATCGTTTCAGCGTCCATTGCTTCGATGACCGAATTTTGCTCAACATTACAAAAAAGTGCTATTTTTCTACGAATTTCGACTGGCAAAGGATGCTCTGTACGACAAACAATGATGTCGGGTTGTACGCCCGATTCTTGTAACATCTTTACAGAATGTTGTGTAGGTTTAGTTTTTAGCTCGCCTGCAGAGGCAAGATACGGAATAAGCGTAAGGTGAATTGTAAGTAAATTATCTGAACCTAAATCCCATTTTAATTGACGCACCGCTTCTACAAATGGCAACGATTCAATGTCGCCAACACAACCGCCAAGTTCGGTAATAATGATGTCGAAATTGCCTGTTTCCCCTAATTGAAGAATATTTCGCTTGATTTCGTCAGTAATATGCGGAATTACCTGAACGGTTTTTCCAAGATAAACGCCTTTTCGCTCATTGGTGATTACATTATTATATATACGACCAGTGGTTACATTGTTGGCTTGTGAAGTTGGCACATTCAAAAAACGCTCATAATGCCCCAAGTCGAGGTCGGTTTCTGCACCGTCATCTGTTACATAACATTCGCCATGCTCATAAGGATTGAGTGTTCCCGGGTCAATATTAATGTACGGGTCAAATTTTTGAATGGTTACAGATAAACCTCTTGCTTGCAGCAATTTGGCAAGAGAGGAGGCAATAATGCCTTTTCCGAGTGAAGATGTTACGCCGCCTGTTACGAAAATATACTTTGGGGTGCGTGTGTTCCCGTTTACTGACATGAGTTTTTGTGTCTTTGATTACGGGATGCAAAGGTACAGAATTTTGCTGGAATTACGGGGAAAAAGTTTTGTAAGTATTTCGATTATTACCTTAAAGCATTGATAATTAGGTAGTTATTAATTGTATTAAATTTAATAGTCTTATTTCTTACTTACAATCATACACAAAATTTTCTTCATAATTTTCGGTTTTTCCTTCGGCCTTTCGGGAGATTATTGCCTTTGTAGGGTAGCCAGTGGCATTGTATTCGTATTTGTAGTTAAACAACACATCGCCATTTTCGGAGTAGATTTTTGTGGAAGTTGCATTGTTTTTATTAGAAAAATAAGTAGTATTTTCTGCACCAATTGTTGCCGAAAATATAGAGAAATATGCCATTACATTGCCCATAGGAGTATTCAAATAAGGAGATTTTTTATCATCAAAAGTTAAGTTTTCTAATAATACTTTGGTCTTAGTTCCATCAATCAAACTTATTTTTTTTGTATTTCCGTTGACATCATATTCCAGTTTTGTAACAATTATTTCATCAAAAACAGGTAATAATAAATCAATTTTTTCTATTTGTTTTTTTGTGTTTGTATAAACTTTACTTTTAAACTCAAAAGCCTTTCCACGACTGTCTTTTCCTACAAAATTGATTTGTGATAATGCTCCTTTGGTGTCATAATCGAAGCCAACATAATAAGATTTATCAAGCGAATTGGTAGCTTTTTTGGGCAAACCATTTTCGTAAACTATAAAATCAAAATCAGGAAAACCATCTATTGTTGTCAAAAGATTTTTGGCATCATAGCTAAAATTATAAACTATACCATGCCCGTGGTCAGCACTTTTTGGATAACACAGCTTTTGTGTTACAACAACAGTTTTTTCTTTCAATAATGTTATCTCTTTTTTGCCACAGGAAAAAAAGATAATTACTAAAGAAAATGCTAAAAGAGTATATTTTGAAAGGTTCATTCTCTATTTTTAAACTAAATACAAAGCAAAAGTATTTTTACAATGTTTGAATCATTTTTACTGTAAAACTTATTTATTAGCAAAAATCGTGCAGAAAAAACGTTAATCATAAAAAAATTTTCTTTCAAGAAAAAGTACAAAAAAAATGGTTTTTTTTGAACAAAAATAGTAATTTTACTCTAAGAACCCCAAAAAACTATAAAAATGATTTCTCCTAAAAAAGCTATTCTGCTTGTTTTTGTTGCACTTTCCATTTTTGATTTGATTCATTGTATCATACCTGGTCAAGCAATTAGTCAATGGTTGAGGCCAATACTGATGTTTGTGCTACTCTTGTGGATTCTTCCAAGGTCAACTTTTTCCAATCGTCATTTGATGTTAATTTTTGCTCTGATTACAGCTTCGTTGGCAAGTTATTTCTTTTATAGCCATTGGTCTTCTCAGCAAAATATCTATAGGTTTTTAATAATTTTAAAAAGCACTTTTTTTATAAATATACTTTATCAAGATATAAAAAATACGCTTAGTCTTTCGGGAAGATTGTTTCGATGGGCTTTCAATTATTTCTTATTAGCTATCGGCGTAAGTTTTATGATAAGTGGATTTGAGAATTGGTTGATTTATATTATTGCTATTCAGGCAGGCACAATTTTACTTTTTATTTCATTAAAAAGAGAGAATGATGGACTTTTCCGACAATTATATTTCGGTTATACACTTATCATTTTTTCAATGATTTTTGGTACAATACTTTTGTCTGACCCTCGATGGTTCATAGAAGTTATCACTCGATTTGCTTTTATATCGGGGCATTTTTTATTCATATCTGGCCTTGCAAAGATAAAATTAAGTTTCGACAGAAAAAATATTTTAGCTTATCAAATTGCTGAATAAACCTAATCTCAAAATAAGAAATTCAACATAAACTGTCATCAGAATTCCAAAATTAAGTCAGCAAATCATTTTTTTTTGTAACTTGCGGCATGGAAAAATTTGTTGTTTCAGCACGAAAATACCGCCCAATTACTTTTGATGCCGTAGTTGGTCAATCTCACATCACGACAACCCTTCAAAATGCAATCCGAACCAATCATTTGGCTCAAGCATTTTTGTTTTGTGGTCCTCGTGGTGTTGGAAAAACAACCTGTGCCCGAATTTTAGCTAAAACAATCAATTGTCAGAATCTTGCCGAAGATATTTCGCCCTGCAACGCCTGCGAATCTTGCAAAAGTTTCAATAATAATGCCTCTTTCAATATCCATGAGCTTGATGCCGCCTCCAACAATTCGGTGGAAGACATCAGAAACCTGACTGACCAAGTTCGGTTTCCTCCTCAGCATGGCAAATACAAAGTTTATATCATTGATGAGGTTCACATGCTTTCGCAATCGGCTTTCAATGCGTTTTTGAAAACCTTAGAAGAGCCGCCAAGTTATGCGATTTTTATTTTGGCTACCACGGAAAAACACAAAATCTTGCCTACGATTTTGAGCCGCTGTCAGATTTTTGATTTTAATAGAATTCAAATAAAAGACATTGCCGACCATTTGGCAAATGTCGCTAAAAAAGAAAACGTAAGTGCTGACTATCAAGCACTTGAACTAATTGCACAGAAAGCTGATGGAGGTTTGAGAGATGCCCTTTCGATGTTCGATTTGAACGTAACTTTCTCTTCTGGTTCAGAAATTACTTATAATGCTGTCTTAGAAAATTTACATATTCTTGATTACGATTATTATTTCAAAATGGTCAATTCGTTGGCATCTGGAAATATTTCGGAAGCATTTTTATTGTATGACGAAATTCTTGAAAAAGGCTTTGATGGACATCAATTTGCCGTTGGTTTAAACGAACATTTTCGAAATTTGATGGTGAGCAAAGATCCTCAAACGGTTAAATTATTACAAGTTGCAGAATCAATCCAAAGGCGATATTTGGAGCAATCCGAAAAACTATCCTTGGCATATATTTTCTCCTCATTAAGTATTGGCAGTCAGCTTGATTTGAATTATAAATCTGCCAAAAACCAGCGTTTACATATAGAAATTGGGCTGATGAAAATGTCGCAGATTCACCAAGTTTTAAACCTAAGTGAGCTACCCAGCAATGGGGACGAAAAAAAAAACAGTAGTGTAAAAGCTGAAATTCTTGTAAAAAACATTCCTGTTCAAAACGCTCCAATTGAGGCAAAACCTACCCCAGTTTATGCACCTGCAATTGTTGAAAAGGTAGAACAAGTTAGAGAAAATCCAGTTTCTGCACCTCAAGCATTTGCTCGACCTTCATCAGGCATTTCCAAGTTACGTTCTACTGTTGATTTGGAAACTCCAAAACAAAATTCTAATTCAGAAAATACACAAAATACTGATAATCAAGCCAATACACAAACTTTTAGCGAAGTATTTACTTTTGAAGATATGCAAAAAGGGCTTCATTATTTTGCAGACACTCGTGATAATGAAACACTAAAAGTGATGCTTAAACGAGATTTTGAGTTAGAAGGAACAACTTTAAAATTGTTATTAGACAACCAAATCCAGTTAGATACTCTGACCCAACTTAAGCAAGATTTGGCGGTTTTTCTTCGTAAAAAACTGCGTAATTCGGCAATTCAGATTTCTGCAGAAATTGTAGAAACTTCTGGAGAACGTCGCCCATATACTGCCCAAGAAAAGTTTGAATTTTTAGCCAACAAAAATCCTGTCTTATTAGAACTGCGAGAAAAATTAGGTTTGGAGTTGGTGTATTAAAATTACTCAGTTTTCGGCACTTCCATTTTAGTAATTGTCAATTTCTTAGTAGCACGTTTAGCACGTTGTTTCAAAGCTTTTTTAATCAATTTTTTGTTTTGTATTTTAACTTTAAAAATAATTGCTTGACCGAAAACACATAATCCTCCATTTATCATAATGAGGCTGTAGGTGCCAAGTAAAAACCAACGAAGAAATGGTGCATTTGTATGCTTTAGATTAGATGCCTCACCGAAAACACATAGTCCAAAACCTATTATTGCTAACCCTCCGATTGAAGAAATTAACCATTTTGTATATAAACTCATGTGTTTCAAAAGCTTTCTGCCAGGTGGTTTTTGTTTTTTTACTTCCATTGCTTTAAATCTTTTATTGTGATTGGTGTTAAAACTGAACACAAAAATAACTAATTTTGGAACAAAATTGATACAAATATCAATTATCAATTAACAATTTCGCAATCGTTTTTTCTGTAAAGTGCTTATAATCAGCACTTTGCCATATATTTGCGATGTTCTTTTATTTTTACAAAAACTCAGAACTCAGAACTCAGAATTCAGAACTCTCACCACATGGGAAAAATTATTAGTTTTTTACTCCGATTTGTACCTCGAAAATACCTTCAATTATTTAGCCATATTCCGCTAAAAATCTATACTTTTTTCTTGAAAGGAAATAATGTTGAATGCCCTGTTTGTGAAGTAAAACTAACGAAATTCATGCCTTACGGGCGATTAGTTTCTCGCCCGAATGCACTTTGCCCAAACTGTTTGGCTCTCGAAAGACACCGTTTGATGGCTTTGTACATGAAACAACGCACTAATTTTTATTCAGCAAAACACCTAAAAGTGCTTCATGTTGCTCCCGAATATTGCTTTATTGACCGTTTTGAAGCAATGAAAAACTTGGATTATATCACAGCAGATATCGAGTCACCTTTGGCAAAAGTAAAAATGGATATTCACGACATTCCCTTTGAGGCAAATACTTTTGATGTGGCGATTTGCAACCACGTAATGGAACACGTGGACAACTACCACAAAGCGATGTCGGAACTTTATAGAGTGCTGAAACCTAATGGTTGGGCAATTATTCAGTCGCCACAAGATTGGACAAAAGCACATACTTTTGAAGATTCAAGCATCACCGACCCACGTGAGCGTGAACGAGTTTTCTGGCAAAATGACCACCTTCGTCTTTTCGGACGAGATTATGGTCAAGAATTAGAAAAAGCAGGTTTTAAGGTAACAGAAGATGATTTTGTATTGAAAATGTCGAAAGATTTGGTAAAAAGATATTCTTTGCCGAGTGAAGAAATAGTATATTTTTGTGAGAAAAAATAATTTAAGAAAAAAAATCAACAAATTAATAAAGCCCCTTTAGGGACAGTTCGATGGGTCGGTTTGGGGTATAAAAACTATGAAAAACACATTTGATTTAACAGGAAAAGTTGCTGTAATCACAGGAGCAAGCAAAGGAATTGGCGAGGCAATTGCCCGAATTTATGCAGCAAACGGGGCAAAAGTTGTCGTAAGTAGCAGAAAACAAGCTGATTTGGATGAATTGGCAAAAGAAATAAGAGCCGAAGGTGGCGAGTGCGTTGGCATTGCAGCACACACTGGCGATATGGATCAACTACAAAACTTGGTTGAAAAAACGATTGAAATTTACGGTGGAATTGATATTTTAGTCAATAACGCTGCCACAAATCCAGCCTATGGTCCTTCGTTGGAATGTTCGGAAAGTGCATTCGACAAAATCATGCAAATAAATGTCAAAGCTCCTTTTGAATTGGCAAAAATGGCTTATCCAAGCATGAAATCTCGTGGTGGTGGAAGTGTCATTAATATTAGTAGCATTGCTGGACATACGCCAGACCCAGGTTTGGGAATGTATAGTGTGAGCAAGGCTTCACTGAATATGCTTACCAAAGTTTTGGCAAAAGAATGGGGCGTTGATGGCATCAGAGTTAATGCAATTGCTCCGGGTTTGATAAAAACCAAGTTCAGTCAGGCACTTTGGGACAATGACAAAACCTTAAATCATTTTACTAAAAACCTCCCAATTGCCCGTATGGGAACTGTTGATGAGATTTCGCCAATGGCACTATATTTAGCTTCGGCGGCATCTGGCTATACAACTGGTGGCATATTTGCCATTGATGGTGGGACGATAATATAAAGAGCAATTAGCTTTTAGCGATTAGCTGTTAGCAAACAAAAAAAGTTTTTTATCATTTAATAAAAGCCAATAGCTAATTGCTAACGGCTAACAGCCAAAACGAGTGGGCGTCTGCATAGTTATTCCGATTTATCAAGAAAAACTGAGTCATACTGAAGAGATTTCTCTTTCGCAAGGAATGGCTGTTCTTGGGCATTATCCAGTTTTGATTATTAAACCTAAATCGCTGAATATCAACTATTTACAAGAAAAATATCCGCAAATAAAATTTGAAAATTTTGATGATGCCTATTTCAAAAGTACACTTTCTTATAATCGTTTGTTACTTTCTGAAGAGTTTTATAGTCGTTTTTTGGCTTATGAATATATGCTCATTTATCAATTAGATGCTTTTGTTTTTCGAGATGAATTGAATGAATGGTGTGCAAAGGGCTATGATTATATTGGAGCTCCGTGGAGAATAGAAATTGATTTTAACTCAAAAATTCAAGAATTCATTTGGAATTTTAAGAAGAAAATAGCCTTGTGGTTTGACTTAAAAGAAGACCTTTATGGCAAATTTGGTCCAAAGGAAATCATTATGAAACGCTCGGTTGGCAATGGTGGATTTTCGTTAAGAAAGACTAAGAAATTATTGAGTTTTATTCCAAAAAATAAGCAAAAAATTGCCGAATATTTAGAGAAAGTCAAAACGCACCCTGCCTATAATGAAGATATGTTTTGGTGCATTGAGCTAAATCGTTATGTGCCTCAACTCAAAATTCCTGATTGGAAAATTGCCTTGAAATTTGCGGTCGAGCATTTACCCGAAAAAGCCTACAAACTCAACGGAGGCTTGCCTTTTGGTTGTCATGCTTGGGATATTTACGATACAGATTTCTGGAAAAAAGAAATTGAAAAATTTGGGTATAAGTTATAGTGTTTTTCAAAACGAACATCAAATTTTACATGAATAAAGTCATTTTGGATGCCTCAGTTATAGGTTTAAGTTATTATCACGAAACAGCAAGAACAGGTATTTTTAGAGTTGCCGAAGAACTTTTTAAAGGTTTAAACGATAGTTCAGAGATAGAGTTATCTTTAGGAAATGTTGAACATTTACCTGAAATGTTGAAATATTTAAAAAAATATTATCCAGAAACTCATTTCAATTTTGTCAATAAAAATATTGATAAAATTGGAGCTAAAATTGAAAATGGCATTATTTCCATTTTTCCATTAAAATCAATGCCACAGAAGGCTGTGAGAGAGATTTTTGTTCGAACACGTGGTTATGTCAAGCCAAAATTTAGCTTAAATCCAAGCATTATTTCTGACTACGATATATTTCATTCACCTTTTTTACCTCTTCCAAATGAGCTAAGTGGACTATCAAAACCAAAAAAAGTCATTACCATTTATGACATGATTCCGATTTTGTTTCCTCATTATTTTGGTCCTTGGAATAAAATGATGATGGAAAAAATCGTAGCCAGTATTGATGAAAACACTTTTCCTATTTGTATTTCAGAATCAACAAAAAATGACTTGTGCAACGTTACTGGCATTGACCCAACAAGAGTTTTTGTTGTGCCTTTGGCAGCGTCAAAAGAAACATTTTACCAAGAACACGACAGAGCAAAAGCTGAAAGAATATTAAAAAAATACAAAATACCGACTGACCAAAAGTATTTTCTTTCATTGTCAACTTTAGAGCCTCGCAAAAATATTGAAAGCACTATTCGGGCATTTGCGAGCATGGTGCAACAAGAAAAAATTGAAGATTTGAACCTTGTTTTGGTAGGCACAAAAGGTTGGGATTTTGACGCAATTTTCAAAGAAATTGAAGTAAATCCAAACATTAAAAACAAAATAATTATTACAGGCTATGCTGCAGACGAAGATTTGGCGGCATTGTATTCATCGGCACGAGGATTTGTTTATCCTTCACACTATGAAGGGTTTGGACTTCCGCCTTTGGAAGCAATGCAATGTGGAATTCCGGTCATTTCATCAAACAATAGTTCGATTCCAGAAGTAGTTGGTGATGCAGGAATCTTGGTTGATTCTAACGATGTTACTTCGATTTCGATTTCGATGCTCAAAATTTATCAAGATGATGCCTTTCATAAAGATTTAGCAAAAAAGGCACTGATTCAAGCCAGCAAATTTTCGTGGGAAAAATTTACGAATGAACATATTCAGATTTACAAGCAAATTTCGTAATTTTGTAAAAAATCTAAGGAAATTTTCTGAAATTTTCTTCAAAAATAAGTCTGTCATTTGTAAAATCTAATGTTGAGTAGCTAAATCAATTCCAGCCAACTCCTCTCTAAAAAATTCAAAATATCCAATGAAAAAAGCCTTAATTACAGGAATAACAGGTCAAGATGGTGCATATTTAGCCGAGTTACTCCTACAAAAAGGATATGAAGTTCACGGAGTTAAGCGTAGAGCATCAAGTTTTAATACTCAACGAATTGACCACTTATATGATGCTAAAAATTTTCATCTACATTTTGGCGATTTAGCTGATTCTTCAAACATTATAAGATTAATTCAAGAAATCCAACCCGATGAAATTTATAATTTAGGTGCAATGTCGCACGTAAAAGTAAGTTTTGACGAACCCGAATATACCGCTCAAGTTGATGGATTAGGTACACTCCGAATTTTGGAGGCTGTCAGAATATTAAATTTGACACACAAAACTCGTATTTATCAAGCTTCAACTTCGGAACTTTATGGCTTAGTTCAGGCAGTTCCACAAAGTGAAACAACGCCTTTTTATCCTCGCTCGCCTTATGCAGTTGCCAAACTTTATGGTTATTGGATAACAGTAAATTACCGTGAAGCTTATCAAATGTTTGCGTGTAATGGAATTTTATTCAACCATGAATCACCATTGAGAGGTGAAACATTCGTAACTCGCAAAATCACACTTGGCATCATCAATATTTTGTTTGGAAAAGAAGATTGTATCTATTTGGGAAATCTTGATGCACGTAGAGATTGGGGACACGCCAAAGATTACGTAGAAGCTATGTGGTTAATTCTTCAACAAGAAATACCCGAAGATTTTGTAATTGCCACTGGAACAACTACTTCTATTAGAGATTTTTTAAAATTGGCTTTTGCCGAATTGGGCATTGAAATCGAATTTTCTGGCATAGGTATCAATGAAATTGGAGTTGTAACTGCTTGTAATAATCCGGCACACCAGTTGCCAATTGGCAAACAAGTTGTTGGCATTAATGAGCGTTATTTCCGCCCAACTGAAGTTGATTTATTAATAGGCGACCCTACAAAATCTCAAGAAAAACTTGGCTGGAAACCAAAATATGATTTGAAAGGCTTAGTTACAGATATGATACAGTCTGATTTGGCTCGCTATAAAAAGTTGAACAATATTTCATGAGAAAAGCACTAATTTGTGGAGTATCGGGGCAAGATGGGGCATACCTTTCGGCATTGCTTCTTTCAAAAGGATATGAGGTATTTGGAGGTTCTCGAAATGTTGATTCAAATTCTTTTGAAAACCTTCAAAGACTCAATATACTTCCTCATGTGCAATTAGTGACAATAAATATCAATGATTATCAAAATACTTTAGAAGTAATAAGTCGAATTCAACCTGATGAAATTTATAATTTGGCAGGGCAAAGTTCAGTAGCGTTATCACTCCAACAACCAGTCAAAACCATAGAAAGTATTGCTCTTGGAACACTGAATGTACTTGAAGTTATTCGATTATCTAAAACACCTATCAAGTTTTTTTGTGCAGGTTCGGGAGAGTGTTTTGGAGGTACCGAACAAATTGGTGCAAGTGAACAAACCCCTTTTCGTCCTCGAAGCATTTATAGCACCGCTAAGGTAATGGCGTTTTGGGCAACTTTAAATTATCGAGAGAACTATCAATTATTCACTTCCACAGGTATTCTTTTTAACCATGAGTCGCCCATACGTGGAGAAAATTTTGTTACCAGAAAAATCACAGTTAGCACAGCAAAAATAGCTTTTGGTATAGAAAAGTGTATATTTTTAGGCAATTTAGATGCTCAAAGAGATTGGGGACACGCCAAAGATTATGTAGAAGCGATGTGGTTGATTCTTCAACAAGAACAAGCTGATGATTTTGTAATTGCATCTGGAATGAACACTTCTATTAGAGATTTTGTGAAATTATCTTTTGCAGAAATTGGTGTAAGTCTTCATTTTGAAGGGGTAGGAATTGACGAAAAAGCAATTGTTGTTTCATGCCAAAATCCAAAATACAAAATTCCTAAGGGACAAACAGTTGTAGCGGTTGACCCATCTTTTTTTCGCCCCACAGAACTAAATTATTCAATCGGAAATCCTACAAAGGCACATCAATTACTCAAATGGTGTCCAAAATACAACTTAAAATCTTTATGTGCCGAAATGGTCAATGCTGATTTAGAATTACTGTTATCTAAAAATAAAGTTTAAATACCATTAATCTCAATGAAAACTTTAGAAACTCCTTACGAGCTAAGCAAAGAGCAAATTGATTTCTTCGAAAAAAATCGTTTCATCAAACTCAAAAATGTTTTTGATGCCGAAACATTGGCTTTTTACAACGAAGTAATCTCGAAGCAAGTTGAAAAAATGAACAAAGTTACTACCAAAGTGGACGAAAGAGACACTTATGGTAAGGCTTTTTTGCAATTATTCAACCTTTGGCGTGAAAATTCCGAAGCTCAAGATTTTGTTTTCAGCAAGCGATTGGCAAAAATTGCCGCCGACTTGATGCAAGTTGATGGTGTGCGAATGTACCACGACCAAGCCTTATTTAAAGAAGGTGGTGGAGGTATTACTCCTTGGCATGCTGACCAATATTACTGGCCCTTGAGTAGCGACAAAACAGTAACTGCTTGGATTCCTTTGCAGGAAGTACCTTTTGAAATGGGTCCACTCGAATTTAGTTCTGGTAGCCACCGAATTGTAGAAGGGAGAGATTTAAAAATTGGTGATGATAGCGAAAAACTCATCGGTGAAAAACTCAGAGTTACCGATTTTGAACATGTAATTGAGCCTTTCGATTTGGGTGAAGTTAGCTTTCATTCAGGTTGGGTATTTCACAGAGCTGGGGCAAATATTACCAACCAAGTACGAAAAGTAATGACGGTTATTTATATGGATAAAGATATGGTTTTGCAACAACCCGAAAACCAAAACCAAGAAAATGACTGGCATACTTGGTGTCCAGGAGCCAAAGTGGGTGAAATAATCGATACGGCTATGAATCCTGTTTTATATTGAATCAAAAAGTCCGAAATTCTGAATTAAATTTCGGACTTTTTTTTGTCAATTTGAACCTTCAATTAAAAGAAATTTAAATACATTTCTATTCCATAAGTACGTGGGCGACTCAATGAAACTTGGTTTCCCCAATCGTACTCCCATCCATGTTGATAAAACACTTGATTTGTAAGATTTTTACCCCAAAGTGCTATGCTCCATTTGCCATTTTTAGGCATTAATGAAATACGACTATTGAAAATAGTTGAGGCTTGGCGAGCAATAATTTCAGAATTACTAATATCGTTATAGGCTTTTCCTACATAATTTAGATTTACACCAAACATAACTTTGTATTTATCTTTCAAACTATAATTATATGAAGGAGCAATCGATAGGGTTGCATTAGGAGCTTTCAAAAGTTTGTTTCCAGAAAAGTCAATTATTTCGCCATTTTCATCTTCACCAAATATAAATTTCTTGTATTTCATGTCAATAACTCCACCCGAAATATCAAAACGAAAATTATTTACCATTGCCGAAAACTCAACTTCTGCACCCATTCCACCTGTTTTTTCAGCATTTAAGATTGTTACAGTTGAGCCTTGGTCCAAGAATTCTTGCTTATTCAAGTAATTATTATAGAAAACCGCCGCATTTAGTTTCATTCGATTACTAAATTTAGACTTGAAACCTGCTTCAAAACTTGTAACAAATTCAGGTTTGAAAACCAAGGCACTACCTGTAACATCTCTTGTAACGGAAGTATTAAAACCTGTTCCTTTAAATCCCTTAACGTATTTTATGTAAGTTAATATATAGGAAGAAACTTTATAATCGAGGCTAATGTCATAAGTCAAAACATTGTCGTTGGTCGAGCGAGTAAGTGGATTTTTTGCAGAACCGACTTGAGTAGCAAATTCATCCATTAGTTTTACGGGCTTGCCATTATAATTGAAATAGCCGATGTTTTCATAAAAAGAAAACTTACGTGCTTCAGAAGTGAAACGCATACCCGCATTTACTTTAAGTTTTTCAGATAATTTATAAGTTCCTGAAGCAAATGCAGCAAACGAAACAGACTGAATATCGCTATGCACATCATATGTTTCTTGAAAACCTTTGATGTCAGGCACTTTGCTATCTAAATATTTTCGAGCATAAGGTAAAAATCCTTCATTTATCGAACTCGTATCTAAACCTTTTATACGTTCGCTCAAAAAATACAAACCACCAAGATAAGATAATGTACGTTCATCGCCTCTTGGCGAAACAATTCTAAACTCTTGACTGAAATTCTGAAGGCTTTGCTTTCGTCCCCAACGTGCTGCATCAACAATTGATTCATCAAAATCTTGGCGAGTAAAATCTTCTGATTTATTCACTGCGGAAATGGAAGTAAAAGTATTTTCACCCACTTTTCTATTCAAACGTAACATTCCGCCTGCTTGATTACGATAATAGGGCAATGCTATACTTTTAGCTGTTGAATTTATGTCCGTTGCTCCTACACCAAGTGGGTTTTCATCCTCGCCACTAAGAAAAATCATCGTTTGTTCATTCTTCTTATCTTTGCCATAATAACCTTTCAGAGTTACATCAGTTTTGTTATTGGGCGTATAAAATAAAGACGCTCTAAAACCATTAAAATCTGTTTTGTTCAGTTTATTAAAATCTGGATTAGGGTCTTTTATATAGCCATCACGTTTAGTCAAAGCTCCAGTTACACGCATTGAGAGCTTATTTTTGACAAGTTGATAATTCCATTTTCCTCTCATTTGAAAATAATTATAATTGCCTCCCACAATTTCGATTTGTCCATTATTTGCCCATTCGGGTTTTTCTGAAATAACATTTACTACACCTCCAATGGTATTTTTACCAAACAGCGTTCCTTGTGGTCCACGCAAAACTTCGATACGGTCAATATCAAAAAGAGAAGAATTAAAAGCAAATCCACGTGAAAAATAAACATCATCAATATATAAACCGACAGTTGATTCAAATCCCACGTTGTCAAAGTTATTGGCTAAACCTCTTATCGAAAAAGAAGTTTGAGAAGCTACCCACGAATCTGTCAAAACTAATGGAGCATCTTTCAGTGCATCTAAAGTGCTATAAGAAGTACGTTGCTCAATGTCTTTGCTCGAAATTACGGTTGCAGCCACATTGACTTTTTGCAAAAACTCTTCAGTTTTATTGGCAGTTACCACCACATCTTGTAGCTGTGTATCATTGCTAACTAAGGTAAAATCAACTGTAATTCTATCTCTGTTATTGATTTTTACTACAACTTCACGGTCTTTAAAGCCTATATATTTGGCTACTAAAGTTACATCTTCTCCTTTTCCTGAAAGCTTGTATTTTCCCGAAACATCGGTAATTGTGCCACGAGTTGTGCCTTTTATAGAAACCGAAGCTCCAATTAAGACTTCATTGTTTTCAGCTCTGGTTACTTTTCCAATAAAAGTTGTTGTTTGAGCAAAAACTACAAAAGGGCATATCAAAAAAGCCAGTATTATTTTTTTCATTATATTTATATTTTGGGTAAGGCACGATATTTTATTTCATAAATCATTGACTATCAATAGTTTATTTTTTACTTCACACTTAATTTACGAATATTAGTTTCGAGAATTCGGATTGCTTTCTCTTGGTAAAGCCTTATTTTATCAATATCATCTTGTGGAGAATATTGCTTATTGCTGTATCGAACTTTCTCTAATAAATTGGTAGAACCATAAACCATTGAGCGATTAGGGTCATATAAATGGGGCATAACTTTGAGATTTAGTTCTAAAAGTATATCAATTGTCTTGTCGAAGACCCACCAGGCTTCAGTATCATTGCCAAATTGCTTGGTTGCCTTGATTCCTCCATTCTCTTCATCAAATTGAAAGCCCAAACTACTTTCCGAAAGCCTTGCAATAAGCCCTTCTTTGACTTTTGCAGCTGATTCGTTATAAATTCTAAGAATGTTGGGGTCTTTCAAAATTTCAATTTCGTACTTCATTTTTCTGATTTCGTCTTGAGCCGAAACTACATCTTTTTGTGAAGCCTGCAAACTTTTATTTACATTGAAAGTTGCTTCTTGCCATTTTTTACTTTCTAATGTTAATAGATTGTTTTCCTTTAATTGTGCGTTAATCGAATCTCTTACATTTGAAATAGTTTGATTAGATTTACGCATATAATTATGCAAATTGATGTTTTCTTCGCTAAGTTGATTATTAAGGCGAGAAAGTTCGTTTACTTTATTTCTTAAGGTTCTTAACTTGCTGTCAGTTTGACCATAAGTAGAATTAAAAATAAGCACTAAAATACTTATTTTTGAAAGAAGTTTTAGGAAAGTCATTTTTTTTGGGTTTGGTTTTTATTTGATTTACAAATGTAAATTATGTTTTTCGTATTTTCAAAAAAAAATGAAACTTATTTGATAAAAATAAAAAAAAATGACAAAAAAGTTTTTTTCTGTCATTTTTTTAAGAAAAGTATTCAATAAAATCATACTATTTATAACAATGTTGCATCTACTGTAATAGCAGTATTATATAATTTTGAAATAGGACAATTAGCCTCAGCATCAGCCACAAGTGCGTCAAATTGTTCTTTAGCAATACCCGGCACAGCGGCAACCAAAGTTAAATGTGAACTTGTAATTCCACTACTTTCAAGGGTAATTACACATTTTGTTTCTAAGTTTTCAGGCGTAAAACCAGCTCCTGAAAGATTGAAACTTAGTTTCATTGTAAAGCAACCCGCATGAGCAGCAGCAAGCAATTCCTCTGGATTTGTGCCAACACCATCGGCAAAACGAGTATTGAACGAATATTGAGTTTTGTCTAAAACTGTACTTTGGGTTGTCAAGTGTCCAGCACCTTCTTTGCCCGTTCCTTGCCACACGGCAGTTGCATTACGTTTAAGTATCATTTTTTGCTAAAAATTTAGGTTATTATATTGATTTTTATGAAAAACATTTACTTCAAAAAATGCGTTCAGAAAATGAATGTTTCTTTGAAAAAAAGTAAGGAGAAGAATTAAACACAGCAAGTTATGATATTTTTTTATTTACAAATAACTTATGTAACTTGTAACAAAATTCACTACAAACGATGCAAAAACTAATCAAAGAATTTTTACAAAAAGAAGCAGAGTATCAAACTCGTCGGCATTTTTTGCAAACTTGTACCACAGGTTTGGGAGCAATGGCATTTGGCTCAATGATGGGCGGTTGCTTTGGCAAAAGTGCTGATAATCAATCACTTGCGACTGACCCAATGTTTCCAAAAACGCCACATTTTGCTCCGAAAGTAAAGCAAGTGATATATATTCACATGGCGGGAGCTCCATCGCAATTAGAATTATTTGATTATAAACCCGAACTACAAAAATTCGATGGACAAGACTGCCCACAGGAGTTTTTGGAGGGGAAAAAATTTGCATTTATTAGAGGTGTTCCCAAAATGCTTGGCTCAATCAGCCAATTCAAACAACATGGAAAATCGGGTGCATTAATTTCGGATTTCCTCCCCTATTTGCCCGAAGTTGCCGATGACCTGACTTTCTTGAAAGCTATGTACACCGACCAGTTCAACCACGCCCCTGCCCAACTTTTGATGCACACTGGCAGCCCTCGTTTGGGTCGTCCGAGTATGGGAGCTTGGTCGGTTTATGGCTTAGGCTCTGAAAATCAAAGTCTCCCAGGATTTATAGTTTTAGCCTCTGGTGGAAAAAGCCCAGATGCAGGAAAAAGTGTGTGGGGAAGTGGTTTTTTACCTTCCATTTATCAAGGTGTGCAATGCCGCACAGGAGGCGACCCAGTTTTATATGTTTCTGACCCTCATGGCATGAGTCGCGATATTAGAAAAAACACGATTGAGGCTATCAACGAAATAAATAAACAACAATACGAAGCGGTACAAGACCCCGAAATTTTGACTCGAATTTCGCAGTACGAAATGGCGTTTAGAATGCAAGTTTCAGTACCCGAGGTGATGGACACAAGCAAAGAACCTGAGTGGGTAAGAAATATGTATGGAGCAGTGCCTGGCGAAGGTTCTTTTGCCAATAACTGCCTGTTAGCCAGACGTTTAGTAGAAAACGGCGTGCGATTTGTACAGCTTTTTCATTGGGGCTGGGATGCACACGGCACAAACAAAGAATTGGCTTTGGATGGAGGTTTCAAAGATTTATGCCGCACAACCGACCAAGCAGTTACAGGCTTGCTAAAAGACCTAAAAATGAGAGGTTTACTCGACGAAACTTTGGTGGTTTGGGGCGGTGAATTTGGCAGAACTCCCATGCAAGAAAACCGTGATGGACAAACGCTTCCATTCAAAGGGCGGGACCATCATTTAGATGCTTTTACTGTATTTATGGCAGGTGGTGGCTTGAAAAAAGGCATGACTTTTGGCGAAACCGACGACTTGGGTTATTATGGTATAAAAGACCGCACACACGTACACGACCTTCAAGCAACGATTCTGAACCTTATGGGTTTCGATCACGAAAAATTGACTTATGCCTTTCAAGGCCGCCCATATCGCCTGACTGATGTGGCAGGAAAAGTTATTAAACCTATTTTGTCATAAAATGAAAAAACTCTCTATTTTCTTTCAAATTGCAACTTATATTGCCCTATTTGGCTGGGCAATTCTGGTTTTTCTGCCAAATTGGAAACAAGCAAATGATGTGGTGATGAGCATAAATGTTACACTTTTGTGTGGATTATATGCATATTTGCTCTTTTTTCAGAAAAACATTAGTGATGAAAAATATCCAAAAGGAGGCTTTTCTACTCTAGGAGGAGTGATAAATCTTTTCAAAAACCCTAAAGGTGTGCTTATCGGTTGGATTCATTATTTAGCTTTCGATTTAATGATTGGTATCTACATAAAAAATGCTGCCAACGAGTTGCAAATAAGCTATTGGTGGCAAATTCCATGTTTTATTCTCACCCTTATGTTTGGACCAGTTGGGCTTTTATTATTTTTTATTTTGAAATATTTTTTGGTGTAAATTTCTAAGAAACTAAACTTCTTTTCAATGAAAAAATCACTTTTCACACTTCTCTTTTTAGTCATTTCTTTAAGCACTTTTGCCCAAACAGATTCTTCACATTATAACCCAAACATTTCCCGAAAACTGTATTCTCTAAAATCATTGAATAAAGTCAATGGCAACTATTATTACGGAGAGCGTAAACTGAATGGGTTTTATGCTTTAGAAGTACCATTTTTCGAGCTAAACGATGCCGAAGTCAATTATCATTATAAGCAATTCAAAACTTTTACAAATGTTGGTAGAGCGATAAGTATTGTTCCTACGATTTTTCTTTTAGCAAACCTTTCAAATAATAAATTAAGACAAAGTGGTTTTTTCACCCAAACTTATTTTACAATAGTTTTTGCTTCTATTGGAGGTAATATTGCGTGCGATTTAGTCGCCAAATCTCACATCAAAAAAGCTGCAATCAGGTATAACAAAGCCATTGGAAAAGATAATCTTGGCTATTGGCAATTCAAAAATGATGACAATTCTTTAGGTATGTCTTTGAAGTATAATTTCTAAATTTCCTCCTTTGTCAGTTTTTCAAACATTTTTGGCAGACAAAACTGTAATTTTGTCAGAAAAGCGTACCTTTGCACTCCGTTGGCAAAAAGTTTGTGCATTTGTAAACGTGATACATGTATGATATATGAAGTTTGATATAAGTAAGATGTTTTTTGTCTTTATATCTCATGCCTCACATATCATACCTCATACCTTATTTAATAAACTTAAAAACTCAGAATAAAATGTCAGTAAACATCAAGCCATTAGCAGACCGAGTATTGATTGAAGCTGCACCGGCAGAAGAAAAAACAGCATTTGGAATCATTATTCCAGATACAGCAAAAGAAAAACCACAAAAAGGTATTGTTGTAGCGGCAGGTCCGGGCAAAAAAGACGAGCCAACTTTAGTAAAAGTAGGCGATAACGTACTTTATGGTAAATATGCAGGAACAGAAATCACTGTTGATGGCAAAGAATACCTAATCATGCGTGAGTCGGATATTTACGCAATAGTTTAAAGCCCCGCTTCGGCGGTCCGACCTAACCCCCGATGGGGGAACAAAGTATTGAAAATATATTTTGAACATTCACTCATTCACTAATTCATTCATTCATTCATTGAAAAAAAATGGCAAAGCAAATTATATTTGATACAGAAGCAAGAGAAAAACTAAAACGTGGTGTTGATACTCTTGCAAATGCAGTAAAAGTAACTTTAGGACCAAAAGGTCGTAACGTAATCATTGACAAAAAATTTGGCTCACCAGCTATCACCAAAGATGGTGTAACGGTAGCTAAAGAAATAGAATTGAAAGACCCTATCGAAAACATGGGTGCTCAATTGGTGAAAGAAGTAGCTTCAAAAACTGCCGACCAAGCAGGTGATGGTACTACAACGGCTACCGTTTTGGCTCAATCTATCTACACTATCGGTGCGAAAAACGTAGCGGCTGGTGCAAATCCAATGGATTTGAAGCGTGGAATTGACAAAGCTGTTACAGCAGTTGTTGCTTCGTTAAAAGCTCAGTCGAAGCCAATCTTGACTTCAAGAGAGATTGAGCAAGTGGCAAGTATTTCGGCAAACAACGACCACGAAATTGGTCAAATGATTGCTCATGCCATGGAAAAAGTTGGTAAAGAAGGTGTAATCACTGTGGAAGAAGCTCGTGGAACTGAAACCGAAGTAAAAACGGTAGAAGGAATGCAGTTTGACAGAGGTTATTTATCTCCATATTTTGTAACTAATGCTGAGAAAATGGAAGTTGAAATGGAAAAACCATTCATCTTGATTTCTGAGAAAAAAGTTTCTTCAATGAAAGAACTTTTACCAGTATTAGAAGGCGTAGCACAAACAGGTCGCCCATTATTAATCATCGCTGAAGATGTTGATGGTGAAGCTTTGGCTACTTTGGTTGTAAACAAGATTCGTGGTGCATTGAAAGTTGCGGCTGTAAAAGCTCCAGGTTTCGGCGACCGTCGTAAGGCTATGTTGGAAGACATCGCAATCTTGACAGGTGGTACTGTAATTTCGGAAGAAAGAGGTTTCAAACTTGAAAATGCTGACCTTTCATATTTAGGACATTGCGATAAATTGATTATCGACAAAGATAATACAACTATTGTAAATGGAGCTGGCGACCAAGAGCAAATTGCTGGTCGTGTAAACCAAATCAAGTCGCAGATGGAAGCTACCACTTCTGACTATGACCGTGAGAAATTGCAAGAGCGTTTGGCAAAATTGTCAGGTGGTGTAGCAATTATCTACATCGGTGCTGCAACTGAGGTTGAAATGAAAGAGAAAAAAGACCGTGTTGATGATGCACTTCACGCAACTCGTGCTGCCGTTGAAGAAGGTGTTGTAGCAGGTGGTGGCGTAGCATTGATTCGTGCCCAAGCAGCTTTGGCTGGACTTGAAGGCATCAATGGCGACGAAACAACTGGTATCGCCATTATTCGCTCGGCTATCGAATCTCCATTGCGTTGTATTGTTGCAAATGCAGGTGGCGAAGGTTCAGTAATTGTGCAGGAAGTGAAAAACGGAAAAGACGATTACGGTTATAATGCCCGTGAAGGTAAATTTGAAAATATGTTGGCTGCCGGTATCATTGACCCTACGAAAGTAACTCGTTTGGCTTTGGAAAATGCAGCTTCTATCGCAGGTATGTTGCTTACTACTGAGGCAGTTGTGTCTGATATTCCAGAAGAAAAAGCTCCAGACATGGGTCATTCTCATGGCGGCGGAATGGGTGGAATGATGTAATATCAATGAGCAATTAACAATTATCAATTAATTGCCTATATTTATAGAAAAGGTCTTGGGAGAAATTCTAAGACCTTTTTTTGTTTGTGTCTTATAATTTTTGTTATATTTGTGGATGAACAAATAATATTTTGCTTATGGAAAATCAGTTCAAATTAGACCGTTCGGCTTTCAAAATCATTAAAATGAATGATGAACCAAAAGGCTATGAATATTGGTTATTGCAAGAAACAGAAAAACGTATTTCTGCCATAGAGTTTTTAAGAAAACAATATAATGGAACTCAATCAAGACTTCAAAGAGTTTATCGAATTATTGAACGAACATGTGATTAAGGTCTTGGGAGAAATTTCAAGACCTTTTTTTGTTTGGAATCTTGTCTTTTTGTTTATATTTGTTTGAAAAATGTAGTAAAATAATGGAAAAAGTTGAAGGTTATAAAGTAACTCAAGTAACAAGGGAGCAACTTAACGAAAGATTAGGGGATAAAGTAAAATATCGTATTGGAGGGCTTGGCATTTATGATACATTAGATGAAGCCTTGAAAGCCAAAAATGATTTAGCAAGAGCAATATTGAAAGGTGTTGATTTATCATAATATTGTAAACTTCGGAGAAGTTTAACGTTTGTAGTAATTAATGAAATTTATAGCTTTCGACTTCGGAGAAGTCGTACAAAACGAACGATATTGCGACTGTGCGACTTCTCCGAAGTCGGAAAACACTCTCTATCCATTTTACTACAAACGTTAAACTTCTCCGAAGTTATTTGTAATATTGCGAACTTACCTTTTTTTACCTAAATTAGCCCCAAAACAACCTTTGGGGCTTTTTTGATGATAAATTATGAAAAAACCAGTTACAATAATAAATCTTGAAAAAGAAATAGGTATTCGTCTAACCCCAAGTAAATATGAGGTTGATGAACATGGGGAAATAATAGGTCTTACAATAAGTAATAGAAAATTTCGTAACTTATCAGCATTATCGGATTTACTTAAACTAAGACGACTTGATTTAGGAGGAAATAGGATTCGGAATCTGTCTGCTTTAACTAATTTAAAAGAACTTGTTTCACTTAATTTAAGATATAATATTATATCAGATTTATCTTATATTTCTAATTTAAAACAGCTAAGAGAACTTAGTTTAAGACATAACAAGATTAAAAACCTGATTCCTCTTTCTAATCTTGAAAATTTATCTGTCTTAGATTTAGGATATAATGAGATAAAAGATATTTCACCACTAATAAATTTTACGAAAATAGTATCTCTTGACTTAAATGATAATCATATTACTCATATTCCTATTGAATTTTTAGAAAATGGTCTTGAATTACATTATTATGTTAAAGAATACTTTGATGCAGAAAGAGCAATGTATCTTTCTGATAATCCATTAGCAAGTCCCCCAAAAGAAGTAATCATTAATGGTCAAGAAGCCATAAAAGCCTACTACGAAAGTCTAAAAAAAGAACAAATCATCATTAAAGAAGTAAAATTATTGTTTTTGGGAGAAGGCTCGGCAGGAAAAACTACTTTGATGAAAAGTCTTTTGGGTGATAAAGTAAACCCTGCTGAACTACAAACGCATGGCATTAACCAACAAAAATGGACGGTAGATGATGATATACAAGTAAATATGTGGGATTTTGGTGGGCAGGAAATCCAACATTCAGTACATCAGTTTTTCTTGACCGAACGCAGTATTTATGTCTTGGTACTCGACAACCGCAAAGAGGAAAAACCCGAATATTGGTTGCAGCACATTCTGAGTTTGGCAGGAGATTCGCAAATCGTGGTTGTATCAAATAAAATTGATGAAGATGCCCATAAAATCGACCAATTCGATGCCAGTTTCTTGAAAGAAAAATACCCAAATATCATGGGTTTTTATCATGTGTCTGCATTGCACAATATCAATATCGAGGATTTAAAAAGCAATTTAGAAAAACTCATTCGCCAGCATACTTTCCCTGTTTTTAGTGCAGATTGGGTAAAAATCAAAAATACTGTAGAAGAATCTATCTCTTTGGGCAAAAACTACATGACAGTAGAAACTTACAAAGCCTATTGCGAAGATTTACAAATACCTGATAATCAACAGATTACATTACTCGACTACCTCAATGACACAGGTACATTGAGTTATTTTGGCAAAAGCCTTCATACGAAAGGTTTGTATATTCTCAACCCCGAATGGCTCACTTTATGGTGTACCCCAATAGTTGGACAAAATAGTTAATTTATTAAAGTGTTAATATTTTTTGTTTAATTGTACTATTCTTAGTTATAGATTGACGTTCATTGAAAACCTGATTTGGAGTGAGGTTTAGTAAAGATTGATGT
>JANNDY010000092.1:0-106203 GCA_031378345.1 Emticicia sp. | reverse complement strand
ATTCTTTTGCCGCCATTTTTATCGACTTGTTCGTAAAGTAGCGGTGCTATTCGCCCGCTGCGGCGGACCGCTCAAAAGTAAATAAAACTAACAACAAAATAATTCACCTGAAATAGACCAACTTATTATTTACACGTTACTAAGATTAAAAATATTTAATTCTATTTGAAAGAATTAGGTGGAAATACCAATAAATGTCTATTTTCACCTCATTATTTTATAACAAACCCCAACCATGCCAAAATACACCAACCTCCTACTCACTATTTTGATAACCTTTTCAGCCAAAAGTCAAATCGTCCATGACTCGCTTCTGATTGAAGGACATTATCGAACTTTTCATTTTCTGAAACCTTCTAAAGAAAATTCTCATCTTATTTTTATTCTACACGGTTCGGGCGGAGATGGCATTCAAATGAGAACCAGAGCTAATCAGTTAGAAGCAATTGCTCCCGTTGAAAATATCCTAATGGCTTATCCTGACGGGTATAAAAGATTCTGGAATGAATGTCGAAAAACTGCAAATTCGGCAGCAAACAAAGAAAATATCAACGAAAATGCCTTTTTTGAAGGTATGATTGACTATTTCAAAACAAAATATCAAATCAATGAAAAGGAGGTTTTTGCCATAGGAACTTCTGGCGGTGGACACATGGCATTTAAACTTGCCTTGACTATGCCTGAAAAATTTAGGGCGATTACAGCCCTAATTGCCAATTTACCTGACTCGTCAAATCTTGATTGTGATGAAAAAAAAATGGGATTACCTGTAATGATTGTCAATGGAACGGCAGACAAAACAAATCCTTATGAAGGAGGCGAAGTGATTTTGGGAAATAATGGCAGTTTTGGCTTTGTTCGTTCTACCGATCAAACATTTCATTATTGGTCAGCATTGGCTGGATATAAAGGCAAACCAAAAAGAGAATTAATGCCTGATAACGACTCTGCCGATGGAAAAACCATTGAGCGTTATACTTTCAAGAAGAAAAGAAAACCTGAAGTTACACTCCTAAAAGTAATCAACGGCAAGCACGATTATCCTAATGATATTGATGTTCATTTGGAAGCTTGGGCTTTTTTTAAAAGACAAATGAATAAATAACAGCTATATATTTCTTGAAGTTTGCAAATACTTTTTCGTCAAAAACCTTATCTCCTATGAAAAAAACGCTCCTACTAACATTAATTATAGCTACTCCCCTATTTTCTAATGCCCAACAAATCATTCGTCTTTACAAAGACAAAGCTCCGGGTTCAGAAAACTGGTCTTGGTCAGAGAAAGAAAGTTCCAAGAATATGTTCAATACAAGAGTAATTTACAACGTAACTGATCCTACAATAACTGCATTTTTACCAAATCCAGCAATGGCAACAGGCACTGCTATCGTTATTGCTCCCGGTGGTGCATTTCATACACTTTCGATTGATAGTGAAGGAATTGACGTGGCAAAATGGCTAAACTCCAAGGGTGTCGCAGCTTTTGTTTTGAAATATCGAGTTGTGAAAAGTGAAACAGAAGACCCTGTTAAAGAATTGATGGGTAAAATGACTGATTTCAAAAAATTAGATGCCGAAAATGCCACCGTTGTTCCTTTGGCAATTGCCGATGGCAAAAAAGCTATCGAATATGTACGTTCTCATGCAAAAGAGTATAATATTTTGCCAAATCAAATTGGTTTGATGGGTTTTTCAGCTGGCGGAACTCTTACGATCGGCGTAACTTATAGCTACACTCCCGAAAATCGCCCCGATTTCATTGCACCAATTTATGCTTATTTGGGTGCTTTAGAAAATAAAACTGTGCCACACGATGCCCCGCCTGCTTTCGTAGTAGTTGCCTCCGACGACCAATTGGGACTTGCTCCGCACAGTGTTCAGATTTATACAGATTGGCTTGCAGCAAAAAAATCAGTTGAACTACACGCCTACTTGAAAGGCGGACATGGTTTTGGCATGAGAAAACAAAATATTCCAACCGATACTTGGTTTGAACGTTTTGGCGATTGGTTAAACCAATTAGGGTATCTTATAAAAATAGAAAAATAAGCAAACCTTTTTTATACAAATCATTGATTATACACTAAACTGTCAGTCTTTTTATGATTGGCAGATTTTTTTGTCTATTTAATTATATTTGTAAGTCATTGAAATTTGAATTAACTCCTCCCTTTTCTATAAAAATAGATTGATTTTGCATAGTATCTACTTGAAAATGAATATTATATTCTAAAATAATACCCGAATTTTGTACCATTAAAAATAGGACTTAATAAATAAAAAATATAGCATGGCAAAGAACCCTCACTATTTATCTCAATTGGCTTATGTCGAACTACTAAGTACAAACCTTGCCGAAACCGTAAGATTTTATACAGATATAGTTGGAATGGACGAAACAGGTCGTGATGAAAACTCAGTTTATCTACGAGCTTGGGGCGATTATTTCTTTCATACTCTCAAAATCACACAATCAACTACCAAAGGACTTGGAGCAGTTGGTTGGAGAGCCGATAGTGCCGAAGCTCTTGACGAATGTGTCGCACATTTAGAAAATATCGGTGCAGGAAAAGGCTGGATTGATGCCGACCTTGGACGTGGAAAAGCATTCAAGTTTCAATCACCTGATGGACATAAGCACGAAGTTTTCTGGGATGTAAAATGGCTAAGAGAAACTGGTGAAAGAGCCAGTATTTACGCCGATCGTTATTCAAGCAATCGTAGAAAAGGGGCAAATCCACGCCGAATTGACCATTTCACCTATTTGGTTGCAAAATTTCAATATGCCAAAGAAAAAGCTTTTTGGCAAGGAATGGGCTTGAAAAATCCTGACGAAATCAGAATGGAAGACCATATTCCACCAATCGGTGGACTTTGGACAACAGCCAATCTTTCGCATGATATTGCAGTCTTCTCTGACCCAAATCTTGAGCCAGGCGAAGGTATTGCCAACCACCTTTGTTATAACCTTGATAGCCGTGAAGAGGTACTTTTAGCCCTTGATTGGTTTACCGAAAAAGGTTATAAATCGGTTTGGGGAGCTCCCACTCGCCACAAAGCCGACGAAGGCTTTTTCTTCTACATCATGGAACCTCACACAGGTATTTTATTAGAAATTTATGCTTGTGCAAGATTAATTTTTGCTCCTGACCATGGTCCAGATGTACATTACCTTAAAGACAACCCGAATGATGCATGGGGGCTAACCAATCCATTCGCCGAAATGGCCAAAGGCAAAGTCGGTGGACTTGACAAACCTGTGGATATTTGATTAATTTACGATTTGCGATTTGGGATTTACGATTTGTAAGTTTCTAAAAAGTAAATCGTAATCGAAACGAAGACCCGCTCAAAAATCTGAAATCGTAAATCTGAAATCGTAAATCAAAATGTGGCATTTTTATCCTGGGCAGTACATGCCCTCATATCAAGTAAATAGAGCATTGAGCCAAGCCCATTATGGTGGTGGCGAATTTGCCGAAATTATAGAAGTTGCACAAAAAATCAACCCAGAAAACAGAGAGAGTTTCAATGCTGCATGGCTCGACAAAGGCAATGAAGTTTTTGGTTGGGCGGAAGATTTTGAGAAAAAAAATGCACCGGTATCTGCCAGACGCACCTATTTGAGAGCATTCAATTATTTACGCACGGCTGAGTTTTTCATGAATCTGCAAGATGATAGAAAACTCGAAACATACACAAAAGCAAGAGAAGCATTCATTAGAGCCATACAATATTTCGACGAAAAACCCTTGCAAATTGAAGTGCCTTTTGAAGGCTCGTTTTTACCTGCATATTTGTTCAAACCTGCTAGGAATATCCATTCGGGAGTTAAAAATCCACCAGTAATGGTAATGTTTGGTGGACTTGACAGCCTTGCAGAAGAACTTTACTTTGGCATCGGAAATCACCTGAACGAAAGAGGCATTGCACTTTTGGCAGTTGATGGACCAGGTCAGGGAGCTGCTTTGCGTTTGAATCACATTCATTCTCGCCATGATTATAATGTTGCAGGAACGGCTGTTTATGAATATGTTGTAGAAAACCTAAAAGACGAAGTCGATACTACAAGCATTGGTATTGCTGGTGTTTCAATGGGTGGATATATGGCGGCACGTTGTGCGGCATTTGAGCCTCGTTTCAAGGTTTGTATGGTTTACGGGGCAGTTTGGTCTTACTATGCCGTATGGGCTGGGCGTAATGGAAAGCATCCTTTGGCAGAAATCGTCATGCACATCATGGATGCTAATAGTTATGAAGAGGTTTTGGAGAAATTAAAAGGTTTTACGCTTGAAAATGGTGTTGCTGAAAAAATTTCGATGCCTACATTCATCATGCACGGCGGAGACGATAAACAGAATTTTGTGGAACACGCCATCTCGCTTGAACAACATCTGACCTGTGAACACAAAATGAAAATCGTGCCATCGGGCGAAAGCGGTGCTCAACACTGCCAAGTAGATGACTTTATGCCAACCTTGGATATGTACGATTGGATTGCAGAAAAAATAAAAGCATAATCATTTAGTATTCAACCCAATATAAAATGAGTAACGTAAAAAAAATCTTAGTTGTCGGAGCTGGCATTGGCGGACAGTCAGTTGCTATTGGTTTAAAAAAGGCAGGTTTTGAAGTCGATATCATCGAATTACATAAAGAATTTAATGTTTATGGCGTAGGTATCATTCAACAAGCCAACGCCCTCAGAGCCTTAGATGCCATCGGTGTCGCCGACGAAGCGATGCGTAGAGGTTCGCCTTATGGAAAAGTAAAACTTTGCTTACCTCATGGTGTTCAAATCGGAGAAGCAGGTACGCCACCAATAGGTAGATTTCCAAGTCATAATGGTATTTCTCGAAAAATATTACACGATGTATTATTTGAAGAAGCACAGAAAATTGGTTTAAAATACCGAATGGGAATAACAGTAGAAACCATTGATAATCAAGCAGATACAGTAAATGTAACGTTTACCGATGGCACAACTGGTAGCTATGATATTGTGATTGCAGCCGATGGTGTAAGTTCAAAAGTACGCAAACTCATCTTTGGCGAATTCAAGCCAAATTATGTTGGTTTATCGGTTTGGCGTTATGCTTTCAAGCGTCCTGCGAACTTAGATACTGGTTATATATACTTCAATAAAAAACATAAGATTGGAGTTATCCCAATGACTGCCGATTTGTGCTATATTTTCCTTAATTCTGCCGAAGGCGATAATCCAGCAATTCCAGAAGACCAATTAGTTGAAAAACTAAAAAGTTATATGTCGGCTTATCCGATACCTCTTGTTCAAGAATTAATTCCGCAGGTTACTGATGCTAAATTGGTGAATTATCGAGTATTAGAAACCCTCAAAATGCCTGCACCTTGGTACAAAAACCGAGTAGTTGTTTTGGGAGATGCCGCTCATACTACCATCCCACAATTAGGATCGGGAGCAGCATTAGCAATCGAAGATGCCGTGGTATTGATAGAAGAATTGCAAAAAGAAGGAGAAGTTGATGATGTTTTCGACAGATACATGAAGCGTCGTTATGACCGTTGTATGATGGTTGTTGATGTTTCGGAAACTTTAGGTGCTTGGGAATTACTTGAATACAATGACCAACCACTTCCAGAAGGTGCAAATATGGGTATGCTGATGGGAAAAACAGGAATGGCATTGACAGCTCCGATATAAACACATAAAGCTCTTTAAAAAATTGAACATTATTATGCAAAACCCAATTAGAAGAGTAGTAACTGGACATTCTAATGATGGCACAGCAATTTTTGTTTCAGACAATCAGTATGAGACCGTTGTCATTCCTTCGGGAGATGCTGCAATGGCAACAATATGGACAACAAGCACTGTTCCCGCTGATTTGAATGATGAAATAGATGGTAGAAAAAGAGATGCTGGAACAACACTAAAGGGGGGATCTGTAATAAGAATAGTTGACATGTTGCCAAACGCTTCTTCGCCAATGCACCGTACAAGTAGTATTGATTATGGCATCGTAATCAGCGGTACAATAGAGTTAGAATTGGATAATAAGGTTTTTAAAACCATGGGTGCAGGAGATATTATTGTTCAACGTGGAACAATCCACAGATGGAAAAATCCAAGTAATGAAGCAATCTGTCGAATCGTTTTTGTTTTGACCGAAGCCAAATCTTTCGAAGTATACGGCAAAGCATTGGAAGATGTTATGCAACATTAATCATTATTTGTGATCTAGTATTATGAACAATTTGTTTGATTTGTCTGGCAAAATTGCCCTCATTACTGGTTCAAGTTCGGGCATGGGAAAAGCCATTGCCGAAGCAATGGGCGAACACGGAGCAACGGTCATTATTTCAAGTAATGATGAGGTAGAATTTAAAAAAGTCGCAATTGAGTTTTCAGAAAAAGGTATTTCAGTCGTTGCAATTCCTTGTGATGTTTCAAAAAAAGAAGCAATTGAGGCACTTATCAAGGAGATTTTAGAAAAATTTGGGCAAATTGATATTTTGGTAAGTTGTGTAGGCGTGGCTGTTCCAAAATCGTTTTTAGATATTTCGGCCAACGATTTTGAGAAAACGATGGCATTAAATCTCCAAAGTGCGATTTATTTGAGCAAATTGGTTATTCCAGAAATGGTAAAAAACAAAGATGGTGTAATCATTTATTTGGCAAGTATCGCAGGGGTTCGGGGCAATAAAAATCTTGGTTTATATGGCATTTCAAAAGCAGGTTTGATTCAATTGGCACGAAATCTTGCCGTAGAATTTGGTCCAGATAATATCCGAATAAACACCATTTCGCCAGGAATGATTGACACGCCATTTTCACATTCACTTTTAGAAAACAAGCCCTTTTTAGAAAGACGTTTGGCACTTACGCCCCTCCGCAGAGTAGGAACACCAGCAGAAATTGCAGGAGTTGCAGTAATGTTAGCCTCAAAAGCAGGAGGATTTATAACTGGGCAAAATATAATCGTTGATGGTGGAACTGTAATTAGCGATGGAAATTGAATAAATATTTAACAAAACTCCCCTTTAGGGGCGGTCCGACGAATCAGCTGGGAATATGAAAAGATTTCAAAACAAAGTTTGCTTCGTAACTGGTGCAGGCTCAGGAATTGGCAAAGCTACGGCATTGTCATTTGGACGTGAAGGCGGAAAAGTTGTCGTAACCGACATCAACGAAGTAGCCGCACAAGCAATTGCCGATGAAATAATAGCATCAGGAGCTGAAGCAATTGCCGTGAAAGTTGATATTTCTAAGCGTGAAGATGTTGAAAATGCAATAAAAATTGCAGTAGAAACTTTCGGAAGAATAGATTGTGCAGTAAATTCGGCAGGAATCGCAGGAACGCTTTCACTCCCAACGCACGAATATCCCGAAGACCAATGGTTGTTACAAATAAACATCAATCTGACAGGAACTTGGTATTGTGTAAGGTCGCAAATAGCTCAAATGCTTAAAAATGGCGGCGGAAATATTGTCAATATAGCCTCGGCAGCAGGTTTGGTGGGGCAACCAACAAATGTTCCTTATGCCGCTTCAAAGCATGGTGTTGTGGGCATTACAAAAACTGCTGCCATTGAATATGCTACCCAAAATATTAGAATAAATGCCCTCTGCCCTACTGCCATCGAAACCCCAATGATTATGCACGGACGAAGAAAATTGGCTGAAAATCCAGAAGCATTAGAGCAAGCAAAAAACCTACAACGCATGAAACGAATGGGACAACCACAAGAAGTTGCCGATGTAGCACTATGGTTGTGTTCCGACGAATCTACTTTCATCACAGGTCATGCAATGGCAGTTGATGGAGGAGCATTTGCGTAAAACCACCCCCAGCAGCGGCGGCTGACCGCCCCTAAAGGGGAGTAAAAAACTAATTAGACAAATAAGAAATCATAAAAATCATCTGAATCTGATAAATCCAAGTCAATGATACAGCAAATAAAAAGAGGAATTACCTACGCCGAAAGCAAAGAAGCTGACATGAAAGTAAGAGCTTTGGTAGAAAATATGTTGGAGAATGTTACTCAAAATGGCGATAAAGCTGTCAGAGAATATTCCGAAAAATTAGACAAATGGTCGCCAGAAAGTTTCAGAGTTTCAAACGAACAGGCACAATCAATCATTGCTAATTTACCAACACAAGTCATTAGTGACATCAAATTTGCCCAAACTCAAATCAGAAATTTTGCCCAAATTCAACGAGAATCTATCAAAGATGTAGAAGTTGAAACTTTGCCAGGTGTGTTTTTGGGACATAAAAATATTCCTGTCAATTCCGTTGGTTGCTATGTTCCAGGCGGGCGTTATCCAATGGTTGCATCTGCTCACATGAGTGTTTTGACTGCAAAAGTTGCAGGTGTAAAGCGTGTTATTGCTTGTACTCCACCTATTAATGGGCAAATTCCAGAAGCAACCGTTGCCGCCATGTATTTGGCAGGTGCTGATGAAATTTATTTGCTTGGAGGCGTTCAAGCCATTGCAATGATGGCTTTAGGAACAGAAACCGTAAAATCGGTAGATATGTTAGTTGGGCCGGGCAATGCCTATGTTGCCGAAGCCAAACGTCAATTATTTGGCAAAGTGGGCATAGATTTATTTGCAGGACCAACCGAAACTTTAATCATTGCCGATGATACTTGTGATGCAGAAACGTGTGCTACTGATTTACTTGGACAAGCCGAACATGGACCAACTTCTCCTACAATTTTATTGACAACAAGCAAGAAAATTGCAGGTGAAATCGAAACAGAAATTCAAAGACAATTGAAAGTATTGCCAACCGCCGATATTGCCAGTGTTTCGTGGCGAGATTATGGTCAAGTTATTTTGGTAGATACAGTAGAAGAATTGATTTCGGAAGCCGACAGAATTGCAAGCGAACACGTGCAGGTAATGACCGAAAATCCAAGATTATTTTTAGATAAAATGACTAATTTTGGTGGATTATTCTTGGGAGAAAGAACAAACGTAGCTTACGGAGATAAAGTTATCGGCACAAATCACACGCTTCCAACCAAAGAAGCAGCTCGCTACACGGGTGGGCTTTGGGTAGGAAAATTCTTGAAAACTTGTACGTACCAAGAAATAAAAACCGACGAAGCAAGTGCCATGATTGGCGAATATTGTTCAAGATTATGCGAAATCGAAAACTTCGCAGGGCACAAAGAACAGGCAGATTTGAGGGTGAGGAAATATAAAAAATGATAAATGCTGAATTGTTAATACTTTGTAAACAAAGTAATTTGATGATTTGAAGATGTGGAAATTTGAAAATTGTTGTTACAATTACTTGATAATCAATAAATTAAATACCTTAATCTTCAAATTATCAAATCACCAAATTGTCAAATTATTTAAATTACAATATATTAATGGTTAATTTAAAAAAACACAAAAAATATCACCGCGTTGTTACTTAAATTTTGATATGAAAAAACATTCATCATTAAACATTCATCATTCATCATCAAAGGGTGTTGCCCTCGTTACGGGCGGAGCAGGTGAAATCGGTTCGGCGATTTGTCGAAAATTTGCAGAAAACGGTTTTGATGTAATCATTACCTATAATTCAAATTCCCAAAAAGCTGAAAATCTTTTAAATGCACTTCCCGAAGGCAACCATTCGATTTTTCATGCACCAACAACTGATGCAGAAAAAGTTGCTGCATTAAAGGATTTTATCGCTGAAAAGTATGAAAAATTAGACGTTTTGGTAAATAATGCAGGAATCACAACACCAGTTCCCCATAATGATTTAGATGCACTGACCGATGAATGGATTGACAAAATCATGCAAACTAATTTCAGAGGTTCGTTCGCAATGGTAAGAGCAATGAAAGATTTGCTGATGAAAGGCACTGAAAAAACTTCATCAATTATCAATATTTCCTCTATTGCTGGCATTTATGGTATTGGGTCAAATGTAGCTTACTGTGCATCAAAATCCGCCGTTGATTCCATGACTCGCTCATTGGCAAGAGCCTTAGCTCCCAAAATACGTGTAGTTTCAGTTTCCCCAGGTTTTGTAGAAGGCGAATATACCAAAACTTTTGACCCCGAATTTCTAAAAAATCAATTTGATAAAACGCCTTTACAAAGATTTGCTTTAGGCGAAGATGTAGCCAATGCCGTTTTTTCGGTAGCTACACAACTAACTTTTTCTACTGGTAACATTATTACTGTTGATGGTGGAAGGTTGTTAGGGTAAACTACATAAAATATTGACTATAAGCACTTTAAATAAAATATAGATGAAATTAGTAACCTTCCAAAAAAAGAATCACGAAACAAGCATCGGCTGGCTAACAACTGATGGTGGAGTGGTAGAAATGGTAAAAGCCAACAATCAATTACCTTCCGATATGCTCACTTTTATTGATAAGCACGAAACCTATTTTCAAATTATCAAAGAACAAAATTTTGAGCAACTACCTGCCGATTATACTTTAGATGAAGTGAGATTATTAGCTCCATTGCCAAATCCACGTAGTTTTAGAGATTACATTGGTTTTGAAATGCACATGCTCAATGCCTCAAAATCTTTTGGACATAGCATCGGTGAGGCTTGGTACGAAATGCCGATTTTCTATTTCACCAATCACCAAGCCATTTATGGTCCAGATGATGAAATTCAACGTCCTGCAAAAGAAACTAAACTCGATATTGAGTTAGAAATAGCTTGTATTATAGGCAAAAAAGGCAAAGATATTAAGGCAGAAAATGCAAAACCTTATATTTTTGGTTATACCGTTTTTAATGATTGGACGGCTCGTGCTATCCAAAAACGAGAAATGGAGCTTCCACTCGGACCACATAAAGGTAAAGATTTTGCCAATGCCATTGGACCTTGTATTGTTACTGCCGACGAAATGGAGCATTATCGAGTTGGTTTTTCAGAATCTTATTTCGAATCGCCATTAAAAGTTCCGAATCACAAAGGCGATAGACTTAATTTAAGAATGACTTCTCGTATCAATGGCGAAACAATTTGCGATGGAAATTATAAAACAGTTTTCTATAATTTTGAGCAAATGATTGAACGTGCATCTGAAAATAATGTAAACTTAATGCCAGGCGATATACTTGGCTCAGGAACGGTTGGTTGGGGTAGTTTGATTGAAAATAACTTTTCAATCCACCGCCCACTTGAGCCTGGCGATATCGTTGAATTAGAAATTGAAGGAATAGGTATTTTAAGAAATAAAGTAATTTAAATTATGATTTTAGAACTCGCAATAATTGATATAAAACAAGGCACAAATGCCGATTTTGAGCAAAATCTTGAGAAAGCACAGCAAGTCATTAGTCAGGCGAAAGGCTATCTTGGACATGAATTTAAGCATTGTGTGGAGCAAGAAAATCGCTATATTTTATTGATTCGTTGGGCAACTTTAGAAGACCATGTTGAAGGTTTTAGAGGTTCAGAACTATTCAAAGAATGGCGAGCATTGATTGGTCCATTCTTTGAAAATCCTCCTTTGGTGCAGCATTATAGTGATTTATTCTAAAAATTATGTTATTAAAAATTAAATTCTGACTATGAAAATAATAGATATTTCTGTAACGATTTCAGAAGAAATAAAAGAACCAATGTCCACCAAAATAGAATATGAAGGGCATAAAGATGGGGCAAAAAAAATTGGTGCGATGCTTTTTGGTGGCATGACTGATTGTTTTATTAATGATAATGGTCCCGCTGGTGAAGTATTGACCGTTACTTCTCACTGCGGCACACACGTTGATGCCCCTTATCATTATTACCCAACCTGCGAAGGAAAGCCGTCTCGAACGATTGATGAAATGCCTTTAGATTGGTTTTTCCACGATGGTGTAGTGCTTGATTTTACCGACAAACCTGATGGCTATATGTTTGAGGCAGAAGATTTAATTGAAAAATTGGCTGCAATAAATTATACGCTAAAACCCTTCGACATAGTACTGATTCGTTGCGATGCCGACAAGCGTTTACATCACCCTGATTTTGTAAAAATCCATGTTGGAGCTTCGGCAAAAGCTACGCATTGGCTCATTGACCAAGGCATAAAAGTGATGGGAACTGATGGCTGGGGTTGGGATATTCCGCTCCATATTCAAGCGGCCGATTATAAGGCAAATCCTCGTGCGGGTGTAATTTGGCAAGCCCATTATGTAGGAATTGAAAAAGAATATTGCCAAATCGAAAAGCTCGCAAATCTTGACCAATTACCCCCTTTTGGTTTCAAAGTTGCTTGTTTTCCTGCAAAAATCAAAGGTGCAAGTGCTGGCTGGACAAGAGCTGTTGCTATTTTGAACGATTGAAAAAAATAAATCATAAAGCGGTTTAGCTGAAATTAATTTCATTTAAACCGCTTTTTTTTGCATAAATTCAAGAAAAAAACTTGCTTTTATAATAATGAATTTTTATATTTGTACTACTAATATCAGGATGCCTGATATTATTTCAACCTCTATAAAATTTCATGAATAATTCTTCCGAAAACAATACCCGTTATGCTTGGTATGTAGTGTTTTTATTGACACTCGCCAATATTTCTTCTTTTCTTGACCGTCAGATTTTAGCACTTTTAGTTCAACCAATCAAGCGAGATTTTCATTTATCGGATACTAAAATGAGCTTGTTGATGGGCTTGAGTTTTGGCATTTTTTATACAATTTTTGGAATGTTTATTGGCAGAATTGCAGACCGTTATAGTCGCCGAAATCTTATCATTGGCGGTGTAGTTATTTGGAGTTTTATGACAGCTGTTTGTGCAGGAGTTCGTAATTATTCGCAGTTTTTCCTTGCCAGAGTGGGCGTGGGCGTAGGTGAAGCAACTTTATCACCTTCGGCTCATTCAATGATTTCTGACTATTTTCCTAAAAATAAATTGGGAATTGCGATGAGTGTTTTTTCATTGGGTATCTTTTTGGGTTCAGGAATTGCCCTACTAATTGGCTCAGGTTTAGTGGCAAATCTGCCACAATCTGGCTTGACAAATATTCCTATTTTTGGCGAAATATATCCTTGGCAAATGCTCTTTATTTATATCGGTTTGCCGGGTTTTGTAATCACTCTTTTATTATTGACAGTAAAAGAACCAACTCGAAAAGGGCTTTTGGTCAAGGCTGATAATTCTACAAAATTAAGTGTTTCAGAGTCAATTTCTATCATTTTCAAGCATAAAACAGCATTTTTGTGTCTAAGTTTTGGTACGGCATTTTTTGCATTTGTCAATTATGGGTTAAACGCTTGGGTACCAACCATGATTGCTCGTACCTTTGGTTGGACAGCTCCACAAGCAGGTTTATTATATGGTTCTGTTATTGTAATTGCCTCATTATTAGGTGTTTTATGGGGCGGTTGGTATGCTGATAAATTGGTAAAAGAAGGCAAAACTGATGGCAGACTTCGAGTAAGTTTGATAGGCGGAATTGCACTTTTAGTTTCGTGTTTTATTCCATTGATTTCTAACCCCAATATTTTAATACTTTCGTTGGCATTTCCTTGTTTTTTTATTGCGTCAAATATCGGTTCGGCGGCGGCAGCAGTTCAGGCAATTATGCCAAATCAAGTTCGCTCTTTGGCATCGGCAATATTTTTATTTATTCTGAATATGATTGGCTTAGGTTTGGGCCCAACTGCCGTAGCTTTGTTCACAGATTTTGTTTTTCATGACGAAAAAGCAATCAAATATTCATTGGTCTTACTCATTTTAATTGGTGGAATTGCAACAACTTCTTTGTTTTGGTTTGGCTTAAAGCCTTATCGAAAGGCGGTTTCAATATCGTAGAGACGTTGCAATGCAACGTCACTACACAATAATATAATTATTTTAAAATACATAAATACCAGATTATCAATATTTTAACACAAATTACTCTCAAATAACATAAAAAATGAAAAAACTCAATCCTCCTTTCCGTGCCGACCATGTGGGTAGTCTTTTACGCCCAGCCGAATTATTGACCCTTCGTAATGACTGGAAACTGGGAAAAGTTTCTGCCGAAGAATTACGTGCCGCCGAAGACGTAGCAATTGCCGAAACTGTCAAAAAAGTAGAGTCAATCGGCATGAAATCTATTACCGATGGTGAGTTTCGCCGAGATTATTTTCACCTTGATTTCCTGAAACAATTAAATGGTGTAAGTGTAACGGGTGGCATTGCTTCAAACCCAAATGCCAAGGCTGCCGAAGACGGTTTTACGCCACCAAAATTGAGTGTTACGGGCAAAATCGGTCATGGAAAAGACATTCAAGTAGCTGATTTTAATTTCCTAAAATCGGTAACAACACAAACGCCAAAAGTTTCAATCCCCTCTCCCACCATGGCTCATTTTCGTGGTGGTCGCAAGTCAATTGACATTGCTGCTTACCCCGATATGGACGAGTTTTTCCATGATTTATCGCAAGCCTATCGCACCGAAATTGACCATTTATATAAGGCTGGCTGTCGCTATATTCAACTCGACGATACTAATTTGGCCTATTTATGCGACCCAAAAATGCGTGAAGCTGCCCAAGAAAGAGGCGAAGACCCCAACGAATTACCAAGAACTTACGCAGCTTTGATAAACTCAGTAATTGATGGTCGCCCCGATGACTTGACAGTCGGAATTCATCTTTGCAGAGGAAATTACCGCAGCACTTGGTTTGCCGAAGGTGGTTACGAACCCGTTGCCGAAGTGTTATTCAATGACCTCAATGTTGATGCTTATTTCTTAGAATATGACGATGAACGTTCGGGAGATTTTGCTCCACTTCGCTTTGTTCCGAATAACAAAATGGTAGTTTTGGGCATTGTTTCTTCAAAAATAGCAACATTAGAGCCGGTTTCTGAATTGACAACTCGCATAAACGAAGCGGCTAAATATATGCCATTAGATAATATGTGTTTGAGTCCGCAATGTGGTTTTTCGAGTACATCCCATGGTAATGCACTTACCCATGACGACCAATGGAGAAAATTGGAGTTAGTAGTAAATGTGGCGAATGAGGTGTGGAAGTAAATATTGCTTTTAGAGATTGGCTATTAGCAAACACAGCAATGAAATTCAAAAATTATTATAAGCAAAGGATTTGAAAAAAGCTAAAAGCTAATTGCTAATAGCCAACAGCTAAACAAATGATAACAACAGAAATAAAAGACAATATTCTTTTAGTAAAGCTCAATCGCCCTGAAAAGCGAAATGCACTGAATGATGAAATCATTTTGAGCATCGAAAAAGTGTTTTCAAACATTGCCGAAGGCATTGGTTGTGCCGTGATTTATGGCGAGGGAAATCATTTTAGTGCAGGCTTAGATTTATCCGAACTCACCGAGCGTGATGCCATGCAAGGTATGATTCATTCAAGAATGTGGCACAGAGTTTTAGAAAAAATTCAATTTGGAACAGTGCCTGTGATTGCAGTGCTACACGGAGCTACCGTTGGCGGTGGACTCGAATTGGCGAGTGCTTGCCACATCAGAGTTGCCGAAGAATCAACTTTTTATGCACTTCCAGAAGGACAAAGAGGGATTTTTGTAGGTGGCGGAGCTTCGGTAAGAGTTCCAAAACTTATCGGAATGGCTCGCATGACCGATATGATGCTCACAGGAAGGGTTTATAAAGCCGAAGAAGGAATGGCAATTGGGCTATCGCAATATGTAGTTACCGAAGGCGAAGGCTTAGAAAAAGGCATAGAACTGGCAAAAAAAGTAGCTTCAAATGCAGGAATGACAAATTATGCCTTGATGCACATTTTGCCACGAATCTCGGAAGCTAACCAAGACCACGGACTTATCATGGAATCACTCACGGCAGCCATTGCCCAAAACACACCCGAAGCAAAAGAAAGATTGAAGTTATTTTTGGAAGGAAAAGCGAAAAAAGTTGGCGAATAAAAATTTACTTATCATCAGATTTCAAAAAAAATAAGATAAAATGTTCAAACAAGTAAATTTCGGACCAACTGCCACGCAAAAAACTATTTTTGCAGATGCTACTATTTTGCTAAAATCAGAACAAGAATTAGGCAATTTTCCCGAAAAAATAACAGAAAAATTAATCTATTGGGCAGAAAAAACACCTGATAAAACTTTTATTGCGAGGAGAAATAACTCCCTCTCCTTTGGAGAGGGTTGGGGTGAGGTAACTTACTCCGAAACACTCCAAAAAGTCAAAAACATTGCTCAATATTTACTAAATCTTAACTTTTCGAGTGAAGAAACAGTCGTTATTTTGTCAGAAAATAGCATCGAACACGCACTTTTGGCATTGGCTGCCCTTCATGTTGGTATTCCATATACGGCAATTTCACCACCATATTCGTTGGTTTCCAATGATTTTGGAAAATTACAGCATTGTTTGGAATTGATGACTCCAAAACTTGTTTTTGCCCAAAGTGGAAAACAGTATGAAGCAGCTTTGAATTTAACAAAATCGTTATTCCCAAATGCCCAAGTCGTTACATTTAAAGATAGTCAAGAAAATGATTTTTCAGAATTATTAAAAACTCATGCAACCGATGAAGTAGCTATTGCTCATACAAAAGTCAATACCGAAACCGTTGCTAAAATTTTATTTACATCTGGTTCGACAGGTTTGCCCAAAGGCGTAATTAATACGCATCAAATGTGGTGTGCCAACCTCCAACAAATCACACAAGTTTTTCCATTTATGATTGATGAGCCGCCTGTTTTTATAGACTGGTTGCCGTGGAATCATACTTTTGGCGGAAATCATAATTTTGGTCTGACACTTTATAATGGCGGAACACTTTATATTGATGAAGGAAAACCAACACCAAAAGGCATTGAAATGACGGTGCAGAATCTCCGAGAGATTTCGCCAACTGCCTATTTTAATGTGCCAAAAGGCTTTGAAATGTTGATACCGTATTTGGAAAAAGAACCCGAATTACGGTACAATTTTTTCAAGAATTTGAATATTATTTTTTATGCAGGAGCAAGTTTAGCTCAACCCGTTTGGAATCGTTTGGAAGAATTGGCAATGGAAACAATTGGCGAAAAAATACCAATTATTACAGGTTTGGGCTGTACTGAATCTGGACCTTCGGCAATGTTTGCCAACTGGGGAGGAAGTTTTTCGGGGCTTTTGGGTGTGCCTGTGGCTGGAATGGAAGTAAAATTAGTACCTGATGGCGATAAAATGGAAGCAAGATACAAAGCTCCGAATGTTACGAAAGGCTATTGGAGAAACGAAGAATCTACTCAAAGTGCTTTCGACGAAGATGGTTATTACAAAACCGGCGATGCGGTAAAGTTTGTAGATGAAAATGAGCCAAGCAAAGGCTTAATTTTTGATGGCAGAATTGCCGAAGACTTCAAACTTTCGACAGGAACTTGGGTAAATGTGGGAGTTTTAAAAGCAAAAGTTATTTCGGCAGGTTCGCCCATTATTCAAGATGTGGTACTAACTGGTTTGGATAAAGAATATATTGGAGCAATTTTGTTTTTGAATGCTGATGCTTGTCGAAATTTAATAGGTGATGATTTAAGTAATAAAGAAGCTTTTTTACATGAAAAAATAAAGAGTTTTCTTGATGAAACTTTTGAAAAATTCAACAAAAATGCCACTGGAAGTTCAACAAAAATTATCAAATTTGTTATCGCTATTGAATCGCCATCAATAGATTTAGGAGAGATTACTGACAAAGGTTCATTGAATCAACGAGCTGTTTTGAAGCATCGGGCGAACTTATTAAATGAGATTTACTCATAAAAATTCAAGGATATGAATATCAAAAACAAAACTTTCTTAATAACTGGCGGAGCATCAGGTTTGGGGCTTGCTACTGCAACAATGATTGTCGAAAATAGCGGAAATGCTGTTTTGTTAGACATTAATACAGTAAATGGAGAACAAGCTGAGCTTGAATTAGGAAAAAAAGTCAAATTCGTCAAAACCGATGTGAGTAATGAAGAGCAAGTACAAAATGCCATTGACATTGCCATCAATACTTTTGGCAGTCTAAATGGTGTAGCTAATTGTGCGGGTGTAGGACCAGCCATGCGAGTTGTGGGCAAAAATGGACCTCATGCTTTAGATTTCTTCTCTAAAGTTATCAATATCAACCTTATTGGTACTTTTAATGTCATTCGTTTAGCCACAAATATTATGCAAAATAATGAGCCAAATGAGGATGGTGAAAGAGGAATAATCATTAACACAGCATCTGTTGCTGCATTTGATGGTCAAATCGGACAAGCTGCATATTCGGCGTCAAAGGGCGGAATCGTAGCTATGACATTGCCCATTGCACGAGAATTAGCACGAATGGGAATAAGAGTAATGACTATTGCACCAGGAATTTTTGAAACGCCATTGCTGGCATCATTGCCTCAAGATGCACAAGATTCTTTGGGCAAACAAGTGCCATTTCCACCACGTTTGGGAAAACCTGATGAGTTTGCAAGTTTGGTGAAACACATCGTCGAAAATCAAATGCTCAACGGTGAAGTGATACGACTTGATGGTGCAATTAGAATGGGAGCAAAATAATACCCCTAACCCCTAAAGGGGAATTTATAAAATTTGAAATGATAAATTTAGAAAAAATACTTGCCATAGACGTACACACGCACGCCGAAGTGTCGTGTTGCCAGCCGCACGATGATTATCGTTCGGAATTTGATGTGGCTTTTGCCAAATATTTCAAGTCGGATAAGCGTCCGACAATTCAGGAAACTGCCGATTTTTATCGAGATAGTAACTTAGCATTCGTCATGTTTACTGTTGATTCGGAGCATGAAGTTGGCAAACGTCGCATTCCGAATATTGAAGTTGCTGAAGCGGCCTTAAAAAATGATGATGTAATGATTGCCTTTGCGAGTATCGACCCACACAAAGGGCGAATGGGAGCAAGAGAAGCCCGTGATTTGATAGAAAATTATGGTGTAAAAGGCTTCAAATTTCATCCAACGGTGCAAGGTTTTTACCCCCAAGATAAAATGGCTTATCATCTTTACGAGGTCATTGCCGAATTCAAATTGCCGATGTTGTTTCATTCGGGACATTCGGGTTTTGGCTCGGGTGTGCGTGGTGGCGGTGGTTTGCGTTTGGAATATTCAAACCCAATGCACCTTGATGATGTAGCGATTGACTTTCCTGATTGCCCAATTATCATTGCCCATCCAAGTTGGCCGTGGCAAGATGAAGCCCTTTCTGTGGCTATGCACAAGCCCAATGTTTACATAGATTTGAGCGGTTGGTCGCCAAAATATTTTCCAAAACAATTGATACAATATGCCAATACTATGTTGAAAAACAGGATTCTATTTGGCACAGATTTTCCATTAATTACGCCTGAAAGATGGATGGCTGATTTTGCAGAAGCAGGTTTCAAAGAAGAAGTAAAACCATTAATTTTGAAAGAAAATGCCATTAAAATGTTGGGGTTGAAATAACTTTCTATTCCAAAAAATATTAACAATTCAAATTTCAAATCATGAAAAAAATCATCCTCTTTTTCTTAATTTCTATCCCAGTTTTTGCTCAAAAAACTATCTCCAAAATAGATTCTGGCTCAATAGATGGAGCAAATTATCGAATTTTTTTTCCCGAAAACTGGAAAAGGAAATTGGTAATGTATGCCCACGGCTACGAATTTATGGGAAGTCCATTACAAAGCAAAAATCCTGATTTTGCCAAACGTATGTCGCCATTTCTCGAAAGAGGCTTTGCCGTAGCTGCTTCCGACTATCAATATCAAGGTTTTGCTTTGCCACAAGGCGTAGATGATACCGAGACTTTGCGACAATATTTCTTTACTAAATACGGCAAACCCGACTCGACATTCATGGTCGGTCATTCAATGGGTGGAGGTGTTTCGGTAGCAATGATGGAAAACTTCGGAGCAAATTATCAAGGAGCGTTGCCCATGTGTCCGCTTGCGAGCCGACCGTATTTGCAATGTCGTAAAGAATTTGATATTTATGCCACTTTCAATGGCTTATTTCCAGGAATTGTAACGCCACTTGCCGATATTTTCGATTTATCGAAGCCTTATCAAGCTCAAAATTCAAGAAATATGTTTGCCAAAGCAAAGGAAATTAAGAATGCCGTTTTTGCGAAAGATTCATTGCTTGCTTTGGCGTTTGCCAAACGCTTCGATTTGAAAATTGATGATTTACCGATGTCATTGTTTTTCAATGAAAATGTACTTCGTGATATTGCCCAAAAAGCCAAAGGCAACCCTTTTGATAATACCAACACTTTGTATAGTGGTTTTCCTGACAATTTATTGGTCAATCAAAAAGCCGAAAGATTGGCTGCAACGGCAAACCCTGATGTGATTTTCAAGAAATATGACCGTACTGGTAATATAGACAAGCCAACGGTCGTAATACACACCATTTATGACCAGTTGATTCCTGCCACTTATGCCATCACAAATTTTGAAAACATGGTGCATCAACAAGGAAAAGACCAATATTTTACAGTAAAATACACCAACGGACAAGGGCATTGTGCTTTCACCCCTCAACAAACGGGTAAGGCTTTTGATGAATTGAGAACTTGGGTAAAAACTGGTGTAAAAGCTAATGCGGGGTTTATAGAATAGTAAAATTGAAAAAAATCAGCATCACTTCAATAGAAGCGATGCTGACCATTACAAAGGTTTTATGCGGATAAATGCGTATTTTTGGTACTTATTCTACCAAATAAATGGTAGTGAGACCTGAGGTGCAGACCTTGGCTCATTTGTCGTTTTTAGCCAAAGTAACACCACGAAATGTTTGTGTGCTAATAACAAACTCTTTTGTCATTTTCTCTTTACCAGATTCTATGACGAAAGTGTATTCACCATCAGCTAAATTAGAAAGGTTAAAAGCTCTAACATATTGAGCATTACCATTCGCATATTCGTTGAAAAATACATCGTTGTTTTTATCGAGTAAATATATTTGTGTCTTTTGTCGCAAAGGGTTTTCAAATGACAATTTGAAGCGAAGATTTCCCATATCTTGTACGCTCAAATCACTAACCTTGTCCGAAGTGCTTACTTTTTCAGCAATTGCCTTCGTCTGTCCAAATCCTTCTGTTGCAGTCGCTGTTGCGAGTGCGATTAACATTGCTAATGTCTTCATATTTTTCTTTGTGTTCGTTTTCATTGAAGTATTTATTTAAAAGTTAAAACTAAAAAAAGTTATACCATTTTGTTAACTCCGCCGAAAACCTTTGTGCTGCAAATGTATGTAACTATTTGAATACAAGTCAATTAAGAAATTGTAAATTCGGCAAAGTTGTTCTAAAATTCTACTTCAATATCGGAATAATACAACGTATTAAGGAATACTACAAGAGAAAGTTCTTAAAGTCCAATTCAAAAAATAGGCTTTTTAGAAGATGAAATTTCACTCTTAAATGGCAGCTTAAAAATTTACATCTTAAAGTACAATTTTAGTTTTTTTTGCTCTTTCTGAATAAAATCACAAATAATATTTTTTTTAGAATTAGTATAACATTCATCTGCCGTTCATGTATTTTTTTTAAATAATTTTGCAAAAATTAGCTTCTTTCGTGCTTCAAAATCTTCTAAAAACAATGCTAAAGGTTCAAAATTTCTCGAAATCTTATACTCATCATACAATCATTTCGGTCGAAAACTTAGTAATTTCCGAAGGAATTCATTGGTTTAAAGGCATAAATGGATCTGGAAAATCTACATTTTTTCGTGCTGTGTCAGGAATTATTCCTTTTGAGGGTGAAATTTCTTGGAACAATCTCGATATTCGTAAAGATGCAGTTGCATATAGAATGGAAGTAAACATGAGCGAAGCCGAGCCTCAATATCCAGATTATTTAACAGGCTACGATTTGGTAACATTTATTGCCGATGCAAAAAAAGCCGGCAAAGAACAACTCGCACATTTGTCTGAAACTTTGGGCGTAAATGTTTATTGGAGAGCTCCAATTGGCACATATTCGAGTGGAATGTTGAAGAAAATCTCCTTACTCACCGCTTTTCTCGGAAAGCCAAAACTCATCATGCTCGACGAGCCACTGATTACAATTGACGACCGTTCGGTGCAAATCGTTTACGAGTTAATAAAAAGCTATTCCGAACAACAAGGTATAAGTTTTTTACTTTCTTCTCATCAAGATTTTAGGTTGGAAAAATTGAATATCAAAAACACGTATCTTGTTGATAATCAAACTATTACGCAATTATGAAAAGTATCATAAAGATATTAAACCTCACAATTGTTAAAGAATATTACCGCCAAAATATATTTTTTATCCTTGTAATTGTTCTGCTTGCATTTGGTTTTATGAGTTCATTAGAACATATAACGCTCATAAAAATGGCGTTAAAATTGCCTTCACTCTTGATGTTAACTTTCGTGATTTGGGCATTACACGCAGTAAAAATAATCCTTTTTACCCTCCGAATCTTTGAAACAAAATCCAACGAGTTTCTTTATAATATTAGGCTATTTCCTCCTGTGAAGCGTTTTTTGGCTTTCGGAATGATGCAAACTTCTTTACTTCAACTCACCTTACTTTATTCGCTATGGATGATAAAAATTGGCATTGAAGAAAAACAGTATTTACCAGTTTTGGCAATCGTTTTGTGTAATATTGTCTTGATTTTGGCAGGAATAATTGCTTACGAATATCGCTTAAAACGACCAAATGTGGTAAGTTTTACAAGAAAACCAGTCGAAAATTTTCTTGGAAGATTTCGTACACCAAGTTATCTATTTTATGTCCGATACTTGTTTGCCAAGCAACCAGTTTTGCTATTAATGACAAAATTTTTCTGTTGTTTAATCCTCGTCGGAATGTGCAACCTCTACCCTACGGATGATTATGACGAGCGATTATTGGCACTTGCAGGCTTATTTGTTGCGGCAGGACATACAGTTTTTTGCCAGCAATATTTAAGTTTTGAAAACCAACATTTGTCTTTTACTCGAAACCTTCCAATTGCTCATAAACAACGGATTTTGAGTTATTTCCTAACATATTCTTTACTTTTACTGCCCGAATTCATCATTTTACTAAGAAATCTGCCCGACGGCGTGAGTTATTTCTTTGCTTTAGAACTAATTATTTTTATTTTATCAATGATTTTCATGAACCATCACCTACAATATATCAATGGGATTTCGAACGATACTTTTATGCAACGCCTGTTTTTTGCAGGAATCTTGTTTTTACTATTGATAATGTTCAAAATTCCAGTAATTTTGATGGCTTTAATCAATTTTTCGATAGCAATTTTCGTTTTTCAGAAACATTATTACGAAAGTCAAAGCGATAAATAACCATTTTCAATATGATTCGTTTCATCTTACAATTTTTCTTACTTTCAACTACTACTTTCGCCCAAAACACTTTCAAACTTTCGGGCGAGATTCAAAACCCTACTGAGCGAAAGGTTTTGATAACACTTTACCGAGATTTGGTAGGCGATGAAGAGGAGTACGAAATTATGCTCAATGATAAAAATCAGTTTAGTTTTAGCACAAATATTAGCCATATCGCCTACATTGATTTTTATTATGCTGACCAAGGTTTTCATTATTGGATTATTGAACCAAATGACGAAATTTCAATAAAATTTTCTCCAAAAACTTTTTGGCAATCATTGGTTTTTGCAGGAAACGGTTCTGAAAAATGGCAATATTATGTGCAGCAAAGAGATAAGTTTGAGGTAAAAAATGATTGGGAAAAAGAAGCAAGTTTACTCAGTAAAGCCCCACAGGAGCAGTATTTCGACTTTTTGGACAATGAGCAAGCTAAACATTTGACTTTTTTACAACAAACACAAAACCTTTCAGCAACTTTCAATCAAGCACGAAAAGCCGATATAATAGGAGCAATTCAAAACTACAAAGTAAACTTTTTGTCAGGTCAAAAATATGCAAATTTGACCGAAGAAAAGGTAATAAATACTTTAAAAATTGAAGAATTGCCCGATTCTACTCAAGCAAATTCGCTCGAATATGGTAATATGTTTCTCAATTTGATGGACTTATTTATTGCCAAATCTGCAGTACGAAAACGAAAAGATTTGACCGAAACCGAGGAAATAAACCTTGTAAAATCTTCTTATAACCGCTCTCTCTTTTCATTTCAATTGATTGAACGAGTCATTGCTTTCAAACTCAAAAACATGATTGAAGCTGAAAATATCACGCCAAAAATTCAGCTTTTGGTTGATAATTTCTTGGAAACTTCAATCAATAGAGATTATAAAAACTATCTTTCATCAAAAGTAAATTTCACAAAAACCCTTTCGCAAGGATCTCCTGCAAAGCAATTTAAGCTAAAAGACATTGATGGAAAGGACGTTTCGCTAAAAGATTTTCTTGGAAAAATAGTTTATTTAGACTTTTGGGCAAGTTGGTGCGGACCATGTGTGTATGACATGAAGTTTATGGAAGTTGTAAAAAACAAATTTCAAGAAGAAGTTGTTTTTATACAAATTTCGCTTGATAATGATGCCGACTGGCGAGAAGCTATAACAATGTATAATGTAAAAGGCATAAATTTGAGAAATGATGAAGGTAATTCAGTTTCAAAAAACTACGGCGTAACAGGAATTCCTGCCTATTATTTGATTGACAAAAAAGGAAATTTTGCCGTTTCACAAGTTGCCGACCCAAGCAACGACGAAGGGCAAGAATTGATTCGGCAAATTGAGGAGGTTTTAGGGAGGAATTAAGAATTTTCAATTAAATCCGTGCTTGTAAATCCGTGTTATCCGTGTCCCATTTTCGACGATTTTAGCACACGGATAACACGGATTTACAAGCACGGATTTTAAAACATTTGCTACATTCAAGTTACAAAAAACACATTTAATAATTAAAATAAAGTAAATCCATTATTTTTATTTACATGAAAAAAGCCTTTATCTTCCTCATTATCAGCCTTTTATGTTTTAATACTTTTGCCCAAGAGGAAAATCCTTACGAAGTATTTAAAGCAAAATGGATAGGAAAACCCGCCCCAGATTTCAGATATACTGACATCAACGGCAAGGCTTTTTTACTCTCAGATTTGAAAGGAAAAGTGGTTTTGATGAACTGTTGGTTTATCAATTGTTCGGGTTGCCGAATTGAATATCCTGGACTTCAAAACCTCAAAAATAGACTTCAAAAACAAGGAAAAGCTGACAAAATTGTGCTATTATCTTTGGCACTTGATGGAAAATCTGACCTTCAAGCATTTCTAAAAAAAATGCCCTTAGATTTTTATCACATGGCTGATGCGGGCGAAATCTCGCAAGGAACTTATGGTGCGTTAGGTTTTCCGACAAACTTTATAATTGACCAAAAAGGCAATATTAGTCATATAAAAATTGGTGGTTCGCCCGAATCTGCCGACGATATTGAATATGAGATGTTGCAATTATTGAAAAAAACACAATGAACGAGTTTTTGAACATTGTTGTTAATTGTTGAAATCTCCTCATTTTATTTCAAAAGCGGCAAAAACATAATGATTTGCTCAGTTTTCCAGTATTTCTCAGACAATTCTTAATACTAAAAATATGAAAATAAACTTTACGGTCAATGGCAAACCTGCCAATCTCGAAATTGACCCCGAAATGCCACTTCTTTGGGCAATCAGAGATGAATTAAAGCTCACAGGTACAAAATTTGGCTGTGGAAAGGCTCTTTGTGGAGCATGTTCGGTGCATGTTGATGGCGATTTGGTTCGCTCATGCTCCTATCCTGTCAATTTGGTTGAAGGAAAAAACATCACAACCATTGAAGGACTTTCGCCAGATGAAACTCATCTTCACCCAATTCAAGAGGCTTGGTTGGAGCTTCAAGTGCCGCAATGTGGCTATTGCCAACCAGGTTTTATGATGGCTGCCGCAAAACTTTTGCAAGAAAACCCAAACCCGACAGAAGACGATATTAAAGCAAATATTAGCAATATTTGTCGCTGTGGCACGCATCCTCGCATTATTAAGGCAATTATGAAAGCATCTGAACTCCAAAAAATCGCTAAAAACTAACAATCATGGCAACTGAAAATAAAACAGAAAAAAATAAATTTTCTCGCCGTAAATTTTTGCAGCGAGGAGCAATCGTGATGGGCGGAACAGTGGTCGCTTCATACTTAGGATGTAGTCCTTTACGCCGATTTGCAGCACAAAAAGTTGAAGGAATGGATTTGCCTGCAACTATCTCCTCTTTCAAACCTGATTTTTGGTTTCAAGTTTTGGCAGATAATTCAATTTTGATGAAATCACCCAAAGTAGAAATGGGTCAAGGGATTTTCACAGGCTATGCAATGATGGCTGCCGAAGAATTGGAAGTGCCTTTAGAACAAATTAAGGTCGAACACGCCAGCACAGGCAGTGGAATTATAGATGTAAATGGTGCAACGGGCGGTAGCAACAGCACACTTGCCTTATTTACGCCAATAAGAGAAGTGGCAGCAACCATGCGAGAAATGCTCAAAATTGCTGCAGCAAAGAAATGGGGTGTAAAAGTAGAGACTGTTTCGGTAAAAAATGGCTTGCTTACTTCGGGGACTCATTCAAATACGTATGCCGAAATTTCGGCAGAAACCAAAGATTGGGAAATACCTAAAACACCTATTTTGAAAGACAAATCAACTTTTAAGTATATCGGAAAAACTGTTAAAAGGGTAGATTTGAAAGCAAAAGTGATGGCAACAACCAAATATACGATTGATACCGAACTACCAGAAATGCTTCATGCAGTAACTTTGGAAAGCCCCTATTTTGAAGGAAAAATAAAAACAATTGATTTGTCGAAAGCTGAAAAATCGAATGATGTAGTAAAGGTTGTCAGGAAAGATGAGTTGGTGGCGGTTGTGGCAAAAACTCACTATGCGGCACTAAAGGCAATCGAAAAAATTGAGGTAACTTGGGACGTACCAAAAAAATGGCAACAAGCCGACATGGAAGCGATTGTAACAGTCGGTAAAACTAAGGCTACCAACATTCAAAAAGAAGGAAAAGCAGCATCAATTATTGAAGATAATCAAGCCGAAGTTTTCAAGCAAGAATACCGCACTTCCATTGCCACACACGCCCCTATGGAGGTTTTTGGCTCAATTGCATACGTAGAAAAAGACAAAACTACAATTATTATTGGAACGCAATCTCCCGAAAGTATCCAAAAACAAGTTGCCAAAACATTAAATATTAATTCCGATAAAGTTGATGTTCAAGTGGCATTTTTAGGTGGTGGTTTCGGACGAAAAGGCTCTGGAAGAAATGCTTCAAATGCGGCTATTCTTTCTCAAATTGTAGGAAAACCTGTCAAATTGCTTCCAACTCGTGAGCAAGAATTTCAAAATTCGGTTTACAGACCAAATTCTCACCATGTTTTACAGGCAAAGATAGACAAAAATGGCAAAATAGAAGCCATTATACACGACCAAGCTACGCCCGACATGATTTTGAAAATGATAGCTGGAGATATGGCAATTAAAGTGATGGGGGCCGATTGGGTTTCGGCAGGACATGGGGCGAGTATTTTGTATAATGTACCAAATAAAACTGTCAATATTTGGAATACCGAAGTGCCATATCATGCCAGTATTTGGCGTGGCGTGGGAATGTTTGCCAATACTTTTGCCATCGAAAGTTTCATGGACGAGTTGGCCGTAAAAACAAAAAAAGACCCAATTGCTATGCGAATTGAGTTGCTGAAAAATGGCGATGAATTAGAAAAGAGAATGGCTCTTGCCTTGACAACTATTCAAGAAAAAAGTAGTTGGAATAGTGTAAAACCTGCCAACATTGGACGTGGAATTGCTATTTGTAGCGACCGAAAAACTGTTGCCGTTGCGGTTGTAGAAGTAGAAATCGTGGAAGGAAAAATTCAAGTAAAAAGCGTTGTACAAGCATTAGACGTAGGTTTTGCTGTAAATCCAGAAGGTATTCGCTCTCAAATTGAAGGAGCAACAATGATGGGAATTAGTGGAGCTTTGTTTGAAGAAGTGTTGGTAAAAGATGGACAAATGGCGGTAACAAATTACCACGAATATCCGATGGCAACTTTGGCAGATACGCCTGATATTCAGTCGATTATTTTAGAAAATTCGGAAGAAATGTATGGTGTTGGAGAACCACCCATTGCTCCAATTGCCCCAGCAATTGCAAATGCGATTTTTAATTTAACAGGAAAAAGATTAAGACAATTACCGCTGCAAAAGGCTTTGGATAATTATAAAGAATTAAAAGTGTAGAGTTGAGAGTGTAGAATGTAAAGTGCTGAGTTTAGAGTGTCGAATGTTTTTTTACACTCTGCACTCTAAACTCAGCACTAAATAATTACCCTAAAATGCTAAAATTCTTAAAAAAATTAACACTTATAATCTTCACTTTCATTGCTTTTTTAGCAATTACAACAACAATTTTTATGCAAAAAGCAATGTTTGGCAAAATGCCCAGCGGAGAACGTTTGGAAAGAGTGAAAAAATCGCCAAATTACAAAAATGGTTCTTTTCAGAATCTAAATCATACACCAGATTTGACCGAAGGCGTTGGTTATTATGAAGTAATGAAAGAATTTATCTTTGATAAAAAAGAAAGGCTCAAACCTATTGATACCCTTCCTTCAATGAAGACAAATTTGCTAAATTTAGAGCCTAAAAAAGACATTTTAGTTTGGTTTGGACATTCGTCTTATTTTATTCAAATTGATGGCAAGAAAATTTTAGTTGACCCTGTTTTTAGTGGTGCTGCATCTCCAATAAAATTTACAATGCCCGCCTTCAAAGGAACTGATGCTTATACAACTGATGATTTCCCCGAAATAGATTATCTTTTTATTTCGCATGACCACTGGGATCATGTTGATTATGAAACACTTTTGAAGCTAAAACCAAAGATAAAAAAGATCATTTGTGGACTCGGAACTGGCGAACATTTTGAGTATTGGGGCTTCGATAAAGATAAAATTATTGAAAAAGATTGGAACGAAAAAATAGACCTTGACGAAGGATTTATTGCTCATACAGTACCTGCAAGGCATTTTTCGGGTAGAGGTTTGACAAGAAATAAAGCCCTTTGGACTTCATATGTTTTAAAAACGCCAACGTCTCAATTGTTTTTTGGAGGAGATAGTGGCTATGATAATCACTTTGCCGAAATCGGAAAAACTTATGGAGTATTCGACTTAGTTATCTTGGAAAATGGTCAATATGACAGAAAATGGAAGTATATTCACATGATGCCCGAAGAGGTTTTGCAAGCGGCAAAAGACTTGAATGCCAAGCGTTTATTTCCAGTTCATTCTTCAAAATTTGCCTTAGCAAACCATGCTTGGGACGAGCCTTTGAGTAAAATCACGGCATTAAATAAGGCAATTAATATTCCTTTGGTTACACCCATTATTGGCGAACAAGTAAACTTAAAAGACGGCACTCAAAAGTTTTCTGAGTGGTGGAAAGGGGTAAATTAAAAGGATTGAAAATTATCGATTGCAAATTGTTAATTGAAGAAATTTCTACAATCAACAATTTGCAATTATTAACTCATGAAACTCACTCAAGCCCGAAGGGCTTAAACTCGAATAGCTCCGAATGAAATTCGGTGAAAAATAGAGCAAAATATACTCCCAACCATGAAGTGGTTGGGGCTATTTGTGGCATTTTCGCCCCCGAATTTCATTCGGAGCTATTCGAGTTTAACGCTTTCAGCGTTTTCGTCTGTAACGTGAGATATTAATCAGTGCATAAGTTGCTTTAATTTTAACATTAATTTTTAGCTCCTTCTGGCGGTTTTGGTCCATCTATTCTTGGGCGAGGGCCTCCTTGACCTTGGGGACGCGGCCCATCATGTGCAGGTTCTTTCATTTCGTTGTGGCACGAATAACAACTCATTGTTACTGGCTGGCGAAAACCTTTCATCGTTGCCAAAAGGTCTTTATTAAGTCTATCGTTCATCACAATCATTTCACGTGTACGAAGGTGATTTCTACTTTTTTCTGACGCCCAATTGTTCACATCGTGGCAAAACTTGCAACTTACACCCAACGAATGTCCCCAATTATTCATAATGCTCAATAATTGCTCGGTAGATTTACCTTTTAGCGACTTAATATTCTTAAAAACCGAATCAGCAAGCACTGTTTCTTTGCCTTTTAGTGAATCTTTGAACGCTGCAATATACTTTTCACGGTCGGCTTTTAGGGTATCTTTTACGATAGTATTTGTTTCAACTTTAGAACCATTCATCGAAATAAATGAGCTAATGCCGACAAAAACGAATAAAATAGGGATAAGAACTTTCATAATTTTAAGAGGTTTTTTGATTGAAAAGATGCAATATAAAAAAGAAAATTGCATAAAAAAAGCCCCACCAAAAGCAGGGCATTTAAAACTTAGATTCTAAGCAAAATTAATGTCAATTATCAATGAACAATTATCAATTATCAATGACAAATTGTTCACTGATAATTGATAATTGAGTAGGACTTCCTGACAAAATTTCTTCGTCAGCAAAATCAGCATATTTTTCAAAATTTTGTTGAAACATTTTCGCCAATTTAGTGGCAGTTACTTCATATAATGCTTTATCGTTCCATGTATTTTTTGGATTCAAAATATCTGAAACTATATAAGGGCAATGCTCAGGCATCATTATTCCAAAAATTGGATGCTTTGAGAAAGAAACTTCATTCAAATCTCCATTCAATGCTGCGGTAATCATGGCTCTGGTGTTTGACAATTTCATGCGTGAACCAACACCATAACTTCCGCCTGTCATGCCCGTATTTATCAACCATACATTCACTTTATTTTGATGGATTTTTTCACCTAATAAAGCTGCATATTTTGTTGGATGCAAAGGCAAAAATGCGGCACCAAAACAAGCAGAAAACGTTGCCTGTGGCTCTTTTATACCCATTTCTGTTCCTGCAACTTTTGAGGTATAACCCGAAATAAAATGGTACATTGCTTGCCCAGCCGTTAGCTTCGAAATTGGAGGCAAAACTCCAAAAGCATCATAAGTCAAGAAGAAAATATTCTTAGGAATTCCACCCACCGAAGGCTCAACTGAATTCGGAATATAATGAATCGGGTACGCCGTTCGGGTATTTTCGGTAACTGATTTATTATGATAATCTACTTCACGACTTTCTTCATAAAAGCGGGTATTTTCTATGATAGAACCAAAACGAATAGCATCAAAAATTTCAGGTTCTTTTTCTCTATTCAAATCAATAACTTTAGCGTAACAACCACCTTCAAAATTAAAAATCCCTGTCTCCGACCAACCATGTTCATCATCACCAATGAGTCCACGATTTGGGTCTGCTGAAAGTGTAGTTTTTCCTGTTCCTGACAAGCCGAAGAAAATTGCCGTATCATCATTTTCCCCAATATTTGCCGAACAGTGCATTGAAAGTACGCCATTTTCTTGCGGCAAAAGATAATTTAGGACTGTAAAAATACCCTTTTTCATTTCGCCAGCATAGCTTGTTCCACCAATCAACAAGATCCGGCGAGTCATATCAACAATAGTAAAATTAGCCTGACGAGTGCCATCAATGGTTGGGTCAGCTTCAAATTCGGGAATACATATAATGGTAAAATCGCTATTGAAATCTTGTAAATCCTCCTCAGCTGGGCGAATAAACATATTATTGCAAAACAAATTATGCCACGCTTGTGTATTAATAATTTCGAGATTTAATCTATAATTTTCATTAGCTCCAGCATAAGCCTGACGCACGTAAATACGCTTGTTTTCAAGAAAAAGAAGCATTTTTTCTAGCAAAGCATTAAATTTTTCGATCGAAAACTTAAAATTAACATCTCCCCACCAAACTGTATTTTCGGTCATTTCGTCGCAAACCAAAAACTTATCTTTGGGCGAACGACCAGTAAATTTTCCAGTATCGCACATCAAAGCTCCAGTGTCGGTCAAAACTCCTTCACCGTTTTGAAGAGCAGCCTCAATCAACTCGGCAGGGCTAAGGTTTTGAAAAATCTCTTTGGCTTTAATTAACAATTTTGTTGGGGCGGTGTCAGTTAAAAGTTCCATTGTTTTTGAATTTTAAAGTTTATTTTCTTGCTAAATAATAGTTTTTTCTCTTAAAAATAAGTCAATAAATCACTGACCATATTTTTTGACCCAATATAAAAAGGGCTTCTTTGGTGCAATTCGTTTGGCTCGATGTCCAAAATATTTTGGTAACCATCGGTCGAAATTGCCCCAGCTTGTTCGGCAATAAAAGCTAATGGATAACACTCATAAAGCAAGCGTAATTTCCCTTTTGGATGCTTTTTCGACTCAGGATAAAGGTAAATTCCACCTTTCAAAAGGTTTCTGTGAAAGTCCGCCACCAACGAACCGATGTATCGTGCTGCATATTCTTTCATACGACAACTCATAATATAAGCACGAGCTGAACTAACAAAATCATTGTAATTTCCTTCATTTACAGAGTAAATCATACCATTTTCGGGACTTTTTACTTCATTTTGGGAAAGAAAGAACTCGCCCAGCGAATTTTCATAAGTAAAAACATTCACCCCTTGTCCAGTTGTATAAACCAAAATCGTAGAAGAACCATAAAGAATATACCCTGATGCAACTTGGCTACGCCCACCCTGCATAAAATCGGCTAAAGTTGCCTTAGTACCAATTTCCGAAACTCTGCGATAGACCGAAAATATTGTTCCTATCGACACATTTACATCAATATTTGACGAGCCATCAAGTGGGTCAATCGCAACCACATATTTACCTTCATCATTGTCGGTATAAATAATTTCGTCTTGCTCTTCGGTGATAACCGCACAAACTTCACCGCCATTTTTCAAGGCACGCAAGAAGCGAATATCGGCAATTACATCTAATTTTTGTTGGTCTTCGCCTTGCACATTTTGGCTGCCAAATGCTCCCGTAATATCAACCAAACCAGCACGGTTTATTTCTCGATTGATGATTTTTCCTGCCAAAGCAATATCTCTCAATAATTGCGAAAGGTCGCCTGAAGCGAATGGCATTTCACTTTGTTGACGCTTTATAAAACGGTCTAAAGTAACACCAACTGGTAATGCAAGTATGTCTTCTTTTGTCATATTTTTGTTTCATGAGCGAATCATTGCACAAAATTAAAATACATTATTTTGCGAAACAAGACTTTTTAGCGAAATTTCGCTTAAAAAATTAAAATACTTGAATTAGTACAATTTTCCATGATTAAAATTCATTAATCATTCCATCGAATATTTTTTTTGGTTTCCAACTATATCTGATTTTAGAGATTTGAATAACCGCTGAATAAAATATTCAATAAATATCTAAAATATATTTGTTTAGATTCAGTCTATTTTACAACTTTACTAAACAAATAGCAAAGCCAATCATGAAAAACTATTCGGCAGAAATCCTGAAAATCTTGGTTTATTCCGACATTTTCAAATATCCGCTTACCAGCACCGAGATTTACGAAAGAAGCAAACTTTCGATTATAGAAGTTGAAAAAGGTTTAGAAGTATTGGTTAAATCTAAAAAGGTTTTTTTAATTGAAGATTTTTATAGTTTACATAATTCCAACGAAATAATAGAATCCCGCAAAAATCGAAATCAGTTGGCTCAAAAATCCTTTTCGACTGCAAGGTTTATCACAAAAATCATTTCTATATTTCCATTTATTCGAGGTGTTTTTTTATCAGGTTCGATTTCTAAATTTTGTATGGAAAAAAATAGTGATATTGATTTTTTCATCATAACTGCCCCCAACCGCCTCTGGATTGCCAGAACATTTTGCATCTTTTTCAAAAAAATCTTTCTTTTTAATTCCGAAAAATACTTTTGTTTTAATTATATTATTGACTCTAACCATTTGAAAATCAACGACTTAAGTGTTTTTACAGCCAACGAAATCTCGAGTCTGATACCAGTTTTTGGAGAAGCTATTTGTCGGCGTTTTTTTGAAGAAAATAATTGGGTAAACGACTTTTTTCCGAATTATCCAATTGGTAAGAAACCCATAAAAATAGTTAAAAAATCATGGATTCAGGAAAGTCTGGAAAGTATTTTTAATAATAAATTAAGTGATAAATTAGATAATTGGCTGTTTATAAAAACATTAGAAATCAATCAAAAACGACACCCAGCAAAATTCTTTCAAAACCCAGATTTTTTCATCAACTTCCAACGATTTGTTGCAAAAGCACATACTACAAATGGGCATCAAAAAATTCTTGAAAAGTATCGAAATTCACTTCATTCTTATCAAGAAACTACTTTTGCTCTATGAAAAAGCCTACTAAAATCCTCTTTTCTCATTCTTATTTTTATCGTTTCGACCCAAAACAATGGGAGGCTCAACAGCCGTATCCGCCCTATAATACTATTTTGGCGGCTGCAATGATGCGAGAAAAAGGATTTGAGGTAGCTCTATTTGACTCGAATTTAAAGAAATTTGCCGCTGAAATCGAACAAAAAATCATTGATTTTCAGCCAAAATATCTTGTTTTTTACGATGATTCTTTCAATTATCTTTCAAAAATGTGTTTAACCAATATGCGTGAAGCTTGTTTTGAGATGATTCGCTTAGGAAAAAAACATGGTTGTGTGGTTTTGGTAAATAGCTCCGATGCGACTGATAACTATGAGAAATATTTGGAAGTAGGAGCTAATTTTGTGATGCTCGCAGAATCCGAATTTACTTTGCAAGAATTGATTGGAAAATTGGAAACAAAACAAAACATTGAAAGTGTAGAAGGCATCGTTTTTAAGAAAGAAAATAACATTCAAAAAAATAAGAAAAGAGCCATCTTAACCAATTTGGAAAGTTTGCCACAACCAGCTTGGGATTTAGTGGAAATGGTTGATTATCAGCACATTTGGCAAAAAAAACATGGCTATTTTTCATTAAATATTGCCACAACAAGGGGTTGCCCGTTTAAATGTAATTGGTGTGCAAAACCCATTTATGGCAATCGCTACAACAGCCGTTCGCCACAAAAAGTAGCTAATGAAATTGCATTTTTGATGCAAAATTTCGATGCAAGTCATTTCTGGATTTGTGATGATATTTTCGGCTTGAAACCAAATTGGGTAAAAGAATTTAAAAGGTTTTTGGCTGAAAACAATGTAAAACCCAAGCTAAAAATTCAGTCAAGAGCTGATTTGTTATTGAAAGAAAATACCATTGACGACTTGGTAGCCTGCGGATTAGATGAAGTTTGGATTGGTGCAGAAAGTGGTTCTCAGAAAATTTTAGATGCAATGGATAAAGGAATTACGGTTGTAGAAATTGAGAAATCCAGCAAGTTATTAAAGAAAAAGGGGGTAAAAGTAGCTTTTTTCTTGCAATATGGCTATCTCGGAGAAACAAAAAAAGACATTGACTTGACCCTAAAAATGGTAGAAAAACTCAAACCTTTTACCATAGGCATCTCGGTTTCGTATCCTTTGCCTGGTACGGGTTTTTACGAAGAAGTTAAAAACCAACTAATCGAAAAACATAATTGGAAAGATTCGGACGATTTGGACACGATGTATCAATCAACTTTTTCGTCAGAATTTTATCGACAATTACAAAAATTTACTCACGCCAAATTCAGAAAAAATCGAGTAGTTGATGATTTTCAACATCAAAAAAACATTTTCAAATCTATTTTGAAATTTCCTTTTTTTTGGCTGAATGAAAAACTCAATTGGGCAAAACTGAGCATGATAGAAAAATAAAATGCAACAGCCATTCGACCAAATTGCGATTGATTATGACAAGGATTTTACAGATACTTTGGTGGGAAAAACTCAAAGAGATTTGGTTTGGTCTTATCTTGAAAAAGTGCTAAAAGTTAAAAAAATTACAAACGTTTTAGAAATAAATTGTGGAACAGGTGAAGATGCTTTATGGTTATCTCAAAAAGGATTAAATGTGATTGCAACTGATATTTCAGAAAAAATGATTGAATCCGCAAATTTTAAAGAAAAGAATAATTTAAATTTAGTATTTCAAGTAGCTGATTTTCAATATATTAGCTCATTTTTTCCTAATAAAAAATTTGATTTAATTTTCTCAAATTTCGGTGGGATAAATTGCACTTCACCAAGCAATTTGAGAGATTGGTTAAACATTGAAATACCAAAAATGCTAAACCCAAACGGAAGTTTGATTTTGGTGATTATGCCAAATTTTTGTTTGATTGAAAGTATTTATTTTCTTGGAAAATTACAATTTAAAAACATTTTCAGGCGACTATCAAAAAAGCCTTTGGAAGCAAAATTAGATTCGGAAACAAGCATCAAAACTTGGTATTATTCACCAAAATTCATTAAAAAACATTTGCCAAAAAATTTAGAAATTATAGACATTCAACCGATTGGTTTTTTTATACCACCATCCTATCTTAATAGTTTTGTAGAAAAAAGACCAAACCTATTTAAAATTTTATCAAAACTTGAAAAAAATGTCAATCTGTATAGTTTTTTAGCAAATTTCTCTGACCATTACTTAATAGATATTCAAATGAAAAAATGATTTTACTAACTCATGCTTATTTCATAAATGATGATGCAAAAGAACAACGTATCATGAAACCCTATCCTCCTTTGGGGCTACTTTATGTGTCGTCGTTTTTGGAAGAAAATGGAATTGAGCATGAAGTTTTTGATACAACTTTTTCGAGTAAAAATGTCTTTTTTGATTACATTATTGAGAAAAAACCAACAGTTTTAGCTATTTATATCAATTTGATGACTAAACTTAATGTTTTGGAAATCATTGAATTTGTCAGGAAAAACAAAGAATTGGAGCAAACAAAAATCGTTTTGGGTGGTCCTGATGTAAGGTATAATGCAGAAAATTTATTGAATTTTGGTGCAGACTTTTTAGTTATCGGCGAAGGCGAAGAAACTTTTTACGAACTTATAAATTCTAATTTAGAGAAAAATGAGCTTTGTGGAATTGCTTACAAAAACAAAGAAGGTGAAATAATCATCAATCCAGAGAGGTTATTGAGAAAAGATTTGGATGAATTGCCAATGCCAAATCGAAAAAAAATCAATCTCAATCAATATTTAGATACTTGGAAAAAACAGCATGGCGAAAATTCCCTTACCCTAAGCACGATGCGTGGTTGCCCTTACACTTGCCAGTGGTGCAGCCGTGGGGTTTATGGTTTGAGTTATCGCCGCCGTTCACCAGAAAAAGTAGTAGAAGAAATCAAAATTCTTCAAAAAGAATACTGTTTCGACCGTGTTTGGTTTGTAGATGATGTGTTTACGATTTCGCACAAATGGCTCGAAAAGTTCTGTGAAGTGCTTGATAATGAGCAAGTTAAGGTTTCATACGAATGTATCTCGAGAGCCGATAGATTGAATGAAAACGTAATAAAACTTCTAAAAAAATCAGGTTGCTTTCGAGTTTGGATTGGTGCAGAAAGCGGTTCGCAGAAAATAATTGATTTGATGGATAGGCGTGTGAAGGTTGAAAAAGTGCAAGAAATGATTCAACTTTCCCAAAAATACGGTATCGAAGCTGGCACATTTATCATGTTAGGTTATCCACAAGAAACAGAAATTGATATAAAAAACACACTACATCACTTAAAAAAAGCCAATCCGAAGCATTTTACAATTACGATTACATACCCAATCAAAGGTACAGAATTGTATGAAGAAGTGGAAGCATTAAGCACAGTTAAGGCATTGGATTGGAACAAAACGACCGACAGAGATATTGATTTTAAGCGTGCTTTTTCACACAAATATTACCAATACGCAATGAAATGGATAGTAAATGAAATGGCTTTTTTTCAAAGAAAAGACAAAAATACTGATGCTTTTGAAAGCTCAAAAATGAAATTTAGAGCCATAAAAGCTCGCATTGGAATGATACTCAACAAATGACCGAAACTAAAAATAAAGTTCTGCTTTTCAACCCTCGAAGTGCCAATGCGAAATACCGAATTCCAAATTCAATTTTGCAAGTTGGGGCTTCGATTCATGGGCTTTTTGACTATGTTTTTGTTGATGGAAATTTAGAAAAAGATGCTTGGCAAACCATCGAAAACTATTTAAAAACATGCAATTTTAAGTATTTTGGCTGTACTGTTATGCCCGGCCCTCAACTTAGGCAGGCGATTCCTTTTACAAAAAAAATCAAACAAAATTATCCAGAAATCACAACGATTTGGGGAGGATATTTTGCCTCAAATCAATATAAAGTTTCGATAGAATCTGGTTTTGTAGATTACATCATCAACGGTCCGGGCGATAATGCTTTTCCAAATTTGCTGAATAGCCTCGCCTTTAGCGACGGTCGCCAAAATCTCACTCCGATAGAGAGGGACTTTAATCTCAAAGGAGTTAAAAACCTCATTTTCAAGGATTTAGAAGGAAAAATTATTAAAACAGCAAAAGAAGATTTATTAGACCAAGACAGTTTACCAAGTTTACCTTACCAACATTTGGCAAATTTTTATCCTCTCAAAAAATATCTTGGTAAAACCTATCTCGGCAAAAAGACATTTTCGTACCATTCGAGTTTTGGCTGCCCATTTACTTGTTCGTTTTGTGCGGTTGTTCCGATTTATGAAGCTCGCTGGAAAGGCAAATCAGCCAAGAAAATCTTTGAAGATGTGCTTTTGATGAAAGAAAAACATCAAATTGATGCAATCGAATTTCACGATAATAATTTTTTTACTTCCCGAAAAAGAGTGGTCGAATTTTCGAAATTGATGCTCGAACAAAATATTATTTGGTGGGGCGAAGGTAGAATTGATACGATTGATCAATACACAGATGATGAGCTAAAATTGATAAGAAAGGCTGGTTGCAAGATGGTTTTTTTAGGTGCAGAGTCAGGAAATGATGAATTATTGAAGCAAATGGACAAAGGCGGAACGCAAACAGCCAAGCAAATGAAGGCTTTTGTTGCCCGAATGAAAGCCGTTGATATTATCCCCGAATTATCGTTTGTCTTGGGTTTTCCTGCCAAAAATGAGGAAACTGTTTGGAAACAAATCAAGCAAGACATCGAATTTATCAAAGAAATAAAAAACATTAATCCCGAAGCTGAAATCATCATTTATACATACAGCCCTGTTCCAACCGAAGGCTCAGAAATGTATGAATTGATTAAAAAATCGGGTTTTCATTTTCCAGAAAAATTGGAAGATTGGCTAAGCCCAGCTTGGGAAAAGTTTGATTTACGAAAAAACCCACTTACACCTTGGTTAAAGCCTTATATGATTGATGAAATCCGATATTTTGAAACTGTATTGAATGGATTTTATCCTACCGTTTCTGATATTAGATTGAGTAGTTGGAAACGAAATTTCATTAAAAAATTATCATTTTTAAGATACAAAACAGGTTTTTATTGGAAACCAAAAGAAATAAGTCTTTTTCAACACATCTGGAAATACCGCCAACCAGAAATCGAAGGTTTTTAGAGAAATGTTCAATATTTTTAAAAAGAAATACAAAACAATACCCAAAGATGATTTCATCAAAAGGCTTCCGAGTAGCTTAATTGGTGAAGGTATGTTGCATGAAGGGAATATTTTTTTGTTTGAGATGGCTTTACAGAAAATGCCGACTGAAGGTGCTGTTATCGAGATTGGTTGCTATGGGGGTTTATCCACGAATCTGATTTGTTATTTTATGAGAAAATATGGCTTAAAAAATCCATTTTTTGGCACAGATTTGTGGATTTACGAAGGCTTTCATGACCAAAAAAGCGTAAAATTTGATACTATTGATGGTAGAAATGACATTTTGAGGACAGATTTTATGCACCATATTAAAAATAGCTTTATCAATTCAACAATGTTACTTAGCAAAGAAAATTTGCCCAATACTTGTCATTTAAATTCGATTGATTTTTTTGAAAAGTGGTCAAAAAGCGAAACAGTTGAAGATGTTTTTGGTAGAAAAACAAAGTTGGGCGGCAGTATTTCATTTGCATATATTGATGGAAATCATGCCTACGATTTTGTCAAAAAAGAATTTGAATATATCAATAAATCTCTATTGCCGAAAGGGCTTATTTTGTTTGATGATTCATTTGTTGGTTGCAAATTTGGCAGTGCAAAATTAATGGCTGAAATATTACAAAATACTGATTATCAATTAGTTATGGAAAATCCAAATTTTCTATTTCAAAAAATATGAAAAAAAATAGAAGCTTTGGACTGGATTTATTTAGGGTAATTGCCTTTTTTATGGTACTGATAACTCATTCGTTGTTTGTTGTCGAAAAATTCAATCCAAAATTCAGAAATTTTGCTTTTATTGGCAATCTCGCCCTCGAAATGTTTTATGCTTTGAGTGGCTTTTTGATTGGGAATATTTTCATAAAAAACTTCATCGAAGCTGAATTTTCATACAAAAAAGTCTTAGAATTTCTTAAAAATCGCTGGTTTAAAACCCTTCCAACCTATTATTTAATTCTCTGTATTAGCTTGATAGTCAGCTACTTACAGTTTGGGAGCTTTCAAGATTTCAATTTTAAGTTTCTATTTTTCACCCAAAATCTCCATGAAGCCAAATTCTTCTTTTTCTCTACTTCATATAGCTTGGCAATCGAAGAATGGTTTTATCTTTCGTTCCCGATTTTATTTTGGCTTTTGGTTGTTGTTTTCAAAATTGACAAACGAAAAGTTTTCTTAATTCTAAGCTTATTTTTCATTCTTTTTTCAACTGTTTTTCGGTTTTACAAATTTTATGCTTTCCCAAATTTGCACTGGGATACGGGTTTTCGAAAATCAATTTTTACCCGAATCGATGCCACAGCTTATGGTTTGCTTTTGGCATATTTTTATAAATATCAACAAGATTTTATCATAAAAAACGCCAAATTCTTCTTTATTATAGGTATTTTAGGAGTAATTGGAAGTATTTTGATTAAAATGAAAGTTCATAATTTTATACTTTATACGCTTTATTTCAACCTGATGCAAATTGCTATTACGATAATTTTACCAGCTTTTTTCAACGTAAATTTTCATCAATTGAGATTTAAAAACATCATCCATAAAATCAGTTTGGTAAGTTATTGTTTTTATTTGGTGCATTTGCAATTGGTTTATTTGCCAATAGGAAAATATTGGCAAGCGGCTACACTAACAGAAGCATTTTTTCAATGCTTTTGTATGTATTTTGCAGCTTTCGGAATCAGTTTTTTACTGAATTATTTTGTTGAAATTCCGATGTTAAAAATCAGAGAAAATGTTAAATTCCATTGAAAAAAATATTTAAAAAAATATATACTTTTTTTGTAAAACCTTACATTAAATGGAAGATTTCCAAAGACCAATGGATTGATTATCAAGGCATTAGACTTTTGGTAAAGAATGGTGTTTTTCATCCTTTGTATTTTTACAGCACAAAATTTTTAATCGAATTTCTCGAAAAAGAGGATTTAAAAAACAAAAAAATCTTAGAACTCGGTGCAGGAAGCGGACTGATAAGTTTTTATTGTGAATCTAAATATAATGCAATTGTTACAGCTTCAGACATAAGTGATTTTGCTATTGATGGATTACATTTTAACAGAAAAACCTTAGGTTCGAAAATAGAAATAATCCATTCAAATTTGTTTGATAAAATACCAAAACAAGTTTTTGATTTTGTCATAATAAATCCGCCATATTACAAAAAAAGACCAATAAAAACCGAAGAATTAGCATGGTTTTGTGGAGAAGAAATGGAGTATTTTTTGGTATTTTTCAAGGAAATATGCAATTTTATTGATGAAAAAAGTAAAATCCTAATGATTTTGTCAGAAGATTGCGATTTAGATGAAATAATAAATATTGCAAACAAAAATGAATTTCAGTTTGAATTAATAGAAACAAAAAAAATGTATTTTGAGGAAAATTATATTTTTGAAATTTATAAAATATGAAAGAAAATAAGGCAAAAGTAATTTGGTTTACAGGTTTATCAGGTTCTGGAAAAAGTACAATTTCAGAGGCGATTTTAGGAAAGTTTGAAAATATCAATCAAAAAGCAATAATTCTTGATGGTGATAAACTTAGAAATGGCATCAATAAAGATTTAGGATTTTCGATAGAAGACCGAGTTGAAAATATCAGGCGAGTAGCCGAAATCGCAAAACTATTTTTATCGGTTGGCATCGTACCTATTTGTGCGTTTATTTCTCCAACCGAAAAAATTAGAGAATTAGCAAAAAACATTATTGGAGAAGCCAATTTTATCGAAATTTATGTGTCAACTCCATTCGAAATTTGCGAAGAAAGAGATGTAAAAGGGCTGTATAAAAAAGCAAGGTTGGGTCAAATCGAAGATTTTACAGGAATCAGTTCGCCTTACGAAAAGCCTAAAAATGCAAAATTCATGATAGATACCTCAAATCAAACAATTGAAGAATCTGTAAATATTTGTTTTGAGAGAGTTTTAAGTTATATATTAATTGAAAAAATGAAATGAATTTATAAACAAATTGATGCAAGAAATTCAAGTCAAAATATTGAAATACAAACTTTATTTATTGCCAACTTTGGCAATTTGTAGCTATTTTTTGTATAAATCAATAAACTTCAATCTGCATGATTTTGGTAATTCGTATTTTCCTGCTTTGATGTTGCAAAATGGACTTCAGCCCGAAAAAATTGTCTTTGATATTTATGATTTTAATCAATTTGCTTGGCAAAAAAACTACAAAAATGTTTTACTCGATTATTACCTAAATTCTCCGTTTTGTACAACTTTTTTGTATCCATTTACTTTTTTTAAGGATGCTTATTTGGCAAAAATAATTTTCAATATTTTTAGTATTATTTTATTCATTTTCTCTCTCGAAATTTTATCAAAAACATTTAAAAATCAGACAAAAATCTTGCTTCTTTTTCTTCCTTTTGTCTTTTTTATACCGATACAAAACAACATACTTTTTGGACAATTTTACTTGATTATCTTTGCTTTTACCGTCATTGCTTATCACTTTTATTCAAAAAAACATTTTTTCACTTCAACATTCAGTCTTGGTATTATTATTTTTTTAAAGATTTTTCCTTTGTTTTATGGTATTCCTTTACTTATAAATGCCAAGAAAAAATACTTGCTTTTTTTGCTTGTATCTTGCTCAATTTTATTCATATTTTCAGTTTTTATCAATGGTTTTTCGTTTTGGAAAGTTTATTTATTTGAAAAATTACCATCTGCATTTTTGAATGAAAGTAGTATCGGTTTTCAGACAAATGTGCAGTCGTTTGATGTATTTTTCAAGCATCTTTTTATTAAAGATGACTTTCATAATCCAAAGCCTTTTTATGAAAGTTTAAATTTTTATTATTTGTCAGTTTTTCTGACAAAATCATTAATTTTAGGTTTTGGAATTTCGTTTATTATTTCTAATATAAATGATGTTTGGAAAGCCCTGAGCTGCATAATTATTATCTTGTTTTTATTACAAACCCGCACACCGACTTATTCGCTCGTACTTTAGATTATTCCTTTGACTATTTTCATAAAAAGCTATAAATCAAGAACTTATAAAATATTTTTTTGTATTTTATTGTTTTTTGGATTCAATTTCTCCTTTGAAAACTTGCCTTTTTTTTTAAAATTCTCTCGTTTATGGATAATTATAGGATTAGCATTTTTGTTTTATAAATCACAACAAAAAAGCCTAAAACTCACATATTTCTTATCTGCTTTTTTTGTATTTTCTCCGATGATTTTGAGTGGCATTTTAAAAGACAAAAATGATAAATCTGTCTATGTTTTGCCCAATCAAGGGCAGTTTATTACATACGATTTTGGTGTAGAAAATGGCAAATTAGTTGCTTTCAATTTGACCAAAAATGGAAATAAAAAAATGCTCACAAGCATTATTATTGAATCTTTCGATAGCTTACAATTCGAGATTAAAAAAAATCAAATTTCTCGGAATAATACAATTATAGAATTACCCAATTCTATGAAAAAGAAGGCAATTTTAGTCAATAAAAATGAATTGTATTTTCTGACCGACCACCATTCGAGATCTGGCTGGTTAAACCTAAAAAAAGTAGTTTTAGAAAAATGATAAAAAATTGCATCAAATATTATATTTTAGACTGGATTACGCTGATATTCAAGCAGTTACAGTTGTATTTTTCAAACGAAAAACCAGTTTTAGTTTTTTCAATGGGCAAAGTTGGTTCGTTGAGCATTTATTATTTGATAAAAAATCATTTGAAAATTCCTGTTTTTCATATTCATTCATTAGATGAAGCCGAACAAAAAATGTATGACAAACAATGTTTTGAAAAAGGGATTTTGCCTGGAAGTCGAAGCACAATTCCGATGATAAATCGTTTAATTTTGAAGAGAAATCGACCTTTTAGAATTATTACGCTTGTAAGAAATCCAGTTGAGCGAAATATCTCTGCTTTTTTTGAAGCATTCGAGTTTTATGTTGGAGTAAAAGCTGAAAATTACATTGGCACAATTGAAAATTTAGTGCAAATTTATCACAAAAAAATGGCTCATCAATACCCAATAGATTGGTTTGAAAATTATTTTTTTAAGCAAACTGGCATCAATATTTATGATTTTTCGTACTCAAAACAACAAAAATTCCTAACAATAACAAGCTCAAATATTGATATTTTATTGCTCGATACCGAACTTTTAGATGCTGAAAAAGAAAAACAAATAGAAAAATTTTTGGGTTTAAAAAACCTCAAAATTGACAGAAAAAATGTGAGAGAAAACACTTCGGCTGCTGATTTATACAAAAAATTTAAGAAAAACATTTTACTCGAAAAGTTCTATTTAGATTCATTACTCAATACAAACTATTTTAATCATTTTTTTGATAAAAATGAAATGCAAAAGACTGAAAGGAGGTGGCTGATAAAATGAAAAAATAATCCTTTTATGTTTTATTTTGGTGGCTTTCACTTGCTTTAAATCCATTATACCAGATGAGAATTATCGTGTGAATCTTCGTTGGGTAAAAAGCTATGAACAGAAAAATCCTGAAAAAGTAAGTAAGGGAATTCTTTGGGCTTTGGCATTTTCAGGGGCAGAACTGCCTAAAAAAAGCATAAAAAAAGGCATCTTCTATAACAACGATATGATTTTCAAACTTGATTTCAAACAACTCGGGTTCGACAATAAACCCTTAAAAGCATGGTCGAAGCTCATTGTTTTTGCAAAAAATACCGAAGAATATAAAAATTTTGGCTCAATTGATATTGGAAGGTTCTTGGTTTTTACGGTTTATAGTTTTTGGCATTATTATCAGATTACTGGTGTGCCTAAATCCTTTAAAGAATTCATAAATGGTTCTTTGAATAATGCAAAAATACAGGAATTCCCAGTTACAAATTCTTGCGTAGCAAATGGACATCGTTAATTGATATATTGTGTAGCAGATAATATTGTAAAATCAAAATTTATAGCAGTTGAAGGCGATGGAAAATTGACTGATTCTACTTTTCGAGAAGCAAAATATGAAGTCATTGATTTGATGAAAAATGGACAGTTGAGATACGCCGTTTATGATTTAGATGGGAAACTTTCAGATGCCTCACCAAAAAAATATGGAGAAGCAGGCAAACCCTCCAAATGTATGTGGTGCCATGAGGGTATTATTTCACCCTTGTTTGCTGAAAATCAAGCAGTTATGGGTTACAAATTGCCGCAAGATTTCAGCTCAGAAATGCTCCAAACGCAGCAAATAATAAAAATATATCGCAACAAACAGCTTTCTGCTATTGATTTTAACATTCATAAAGACCATGAATTGAGTGAGATTTTATACGTCAGTTTTATGGAGCCTTCTGCCGAAAGACTTGCACAAGAATGGCAAATTTCGCTTGAAAATGTGAATGAAAAATTGATGAATTTAAAAACGCACCGACACAGAGAATTTGATTTTTTAGGTGAATTATACGATAGAAATGAAGTCGAGAAATTTGCACCTTTCAAATCTGTCACCATTCCGAAATCTGTTAGAGAACCCAATGAAAACGAACCTAATATTTTCAGATGAAAACCAACGATAACAAGTTGAAAATTGTAGTTTCGGCACTCAATTCGTTTGGAGGTGGGGCATTGTCGGTTACACAAGACTGTCTGCAAGCACTCAAAAATCACTATCAAAATGAGGTTGAAATCATCGCTTTTGTTTATGACAAAAATTTGATAAATATTGACGGAATTGAGTTCTATGAATTCAAGAAAAAGAAATGCAAAAGGGTTCAAAGACTTTATTATGAATATTTTTATTTCCTGAAATTTTCCAAAAAAATCAAACCGTATTTATGGCTTTCGCTGGCTGATGTTACTCCCAATGTGGAAGCCGAAATCAGAGCTGTGTATTGTCATAATTTAGCCCCTTTCTACAAAATAAGGCTTCAAGATGCCATTTTTGACCCAATTATGGCTCTTTACCATTATTTTTTTAAATTTCTTTATCAGAAAAATATTAAAAAAAACAAAGCTGTGATTGTTCAGCAACAGAGTTTGGGAGAGATTTTTACTAAAACTTTCAATATCAAAAACGTCTTGGTTGCTATTCCACAACTGGATTATTTTGCTAAGTTTCACGTTTCTAAAAAAGACATTTTAACAAAAGAAACTGACAAAATCTGGTGCTTTTTTTATCCTTCTGTACCGAGAGTTTTTAAAAATTTTGAGATAATTGCTGAAGCCACAAAAATACTTTTAGAGAAGAAAATAGAAAACTTCAAAGTGATTCTGACCATTAATGGTATCGAAAACCGCTATTCAAAGTATATTTTGAAGAAATACGGTAATCTAAATCAGCTTTTGTGGGTTGGTGCAAAAACCCGAAAAGAAATCTTTGACTTTTATCAGCAAACTGATGCACTTATTTTTCCTTCAAAATTTGAAACTTGGGGAATGGCAATTTCGGAAGCAAAAGCCTTAGATATACCAATACTTTTGGTTGATGAACCATATAGCATAGAAACCGTTGGTAAGTATGACAAAGTTGCGTTTTTCAAGCAAAATTCTGCACTCGAATTGGCAACCATAATGCAGGATTTGATTGAAAATAAAATAGTTTTTGATAAAACCGAAGAAATTATTTACCAACAACCTTACGCAAAAAACTGGAAGGAAATTTTTGAATATTTGGAAATTATTTAAAAGTATCAATCAATTTCCAAGCTTGCGGAATCTCCATTTTTTGTTCAATTGTTTGTCCAATCAATTCGTCTAATTGGCGTTTTTCCAGCATTGATAATTTTCGGTTGAATGAAATATTCTCAGCATATTGTTGCCAAGCATTTCGGTATTCAATTACATTATTTGTACTCAAAGCAATGTACGACCACTGCAAATACGAATTTGTATTCAATAATTCTGGTTTTGGGCAAGATTTGATGTAAATAAAATACAGTGGCACTTGGTCAGACTGGATAAAAGCCTTTGCAATTTGGTCTTGATACGCCACTTTATCTTCCCATTTTAAGTTTTTTAGAATTGTCAGAAAACTCAAAGTATCTTTCATTTTACCATAGGCATACAATTGATAAACCGACGAAACAGGGTTTTCAGGGTGATAATTTGAGAGATTTCCAAAGGCTTCGATTGCTTTCGGATACATTTTTAAATCAATTAGCATCAGTCCATAATCAATCCAATGGGTCGGGCTTTTCGGGTGTTTGGTGCAGTAATCATCCATCAAAAGCACTGCTTTTGCCGTATCTCCCCAGCATTTATAGCTATCAGCCAAATAAATTGGCAAAGTGGCACTTGCAGGATTTTTTTTAAGTTCTGCCTCCGCCATCGGAATCATCGTACTAAAAAATTGATTTTGTTGGTCTTCTGTCAGGTCGCTCGTAACCACACTTTGCCGCATAGCAAGCATGGCGAGGGCAAGGTCTGTTTTTCCAACAACGGCTTCTGAATAGGTTTTTTTTGCGATTTCGATTGTCTTCTCAATGTCCGTGTTTTTTAAACCATTTAAAATATTTTTTGCTGTTTGGAAAGTTTTAAAGTTGTATTGATAACACATAAAACCAACAAAAATAAAAATAAAAGGAAGTAAAATTGGTTTGATAAATTTTGGGAAAGAAAATATAACTACTTGACTATCAATAGATTGTGAAACAAAAGCTAATACTCCAAAAACCAAAAATATACTTCCAAGATAATCAAAACTAAAAAAATGAAATTCCCAATAACTAACAAAAAAACTACTTAAAATTGATTTTTGAATGACCGAAAAATTGGATTTTTTCCAAATTAAATAATTAGCAAAAACAAAAATCGAAATGAAAGAAATCAGACCTAAGATGCCCGAAGCAGTGAGCCATTCTAAGAAAATATTATGCGATTTATCAAAAAAACCATCTGTATTGAGTGTTTGTAATTCACTATGATTTACAAAAATACTACTAAAATTGCCTTGCCCCCAGCCTAAAATTGGGTGAACTTTAAAGCCTTCCCAAGCGGTTTTCCAAAGCCCCAAACGTGCTTCTGTTGTGTCACTTATCGAAAAATCAAGTAATCGAGCCAAATAAAAATCTTTGCTGATTCCTTTTGTTAGAAAAAAACAAACCAAAATGATTAGTAATCCACCCAGAACCACCCATATTTTTTGATTTTTATTCTCAGATTTCCAAACAAAAAGCCCCATAAAAGTAATTGTTCCAGCCAAAAGCCCAACCAAACCCGACCTTGTGCCTGTTTTGAGCATAGTAATAAAGAAAATTAGACCTATGCAAAGAATGCCAAGTATATTCCATTTACTATTTGTTTTTCTATTAAACAAAAGAAAAAAGAGACTAAAAAATACCATGCAAAGTAAATAAAAAGAATAATAAGACGCATTTCCCAAAGTACTTGCTATTCTTTTATTTGTAATATTTTCGATGGTATTGAAACCGACAATAACTGTTATCAAACCTACTAAAATACTGATAATAAGCAAGTTAGTCCAGTTTTTATTTGTAAAGCTCGTACTCCAAACCAAATATAAGATTCCGAGATGAAGATACATCAGATAGCCATCAAAACGCTGTAGGTCAGAAAAAAAACTTAATTCAGGATTAATTGAAAAAATATTTGCAATAAATAAAATCAATAAAAAAAACAGCATCGAAAGATTTAAAAGATTTTTTTTTGGAAGAAAATCAGGATTTTGAAAAGCTAAAATAGCCCAAACCAGCAACAATATTTCTGTAAAAACCTGAAAATAAACCATTTTGGCAATGACAACTCCGAGATAAATATCATTATAAAATATCAAGGGCGTAAAGGCAATGCAGATTGAGAGTATAAAAATGATTTTTTGAAGTAGTTTTTGAGAAGTTTTCATGGTAAAATGGTCTTTTTTTACGCAAAAATATAGGTTGAAATTAGATTTCCTATTTTTTCTGTTGAATTTATCTTCGTAAGTTTTTTTCGAAAATAGTAGCTTTTTCTAAATACAAATCTTTGAAAACTAAAAAATAGTAGTGATTGAAAGTTAGCTCAAAACCGCAGGATAAAAAAACACCTCATTTTCAAAGTATTTTTTAACATATTCAAAAAAAGTTTGTTTAACTTCGTAATTATTTTAAAAAAGCCTTAATATAATGAAAACTCTTTATTCAAAAGCCCTAATCGTATTTTTAGCGTTTTTCTGCATTGGTTTTGCTTCATTTGGTCAAGCAACCTTGATTCAACCAACTGATGGAAATGGTATTTTTTCAAAACATACTTCTACAGTTGCGAGCGACGCAGCAGTTACCTTGCCAACAAGTGGAACTGGAACACGTTTGATGTGGATACCTCGAAAATCAGCTTTGAGAGCTGGAACAGTTACAGGTACGCAATGGGATGCTGGAAGTATTGGCTTGTATTCGAACGCACAAGGCTATAATGCTATCGCTTCGGGGCAAAGTTCTGTAGCAATCGGAACCACCGTGACGGCTTCACATGCTAACAGCATGGCAATTGGTAACAGTGCCACGACCACTGCTGCTAATCAAATGATGGCTAAGTTTACAGGTGGCTACACTTTTTATTCAGGGGTAAATGCTTCTAATGTTGCTGTAGGTGTAACATTAGTAGCAAATGGAAACTCATGGGCTTCGGTTTCAGATAGTACAAAAAAAGAAAATTTTATTGCCTCAGATGGTGAATCCGTTCTGAAATCAATAAGCCAAATGAGGGTCGGAACTTGGAACTATAAAGGACAAAACGCTCGTACGTACCGTCACTGGGGCGTAATGGCACAAGATTTTTATAAACACTTTGGAAAAGATAAAATCGGAACCATTGGTGATGATGTAACAATCGCCTCTGCTGATTTTGATGGTGTTGTATTTGCTGCACTTAAAGCCCTCGAAGAACGCACCCGCAAAATGCAAGAAGAAATGGCGATTATCAGAAAGCAAAATGATAGGTTGGAAGAAGCCAACGACGAATTGAAAGAAAAAATTGAAAAAATGGAAGGGGCAATTTTGCAAACAAAACCCTAATGTTTTATTCAAATTCAATTAAAACTCCTAAAATCAATTGGTTTTAGGAGTTTTTTTTTTAAATACTACTTTTTCATTTTCTCCCTATTGTGTATAATGCTAAATGATTTGTTAAGAAATAGCCTTTTTTTTTATTTTTAAGTTTTATATGATTTAATCGTTAAGCATTGAAAAATTGAGGAATTTGGATTTTTCAGAAAATAGGCATTACATTTGATAAATTTTCATCATTTAACCAAATAAACTAACCTCTAAATGCAAGAAAGAAAATTCTTCGGACATCCCATGGGACTTATGGTGCTATTCCTAACCGAAATGTGGGAGCGATTTGGCTACTACGGAATGAGAGCCATTCTACTTTTATTTTTAATAAGTCCAACTTCTCGTGGAGCAATGGGACTTCCCGAAAGTGAGGGAACATCAATTTATGCCCTTTATGTGGCATCGGTTTATTTGCTTACACTTCCCGGTGGTTGGATTGCAGATAATATTTTAGGTCAGAAAAAAGCCATTCTTTATGGTGGAATTTTAATAACAATCGGTTATGGGGTTTTGGCAATTTCCAATTCTACGACACTTTTTTATACAGGATTAGTGCTTGTTGCTTCGGGAACAGGTCTTTTGAAAGCAAATATTAGCTCAATAGTTGGTGAACTTTACCCCGAAGGTGGTCGCCGACGAGATGAAGCTTTCTCAATATTTTATATGGGAATAAATATTGGTTCAACACTGGGCATTGCCATTGTTGGTTATATCGGAGAAAAAATTGATTGGCATTTGGGCTTTGCAGCCGCATCGTTTGCTATGTTTTTAGGTTTATTGGTCTTTATCTTTTGGGGAAGAAAGTATTTGGCTGGTTATGGCGATGTTCCTTCAAGCCAACTAAAAGCAGCTGAAATAGATTCTACACCACCTGCGGGAATCAATAAAAATGTAGGGTATGGCATCTTGGGTTTGCTTGCTGTTTATTTTGGATACTTACAATTTACAAATCAAATTGATTTTTCTTCAGCAGAAGGATTGGCACAAGCCGCCAAAAACATTATCGTTTCTATAACAGTTGCTTACTTTCTACTTATTTTATTTGGTGGTGGACTTAATACTGTCGAGAAAAAACGGGTACTCGTTTTGGGCGTATTTTTCTTTGCAGCTGCTTTATTTTGGTCGGGTTTTGAGCAAGCAGCAACTTCTTTTCAAATATTTTCAGCACGCCATAGCGACCGAACTTTCTTTGGTTGGGAAATGCCTTCTTCTTGGTTTCAGTTTTTCAATGCAATGTTCATTGTAGCATTTGCACCAATTGTAAATGCCATTTGGAAATCTCTCGAAAAACGTGGCATGAATCCTTCTATTCCTGTGAAATTTGGTTTGGGTGTTTTATTGATGGGATTAGGCTTTTATATAATGGTAATGGGTGCAAAAGTGGCTGTAACAGGCGTAAAGGCCTCTTTTTGGTTTTTATCACTCACTTATGTTATCCATACAATTGGCGAACTTTGTCTTAGTCCAGTTGGTTTGAGTGCTTATACAAAACTTGCACCACGCCAATTTGTTAGTCAATTTATGGGAATTTGGTTTGTCGCTGCCTCTCTCGGAAACCTCATTGCAGGAATTTTTGCAGGAAGTTTCAACGAAGAAAATCTACAAGCAATGCCTGATTTATTTCATCAAGTATTTTTATTTGGAACAATTTCGGGCGTTGTACTTTTAATATTAGCCAAGCCTATTGAAAAATGGATGGGTGGCATAAAATAAAGTTCTTTGTTATTTCCCTAAAATACCTTTTTTTTGCTGAATATTTCATTCAAAACCTTGCAAGATGCCGTTCAAATCCTGCAAGGTTTACAGTTTTCAAACCCATAAAAAATGTCAAAATTTAGCACAAATTCAAAAACAGATATTTTTACACACATTGGCATCATACTTGCCTTGTTTTTGATAGTATTTTTTAGTTTTTTCTTCATTTATCTACCTTGGAGTACCAATCACGGGCAGTCAATAACTGTTCCTGACTTGAAAGGTTTGACAATGGAAGAAATGGAAAAAGCCCTCGACGACCGAGATTTAGACTTTGAGGTGAGCGATTGTACGTTTGTGGCAGGAGCAAAACCGCTTTCGATTCAAGCACAATATCCAAAAGCAGGTTCGACGGTGAAAGAAGGTCGTAAAATTTACTTAACTATTGTATCCGAAAAAGCTCCAATGGTAAAAGTGCCAGATGTGCTTGGTCGCTCAGAATCAAGTGCAAAAAACCAACTTCTGTCTGCTCAATTAAAAGCTGGTCCTTCGGAATTAGTACCTGCATTGGAAGAAAATTCAGTACTGAAAATCAAGTTTAATGGGCAAGAAATAAAACCCGGTTCACTAATTCCGAAAGGTTCAACAGTTGTTTTTGTCATTGGTGATGGCGTAGGCAACCAAATGGTAGATGTTCCTAATTTAGTTGGAATGGCTGCCGACGAAGCTGAAATTTTGGCATCAGGGCAAAATTTGGTTCTCACAAAACGCTATGTGGGAGCAGTTGAGGGCAGTGCAGATGGTACAATTATCAAACAAAGACCTTCAGCAGATGGAAATAAAATTCATGTTGGAGACGTTATTGATGTAGAAATAGCAGGGGATGACCCTTTGGGTGCTGTCGAACAAAACAAATAAGATGCAAACGATTTTTTCAATATGAAAAGCCATTATATAAACAGACCTGTAAACATTTGCAGGTCTGTTATTTTATCAACACTATTTTTCACACAAATAGCTTATAGTCAGTCGCTTACCTTGCCTTTTTTTGATGATTTTTCATTAACAAAGGGTGCATATCCTAATCCAAAACTTTGGACAAATGGCGGTGTGAACATCAATAATACCTTTGCAATTAATCAACCTACTGTAAATGTTGCTACTTTTGATGGCAAAAACATAGCTGGTTTGCCCTACGATTTTACCAATAAATTGGCTTATGGTCGTACCGATAGCCTTACTTCTCGTCCGATAGATTTATCAACTTCAATTCCTGCCGATTCGGTTTACTTTAGTTTTTTTTGGGAAGCCCGTGGTTTGGGAGAATTGCCCGACACTGACGACACACTCATGGTTTCATTTTTGGATAAAAGCAATAAATGGATACCAGTCTGGAAGCAACAAGGTGTTTTGGAAAATACTTTTCGACAAAAATTGATTGCGATAAAATCTACTGCCTTTTTTCATGATAAATTTCAATTTAGGTTTGAGGCAAAAGGTCGTCAGTCAGGAGCATTTGATACTTGGCATATTGATTTCGTATATTTGAATAAAAAACGCAAACTCAAAGATATTTACACCCAAGATGTTGCCTGTAGAGGCATCAAAAGCACTTATCTGAAAAGATATTCGGCAATGCCAATGAAGCAATATTTGGTTAATCCAGCGGCAGAAGTGAACCCTTCGATGGAAGTTGAAATTAGTAATCTTCAAAAAACTGCAAGGATTGTAAATTTTAATTGGCAAATTACGGATACACTTTCCAAAACAGTTTATGTAAATACTGTTGGAGGAAATGAAACGATTACTGCTCCAACAACACCTTCTAAGAAAAATACAATTTCGCCGATTACTAATTTCAAACAAAAAAGTGCTGTTTTGAAATTTAAAGAATATATTTCTTACGAAAAAGCTGATATTATTAATTTACCAGATTCTACAAATAATATTCCCGAAGCAAATCTTACAGCAAATGATTCGATTTCGACTTATACAATTTTAGATGATTTTTATGCCTACGATGATGGCACAGCAGAAATTGGTGCAGATTACGACCAAAGTTTAGGTAAAGCCGCCGTGCAGTTTGTTTTGAATAAATCCGATACGCTTGGTGCAGTTAGGTTTAATTTTAGTCCTTATTTTAAGGATATTTCTGGACAGTTTTTTCAAATACAAATTTTAGAAAGCACAAAAGGGATTCCCGGAAAAGTACTACACCAACAATCGGCAAAAGTGCAATATTCTCCAGAAATAAATGGTTTTACCGAATATCAACTTGATTTGAATGTTGCTGTAAAAGATACGTTTTATGTGGCTTGGACAAAGGTAAATGAAGACGTAATAGCCATAGGAATTGATAAAAATACACCACAATTTGCTGACAAAATTTTCTATAATAATGGCAGTGATTGGCTGAGAAATACTTCGCTGAAAGGCAGTTTGATGGTGCGGCCTGTGATGGGTTCTCGCAAAGCTGCAAATGGGCAACCCAATGTTTTGACCGCCAACGAAGCACCGTCAGAGCAGTTTATGATTTATCCAAATCCAACTTCTGGCAAAATAAAATGGAATTTGGAAAGCATAAAAACGATTAATATTTTTGACGTTTCAGGAAAAGAAGTTTTCTCGAAAACAATTGATAGTCAAGAACTTAGCCTCGAAAATCTTCCAGAAAATACTTATTTCATCAACTTTTCGGACGGAAAAAAGAATTTTATTCGTAAGATTGTAGTTTTGCATTGAGAGGGTTGTAAGCATTAGGCTTTACGCTTTAAAAACATTTATTTAAATCAAGGCTTAAAACGTAAAGCCTAAAGCAATTAAATTATGGACAAAAATTACGACATTACAGCTGAGCAACTAAAAGAATTGCTCGAAAATGAAGAAGCTATCAACCTAATTGATGTGCGAGAAGAACACGAATACGAAGATGATAATTTGGGTGGAATTCTCATTCCATTAGGCGAGATTCCCGACCGTTTGGACGAACTTGAAGCCATGAAAGGGCAAGAAATTTACATTCATTGCCGAAGCGGAGCAAGAAGTGGAAAAGCCAAAAACTATCTTATTTCGCAAGGATTCGAGAAAGTTCACAATGTTTTAGGCGGAATTATGGCGTTTAGAGAAATATAATGCTAAATGGTGAATGATAAATGTTGAATTTTAATTTCTGAAAACTTCATTTACCATTCACCATTCACCATTTAACATTTAAAAATTATGCTCTCAGATTTTGGAATAATACTTTTGGCAATACTTTTGGCAGCAATGGCAATTACCTTGATTTTTGGTATTTCGTGGTTGCTCCGTCCAAAGAATCCAAACCCTGAAAAACTGACTACTTACGAGTCAGGTGAAGACCCTATTGGCAATGCAAATGTGCAATTTAATGCTAAATTCTATGTTGTGGCTTTGATTTTCATACTTTTTGATGTTGAGTTGGTATTTTTATTTCCTTGGGCAACTGTTTTTGGGAACAAAGATTTGATTCAACAAACCAACGGACTTTGGGGCTGGTTTACGCTTGTTGAAATGTTTATTTTTATAGGAATTTTGGCACTTGGTTTAGCTTATGTTTGGGCAAAAGGATATTTAGAATGGACAAAACCAGAATTCAGAATACCGAAATTTAAAAGCAAAGTTCCGATAGAAATGTATGAGGAAGTCAATAAAAAATATGCTGATAAATAGTCGTTAGTGGCAATTATAAGAACCTATAATTTAGAAATTGAAAAAACAGATGACATATGGTTTAATTACGATTGGATTTATTCTAATAATTATTGGTTTAATCTTAGGATTGAGCAACATAGACCCAAAAAAATTTGTAGCTATTGCTGGAACAATAGGTATAATCATAACTGGTTTTGGAATCTTTGGAAAATTTTTTCAAGATGAAAAATCAGGAAAGACACAAAATGAAATATTAAATAACACTATTAGTAATCTTGACAAATCGGCGGAAGCTATAAGAACAGCAACAGTTAATTTAAATTTATCAAACAAAATTAATACAACAACAGAGAAAATTGATAGTACAACTTCAAATACAAATGAGTTGAGTTTATTAGCAGATAAAAATATCAAGCTACTTAAAGAACAACAGAAAAAAATTCTTGAATTAAATAATGTAATTGACAACAACTTATCTCAAGTTAAAGTTATAAATGAAACTCAAGCAAAAAAACTTGAATATTTGAAAGGTAGTGTTACAGGTGGTGATAGCTATCTTTCAATTTTAATATATCAATATAGGGAAAAACAGAATTTATTATATTTTCATTGTGGTGTAGAGGGAGAAATGGCTCATTCACCTGGGAAGTACCCTCTAACAGATGTATCAATTGAATTGTATCATTATGTTAATAGACAATATGAATTAATTAGAAAAATACCAGCTCAAACTTATGGCGTTAACATTGATTATGATTTAGGGGATATTTTATTGAATTCAAATAGCAATTTTGAATATTACCAAATTAGAATATTTACTCCCAAAAGAAATTATTGGCAACATATTTTTTTGAAGAAAGATACTGATGGTTTTTGGTATACGCACATTATTCAGGACAATGAAATCTATGCTATCAACTTACGAAACAATGAATTTTTCGGAGGTTACCCTGAAAAATTAAAAAAGTTGTATCCTACAGCAATAGATTATGCACCAGAATTGATGAAGGCTATTCCAGAAGAACAAAAGATGTTTTTCAATAAACTCAGAAAAAATGAATTTTGACACACTCGAAAAAGAGGCACATATAAAAACTGGCGAAAGTGAAGTGATTTTAACTTCGCTCGATGAGCTGACCAACTGGGCAAGAGCCAATTCTCTATGGCCACTTGGTTTTGGTTTGGCGTGCTGTGCCATAGAAATGATGGCAACTTTTGCTTCCAATTATGACTTAGAACGCTTTGGAGTTTTTCCAAGAAACTCGCCACGTCAGGCAGATTTAATGATTATTTCGGGAACTGTTACCTTCAAAATGGCAGACAGAATCAAACGTTTGTACGAACAAATGCCCGACCCAAAATACGTCATTTCGATGGGAAGTTGCTCCAATTGTGGTGGTCCATATTGGGAGCATGGTTATCATGTTGTCAAAGGTGTTGATAGAATTATTCCTGTGGATGTCTATGTGCCGGGCTGCCCTCCTCGCCCAGAAGCATTGATTGGCGGAATTTTGAAATTGCAAGAAAAAGTTAAAACTCAGAAACTTTCGGAAATTCAAATCAATAGTTAAATATATGATTATCAATACATTAAATGTGATATGCTCGAAAAGTGTATCACATTTTTTTTAAGAAAAATCATAATAATTTGTTAATCCTACCAAAAATTCAATAAAAAAATAATCAAAAACCGTTATATTGCGAAGCCATTCTAAAACCCAAAACCAATTTCCCATGAAAAATTCAGTAAAGCATTTAGCCATTGGCTTTCTTCTATTTTCCATTTCTTGCTCAAAAAGTGGTACAAAAGCCCTCGAAAAAGGCAATTATTATGAGGCTGTTTTGCAAGCAGTAGAAAAACTTAAAAAAGATACTGACAATAGTAAATCAACCGAAGTATTGCCTGCCGCTTACAAAAATGCACAAAATGAGTTTTTGAGAGATATTGACCGCACCCAAAATGCCAATCAGCAATTTCGTTGGGAAAGTGTTTTAGATTATTATACCAAGCTCAATAAAATGCAAGATGCAATTGAGCATTGTACTGCCTGCCGAAGATTGGTAAGTCCACAAACATATTTTAAAGAAGCCGAAAATGCCCGTGATAATGCTGCCGCCGAGCGTTATGCCTTGGGTATAGATTTGATGAAAGGGAATCCTTCGAAAGAAACAGCAAGGATGGCTTATGATAATTTTGAAAAAATCACCATTTTCGCTCCAAATTACAAAGATGCCCGAAATCGCTTGGAAGACGCCCTTGATGCTGGTTCGTATCATGTGGTGCTTGAGCAACCTAAAATAAATTCTCGCCTTTTTCAATATAGCAATGATTATTTTCAAGGAAAAGTTGATGAATTTCTACGCACAAATCGCCGAATGAATAAATTTATTCGTTTTTATTCGCCAACAGAAGCAAAAACAGTCAAACTTACGCCCGACCATATAGTTAGACTTGAATTTATTGATTTTGTGGTGGGAGAAACAAATGTGCAAACCGACCGCCAAAATGTTACGAGCAAAGACAGTGTAAAAACTGGAGAAGCAACAATTGATGGCAAAAAAGTGCCTGTTTATGGCAAAGTACATGCTCAAATTGTTAAATCTCGCAAAGTAGTTCGCTCAAGAGGCATTTTATCAATGGAAGTAATTGATTTTCGGTCGAATAAAACACTTTCACGAGAAGAAATTCCCGGAGAATTTAATTGGACCAACGAATGGGCAAGTTTCAATGGCGATGAAAGAGCTTTGACAACTACGGAACTCAACATGACCCGAAATCGTGAAGAGCTTCCTCCCCCACCCCAACAATTATTCATTGAATTTACCAAGCCAATTTATGACCAAGTAACGTCGAGAATTAGGCGTTTTTATGATAAATATTAACCTCGGCTACGCTCGGTTACCGAATATGTAATTTACTAAGTTGATTAAATTACAAGAAACTTCAACTTTAAACTATTCAAACAATGTTAGACAGAAGAGATGCACTTAAATCAATCATCATTGGAGGTGCAGCAACCCTATTTTCACCGAATGTTTTGCTTGCAAGTACAGCAAAAAAGAAAGAAAAATTAGGTATTGCTTTGGTAGGCTTGGGCTATTATAGCACCGATTTGCTTGCTCCTGCCCTACAAATGACCGAAAAATGTTATTTGGCAGGAATCGTAACTGGCTCGCCCGAAAAGGCTGAAAAATGGAAACAGAAATATAATATTCCTGATAAAAATATTTATAATTATCAAAATTTCGACACAATTGCCAATAATCCAGATATTGATATTGTGTATGTTGTGCTGCCCCCCTCGATGCACAAAGAATATGTTATTCGTGCCGCAAAAGCAGGAAAACACGTTTTTTGCGAAAAGCCGATGGCTCCTTCGGTCAATGATTGCATGGCGATGATTAAAGTTTGTAAAGACAATAAAGTAAATTTAGCGATTGGCTACCGCTGTCAGCACGATCCAAATACGCAAGAATATATGCGTATTACTAAAGAAAATTTGTACGGAAAAGTGCGAATGGTTTCGTGCGGAGCTGGCTATTTTGATGCAAGAACTACTCATTGGAAGCAAAATAAAGCTCTCGGCGGTGGCGTAATGGGCGATATGGGCGTATATGCACTGCAAGGTGCGAGGTTGGCAACTGGCGAAGAACCGATTGCAGTAACGGCTCAGTCAAGCACGACTCGTCCCGAAATTTACAAAGAAGTAGAAGAAACGATGATGTTTCAGTTACAATTTCCGAGCGGTGCTTTGGCAGCTTGCCACACGAGTTTCGGAATAAATATGAATTATTTGCAAGTGAATTATGAAAAAGGTTGGCTAAAAATGGAGCCTTTTTCGAGCTATTCTGGCAATAAAGGTAGCCATTCAAAAGGAATTATAGAATTTCCATTAAAAAATCAACAAGCCCGACAAATGGACGAAGATTGCGTGGCACTAATGAATTCGACACAGTTAATTGCTCCAGGTGAAGAAGGCTTGCGTGATATTCGAGTGGTAGAAGCAATTTATCAAGCCGCAAAAACTGGTGGAACGGTGAAGATTTAAGTTACGAATTCGATGTCCGAGCGTAGTCGAGGACTCGAATTCATAATTCATAATTCTCTTACGCTTCCGTCAATTTTTCTCCCGAAAACTGGTGCTGTGGTTCTTTGAACAAAATATTGAAGGTTGTCATTGAGCCATAGCAACGAGTGATATATTGCTGAATATTTACTTTTTCTTCGTCTTCGATATTGCTGGCGTTTACACGCTGTTCAAGCACTCGCAATCTATCTCGCATCATTACGATTTTATGAAAAAACGCATCAATCGGAATCTCTTTCGACTGTAAATCTCTACGACCTGGCTGCAAAATCATCTTCCCTCCTTTCCAACGGTCGCCCAACGGAACAATTTCGGTAGCGTCCATCCAACGTTGCAGAATCTTCGACAAGTTTCTTTCTACATCAAACAAACTCACCATATCGTGCGAAGGTTCGACTGCTTCCAGCACTTCAAAAGGAAAATCAATTTTGATATTTTTCGTACCAATTTCTACGAAAGTAATGACGTAAACATCTGATTTAAAGTTGATTACGACTCCAACACCATATTCTGAGTGTTTTACACGTGAGCCAATTCCAAGGATTATATTTGCCATTTTCTGTGGGGCGAAATTCCAGTTCGCCATGAATTTTGAAAGATTAGTAATAAAATTTATACAAAGTATATGCCAAACATTTTTAACAAAATTTAGGCTAATCTAAAAATATATTTAGAATAATTTTGAAATTAAATTTTATTCATCAAACTTTGTGTCAGAAAATTAAATTAGCATGAAACATATATTTACTAAGTCGCTTATAATCAGTCTATTAAGTTTTTTTACAGCGAAAGCTGGCGAAATACAGGGCATCATTACCTGCAAAGACAAAGCCGTGAGCTTTGCAAGTATCACAATTTTGACAACAAAAATCGGTACGCAAGCAGATGAAAATGGAAAATTTATTATAAAAAATGCACCGAATGGCAAGCAAACGGTTCAGGTTTCGAGTATTGGTTATAAAAATAAGCAATTGATTATCAATATATTTCCTGATAAAACGAATAACTTAAACATCGAAATTGAAGAAGAAAATGCCCAACTTAACGAAGTTGTAGTAACAGGGACGATGAAAGAAACAACAATCAATGAATCGCCTGCTTCTATCCAGATTTTAAACCCTACTTTTTTTAGAAAAAACCCAACTCCGAGCCTTTTTGATGCACTTTCAATGGTTAATGGCGTGCGTCCGCAACTCAATTGCAATGTTTGCAACACTGGTGATATTCACATTAACGGCATGGAAGGGCCATATACTTTGGTGCTAATTGACGGAATGCCCATTGTTTCTGCCCTCTCAACGGTCTATGGCTTAAGTGGAATTCCAAATTCGATGGTCGAACGTATCGAAGTAATGAAAGGACCTGCATCTACGCTTTATGGCTCAGAAGCTGTTGGCGGATTGATAAATGTCATTACGAAAAACCCTGCAAAAGCTCCCAAATTCAACTTTGATTGGAATACAACCAGTTATTTGGAAAATAATTTTGATGCTAGTGCAAAAGCTAAATTCGGCAAAGCAAATGTACTTTTCTCGGGAAATTACTTCGTTTTTGGCAAGCGATGGGACATCAATAATGATAATTTTACAGACATTACGCTTCAAAACCGAGTTTCGTTATTCAATAAATGGTCTTTTGAACGACAAAAAAATCGGGTTTTCAATTTGGCAGCACGTTATGTGTATGAAGACCGTTTTGGTGGTGAAATGCAATGGCAAAAAAGCAATCGTGGTGGTGCAGAAGTTTACGGCGAGTCTATTTATACCAAACGTTGGGAAATGTTGGGTAGTTATCAATTACCTATTGATAAGCAGAAGATTACGCTTAATTTTTCGTTCAATCAGCACCAACAAAATTCGTTTTATGGCATAACACCTTACCTTGCCACCCAACGAATTGGCTTTGGTCAGTTACTTTGGGACAAGAAATTAAGCACCCATCATGATGCACTTTTGGGGCTTACATTTCGCAATACTTTTTATGACGACAATACACCCATAACGCAAAAATCGGACACTGAAAATACACCTGATTTGGTTTGGTTGCCAGGTATTTTTACCCAAGATGAAATAACTATAAATGCCAAAAACAAGGTTTTACTCGGCATTCGTTATGACTATAATTCCAAACACGGTGGCATTGCTTCACCACGATTAAACTGGAAATTTTCACCAAATAAAAACAATATTTTTCGCCTAAGTTTGGGCAATGGTTATCGAGTTGTAAACTTATTTTCAGAAGACCACGCTGCACTAACTGGCTCGCGTAAAGTATTGATAATGAATGACTTAAAGCCTGAACGCTCCTATAATGCAAACCTTGATTATCAGAAGTTTTTTTCATTTGAACGAGGTTATGGAAATATTCAACTCAATGGTTTTTATACATATTTTTCTAATAAAATCATTGCTGATTATGACCAAAATCCTGAGTTAATTGTCTTCGATAATCTCAAAGGCTACGGCATATCCAAAGGTGTGGCTCTTAATGCTGAATTTGCTTTTATTTCAAGCCTAAAAATATTTGCAGGAGCAACTTTAATGGATGTTTATCGCCAAGAAAATGAAGTAAAAGTTACCCAAATCCAAACACCACATTTTACTGGAAACTATGCCATAAGTTATACTTTGGCAAAACTTCAACTCACATTTGACCTCACTGGTAATTTATACAGCCCCATGCGACTGCCCGTAGTGCGAGCTTATGGCGACACTCGTCCTGAATATTCGCCTTGGTTTGGCATTCATAATATTCAAGCAACCAGAAGGCTTAACAACGGTTTGCAAATTTATGGTGGAATCAAAAACCTAAGCAATTTCCTTCCAAAAAGTCCTATTTTCAAGCCCGAAGCTCCATTTAGCGAGCAATTCGACCCAAGTTACAACTACGCTCCTATGCAAGGCATCAGAGGATTTTTGGGTGTCAGGTGGAATTTTTTCTGAAAATATTCCCTTCTGTATGTTTGTTGCAAATGCAACATTGATTTATTATTTAGAATTATTCTAAATAAATGCTTTTTGACTACCTGTTGCATTTACTTTTTGTGTAAGTTTGTAAAAACATTATACATTATGGATATTAGCATAGAAAAAAATCGACTCTACCAATATATATTTGCACTTAGCATTTTTACAGTAGTTTATAATTTGCTCGAAGGAGCAATAAGCACTTATTTTGGCGTAGCCGACGAAACGCTTTCTCTTTTTGGTTTTGGTTTAGATAGCTTCATCGAAATGATTTCAGGCTTAGGAATTATTCAATTGGTAGCCCGAATTCGACAAAACCCCAATAGTTCGCAAACCGATTTCGAGAAAACCGCTTTACGCATTACTGGTTGGTGCTTATATGCCTTGGTCGGAATATTGATTATTGGAGCAATCATAAGCGTTGTTGAGCAACATAAACCACAAAATACATTGGCAGGTGTTATCATTGCCAGCATTTCTATCGGTATCATGTATTGGCTGATTCGGGAAAAAGTAAAAATGGGCAAAGCCCTAAAATCAGATGCCATTATTGCCGATGCCAATTGTGCAAAAGTTTGTATGTACATGTCGCTTGTGCTTTTAGGAGCGAGCCTAATTTATTATCTGACAGGTTTCCTCTATGCCGATGTTTTAGGTGCTTTGGGCATTGCATGGTTTTCGTACCAAGAGGGTAAAGAAGCTCTCGAAAAAGCAGCAGGAACTCATTCTTGTGAATGCCATGAACACTGAAATGAGTTCGGAGTTCAGAATTATGAATTTCCCCTATTCAAAATAAATTTAAAACACTTATAATCAATACTTTAAATCAAAAATATTCTTTTCTAAAACAAAATATTAATCGAAAATGATAAATAAAGTAATTACAGGAGCAGATGAAGCGGTGGCAGATATTCCAGATGGAGCAACGCTTATGCTGGGAGGATTTGGCTTGTGTGGTATTCCTGAAAACTCAATTTCGGCACTTTTACGCAAAGGAGTAAAAGGCTTAACTTGTATCTCCAACAATGCAGGAGTTGATGATTTTGGCATTGGTTTGATGCTTAAAACTCGCCAAGTCCGAAAAATGATTTCGTCTTATGTTGGTGAAAATAAAGAATTTGAACGACAATTATTGTCAGGTGAATTAGAGGTTGAACTCACGCCACAAGGCACACTTGCCGAGAGAATAAGAGCAGGTGGTGCAGGAATTCCTGCCTTTTATACGCCCGCAGGAGTAGGTACAGAAGTAGCAGAAGGCAAAGAAATTGAAGAATTTGATGGCAAAAAATATGTGCGTGAAAGTTGGTTAAAAGCCGATTTTGCTATCATAAAAGCATGGAAAGGCGACACACAAGGCAATTTGATTTTTAAAGGAACTGCCCAAAATTTCAGTCCGATGATGGCAGCAGCAGGAAAAATCACAATTGCCGAAGTAGAAGAATTAGTTCCAGCAGGCAGCCTCGACCCCGCCCAAATTCATACGCCAGGGATTTATGTTCAAAGAATTTTTCAAGGAAAGGCTTATGAAAAAAGAATTGAACAGAGGACGATAAGTCACCCCTCCCCGACCCTCCCCAATAGTGAGGGGGCTAAAAAAGATGGTGCTAAAACTCCCCTCTCTACTGGGGAGGGGTTGGGGGTTGGGTTAAACAAAAACCAAATCGCCCAGCGAATAGCCCAAGAATTAAAAGATGGTTATTATGTAAATCTTGGCATTGGGATTCCAACTTTGGTCGCAAATTATATTCCCGAAGACATTAATGTAGTGTTGCAATCTGAAAATGGTTTATTGGGTATCGGCCCATTTCCTACCGAAGAAAATGTTGATGCCGACCTTATCAATGCAGGAAAACAGACCGTTACGATGGCGGCTGGCTCGGCTTTGTTTAACTCTGCCGAAAGTTTCGCTATGATTCGTGGCGGTCATGTTGATTTAACGATTTTGGGAGCGATGGAAGTCTCTGAAAATGGCGACATTGCCAATTGGAAGATTCCCGGGAAGATGGTAAAAGGCATGGGCGGTGCGATGGATTTGGTAGCGTCTGCCGAAAATATTATTGTTGCCATGCAGCACGTCAATAAAGCTGGTGAATCAAAATTATTGAAAACTTGCAGTTTGCCCATCACAGGCTTGCGTTGCGTGAAAAAGATTGTTACCGAATTGGCAGTTTTGGAAATACTTCCTGAAGGTGGTTTTAAATTATTAGAAACTGCCCCAGGTATTTCTATTGAGGATGTTCAGAAAGCTACTGAGGGAAAATTGATTATTGCTGATGATGTGAAGGAGATGAGTTTTTTTTAATTTAAATTGTTGCTTTATTTGTAAATAACTCCCCGAAATATGACTCCCCAACCAAACGAAGGTCTAAAAAGAGAAATTGGCATAATGGATGTTGCCACTAATGTTGTCAATATAACCATTGCAAGTGGCATATTTTTATTGCCCGCACTGATCGCTGGAATATTGGGCAATGGTAGCTTTTATGCTTATTTCCTCTGTGGTTTTGTGTTTTTGATAGAAGCACTTTGCTATGCTGAAATGAGCAGCCGATTCTCGTCTTCTGGCGGTGCATATACTTATGTTGAAAAAGCATTTGGAAGTTATTTTGGTTTTCTTATCAATACAATTTCTTGGTTTGGGGCGGGCATTTTCGTTGCGGCGGCATTTGTAAATGGCATTGCAGATATGCTTTCTGTGCCATTTCCAATTTTTGCAAATACACTTTTTAGGTCAGTTTTTTTCTTTTTTTTATTGATTTTTGGCACATTTTTCAATATTATGGGCGTAAAAAGTGGCATGAAGGTTGTCAAAACCCTGACTTTTATCAAAATCATTCCTTTGATAGTTATCATTATTTTTGGTCTTTTTTATTTAAAAATCGAAAACCTTCAGTGGGGCAAATTTCCAAGTTTTGAAAAGCTTGGCGAAGCATCATTAATCTTATTTTTTGCATTTACAGGTGGCGAAATGGCACTAAATATTAGTGGCGAAATGAAAAACCCCAATCGAACTGCACCCTTTGGATTATTGATTGGAGTCTTTACTATTGTTGTTTTTTATTGTTTGATTCAGTTGGTTTCGCAGGGAGTTTTGGGAGCAGATTTGGTCAATCATAAAGAAGCTCCATTGGCAGCAGTTGCTGAAAATATTTTTGGTAAAACTGGTGCTTCACTCATTATTTTTTGTGCTGTACTCTCGATTTTTAGTTCGTTCAATTCTATCATTTTAGTATTTCCAAGAGTGATGTTTGCTGGAGCAAATGATGGTACTTTGCCTAAATTTTTATCGAAAGTTCATCCAAAATACGCTACGCCACATTGGGCAATCATTACTTTTTCAATAATAGCTTTTGTGGTTGCAGTTTCGGGTGGATTCAAGCAATTGGCTGTTTTGGCAACTGCCTCAATGCTTTTGATGCACTTGGGCGTGATTTTTGCAACGATAAGATTTAGGCTAAAGGAAGATGCTGAAAACCCTGCAAAGTTTAAAATCCCTTATGGTTTGGTGATTCCGATTTTAGCAACGATTACAATTTTATGGTTTCTTTTTCAGCTAAAAACCAATGAAATTATAGGCATTTCGTTATTTATTGCTCTGCTTTCGGCGATTTATTTAGGAAAAAGATTTACAGAAAAGTCTTAGAACTTGTTTAGAAACTTGTAATTTGCATCCAAGAAGTTGTTTAAGCTTTTATTTGGACTAAAAATGCACCTTTTTAACATTATCTTCGTTAAAAAACGCTCATTTTGCTCGCAAAATTTCACTTTTTTTATCTTGATTATGTCAAAAATGTATCATTTTTTATCATCAAAAAAAAACTTAAACAACCTCTAATTAAAAAAGCCCTTGGCGATCCACTGATTGAAATGAAAGCAAAAGATGCCTCAACCCGAAAAGCCCATAATAGAAAAATTAGACTTATTTATTGATGATAATTTAGAAAACTCAGCTTTTTCAACTGATACAATCTGCCATGAATTAGGACTTAGTCGCTCACAATTACACCGAATTTTGATAGAACAAACCCAACTTTCTATCACTCTATACATCCGAAAAAGAAGATTAGAAAAAGCGAAAACCTTACTTTCTACTACAAAATTACGCATTTCGGAGATTGCCGATGCTGTTGGCATTACCAATCCCACCAATTTTAGCAAATATTTTATTAAGGAATTTAATGTAAGTCCTACTGATTTTAGAAAGCAAAGCCAAGAGTTTATCGAAGCACCTTTCGACGAAATCTCACTCGTTTTTGATGAACTTGCTTTGTCCAAAAATCAATCTTTTATTGCATCAAAGCCTAAATCGAACTTTCTTTGGTACGCACTTTTGGCATTAATAATGCTTATTGGAATAACTCTTTATTTTTTTCCACCCTCCCAAAAAGAAAATATTGTCCAAACAAATAATGATTTGAACGAAATTTCAGAAAACTCTTTGGCAATATTACCTTTCAAAAATCTGGGGCTACCCGATAATTCCTTTTTCTGTGATGGCGTAATGGAACAAATTCATGGCTCACTTTCACTATTAGAAAACCTAAAAGTAATTTCTAAAACATCTTCTATGCTTTTTAGAGATACAAAGAAACCAATTGCTCAAATTGCAAGCGAACTCCATGTAAAATATATATTGGAAGGTTCTGTGCTACAAATTGACAAGAAAATTAGAATTACAGTTGGCTTGACCAATGCCAAAGAAGATAGAGTAATTTGGACAAAAACCTATGACGGGGATGCCAAAGATGTATTTAGCTACATGAGCAAAGTAGCCAAAGAAGTAGCTACCGAATTACATCAAAAATTAAGCAATAGTCTTACTGACAAATTAGACAAAATTCCGACAAAAAATTTAGTAGCTTATAATGAATATTTGCAAGGAAATCAGCTATTACAAACCCGTATCAAAGAGAAAGTTGAAGCAAGTTTAGTGAAATTTAGTAAGGCAATTGAGCTTGACCCAAACTTTGCAGACGCTTTTACGAATAAAGCGGTTGCTTATTATATAATGGGTGAAGACCAGCTGATGGATGTAGAATCTGCCTATAAAATGTCTGAAAAAAATGCACTGACAGCTATCCGACTTGATGCAGAAAATGGTAGAGCTTATGCTGTTTTAGGGTTTATATATAAAACTCAAAATAAATGGGAACAAGCCATTACTACGTTTCAGATTGCTCTAAAATTTAGCCCAAATGATGCCCAGATAAATTATTGGTATAGCTTGACCATTCGCTCAATTGGGCAAATGGACGAAGCAATAAAATTTAGTACGAAAGCGGTTTCGTTAGACCCCCTTGCCAACAATATTTATGGTGGGCATATTATCGGTTGTGCCTATGCAGGCAGGTTTGACCTTGCCGAAAAAGCCATCAAAGATGGGGAACTCATTTTTAATGACTCTTATTTGTTTCATAATGCAAAGGCGTTTTATTATATCAAACGTAAAAACTTTGAAACTGCCATGAGTGAATTTAGAATATGCCAAAAGTTATACTCAAAAGGGGTATATTTTGAAACACTTATTGCTTTTACACAAGCCAAATTAGGGCAGACTGCACCTGCGGAATTATACCTCAAAACCTTACCAACAATACCAGATAATAATAAATATTTTGCCATCGTTTATGCTGGCTTGGGCAACACAAATCTTTGTTTGAAATACCTCGAATTGGCTGCCGAAAAAAATGATTCGCCCAATTATTTGAAAGTATCTCCTTTGTTTGATTTTCTATATGATGACCCTCGCTTCAATGCTATTTTGCAAAAATTAGGGCTTTTAAATCCTGCTTTTGTTACGCAATAGTTTCTTGCTTTTTCCTTAAAACCCACTTTGCAAATCACGTTTTTTTGTGGTTGGCAAATATTCTATTTCCTCTACATTTTTTGTTATTTCCTTCTGCCATTTCGCATAAAAAATAGCTTTTGCAACAATAGACATAGTTTTTTTGTCTGATGCAACAATAAACAAAGTCTTTGAAACAATGAGAACAGCCTCTTAAAAACCTTACTTCTATCTTTATCATGTCAAATCAATAATTTCTTTTTCAAAATCTTCAAAAAGAAAATAGCCATGAAAACTAAATTCAATTTAATCAAATCAATGCCAATGATATTGGTATTTTTATTGGTTTTTATTGCTTGTAATTCTTCAAAAAATGATGCTTCAAAAATTGAATCTGGCTATGAAATCGCTCCTGTGCAATATTCTGTTTTAGCCGAAAAATCATTAGATTTTTTATCCAGTTTTGAGTTCGATTCCTTTGCTTCCATGCTTGCTGATAATGTAGCTTATGAGTTTCCTGATGGCGAAAAAATTTCAGGAAAAACGGCTTTGATAAATTATTGGAAAAACTACAAAATCACTTCAAGCATTGCATCAATGAAAATTATTAATGCCAATTATCTGCCAATTAATACTCCTATAAATCTTAAAAACAATGAAGATGCAGGAGTAAAAGTGCTGGCAGATTTTACGAATATAATGATTATCAAGGGAAAAGAAACTTCAATTAAAATGAATTTTTCGATTCATTTTAATAAAGAAAAACTGATTGATAGAGTAGATACTTTTTATGATTCATCGAAATTAAAAGCTGTTCATTAACAAAATTCTGTATTTCATATACAAACTCTGGTAAACCATTAACAAAGCCTCATTTCATAAAATCTAATAGCATTATTTAGGTGTGTTATTAAAACAAAACATATTTCTAAATAAACCCCATCAAAAAAAACCATGAACAACGAAAACCTCATCCATCTGGGTAGTAGAAAGAAGATTTCTGCTACTAATATTTTGATGCTCAAAGCTGACATCAATTATACGACCATTTATCTTGATGATGGCAGTCAGATTTTTTCTTCAACTACTATTGGCATTCTTGAAAAACGCTTAAAAGATTTTCAGTTTTTTCGTCCAAATCGCTCCGTAGTTATCAATCTTCAATACATATCAAATTTTGAAGATAAAACTCAAAGTGGCAATTTTGCAAGTATTTTATTAAAAAACGACACAAAAATCTTTATTTCTCGTAGAAAAACTTCAGAGTTTTTGAAGGTTATTCAATAAATCTATTTCATCAAATACAAGTCTTGGAAGTTCACTAACATTGGCAGATTTCAAGTTTTTTGAATAGCTTATTTTAGATTAAAAATTCAACAAAAAGAATTTAATTAAACAAATATGAAACCTGCCAAAAAGCACTTGAATTTAAATTAAAAAATCATTTTTTCAAATACTATATTTGTAGCATTCAATAATTTCTTTAGTCAAAAAAAACAAATTTTTTAAATGAAAAAAAAAAATTTATTCTCGCTCATAACATTTGCTTTTGCGTTATCTGTTCTCACTATTGCGTGCAATAATGCACCTGCAAACAATGCTTATTTCACGAATACCGAGCAAGGCATTCAAACAGGTGGCGTAAAAGTCATTTCGATTAATACCCCAAAAGGAAAATTTAATGTGTGGACAAAACGCATGGGAAATAATCCTACTATCAAAGTATTGCTTTTAAATGGTGGACCAGGAGGCTCACATGATGGTTTTGAATGTTTTGAAAATTTCTTTCCAAAAGAGAGCATCGAATTTATTTATTACGACCAATTGGCTTGTGGTTATTCCGACAATCCAAAAGACAGTTCTTTGTATGACCTCCCCAGATATGTTGAAGAGGTGGAGCAAGTACGAAAAGCCTTGAATTTGGATAAAAACAATTTCTACTTGCTTGGGCATTCGTGGGGCGGCATTCTTGCCATGCAATATGCACTCAAATATCAAGACAATTTGAAAGGACTTATCATTTCAAACATGATGGCAAGTTGCCCCGAATACGGAAAATATGCAGACAATGTTTTGGCGAAACAAATGCCACTTGCAGTATTGGATTCTATACGAATGTTAGAGAAAAATAACGATTTCCAAAACCCAAAGTACATGGAATTATTGAGGAAGCATTTCTATTCTAAGCATGTATTGCGTTTACCAGAATGGCCAGAAGCATTCAATAGAGGAAAATGGAACAACGAATTGTATGTAACCATGCAAGGACCAAGTGAATTTGGTATCTCGGGGAAATTGGCAAATTGGGACGTGAGCAAAGAACTGAAAAATATAAAAATACCAAGCCTCGTCATTGGGGCAACCCACGACACCATGGATCCAAAATACATGGAATGGATGAGTAAGCAAATACCCAAAGGGGAATTTTTGCTTTGTCCAAACGGCAGTCATATTTGTTTCTATGACGACCAACAAAACTATTTTACAGGCTTGATAAAATTTATCAAAAAAGTGGACGAGCAATAGAAAAGGCGTTTTCGGAATGAACCAAATAACTTGAGATTGTATTTTATTTCGAAGAAAATTTACTAAGAATGTAAAAAAGCAACAAAAAAGCCTACATTTTCATCGAAAATGCAGGCTTTTTAATATTTCTACAAAAAATCTTACGCCTCAGAAACTACGCTTACCGCAACTTTGTGCTTCACTTCTTTGTGAAGGTCGAGCATTGCTGAGAAATCGCCTACAAATTTCACATCTTCCATTACAATTTTCTTGCGGTCGATGTCGAAACCTTTTTCTTTTAGGTAATCAGAAATTTGCGTGTTTGTTACACGTCCGAAAATCTTACCACTTTCGCCAGTTTTCATAGCAATAGTGATAACCATTTCGCCAATTTCTTCTGCCATTGTCAAAGCGGCAGTTTTGATTTTCTCTGCTTTGTGGGCAGCTTGTTTAAGATTTTCTGCTAAAATCTTACGGTTCGACTCAGATGCCATCTGAGCAAAACCTTGAGGAATCAAGTAGTTACGAGCATAACCTGGCTTTACAGCAATCATGTCGTTTTTGTACCCAAGACCTACAATATCAGTTTTTAATATTATGTCCATTTCTATATTAATGATTGAATGAGTGAATGATAGAATTAGTGAATAATCTAAATAATCGAACACCCAGTATTATTAAAATGTAAATTTTTTGAAGAAATGTCTGAGAGAAATATTATTCACTCATTCATTACGGGCGGCGTACCGCTTCATTCATTCACAATTATTTAAGTCCATCAGCTACGAAAGGCAATAAAGCCAAATGTCTTGCTTGCTTGATAGCAACCGCAACTTTACGCTGAAATTTTAGGCTATTGCCTGTCAAACGACGAGGAAGGATTTTTCCTTGCTCATTTACAAACTTCATCAAGAAATTTTCGTCTTTATAATCTACAAACTTAATACCCGCTTTCTTAAAACGGCAGTATTTTTTACGAGCCTGGTCTTTTCTATCAACAGGGTCGTTTACGAGTGACATTGCGTTGTTTCTCATCTTAGGCTTTAGCTTCGTTTGATGCTTCTACTTTTTCAGTAGTAGCTGGTTCAACATTTTTTCTACCAACTAATCCTTTGCTACGGCGTTGGCTGTAGTCAAGGGCATATTTGTCTAATCTTGTAGTCAAATATCGCATCACACGCTCATCACGTTTGAATTCAGTTTCCAAAAGTGCAACTGCTGTAGGTGCAGCTTGGAATTGAATTAACTCATAATAGCCCGTATTCTTGTGCTGAATGGTGTAAGCTAATTTACGAAGACCCCAATGCTCTTCGTGAACAATCTCTGCACCTGTGTCAGTCAATGTTTTTTTGAATTTTTCGACAGCTTCCTTTATCTGAATTTCAGATAAAACGGGAGTTAGAATGAAAACCGTCTCATACTGGTTTTGAAACATACTAAAAACAGTGTTTAATGATAAAATTTATTTTTCTCAAAATGAGGGTGCAAAGGTAGGGAAAATAATTTAGAATTAAGAATGTAGAATGTAGAATTTTAAAAATAAATATTTTCAACAAACCATTCGATAAAAATTCATTGTTTTCCCTTTACATTTTGATAGAAAAACAAACGAAAGCATATACATTTGATTTTAAATCTATTATTTCAAAACCAAACCCATTAAAAAAATGAAAAATTTTATCGTAGCCATTGCATTTATTGCCTTTTCTTCATTTACATTCGTTGCCGACAAAACTTATGTTTGGGATAAATACCAACTTCAAATTACAGTTCCTGATGATTTCAAAATAACAAAAAACAATGACCATGATTTTGAAATGTCGGGTGATGGCATGGAACTAATGATGCACATTTTTGAAAAAAATATCGCTGCCGACGACATGGACGATGCTGTGGTAGAGGGTGCAAATGCCATGAAATTGGAAGCAATTGATGCCGAACATCAAATTGAAGGTGATGGTTTGGACGGCTATTATGTGGAAGGCTTGAAAGACGGACATCGAGTAATGTTTGCAGGAATGATTGACCCAAAAAGTCATACAAATTTTTTCCTCGTAATTATTTTTGCCGACCGTGATAAGCAGGCAGAATCTGACGCTGTAGATATTTTGGAAAGCGTGATGAGTTTGAGATAAAGAAAGTACGACGGTTTTCCTAAACCGTCTTGCCGAGAGTGGACGGTTTAGGAAAACCGTCGTACAATGCGAAAGAACTGTGAGTTTTTCTTACAGTTCTTTTGTTTTTGGAAGGTCTTTCATTTGAACCGATTTTCCATTGTCAAAGTCAATTTCAAAGCAAAAAGTGCTTAAACCGTTAGTGATTGCTACAAAAGGGCATCGTAAAGTAAGGTTATAGCGAGAAGCCTGTTCAATAACTTTTTGGTTGATTGGCACTTCGGGGGCTTTACATTCTACCACCAAAAATGGCTTACCTTCTTGGTCAAAAACTACAATATCAGAGCGTTTTTGCAACTTATTATATGCCAAACCTCCTTCCAATCGAATCAAATTTTTGGAATATCCGTAAGTTTTTATGAGTAAATGCACGAAATGTTGCCGCACCCATTCTTCGGGGGTAAGCACCAAGTATTTTTTACGAATTGGGTCGAAAATGTAGATTTTTCCATCCATTTCTTTAGTTTTGTAACTATAAGGTGGGAGATTTAACCTAACCATGCTGGTTTTTATTTGATAATAGGGAACTATTTAAGGAAATTGAGGCTTTAAATCTCTAATATACTCTTTGCAAAGTATGCAAAAGTAACAGCATTTCACAACAAATTTACGTCAATAACATCATGCAAACAAAAGAAGAAATAGTAAAAAATTGGCTGCCACGCTATACAGGCACACCCTTGGAAGAATTTAGACCTTATATATTATTGACAAATTTTGGTAATTATGTCGAAATGTTTGCAAAAAAATATGATGTCGAAATAAGAGGAAAAGACCGAGCAATGCAAACGGCTTCTTTTGGCAATATTACCATCATCAACTTCGGAATGGGCAGTGCCGTAGCCGCTACAATCATGGATTTGCTCACAGCGGTTATGCCAAAAGCAGTGCTTTTTCTTGGAAAAGTAGGTGGTTTGAAGAAAACTACTCAATTAGGCGATTTAATTTTGCCCATTGCTGCCATCAGAGGCGAAGGAACAAGCAATGATTATGCCCGCCCTGAAATTCCTGCATTGCCTTCTTTTCGCTTGCAAAGAGCGGTAAGTTCGATGATAAAAAAGCATGAACTCGACTACCAAACTGGTACAGTTTATACAACTAATAGAAGAGTTTGGGAGCATGACGATGCATTCAAAGATTATTTGCGTGAACTACGTGTAATGGCAATTGACATGGAAACTGCTACACTATTTATCGTTGGCTTTGTAAATGCGATTCCTCACGGTGCCTTGTTGTTAGTTTCTGATAATCCGATGATACCCGATGGCGTAAAAACCGAAGAAAGTGACAAGAAAGTAACGGGAAATTTTGTAGCAAAACATTTACAAATAGGTATTGATTCATTAGAAGAATTAGCCAATTCGGGCGAATCTGTGAAGCATTTGAGGTTTGAATGAATCTAATGAGTGAATGAGTGAGTTTTGAATTTTTTTTTAAATTAATTTTATATGAAATTTTGTTCCCCTTTAGGGGTTAGGGGTGGCTTTATTATTATCCTAATCCTCTCATTATCAAGCACTTACGCACAAAGAAAATATACACTTTCGGGGGTAATTAAGCAAACGAGTAATGAAAAACCATTGCCAAGAGCAGCCATTTATGTGGACGAAACTGGCTACGGAACTTTGTCGGATACGCTTGGAAGATACCAACTTTTAGTGCCAAAAGGAACTTTCAATATTACGGTTACGTATCAAGGTTTTTTTACAAAACACCAACGAGTTGATATTACCAATAATTTGAGCATGGATATTTTGTTGGACGAAAAAGCCAGCGATTTGGAAGAGGTGGTAGTTTCGGCACAAAGTGCTTCTCAAAATGTCCGTAGATTGGAAACTGGCGTAACGAATTTGAGCATTAAAAATATCAAAAAATTGCCAACCCTTTTGGGCGAGCTGGACATTATAAAAAGTCTTTTTTCGCTTCCAGGCGTTGCGAGTGTGGGCGAAGGTGCTTCGGGCTTTAATGTTCGTGGAGGAAATGTGGACCAAAATCTTATTTTGATGGACAATGCCCCTGTTTTCAATTCTTCACATTTGATGGGTTTTTTCTCAGTTTTTAACCCTGATGCTTTGCGAGATATTAATTTTTATCGGGGCGGAATTCCTGCCCAATATGGCGGTAGAACAGCTTCAGTGCTTAATATCAACTTGAAAGATGCCAATGCACAACAGTTTTCGGTGTCGGGCGGTTTGGGTTTGGTTAGTAGTCGTTTGATGGTGGAAACTCCTATAATTAAAGACAAAATGTCCTTCTTCGTAGCAAGTCGCTTTTCTTATGTTGGCTATTTATTTAAACTGTTACCTCAGCAAAATATTAAAAATACTCAGGCAGATTTTTATGATATTACGGCGAAACTGGAGTTTCGCCCTACAAAAAAAGACAAAATTGCTTTCACGGGTTTTACTGGTTTTGATAAATTTAAAGTTGCAGGCGACTCGCTGGCAAACTTGGAGGTAAACGCTTCTTCATCACTTTTTGACTGGCGAACAACAAATGCGACCCTTTCGTGGGTACATTCGCACAATGCCAAATTTACCTCAAAAATCTCGGCGGTTTATAGTGGTTATGATGCCAACATTACCAATCCTGACTCGGCTTTGGCGTTTAAATTGGCTTCCAATATTATTTATAAAAACATCAAAGCAGATTTCAATTATTTGCCTTCCGAAAAACAAAAAATTGATTTTGGAATAAGTTCAATTGATTACCAAATTCAACCAGGGAAGTTACGACCAAGTAATGCAGCTTCACAAATAAATCCTATTACGCTTCGCAACGAAAGTGCCTTAGAATCTGCCATTTATGCCAATGATGAGATAGAAATTACTAAGAAATTTTCGGTTTTATTGGGGCTTCGATATTCGTATTTTGTTAATCGAAGTTCTGGTTATTCATATAAATACCAAGACGGATTACCCAAAAGTAAAGAAACGATTTCGGACTCGACTTTGAATGAAAAAGGCTTTTCTAAAGCTTATGGAGGCTTAGAGCCTCGTTTTTCAGCAAAATTTTCTTTGAATGACAACGCTTCAATTAAGTTTAGCTTGAACCGAATGAGGCAATATATTCAACTTATTTCAAATACAACCGCTGCCTTACCAACGGCTCGATGGAAGTCGTCGGACGAATTTATGAAACCACAGATTGCAGACCAAATTTCAATTGGTTATTTTCAAAATTTAAAGGATAATAAAATTGAGGCTTCGATAGAATTTTTCTATAAAAAGCTAACAAACGTGAGTGATTATAAAGATGGGGCAAATCTTTTACTCGACAAATTTCCCGAAGCATCTATTTTGCAAGGCATCGGCAGAGCTTATGGAGCAGAGCTTTATATCAAGAAAAATATTGGCTTAATCACAGGTTGGCTGAGTTATACGTATTCTCAAACTGAGTTTTTGGTGAAAGGCAATTTTGATGAAGAAACCATCAATAATGGGGAGTATTTTGCCCCAAATTACAATAAACCGCATATTTTGAACTTTATTGGTAGTTTTCAGGCAACCAAACGTTTGTCTTTTTCAACCAATTTTACATATAGCACTGGTCGCCCAATAACTTATCCTTTATCAAAATTTTATGTGGGTGGTTTGGTTGTGCCTTATTATGCCAACCGAAATCAAGCCAATATTCCGAACTATATTCGCCTTGATTTGGCTATGAATATTGACTCAAATCCTTATAAAACACAGCGTTTTAAAGGCAGTTGGAATTTTTCGGTTTATAATGCCCTCAATACTCGAAATGCGTATTCGATTTTTTTCAGAACAAAAACTCGTTACGCTCAATATTACAACAAAGTTGATATTTTTAAATTGTCGATTTTAGGCTCTATGATTCCTTCGATTTCTTATAATTTTAAGTTTTGAAGTAGTGATTAGGACTTAGGTTTTAGGAATTTGTTTTATTAAAACATTGATAGTCAAATGATTAAGCCTTTTTACGAAAGAAAATAAACAGCCAAAACCCAACATTTCAAAAATCGCTTTTTGGGATGTTAATTTTGATAATATAGATTTTGAAGAAAATAGTTTGTTCGTGATGGACAAGGTTTTTAATTATGGAATTTGGTCAGATATTATTGAAATTTTCAGGTTTTATGGACTTGAAAGAGTGAAAAAAGAAATTGTGTAAGCTCCATTTTTCAAGAAAACAACGCTTTCATTTCTTTGTGTTATTTTACGTTTAGAAGAAAAAGATTTTGTAAGCTATCAACGCCGACAAGCAAGAAAACCTATCTGGGAAAGTTAAAAATTATACACAGCAGCAAATCTAAAACAAAATTCATGAAATTTATTTCTCAAATTATCATTGCCATTTTAAGTATAATTCTTGTTTCATGCCTCGATGCCTACGACCCAAAGCTTACAGGAAAAACTCCCCAAATTGTCTTTGAGGGCATTTTGACAGACCAGCCCGGGCCGCATTTTTTTGTTTTGAGTTTTACGGCAGGCTATAATAGTCAAGAAAGTGTCTTTGATAAATACGTCAATGCCGCCAAAGTTTGGATAACAGATGCAAAAAATATCCGTACCGATTTGATAGATTTGAATCGTGGGCAGTTCAAAACTCCAGATGGTTTTCGAGGACAAATTGGCAACTCATATACGCTACACATTCGTACGAGCGATGGTGTAGAGTTTGCAAGTAATGCCGAAAAAATGGGTTTTTCTCCGCCAATTGATAAAATTTACTCAGAATTTAAAATTGCAACCACACCACAGCCAAAATACAGAGGCAATTTCAATCTTTATATTGATGTAAAAGACCCAGTCACCGAAGGAGATTTTTATCGTTGGTCTTGGAAAAACTACCAAAAAGCGAGTTCGTGCGAACTTTACACCGTTCCTCGCACCGACCCACCAGTTCGATATTATAAACCATGCTGTGAACCTTGTTGGAACATCACAGAATGTTTGGGTTGTGTAAAAGTTGCCTCCGATAATTTGGTGAATGGTAGAACGCTGGCAAAACAAAACATTGGTCAGATTCCTTTTGATGATGTTACACCCTATTATGTAGCAGTGGAGCAAATGAGTTTGTCGAGAGAAGCCTATAACTTTTGGGCAAGTGCTGATGCCCAAGCCAATAATTCGGGAGGAATCTTTGACACCGCACCAGCAACTATTCGAGGAAATATAAAAAACTTAACTGATGCTACCGCCCCAATGCTTGGTTTTTTTCAGGTATCGGCGGTTACTAAAAAAGTAACTTATATTCAACGAATTGGACTTGGAATTTTGCCATTTAGCATCGTTACGCCAAACTATCCATTCTTGACAGATTGTGCTGCTTGCATAGAAAGTCCTTACCGAACTTCACGCCGACCACTTGAATGGAAGGATTGAGGTTCGGGTCCTCGGCTTTGCTCGGACACCGAACAAATCGGTAACTGAACAAAGTTGAGGTTCTCATGATCATAAAATATTGATTATCAGTGACTTATGATATTTTTAACTTAGAATTCAACACGCTAAACTCTCCCAAAAACCTTCGCTTTTCTTCTCGAAACAATGATTTTATCTCCTGTTGTCAGATGGGCAAAATGCTCTTCACCGTCAGTTTCAAAATGCTTTAAATATTGAAGATTGAGCATGAATTTTCGGTGAACACGAGCAAAAGTCCCTTTTTCTAAAAGCTGCTCTTCATGAATTTTTAGGGTGCGAGAAGAAATTACTTTTTTGCCACAACGGAGGTGAAATTCGGTGTAATTATCAAGGCTACTAAGGTAAACTACTTCTTCTGGCTGAATGCAGGTTTTGTGGTGGTCGAACCAAATCATATTCGGGTCGCAAACTGTGGGTCTTGTATAATAGGTCTTCATGGCTATTTGGAGTTTATTGATACCCCAAAATTGCTAAGAATGAATTTATGATGATAGACAGATTTATTATTTGGTTGTTTTGATGGATATTTGGTAGGTTTGAGTTAGTATTTGGAAAACTATAAATTCCAAAAAGTATTTTTACTCAACAGGAATATGTATAATTACCTTCGTACCTTCGGTTTTTCCAAGTGATGATTTTTTATCTTCAATATTGATTTCAATATGCAAATCATTTGTTTGGCTTAATAAATTTACCCTTTCATTATTGATGTTCATGCCCATAGATTGATGTTTAAGGGTATTTTTTCGCAATAAAGATGCTTGTTCTCGTCCAATTCCATTGTCTTCAATTGTTATAATTATTTCTTTTTCTGTTTGCTCAATTTTCAAAATCAAACGTTTTTTTCCTTCTTTATTCATCAAACCATGCTTGATAGCGTTTTCGATATAAGGTTGCAAAAGCATAGGTGGAATCAAAATTTCATCGGTATCAATACCTTCTTGCAATTCATAAATAAACTCAAAATTATCTTCAAATCGAAGCTGTTCCAGCCTAATATATAGAAGTGTTGTTTCCAATTCATCTTTCAACGAAATGAGTTGTTCCTTAGAATATTGCAAAATCGAACGCATCAAAGTCGAGAAATCAGTCAAATATTCGGCAGCTTCAAGCGAACGATGCGTTAGAATATAACTTTTGATGGAATTCAAACTATTAAATACAAAATGAGGGTTTATTTGTGAACGAAGTGTGCGAAGTTCCGACTCTTTTACAGCCTTTATCAACCTATTTTGTTCACGTTGCGTAAGCCAAGTTTTATAGCCCAAAGCAGCCGAAAAACATATTATCTCTATCAAAACGCCAGTATTGAAAGGAAGACTCGGAGCCAATCGCATGATTACGTTATCGGCAGGTTTGAGAAACAAAAGTTGTTCTAAAAAACCAAAAATAGCTCCAGTCATCAAGGCAGTTGAGCCAACTTGAATGTAAATGGCGAGTTTCCCTTTTAGCTTAAAAAGCTGATATATTCCATAAATACCAAACAAAACTATTACGGGTTGTGCCAAAATCCAGATATATCCACCGAGTGAATAATTGTGCCAAACAAAATTTATAAAGGTATCAATCACCAGCAATCCACCAAGCACATAACGCACATAAATGAGCATAATTTTGCTAAATTTTGGAGCAATTTTGGGTAATTCAAGAAAATTATTGATAAATAAATTGTAATAAATATTAGTGAGCAGCAAATATGTATTATTATTTGCCGAAAATTTGAGGAATGGAATATAGCTAAAAAAAATCTGAATATACGGCGAATGTTCGATTGCCCAAAATGAAAACAGCAACAAAAAAAACAAGTAAATTGAATAATAAATATAATACTTTTTTCGCTCAATTAAATATAAAATAAAGGCATAAATTGCTATAAAAAACAGCACAGAAACATAAAATCCATCTTGAATTAAGTACCAATATTCGTCATAAAAACCCCTTGTTTTGTCTTTATATTCCCAGTTATAACTAACAAATTTGGGTACAATTTTAAAATTTAGTTGTGGGTCTTCCGTGATTTTTACAAGCAATTGATAGCTCCGATTTGGCTCAAAAGTAAGTGGAACATATTGCTCATCAAAACGAAAAGGCCGCTCGTTTTGTAGCCATTCTTGCCGAGTCAAATTTACACTTTTATATATTCCATTTTCTTTTGAAAAGACCTCAACCTCCTTATGAACTCCAGCCGTAAAAAGTGTTTTTATGAGTGAGTCGCTTGGGTTCTTAACAGTCATTTTTATCCAAAAAACATAGTTGAAATACTCAAACGAAAGTTGTTTAAATTTAAAGTCTTTCAACGACGCAAATACTTGACTATCAACACTTTGTGAATTAACTTTTTTTGTAGAATCAATGAAAATTTGAGTGCTTTTTGATGCATTTATCAAGCCTTCATAGTTGAGTTTTTGAGAAAGAAATATCGTATCAGTTTTTTGAGAAAAACCAGTTGTTAATACAAAAAATTGACAGAGAAAAAAGAGGAAAATAATTCTGAATTCTGAACGGGCGGCGTTCCGCTTCTGAGTCCTGAGTCCTGATTTTTTTAGTTTCCTAATACATTGCATAAAGGGTATGATTTATTATTACAAATTGCTTAGAGTCGCTCGTACGAACCACTCAGAATTCAGAACTCTTTACCTCACCAAATCCATTAATTTTATACGATTGGCACGTGAAACCTGCAAGCTCGTTCCGTTGTTCATTATTACATAGCCACCCTCGCCTTTTACATATTTTTTGATGTATGCCAAATTGACCAAATATGATTGATGAATGCGTACAAAAGGATTATTTGAAAGCAAGGCTTCTAAGTCTTTTAGGGTACGAGAAATCAAGATTTTTTCTTTGTTATTCATATAAATTCTCGAATAATTACCATCTGCTTCTGCATAAATTATATCGGTGATTGTAATAAACTCCAAACCTTCGGCAGTTGGCACGGCAATATTTGGTTTGTGGTTGATTCCGCCACGCATATTTGCCAAAAGCAAGTCCAAATTCTGTAAATCGACTTGTTTATGCTGTTTTTGCCTAACTTTATCTACGGCCCGAATCAGTTTTTCTTTAGAAACAGGCTTCAATAAATAATCTATCGCACAAAAATCAAAAGCCGTAAGAGCAAAGGCATCATAAGCGGTGCAGAAAATGACCTCAAAATTGATTTTCGGGATTTTCAACAAAAAATCAAAACCATTGATTTGTGGCATACTAATATCCAAGAAAATCATGTCAGGTACAAGCGTTTCCAAAACCTCAAGGGCTTTTTCGGCAGATTGACACTTTGCCAATACCTTCACATCGGGACAGTACGTTTGTAGTTCAATTTCGAGTGTATCGAGGCATCCTTTTTCGTCGTCAATTAATATGGCAGTAAGCATGGTTTGGCTATTTTTTGAAAGATGAAGGTACGAATATTTGTCAAAAAACCGTGTTTTCTTTAGAATTTTGTTAATTTGAAAAATAAATAAAAATTTCAGGCAACGCCCGCACTCATTCTTGGATTATTGTTAGTGAACATGAATATAAAAACCCTCATACATCATTGCAAAGCTGGCGATAGAAAAGCCCAAAAAGCCTTATTTGAAGGTTTTTCAAGGAATTTTTTACGCTTGAGTTTTCGCTATTTGAATGATAAACATTATGCCGAAGATGCTTGTTTGGAAGGTTTTTACTTGATTTTTGAAGGTTTAAAGCTTTTTGAGTACCAATCTGATGCACAAACAGAGGCTTGGATGAAACGAATTGTGGTGAACCAATCTTTGAAAATTTTACGAAAAAACAAAACACTTTTGTTTCTGCAAATACGCGAAGATGATTTTATCGAATCGAATGAAATTGGCATCGAAGACGACCTGACAGGAAGAGAATTGTTGGAGCTAATTGCGAATCTTCCTGACGGTTATCGCACTGTTTTTAATATGTATGTAGTGGAAGGCTACTCGCACAGCGAAATCTCTGCGATTTTGAATATCACAGAAGGCACTTCTCGCTCACAATTATTCAAGGCAAAAGCGATGTTGAAGCAAATGATTGTAAGTACGGCGGGTTTTCAACCTGTCTTCAACGGCAAAGAAAAATAAAGACGGATTGCAAATCCGTCGTACAAAATATGACACAAGAAGAACAAAATATCAAGCAAAAAATCGAAAATTTATCTGACTTAGATATATTTTTCGATGGTAGTGATTTATGGAATCGTTTGGAAGAAAAATTAGACAAAAAAGAAGTCAAAAAACCAACTTTTCTTTGGCTTTGGGCGGCAGCGGCTTGCATAGTTTTGGGGATGTTTTTGTTTGTCGAATTGAGAGAAAAACCGTTGCAGCAATCTTTGGTTTTGGAGAAAGAAGATAATGGAATTGTTGCTAAATACCCCACCCGAAGCGTCGGTCGCCCCAACCCCTCCCCAATAGGAGGAGGAAGAAACAACTCCCTCCCTATCGGGGAGAGTTGGGAAGGGATTACTCTTCAATCAACTGATAATCAAATAGTTACAAAAGAGATTGAGCAAAAACAATTAAATTTTGAACTAACAAAACTAAACCCAAAAACAAAAATTGACAGCATATATTTCAATAAAAAAGCGATAGCTTATGAGCCAAAATTCAAGGCCGAGCAAGTTACGATTGTTGATTTTCCACTTATTCCTGATGCGATGATGATGCGAGAAAGTTTTGCAAAAAGGGCTTTTCGACAACTTAAAAATTTCAATACCGAAGGCAAAATTGATTGGCGTGAATTGGACATCGAACCACGCAATGTTTGGGCATATTTGGAGCGGAATTTTAAATACGATACAACAACTATTTCTAACAAAAAACATAACAAATTATGAAAAAGCTAATTTACATTTTCTCACTACTTTCCTTCTCCACTTTTGCCAAAGCAAATGCAGTTGAAGATTCATTAATTGCCAATATTGGTAAAAAAGCAAAGGTTATTTTTTATGCAGAAAAAAAGGCAGATTTAGACGAAATTGCCAAATATGACCTCAATAAGCTCTTTGCCGAAGTACGTAAACGCTCAGAAAAAAACTTCTCAAATAATGAAGAAGTAACCCTTCGTGAAGTTGATGAAAACTTGAAAAACAGAGAAGTAAATACGAAAGTTTCGAGTAAAAAATGGTTTGAAAATATGAATTTGAATGTGTTTGTGGGTGGGACTTATACGGATGGTTCTGGAGGTTTTTTAGCAGAAAAAATTGAATATAATCTACCAAATGTTACTAAACTAACAGAGTATGGTTCATATTCATTAAGTTCCAAAACAAGTGGAATGTTAGGAATTGGTAGCTTTTTTGATAAAAAACTCAATAAAGGAAAGAAAATTGATATTTCTATACGTTATGGGGCAGGTTTTGATTTCATAAATTCGCAAGTCAAAGCTTCTTATGGTGCCAGTTATTCTTATAATTCTACACATGATATTGCTCGCAAAATAATTGATTCTTTGGTTAGGAAGAATAATATTAAATTTTCAAAATATAGCACCGTTCTATCAACAAATTTTTTTACACAATTAATGCCAGCGATAAGTTTAATAAATAAAAAGGGTCAAAAAACTTTTAGCTTTGGTTTAGGCTTAAAATCTGCAATAAGTTTAAATAATCTTAGGCGATTGGGCGGAAAAAATGGTTTTTCGGATTTTGGGACACTATTATTCACTTCAGAAAAGCCTATAATTAATTTTAGATATAGAACATTTCAAACAGCATGGATTGCTAATATTGGATACAAATATTTCAACTTTTTCATGCAAATACAACCTAATATCGCTATTTTAAGGTCTTTTGATGAACCTACTTCATCAAATGGATATACTAATTCTGAAAAAAATGTAAACTCCTACATAATCGGTCTTCGTTTCGGCAAATAAATCCATATAATTTCATACAAAAAAAGCCAGCTTTGGTTGGCTTTTTTTGTTGATTTCAAATAAATCGTCAAAAATTACAGCTTATTTTAGTTTTTTATTTAATTTTATATAAAATAGCTACTAAAATGCAAGAGCGAAAAATAATTCGACATAAACACATTGGCGACCAGTATTTTTATTTATTAGAATTGGGCAGAAAAATGACTCCAACAGAAAGGCTGATAAGCCTTTTTGAAATGCAAGAAGAATATCGCCAGATTCATAATGAAAATATTCAAAGAGTCGAACGCAAAATTATTATCAAAAAACCCTCATGGATTTAGAAAATTCAGAATTTTTGCGTTTTGTTGAAAGTGCCAACTCTAATAATTTAAAGTTTATGATTATTGGTGGAATGGCTCTAAATCTTCACGGTATCATGCGGCATACAAAAGACGCAGATATTTGGATTCGCCCAACGAATGAAAACAAAGTAAATTTCTTGAAAACATTGCTTAGCATTGATTATACTGAAGATGAAATTGCAGAGATAAGTGAACAAAATTTTACTGAACCACAAGTTTTTACCCTTGTCGGACCAATTGACATTCTTACAGTTGTTCATAAAAAATTTGATTTTGATGAATGTTATGACCGTGCGAGAGTTCAGCAAATTCAAGGACATTCGATTCGAGTACTTCATATAAATGATTTACGAGAAGTAAAAGTATTAGCCAAAAGGAATCAAGATTTCCGAGATGTAATAATGATTGATGATTTCTTGAAAGGCGAAAATATTCAAGAAAAACCAATCTCTCTTTGGAAAAAAATACAGTTTTGGAAAAGAAAATAATACTAAAAATCTATATTTATTGATCAAAAAGCCAGCTTCGGTTGGTTTTTTTTATATCAACATATTCAACAATTGCCAAAGTGCCAAACCAATAAAAATACTGCCAATCAATTTATTTAAACGACTGTCTGTCAGGTATTTAAATACTACATCTCGTTTTTTGTTTGCTATAGATGCGTAGCTGTAAACCAACAAAAATGTACCAGTTCCTGCACCAAAAACAAAGCATATTTTTTCAAAAAAAGAGTCAATTTTCAAGAAATCATATTGCTGATAGCTCAACAAAACAACTACCCAAAAAGGCAATAATGCAGGATTAAATAATGACAACGAAATGCCTTTCAGAAATGAGAAAAAACGCCCGTTTAAGGCAATATTTTCATGCTTTATTTTGGTGTTTTTCTGAAAAAAAGTAATTGTTCCAATGAGTAAAAGCAAGGCAATAATTGCCCACTGCATCCAATACTTTACTATCGGATATTTATCAAAAAACATCACTCCTTCAGTTGCCAAATAAGCGTAGGTGCTTTCGCAAAGAACGCCTCCAAGAGCTACCCACAAGGCAATTTTGATGTTTTTTTGGAGTGTAGTATGCACCACAAACACGCTCAATGGTCCGGGCGGAATAGTAGCCAAATAGCTAATAATTGCCGTAACGAAGTAAATAATGATGTTTTTCAAGAAAAAATAATAGGTTTATTATGGCAATTTAGGAATTATTTTTCATTGAATATTTCAATATGTTTTTTAACATACTTTTTTGGTGCAGATTTTGTACATTTATGTTTATTTATATTCTTTCCACCACCAAAAATCATTTAGAAATGTTTGTAGATGCCATCGAAGAAGTGGGTCGTTTTACTCGACCGATTCAGTTTATTTCAAGAAATTTTAGTGAGAAAATTGTTACGCCAGGAGCTGGAACGATGTTTTTTGTCAATGAGTTTTCGTGTGCCATTACCTGCAAGCACGTCATTGATTTTATAGGAAATCGAACCAATATCAATCAAAATTATGCTAATTTTCGTAGAGAAAAGGCGGCTATTTTGAAAGATAACCGTTATCAAAAATCGCTCAGAGAATTAGAAGCAAAGTATAATTTCAAAGCTGATGTGATGGTTGAGCTAAACGAAAGATTTTTGGATTGTACGGCAGATTCCGAAATGAGATTTCGTTGGATTTCTCACCCAAAGCATGATTTGGCAATTATTATTTTTGAAAATTTCCAAAAACCACTTTACCAATCTTATGCAAGATTCTTGAAAGATGGTTCGAGCCTCAAACAAGGCAAATCGTTGTGTCGTTTGGGCTATCCTTTTCCTGAATTTACGAATTTTGAATATAACTCCCAAGCCGACGAAATATCTTGGACAAATACTGGCATTACTGGCACGCCACGCTTCCCAATTGATGGAATGTTGACTCGTCATTTGGTTGAAAACAATGAAATTTATGGAGTAGAACTAAGTACTCCCGGACTTCGTGGGCAAAGCGGAGGTCCACTTTTCGACCGAAATGGCTTGATTTGTGGCATGCAAAGCAAAACCAATGCCCTACATTTGGGTTTTGATATGAATAATGCCGAGCATAATATCAACGGAAAAACAATCAAAGTCAATAACCAACCTTTTCTGCACGTGGGGCATTGCATTCATGTTGATGTCATCAAGTCTTTTCTTGCCGAGAATGGCATTAAGTTTTATGAGGAATGATAAAAAAAGACCTTCCAAATCATCGGAAGGTCTTAGTTGCTATGCTGTCTGTACTTGTGTCCGTCGGAATGTTCGGTTGAGGATTCCACGATAGATGCTACCAAATTTTTCGTAACACCATTTTTTTAGTTCTCTAATTTCACGGAAAGACAAAACTTTTATTCCTTTTTTCAACTCTTTTTCAAACAAGCTACTCTCAAAACTGACTTTTTCCAAAATCAATTTTACATACTCAATCATCTTCATGGAACATCTACTTTTGGTTAAAACTTATGGGTCATACTGGAATTATTATGTAAAGCTAAATAGAAAAAATTGTATTAACCAAAGATTTTTTAATATTTTTTCAATTTAATGCACTTTTAATTTCCATCTCCCCTACTCTTATTTTATAACGTTTCCATTACAGTTTCTATTTCTTTTGTTGTGTTAAAAAATGATAAAATTTTCAGCATCACAGCTTCCATCACGGCATCAGGGCAAGACGCTCCACAGGTAAGCATTATTGCTATTTTTTCTTTTTTTGGCACAAAACCTTCAATAATTTCTTCTTTTTTGTGCAAATCATAGTGTTTTATGCTATTTTTTGTCAAAATACTCTCTTGCGATTGTATAAAAAAAGTAGGGAGTTTTTCTTCGCAAAGTTCAACCAGATGTGCCGTGTTTGAACTATTATAACCGCCCACAACTACCGCAAAATCGGCATCGTTTTCTAATAAAGCATAGGTTGCTTCTTGGTTGTCGTTGGTTGCGTAGCAAAGTGTGTCACGGGTATTGGCAAAATGCCTTTCAACTTCGACAGTTTTTAGCTGGTGATGCTCAATTATGATTTGCTTCAAAAAATCTGAAATTCCTTGCGTGTCGGAAGCAAGCATGGTAGTTTGGTTTACTACACCTATTCTTGTTAAATCTTTTTCTGGGTTGAAATTTTCGGAATATTGTCCTGCAAAATCTTTATAAAATTGTTCTTTTGGCAAACTTTCGGTGATATATTTTGCTAAAACTTTGGCTTGTTCCAAATCCTTAATTACCAAAGTAGGAGCATTTTTTTGACTATGCGAAAACGTCGCACGAGTTTCTTCATGATTGGGTTTTCCATGAACAATAATTGTGTAGCCACGCTCGCCGATTTGCCCTGCCCGATTCCAAACTTTTTCCACAAATGGGCAAGTCGTATCATATTTATAAGGGTCAATTCCGAGGCTTTCTAATTGCTTTTGAATCTCCAGTGTAGTGCCAAATGCAGGTACAATCACAGCATCTTCTGGCTCTAGTTCTTGCCAATCAATTAGTTGATTCCCTTTCGTATCCATCAAAAAACGCACTCCTTGCGACAATAAATCTGCATTTACGTCGGGATTATGAATCATTTCTGACAAAAGAAAAATTCTTTTGTCAGGGTTTTCATTGATTGTTTTGTAGGCAATTTCAACGGCATTTTCTACGCCATAGCAAAAGCCAAAATGTCGGGCAATCAAAAATTTTACCGAACCAAAATCAAGCTCTGTTGGCGTAAAATCTTTTTTTAATTTGTCTTTTGTTCGACGAATTTCTTTGATTTTGCCAATAATTTCACTCTTATAAATCTCTGGAATAACAAATGATTTCATTTTTTTGTTTTACTTAGATAAAGCGTTTTTCTTTTTTTATCTTTAGACCAATTCCATAACGCCTAAACCTTAATACTTTTTTAATTTAAACCACAAAACTAACAGATGAATTACATAAACTAAGGAATTATCTGTAATTTCGCATCAGTATTTTAAGAAATCCGTTTTTATGCGTTTGAGTCTTACTATTTTTTTAGCAATAATACTATTTAAAACTTCAGCACAGGGCATCTATGCCCCGTTGAACGATGATTATTCGCACCTTATTGAGCGTTATGAAATAAAAAGTGGCAGTTTATCCAATCTTCACAGCAACATGAAACCTGTTCGACGTAAAGATTTGGTAAAATTAACCGTTGATATTGAAAACAATGCAAAAATAAAACTTTCAAAAGTTGATTCTTTCAATCTTGCCTATCTTCAAAATGATAGTTGGGAATGGCTCGATGACGAAAAATTCATTCAAAGCACAAGCAAAAAGCCATTTTTGAAGCATTTTTTGACAAAAAAATCTGACTTTTATAGTTTTCAAAATAAAGACATTGACCTTCACATCAGTCCGATTTTTCAATTTATGTTTGCCCAAGACAATCTTGTAAAAAACCAACCTTATACCAATACTCGTGGCATTGAAATTAGAGGCACAATCAATAAAAAATTAGGTTTTTATTCAATGTTCGCCGACAATCAAGTCGTTTATCCTGAGTATGTGCGTGCTTATGGACGTTCATATAATGCAAATCCTTATGAGGGTTTCACAAAGATAACAAACGAAGACTCCACAAAGTTTGCAACAGATTATTTTTCGGCACGAGGCTATTTTACTTTTCAGGCATTAAAAAATGTACAGATACAATTTGGACATGACAAAAACTTCATTGGCTCGGGCATTCGTTCCATGATTTTATCTGATTTTTCTGCTCCGTATTTGCATCTAAAAATTACTACCCAAATTGGCAAATTTCAATATGTAAATATTTTTGCTCAGGCGATAAATAAGCAAGTGGCAGTAAAAGTTGATGGAACAGAGCAAATTCCACCAAAATACTTTTCACTTCATCATTTAAGTATAAATATTACCAAAAATCTAAACATTGGTCTATTTGAAAATGTTGTCTTTGGAAAACGTCCCATAGGATTTGACTTTAATTATCTCAACCCTATTATTTTTATGCGTTTCGTAGAAGGGCATTTGGGCAGTGTTGATAATTCGGTGGCTGGAGCAGATTTTAAGTTAAACATAAAGCGACATTTTTCACTTTATGGACAGATGGTTTTAGATGAATTTAACTTAAAAAAGTTTAAAGAAGACAATTGGTGGGCAACCAAATATGCTTATCAAATTGGCGGGCGTTATATAGATATGTTTGGCATAAAAAACCTTGATTTTCAAGCAGAATATAATTCAGCTCGACCATATACATATACTCATAACTCATCTTATAGCAACTATGTTCACTATAATTTGCCATTGGCTCATCCATTAGGGGCAAATTTTAAGGAAACATTAATTGTACTTCGTTACCAGCCTTTTAGTCGACTTTTTCTTAATTTTACGGCAATGCAGGCACAGCATGGCGAAGATTTTGATAACCTAAATTGGGGTGGAGATATTCTTAGAAATTATCTTACGCTTCGCCCAAGCGATTATGGAAATTTGATTGGTCAAGGGCGTACCGCAAAAATCCGCAACCTAAATTTCAGAGTATCTTATATGCTACGACACAATTTATTTTTTGACTTAAAATTTCAAAACCGAAATCTTAATTATTCGGGCGAAATTGAAGGGTCAAACAGCAATGTTTTTTCTTTTGGCATGCGTTGGAATGCTGCTCAAAAATCTTATTTGTTTTAATGGAGGAGTTAGGAAGTAGGTTTTAGGAAGTAGCCTTTTTAAACCTTAAAATTTATTGTTTAGAAATGAACTGAACTACTAACTCCTAAAACCTAAGTCCTAAAACCTAATTTCTATGTTTGTCTTGACCGAAAAAAACTCAGTAGCCAATCATTTTCTTGCTGAATTGCGAGATAAAGAAACACAGCGTGATGCCATGCGATTCCGAAAAAACTTGGAACGTTTGGGCGAAATTTTTGCCTACGAAATTTCCAAAACATTGACTTTTCAAAGCCGTGATATTGAAACGCTAATGGGAGTAAAAGCTACTCAAAAAGTTTCGCAAGAGGTTGTTTTGGTAACAATTCTTCGTGCTGGACTTCCTTTGCATCAAGGTTTATTGAATTTTTATGACAAAGCCGAAAATGCTTTTATAGGAGCATATCGTGGCAAACACGACGACAAAGAGGCTTTTGAGATTGAAATGGACTATATTGCCAGCCCCAGTATTCAAGGTAAAGTGCTGATAATCAGCGACCCGATGCTTGCCACTGGCAAATCTATCGAAAAGGCTTATCACGCCATGCTTCGTTACGGAATTCCTGCAAAAACCCATATTGTGTCGGCAATTGCGAGTCGTCGAGGAGTACGATTTATTCAGGCCCGACTACCACAATGCCGCCTTTGGGTTGGCGATATAGACGAAGAAATGAATTCAAAATCGTACATAGTTCCGGGTTTGGGAGATGCTGGAGATTTGGCTTTCGGCGAGAAAATTTAGCAAACAGTTTTAGCAATTTTCCCGTATATTTAGGAACGCTTAAAAAATAACTCCGTTAATTTAATTGTCTTTTTCGCCAACTCTGCATCAAAAAAACCTCATTTAGCTCGCTAAATTTCGCCTTTTTTGACTTGATTTGACAAAAAATCCTTCATAAATTTTGAACGGACTTATTTTTTAAGCGTTCCTTAATTTGAATACACAAAAAATATAATTTAAAATTTCACTAAAAAAATGACAGAAAAGACAGGTGTTTTAATTGTAAATTTGGGTACGCCCGATAGCCCAAGTGTACCTGATGTAAGAAAATATTTACGTGAGTTTTTGATGGATGGACGAGTAATTGATTTTCCGTTTTTACCTCGTTGGGTTTTGGTTAATTTAGTAATTGCCCCATTTCGAGCCCCAAAATCTGCCAAAATCTATAAAGAATTATGGACAGAAAAAGGCTCTCCACTAAAAATTTATGGACAAGCCAACGAAAAGCAACTACAAGCAGCTTTGGGCGATGAATATGTCGTAAAATTGGCGATGCGTTACCAAAGTCCAAGCATAGAAAATGGCTTGGATGAGTTCAAACAAATGGGCTTTGGTAAAATTATTGTCATTCCATTTTTTCCACAATATGCTTCAGCTTCTACAGGTTCGGTGTATGAAAAAGTGATGAAAATTGTAGCAAAATGGCAAATAATTCCTGAAATTTCAATAAAAAACTACTTTTATAATCACCCAAAATTCATCAAAGCATTTGCTGATAATGGCAGAAAACATCTTGAAAAAGGTGAATATGACCACATCGTTTTTAGCTATCATGGCTTGCCAGCACGACAGATTCGGAAGGGAGATTGCACAGGAAAAGTGTGCCAATTAGGTAGCTGTTGCGATACGATTCACGCCATGAATCAGCATTGTTACAGAGCTCAATGCTTTGAAACTACCCGCCTTTTGGTCAAGGAATTAGGTTTGAAAGAAGGTACGTACACTACTTGTTTCCAATCTCGATTGGGGAGAGACCCTTGGGTGCAACCTTATACCGATGATGTTGTAAAAGAATTGGCAGCGAAAGGTATCAAAAGAGTATTGGCATTTTCGCCAGCCTTTGTTGCTGATTGCTTAGAAACAACCATTGAGGTAGCAGAAGAATATAAAGAAATGTTTGAAGAAAAAGGTGGCGAACATTGGCAATTAGTAGAAAGTTTGAATGATTCAGATGCTTGGGTTGATTTATTGGTTGATTTGGTGAAAGAAAAAACTTTATAAAATTAAATTTAAAAACTTATGGAAAAGAAATTACTAAATGAATTTACAGACCAAGAATTAGAAGAAGAATTAAAGAAAAGAAAAAAATCACGAATAATAGTTGCATTAATGATGGGTTTTTTGGTTGGTTGTGCTGTGTGGAGTGCAACACATAAAGGCGGTTTCTGGACTTTTCTTATACTTGGATTTGCATTTTATTTAGGTAAAAAAAACTCAGGTATTGTTGAAGAAGTAACAAAAGAAATAAATTCTCGAAATAAAGTTTAAAAAAATATTTCTAAAAAATGGAACATCATCATTGTTTGAACTGTAATCAAGCAGCCACTGATACTTTTTGCGGGCATTGCGGTCAAAAAATAAGCACCCACCGCTATTCAATCAAACATTTTCTCGAACACGACATTGTTCATGGCATTTGGCACGTGGACAAAGGGATTTTCTATACCATTAAGGAACTTTTTACAAGACCGGGGCATAGCATCAGAGAATACGTTGAAGGAAAAAGAGCCAAACACTTTAATTTTATATCATTGCTAATTATCGGTTTGGCGATTTCAAGTTTTCTAAAAGTTTACACGAAAATCGAAATGCTTGATTTAGTTTCTGAGTCAAGCAGAGAAGCCATGGGTGCTATTGAAAAATTTACAACCAAGTATCCCAAATTGACTATGGCAATTTATATTCCAATCAATGCTATGTTCAGTTTTTTTTGGTTTAGAAAAGCAAAATACAATTATTCGGAGCATTTGGTGCTAAATTCCTATAAAAGTGTCGGTGATATGGTAGTTGGCTTGGCTTTTACAACACTAACAATTTTTTACACAAACATTAAAGTTTTGTCATTTATATACATGACAGTAATTGCATTTTTTGGTTTATTCTACGCTATTTGGTTTTACCGTCAGTTTTTCTCACATTCAGGATTAACAAAAAAAGCACTTATTTGGCGAAGTATTTTAGCTGCATTTTCGCCCCTTTTACTTTCATTTTTTATTGGAATCGCTGGAGCTATTTGGGGGTTTTATCAGGGATATTCTCAGAATATTGGAAAATAAAATTTTGAATAGGTAGCAACTTATAAAAGAGTATCATGGAAATAGGAATTGATAGCTTTGCCGCCACAATGGCAAATTCACAAGGTGAAACACTCAGTAGCGTACAGGCAATTGCCGAATTATTGGCAAGAATAGAAAAAGCTGATGAAGTAGGATTGGATGTTTTTGGCATTGGTGAGCATCACCGCCAAGAATTTTTGGATTCTGCCCCGACCATGATTTTGGCAGCAGCTGCAGCTCGAACAAAAAAAATTATTCTCACAAGTGCCGTTACGGTACTTAGTGCTGCCGACCCTGTGAGGGTTTTTCAAAATTTTGCTACCCTTGATTTGATTTCACAAGGTCGTTCCGAAATGGTTGTTGGTCGTGGTTCATTTACAGAGGCTTTTCCGTTATTTGGTTTGAATCTACAAGATTATGATGAACTTTTTTCTGAAAAATTAGACCTTTTACTAAAAATTCGTGCAAACGAGGTAGTGAATTGGTCAGGAAAATTTCGCCCAAGACTTAGCAACCAAGCCATTTATCCAAGACCTTTGCAAGAAAAATTACCCATTTGGCTGGGCGTTGGAGGTACACCACAATCTTTTGTTCGTGCAGGAATGTTGGGTTTGCCCCTCATGGTGGCAATAATTGGAGGAGAAACACATCGTTTTCGACCATTGATTGACCTTTATCGGAATGCTGGACTAAAAGCAGGACATGCTCCCGAAACCTTGAAAGTTGGTTTACATTCACTCGGCTATGTGGCAGAAACCACAGAAGAAGCCATCGAAGAATATTATCCAGGCTATGCCGAAATGTTTACCAAAATTGGCGTAGAGCGTGGTTGGGGGCCTGTCAGGCGTTCACATTTTGACTCTCAAACAACAGATTTAGGTGCCTTTTTGATAGGAAATCCACAAGAAGTAGCTGAGAAAATACTGCGTCATAGTGATGCACTTGGCGGAATTTCAAGAGTTACTTTTCAGATGGATAATGCTGGAATGTCGCATCAAAAATTGCTCAAAGCTATTGAATTAATTGGTACAAAAGTATCTCCGATTGTGAATGTTGAAAAGTAATTTTAGAAGATAAATATTTATAGAAAGCCTTATTTTAAAGCAAAATGAGGCTTTTTTGATTGTAATTTAATTCATAGTTTTAAGTAACTCATCAATCTTTACAAATATGTAAAAGTCATGTTTAGTGTTAAAATTTTGGCTTGAAGAAATTCAGTTTTCTTTGAGATTATTAGTTTTTAACAACGCTATGATAGTAAGTTTTTAAAGAATTCAATTTAGAGTAACCACCAATTAAAACTTTTTTGGCTGATACTTCAACCTCTTCCCAAGACAATGTGGTTTTTGGTTGTACACGAAATAGAGTCTGGTAAATATAATTTACCTGAACTGGTAAAATTCTATTGGGTAAACTACTGCCAAACTCGCCGATGTAACCAATAGGCGAAGCAAGTAATACTCTCCAATTGATATTTTTAGATGATAATTTGACAAATTGGTCGGAGTCATTCAGCAAAATAGGAGGCACAAGTTCTGCCGAATGGCTCAACATTCGCATTAAACCACCCATCATTAATAAAACTTTTGAAAGCAATATGGCATTTTGCAGTCCTAAAAACTGAATGGTATAAATAGCTCCTACAAAAGTAGCAATGCCCATTAAAATAAAGAAAAGTCCAAATTTTCTATCGCCAATAAAGACAGATTGTATCAAAATTGCGAAAAGAGCAATAAAAGGAATACTCCAATGCCAACTTTCAAAAATAACAAACCATAAAATGGCTTCAATAATGATTGTAGAATGAGTGATTCGTGTTGCCCAAGTAGTATGCAAAAGTACATATCCAATAGATTGATAATCTAAATCAATGTTGGTTTGGGGTTTAAATACATTGTGCAATGGCAAGAATTTACCAACAATTCTATCGGGCAGCACATTACACACAATATATAACACGACCGTTGAAATAAGTGTAAATAACCAAATTTGGTTAATGATAGAAGCGTATTGCCAAAGCCATTTGATTTGTTCCATTTTGATAAAATTGATTTATAACTGTTTGATTTATAATATTTTATTATTGAAATATAGTCAAATTTACGTTGAGAACGTTAACGTCGGCGAGGTTCAAACTCTCGCCGGCGTTTGTTTTCTATTGCTTTATTTTCAATGCCGTATTCTTTTTTTTTGTGTTTGTTTTTCTAATCCAACTGCACTTTTGTGATATGCCTGACTTAGTGTTATTGTTAAATAACATCAAACACCTCAATTTGGGCGTTTGTACCGCACAGGTGCATCAGGCTCCTTTTTCAACTCCACCCCCTGCGTCTTCATCAAATTTAACGCCTCTTGAACCGCACGTTCCAATTGTGGATCTTTGCCTTGCAATACATCGGCGGGATTTTGCAGCACTTCAATATCGGGAGAAATGCCTTCGCCTTCAATTGCCCATTTGCCATTGAGGTCGTAATAGCCACCACGAGGGGCAACCATTCTGCCTTTGTCAATGAAAGGAGGGGTATCCCAAGTGCCAACTAAGCCGCCCCATGTGCGTGTGCCGATAAGTGGACCCACTTTCTGTTGGCGAAATAAATAAGGCATCAAATCGCCACCCGAACCTGCCCTTTCATTAATAATCATCACTTTAGGTCCCCAAATGCCCCCATTAGGTACGGTGAAAGGTTTGTGACCTTCCACACGGCTGTTGAAATAACCTTGCAGTTGGCGTGCCATCACGTCCACGATGTAATCAGCTGCCGAGCCGCCGCCGTTGTTGCGTTCGTCAATGACCGCCCCCTTTTTATCCATTTGTGAAAAATAATAACGGTTAAAATAGTTGTAACCCGGGCGACCTGTGTTGGGAATATAGACATACGCCAATTTCCCGTTTGAAAGAGCATCTACTTTTTTGCGATTGCCTTCTACCCAATCCCTTGAACGCAAAGCTGCTTCGTCGGCTATGGGAACCACGGTTACAGTACGTCCACCCATTTCGCTTGGTGTACTATTGACCGTCATTTTCAATTGTTTACCAACTTTATCTTCGAAATAACTGTAAAAATTACTTGAAATATTGAGGGAATTTCCATTGACAGCAACGATGTAATCTCCCACTTTTACATCAGAGCCCAACACGGTCAAGGGTGCTTTCAATTCTGGATTCCAACTTTCACCAGTGTAAATCTTTTTAATTCTAAAACCGCCATTTTCAACTGCAATATCAGCACCTAACAAACCAATTGGTACTCGTTTTACCTCTGGAAAATCGCCACCACTGACGTAGGAATGCCCAACGGCAACTTCACCACTCAAAATATCCACGATATAATTCAAATCTGTCCGATGCCGACAGTCTTTTACCCAAGGGCTGTACCATTCATACACTTGCTTCCAGGGTGCTCCATGCACATTGTCGACGTAGAGATAATCCCGCATATACCTCCAACCTTCTTTCAGTATTTGTGCCCATTCCTCTTGTGGATTTATTTTCATTTTCAGATCAATGGTCAATTTACCATCGCCGATTTTAGGCGTGCCATCCGTTTTTACAATACCCCAACTGTCCTTGCTTTGGTAAAGCAATTGTTTTCTATCGTACGATGTCGTGGCGGTGTTGATAGGTGTCAAAAATACTTCCGATTTTTTATCTTTAAAATTATAACGGTGCAGCGTCACCCCTTGTTGATTGGGTACATTCTCAGTATAAAAAATATAATCTTTGGGTGCTGCTATGAGCGAAGTGTAATTCCTCAAAGGAATATTTACAGCTAAAATGCGTTGCCCAATGCCATCCAAATCAATAATTGTGGTTTTAGTACTGTCTTTAGCTTCTTTTTTATCCCCATTCCCTTCTTCTTCGTCACTTTTGGGAAGCAAAGGTGAAGGGTCTTTTTTGTTTAAAACCACCACATATAAGCCTCGAGTTACTTGTAAGTCGTAGGTACTCATGTCCAACCAACCCGATGAAACACCATAATCTGTACTTGCCAAAAAGTATAAATACTTGCCAGAAGCGTCCCAAACTGGGTCGATGGCATCGGCTAATCCATCCGTAATTTGCGTTTTTTGACCCGTTTCAACATTGTATAAAAAAACAGATTTGAACTGATTTTCAAGCAATTTTACATAAGCAATCCATTTGCTATCTGGTGAAAAAGAGGGGTTCATCGTTCTATTTGGGTGTGCCATGCGGTCGGTGTCCACTTTTTTAGGCGTTCCTGTTGCCAAGTCAACGACCCAAATTGTGTAATCCGTATCGCTGAAAGAAAGAAATTTACCATCGCTTGACCAAACGGGTTTGTAGTAAAAAGTCGGTTTTTGAAATGAAATAGCTGTAGGTTTTTCCATCCCATATTGGTCGGCAATCATCAATTGATATTCGCCAGAGGCATCTGAAAACCAAGCCATTTTTTTACCATCGGGTGACCACGAAGGCGACCTATCTGCTATGCCAGAGGTGTTTGTGATGTTCCGACCATCGCCATTTTCTTTGGGTACGGTGAAAATATCGCCCCGATATTCAAACACTGCCCGCTGTCCAGTCGGGGAGAGGGAAGCGTTGAGTAAATCGCCCACAGGTACATCTTTCCAACGAGGTCTTGCCCAATTAAAATCTCCTTTTACGTTGATAGTCAATTGCTTAGTCTTTCCAATCGAAGGATCATACATGTGCAAAAAACCCGCTTGTTCATAGACAATTCTATCGCCACAAGCATCAATGCTTTTACAATCAAAGTCTTTGTGAAACGAAATTTGTTTCAAAGCCTTGGTTTTTTTATTGTATTTCCAGACATTATTGGCATAATCTCTTTCAGATAAAAAATAGATATCGTCTTTGTACCAAACAGGTTCGAGGTGTCTTTCACGGTCTGTCTGTGGCGTTTGGGTGAGTGAAAAATCTTTCAAATTCATTATCCAAATTGGCTGTGCTTGACCGCCTCGATAATTTCGCCACTCAGGGTCCCAAGAGGTGATGGGAGTATAAGCAACATAATTTCCATCGTCCGATATTTCACCAAAAGAAGCTTGAGGAATTGGCAACTTTGTTTCATTTCCCCCTGTAGTATTTATGGTATAAAAATGGTTAATCATAGTTGGAACACCTGCCCGACCTGAGCGAAAGAGGACTTTGCCATCGGATGTCCAGCCTTGCACGATATCGTCGCTGGGGTGAAAAGTCAAACGCTTGGGTTCTCCACCCTCCTTACTGACGATAAAAACATCGGTATTGCCATCATATTGGGCTGAAAATGCGACTTGCGAGCCATCGGGTGAAAAATGTGGAAAACTCTCGGTGCCTTCGTGACTGGTGAGGCGTTTGGCATCGCCTCCATCTCTGTCCACCAGCCAAAGGTCATCGGCATAAACAAAAACGATGTGTTTTGAGCTGATGGTGGGTTGTCGCAATAAACGTGTACCCTGTGCTTGTACGGTGCATAAAGGCAGTAAGAATATCAAAAAAGAAACAATAATAAAAGTACTTTTTAATCGCATAATTGTAAAGGTTTAATTGATGATAAGTTAAAATTAAGAACTTTTATGCTATTTTATGAATTTTTAAAGAAAGGAAATATTTGCTATCCGCCTTTCACAACGTAACAATAATAATTCTGTAAGGAATATAACTTTGAATTATCACCAATTAAACCTTTGTGGCTGATATTTCAACATCATTACAAGGTTAGGTTGCTTCTGGTTTTAAACAATTTTCATGTTTTTAAAATTTAAACTATTTGATTTTAAGTGCTGTATTTTTTGAATCAGGCAATTTCTCATGTGCACTAATTCCTCCATTTTCAAAGAATTTTACAATACTTTCAAATTGATGTGTGAGGTATTGAGGCATTATTTTATTCATCAAAAATGATGGGAAAAATCCGCCTTGATTTTCCCTATCAATCAAAACTAATTGACTTGTACCGTCAGGATTCGCTTCAAATAGATGTGCTCCCCACCAATCAATTCTTTCAAAACCAACAGGCACTGGAATTCCTTCCCAAATAATTGACCTAAAACTGGTTTGAATCGTTTTTTCATCAATTTTTCGTAACCATTGAATATACAATAGGTCTCGTTTTGAAATAAAAGGTTTGTTTGGATTAAATTGTTGATAAATGATTTGTGTATTTTCGTCAATCACTTTTACAACATAGCCACCAGTATATTCGGCTGTCCAATATTGGTGATAATCGATCATTTTATTGGTGAATACATCAAATACTTCCTTGAAATCAGCTTTTACATTTGGTAATCGCCATCTGAATAAATCGTTTTTATCATCGTCAAAAGCTTGTTGCCAAATACTAATTCCCTTCTTTTGGCTTCTTTCTTTCCAATCTTTATTGGAAGTCAACAAGGTAAGGTCTTTATCCAACCAAGCTTCTTTATTTAATTGCCAATCCTCAAGTTTTATCATGCTATAATAGTTTTTAATTATCAAAAACATCAAATTTGATGTTTGTTTGGTATGCCACAAGATACGAAAAAGTTACGAATGGCATAGGCTATGTTTCTGAAAAATGTTCATCTTTTGATGAGCTTGGTTAAACTTTTTTCTTTCGACTAAAAATATATTTGTTTTTCACAATTATGCTTTATTTTTCCTCATTTTAATCAATTACACCCTCCAACTACGGCACTAAACACCGTTCCACCATTAGCCTTAAAACCGTTATTTAATTCTATAGATTTTGCTCGGTAACTCACATTCGACGTACCAGTTACTTTATTGGTTGCAGTTATTTTTCCATTTACACTTGATGCTGTTTTTAGAATTGTACCTGTTGAATAATCATCGGTAGGGCTTGTGAGATTTACTAAAGCTGCATTTGAGCCAACATTTACGATGGTGCTTGTTGAGGTACTGCAACCATAACCATTTGTAACTGTGGCTGTATAGGTACCAGCAGTAGTAACAACAATACTTGGAGTTGTTGCTGCCCCAGGCGACCAAACAACTTTATTAACAGGCGATGTCGCAGGAACTTGCCAAGTAGGAGTATTTACCAATGTTCCATTATTACCATTGGCCGTAGCATCTGCCGTAGTAGAGCCTGTACCTTCATCAAACTTATAATAGGCTACCAATCCAGTACTATTGGTTGGAATCGTGCTGTTCATATTGTCAAGGAGTTGTGTTTGGGTTCTTGCCACATTCCAAAGTCGTAATTCATCCATTGTGCCATTAAAATAAAAGCAATTACAATAAGTAGGCCTGCCAATACTCATAGGTAGATCGTCTTGCGAAAAAGTAACGGCTATTGTTCCAGCGGCTTCTCCGTTAATAAAAAAAGTGAGAGAGCCTGCATTAAGGGTGATAGCCACGTGCGTCCACGTATTTTGTGGGACAGTCCCTGTCGAATACAACCACATACCTGTATTTTTGGTGTAATACCCCATTTTTAATGTATTCAATCCCGAGTTTAATGGATCATGATTCAGCAACCATAAAAAATCGTAATCTCCTTTATCAATTATCGTTGCGTTTGTACCCGAATAATTGACCCACGCCTCAATTGTAAAAGTTGCACCCAAATTGATACTGGCACTATGCGGTACAGTAATGTATTGACTACTGGTTTTTGCAAAATTTAACGCATTGTTGTTGCCAACATTTGAATTGAGGGTAACAGAACCGCCCTGGCAAAAGGTAGTTGGTCCGCTTGCAGTTATTGTTGGTGCGGTGGGATTTGAATTAACATTGACAGTAATGGCTACACGAGAACTCACATTAGCTCCTTGTTCGCAACTTACTCGATAAGTGGTAGTAAAAGTAAGCGGGGGAGTATTAAAAGGTGAACCCACAAATAAAGGTGGTGGCAGAGGATCCCCAGGATTAATAATATAGAAATCCTGCCACCAAGTGGGAGTTGAGCCAGCAACGCAAGTAGCTGATAAGGAAGCGGTGTTGTTTGTACAAATCGTTGCTGGTCCAGTAATATTGGTGGGAACAGAAATAAAGGAATTTTGAAGAATAGAAACCGTATTTTCAGTATCATTTGCCACTGCTAAATCAGGTTTGCCGTCTCCGTCCAAATCGCCAATTGCTACAGATCGTGGACCCGTACTTGCGAAATAATCAACCTTAGCTGCAAAAGAGTTAGCTAAAATGCTACCGCTCGTGGCAGTATTGCGAAAAATAGAAATTTTATTGTTTGAATAATTGCTGGTAATCAAATCCAGTTTAGCATCTCCATCTATATCTCCCAAATTTACTGCAATAGGAGCAACGCCAACGGGAAAATCAACCTTTGTAGCAAAAGAGACACTACCACTCGAAGAGGTATTTCGGAGAACAGAAACCGAATTGTTGTTTGAATAATTAGCAACCGCTAAATCGGGTTTACTGTCCCCATCCAAATCGCCAATTGCCAATGAAAAAGGAGTTAAACCTGTCGTAAAATCAGTTCTTGCGGCAAAAGAATTGGCATCAATAGTTCCCGAGGTAGCGGTATTACGAAAAACTGAAACGTGGTTATTAGTGCCACTATAACTGGTAACGGCGATATCAGGTTTCCCATCACCATCCAAATCTCCACTATTGATAAAGGTACTGATATTTCCTCCTGCTAAAAAAAAATCGACTTTGCCTTGAAAAGAAATACTGCCACTTAAAGAAATATTACGCAAAACCGACATGAAATTATTATCCCTATGGGATATTGCCAAATCAGGTTTTCCATCACCATCAAAATCACCAATATTCACGCCACGGGGAGATAGACCTGTAGCAAAATCAACTTTTGCTGCAAAAGTGATATTGCCGCTTGTAGAGGTATTACGGAATATAGATACGGAATTACTGCCTGCATTTGCAACTGCAATATCAAGTTTACCATCGCCGTCCAAATCTCCAATAGCGACAAAACGAGGATTGGTCTCCGTGGAAATATCAACCTTAGCCGCAAAAGAAGTTACAGTTATGCTTCCAACTGTTGAGACATTACGAAAAATAGAAATCGTATTGGCATTGAAATTAGCCGTTACCATGTCAGTCTTGCCGTCTCCGTCCAAATCACCCGTAGCTACAAATATCGCCAATGCTCCTGCTGCAAAATCAACTCTTTCCTCGGCGAGGCTTTCAATAATGATACTGCCGCCTGGGTAGGTTACGCGAAAGGGGGCCGAACTACTTCCAGATAAAGTATTAGATAAGTTAAGCACCGTAATAGGCTGAAAAGTTGCTCCTGTAGGTACGGTCACGGTCAAACTGGTAGTGGAGGCTGCCGTAACGTTGGCTTTGGTAGCTCCAAAAAATACCACATTTTGTGCTGCCGTAGCATTAAAATTTGTCCCTGTGATGGTTACGGTTGTACCAACGACTCCGCTCGTGGGAGAGAAATTGGTGATGTTGGGCTTTTGGGCTTGTACTTGTAGAGAAGTGAACAATACAAATAAGAGGTAAAATAGTTTTTTCATAACGATTTGAAAATTGCCTGTTTAGATATTCGTTGCACGAATAAAAGCTAAAATCATTATATCAAAAACGCATCAAGGACGAACAGTACTGAATACTGTCCGAAGGTAGGGCTTTATTTACCGAAGAGTGTTTTGAATAAAGAAGATAAACAAAAAAGCTTGAAATCATCAATAGTTTCGAGCTTTGAAAAAGAAGGGAAATTCAAAAACAACTTAAACCATATTCAACCTATCCAGCAAATCCTTTCGTAATTCTTTACTCAAAGGCAATATTTTATCTTGTACTGTAATATGGTTTTGAGCAACTTCGTCAACATGCCTTATATTCACAATATAGGAGCGATGAATACGCTGAAAAGTATCTGATGGTAACTTATCCTCCATATTTTTGAGCGTATTTACCAACAAATAGGTATTATTTTTGGTAAAAACTTGACAATAATTACGGTCAGCTTCCAGATAATAAATGTCTTCAATGATGATTTTCAACATAATATCATTATGTCTTACAAATATTCTGTCGTTCAATACAAATTTGTCAGGCTCATTTTTTTGTTCACTTTTTTCTGCTAATATTCTATCAGAAGCTAAATCTATGGCATGTTTGAGGTCTAATTTTTTGAAAGGTTTTGACAAAAAAGCATAAGGATTGGTTGCTTTTGCACGGTTGAAATGTAGGTCATCAGTATTTGCTGTAAGGTAAATGACAGGAATTTGCCCATCCAATTGCATAAGTGTTGCTGTTTCGATACCGTCCATGTCTCCTTTCAAGTTAATATCCATCAATACCAAATCTGGTTTGTCAGATTTTACAGCATTAATAGCCTCTTGCCCTCTCGGGATAATGCCAATTACTTCATAACCAATGCTCTCGAGTTGCATTGCAATATTGGCAGCAATGAGCATTTCGTCTTCTACGATTAATATTTTTAGTGGAATTTGCATAAATTTCGATGTTCGATATTCGATGTTAGTTTTTTGGTTTTGAGACGTTTTATATTTTAAACATAACATCCATCATTTAACATCAATCATTCTTTTAAGCTGCCACAAGCCTTTTAAAATTTATTGAAATAATAGTTCCGTTATGAATTTCTTGCACCAATTTACCATCAATTTGGCGAGTAAGCAAATCAACTAATTGTGTTCCAAAACCTGTGCCGTGTGGCAATGAATTAAGCGTTTTTCCAATACCATTATCAGAAACTTTCAGATTCAAATTCCCGTCGGCTAAGCTTTCTAAACTCAACTTAATAACTCCTTTTTTGCCCATCGGGAATGCATATTTAAGCGAATTGGTAAATAATTCGTTCACTATCAAGCCCAAAGGAACTGCAGTATCAATGTCCAAATCTATCTCCTTCATATCAATATCTACCTTTATTCGGTCGGTTTCATTGTACGAATCCAAGATATTTTCACAAAGATTCTCAAAATAATTTTTCATCTCAATAAATGCCAAATGCTCGCTTTGGTAGAGTTTTTGGTGCAAAATACCCATACTTTGTACCCGATTTTGACTTGCCAACATGGCATCTTGTATTTCGGGGTCGTCAATTTTGGCACTTTGCAAAGCTAATAAGCTGGACACTACTTCGAGGTTGTTTTTTACTCGGTGATGAATTTCTTTGAGGAGTAATTCGTTTTCAGCGTTTCTGGCTGCCAATAAAGTTTGCGTTTTTTTTAAATTTTCAATCGATACATTAAGTTCATGCGTTCGATTAGCCACTTCTATCTCCATTGAATTGAAAAGCCTACCATACTGATTCGTATTATAAATATAGATTCCCAGCGGAAAACAAGTATATAGCAAAATGATATCCAAATAGTTCAATTGAGTTGATAAATTAATCACCCCAGCACTTTGAAGTCTATTTATTAACAAAAAAACGGAAGTTCCTATTGCTCCAAAAGTAACATAATGAACGCCATAAGTTTTATATTTTAATGCTTTTATCATTAAAAATGTAGTAATAAAAATAACACCAAGTATTACAAAAGAATCAAAAACGATAATTGGTAATACCTGAAAATAATAATTAAGCGTACGAATTAGTAGAAGCCATAAAATATGTTTTACCCAATCGTACTTTTTAATGCGAAACAAAAGCGTGAGTGAATAAGGTATTAGTGCCATACCGGCCGCAAAAGTAGTTGAATTGATGAAATTACTCACTATTGCATTCCAAAAACCAGAAAGAGGTAAAAATAATAGTATATGGGCTGAAAAAATAGCCACTAAAAATAATAAAGTAATTAGTGAAATTATCAGATTAGAATTTTCTTTTTTGAATTTAAAATAGAGCAACACATGAAGCAAAAGTAGCAACAACAATAAGGAAGATATAACCGATAATAAAGCAAAGCTATTGGCGAAACGACTATCGGAATATAAGCCTCTTTGCTCATTGGCAAAAGCAATATTAAAACCTAAATTATTCGAAAATCTCCTTAATAAAACTTCATTCTTTTTAGCTTGATGATTGGAAAAACGTATCGCAAGTGTATGTTTTAGAGCGGGTTTTAAGACAATGTGCTTGTCAGTGGCATAATTGGCAACGTGGTTTATTTCGTTAATTGCATTTTTCGAGAACTTCCCATAAGTAAGTATTTTTTGTCCATCCAAATATATTTCTGCACTGCCCCAAGTATCAAAAACCAACCGACTTATTTGCTTATAAACATTACTTTCCGCCCTAAATGAAAGCCGCCACCAGCCATAGCCTTGCCAAAGGCTGTCTGGCATTGCCTCAGCTCGAAGGTTTTGTGGAGCAATTTTTTGCCATCCACTTTCGTCAATTGTCGGTTTTGCCCAATCAAGATTATCGCCTTTGTGATAAAGCCAAGCCCCATCAAATTTTAAAGGCAAGCTCCCTTCAATTATCATTTTACCTGTCAAATAGGGAATTGAATCCACTTGAGCAAAGCTGAAATTTGAAAAGCCCAAAAGCAATATTAAAAATTTTAATTTCTTGAAATAAAGTAAATTAAATATTCTCTCAATAAAGTTGAACATCCTAATTCTACTTTGGCACTCTGAACTTAGAATATATTTATAACTAAATTTGAGCATGAAAATATTTGATGAAAAAAAATTAATGAGTATCTGAAAGGCTTTGGAAGCTTATTTAAGTGTTATAAAACAGACAATATTG
>JANNDY010000077.1:0-2659 GCA_031378345.1 Emticicia sp. | reverse complement strand
TGGGGAAATAGATATTGTCCAGCCGGTACAAAAGCCGATTAAAGATGCAAAATTCAAGATAGAACAAAAAGATCATTCGAAGCCGTCCAGCCCAGACTAAATTTGAATAAAGTTATGAAACTGAGAACCTATTAGTCAACCCCAATTGCACATAACCTGATGTTAACGGCAGTACAGCCAAACGCAGGTTGTTAAGATTCGTTAAAAGCTTGCAATATTAACTTACAAAAAGTAAGATTACGCGGAGAAGGGCAGGAGAGAGTTGCTCCAAATCAATTATCAGTTTTAGTATATACAAAAGGTACAAAATGTGAAAGAGCAATTAAACCTGATAGCATAAACTAAACTTAAAATTTGAAAGACCATTCTATTTTTTTAAGCGAATACCAAACTGCCGACCAAAATGTCCCACTAAATAAAGAAAGACCGATATACAAAAGTCATATGTCGAACTATAAACGGTTTTGTAAAATGTCCTTTTTACAATTAGATGAATTTTATAATGTCGGGGTACGGCTTAAAAAAATAGATACTAAAATGTTTCTGTCGTGGTCTTAATAAAAGTTTGTGTCGAATAGTTATACACTTAGAATTAATGTCAAAGAAGTATCGCTGTTAACGAGCATGGCTTGACGAAGGTTGGGTATTAGTATTCCTTCTGCCCGGTACCGCTGACGATTATACGAACGTCCAGCCCCACTATTGGCAACCAATGTTATGCGTTCGTGCTACTGCTAGTTCAAGGCACAACTGTTTGAAGTCCGCATTAAAGATTGTTAAAATTTTTATTGTTTCATACGTTCTTATTGTTTTTATTTCAGAGTAATGGGCAAAATCATTTTGACCGAAACATTTCTTCCGTTGTTGTTTTTTCCTGGAATCCAATCAGGCATTTGTTTAATAATATTTTCTGCGATGTCGTTACAAAGTTTGCCTGCAGTACTTCGTAAAATATTTAAGTTGGATATTTTACCTGTACTGGTAACGACAACCTCAATAAAAATTCTATTTGATCCACAATTACTTTTACTATTTAGTTCCGCTTCTCTCTCCAAATATTTTTTTAATGAATCTTGCCCACCAGCAAAAGTTGGCATTTGTTCTACTATTTGATAAACTACTTCTCTATGCTCATTTATATCAATGGTCATATCTGGAACTAAGTTTTTTGGCATTTCATAACTACAAATTATCCAATAAACAATAGTTGAATCCTTTACCACTCTACGTATATGTAAACTGAGTGCTGTATATTCGAGAATTGTAGAATTGAACAACATATTATATCCCTCTTCCCAATTTAAAGGATTTGAACGGTCTTCGTAAAACGTAATGGTGTCGTTTGGAAGGGTGTTAATTTTATTCCACAGTTTGTGCATGGCTTTTTGTGTCTGTTCTAAATCGTGGTAGTAATAAATGTTTTGAAAAGTCATTCCGCTAAATTTGTCATATACGATTTGAGTTTTATTAGGGTTTGGTGTACCCAATGGGTCAATAGTTTGAACAGTTCCTGTAAAAAAATTTGCTGAGTCGCAATCAATAAAATTCGAATCAGGTCGTAATATTTTACCTTGGTATCCTTCTCCTTCATAAAACTTTGCTTTATGTAAACTGTATGTAGAATCATGAAGCACTTCATCGAAAATGATGGTGTATGAATCGTCCATTGGTATTCTTGGAAATAGTTGCTTTATCTCTTTGGGTGTTTGTGCATTGAGAGAACTAACAGAAACAAAAAGCAGAGAAGTCAACTTGTGAATTAAACTCATTATATATTTTTTGTTTGTCAAAGTTACTTTCTTGCACCAAAGTTTGAAGTTCGCAGGTCGCCCAAGCATTGGCTGCCAACGAACAGGGCTTGGCGTTGTTGGGGAAGTATTCCGTCCGCCCACAACCGCTGATGATTGAAAATACAAAGTTGAAGTTAACAACAAAAAGCCAAATAGTTATTCGTCCAGCCCCGATATGAAGCACAGTAGAATTACCGCTGCTGAAGATAACCTTGTCAAGCCCGTATTTTGGCAAACCCGATGTTGTGCATTCGTGCTTTTCTTAGCATGTTTGTTTTTCAATTCTGTCGATCACATTGTTTATACTACCAAGGGCCATTTTGTTTAACTTGATAAAAGCGTTTGCCATCAAATCGATAGAGTCCTTCTCCCGTACCAAACCACATATTTCCTGACCTGTCTTGATACATACTTTGAACACAACAATTAAGTCCGTCTTTTACTGTATACACAGTAAATGCTTTTGGATTTGAAACGGAAACAAAAGGGTCAAATCTCGTAGTACTGCCACGGGCTGTAACCCAAATAATACCCGACTGTTCTATATATATGCCCCAAAAATCAGTTCCGCCTAATCCATCTTTTGGGAAGTATTCCGTTATATTTTTTCCATCATATTTACAAATGCCGTTTTCCATAGTAAACCACATATTTCCGGCTTTATCCTGTGCCATGCCTCCAGCATAGTTTTTTCCCAAACCTACCTTTTCTGCAATATTGGTAATCGTTTTTCCATCATAGCGAAAGACACCATTTTCAGAAGAAGCAAACCAAATGTTTCCACTTTTGTCTTCCATGATGTCAGCAACATTTATACGAGGAAGCTGTTGAAATAATGAAAAACATTGAACACCTGTGCTATCGGCAGA
>JANNDY010000053.1:0-45194 GCA_031378345.1 Emticicia sp. | reverse complement strand
AGCGAAGCGTCGCCCAGAGTATTTTCTCGTAGCTCATCAACATTCTTTTTTTGTCATGGTAATATTTAATTTTAAATTTATAAATTGCCATAAAATTATGAATTTTACTCGGGAAAAGCTACCGAAGGTTTAGTTCAACATGGGTTTGTGGCAAGTGGGGGCTGACGGAAGTTATTGAATCGCACGGGCGACCCCGATTAGGAATTTTATTGTACCGCACGGGCGGCCCCGTTTTGTTTCGGTGGACGGAAACCTATTGAACTTTTGTAAGTAATTGAACAACAGTAATTTATATCGGCAGACGTTCGGGCAGACGAGTTCCAAATACCACCACATCGCCAAGCCGTGTCCGTTGTGCGTCATTTTACAGGCACCCTAAAATTTAAGAGAGGTATGATAAAATTCAAAATAGTAATCCTTTTTCTTATTTCGGTTTCTTGTAACTCGACTAAGAAAACTACCTCGACTGTCTCATATAGTTCAAAAACAGTTGACAATCCGACAATTTTTGCAGAAGGCATTATATCAATAAAAGACAGAGATGTTTTTGATATTACATTCACACCTGATGGAAAGACAGCCTACTTTACTTTAAGAGAAGGAAACGAAAAACAAAAAATATATTTTAGCCAGTTTGTAAATCAAAAATGGACAGAACCTCAAATTGCATCTTTTTCAGCCGATAGAGATGAATACCCAAATATTACACCAGATGGAAAAACGATTTAGTGTGGTTCTCAACGACCAATAATTGGCAGAGAAAGTAAAGGAAATTTTGATATGAATATTTGGAAAACTGATTTGAATAGTGGAAAATGGAGTGAGCCAACACCGCTTTCTGAAACTATAAACAAAGTTCAAATTGAAAAAGAAGAGTGGCCATCTTCGACAGAAAATTCAATTTTTACAAATGACGGCTTCAACTATTATTTTGCTACAATGTTAAGAGGAACAAAATCAATAGAAATATATCAAACAAAATTATTGAATAACGAGTTTTCGCAACCTGCAAAAATAAATGGACTATTTGAAGAAGATAAATATTGGAAATCAACTCCTACTTTTTCTCCCGATGGTAATTATATGTTTTTTAATTCGTATGGTAATCCTTTGGGCAATGGCGGTGAGGACATTTATGTTTCTAAACAAACGGATAACGGTTGGACAAAAGCAAAAAATTTAGGAGACCTGATTAGCTCAACAGCAGAAGAAGCCAGTGCTAAGTTTTCAAATGATGGTAAATATTTCTTTTTTGCAAGAGAGTTTAAACAAAAGCCTGACCAAGATGGAATTTGGAGTATCTATTACATCGAAACCAAATTTTTAAACATAGAGCAACTTTTTAGTAATTAAAGATATAAATATGAAAGTAACAATTGTATTATCAGCATTCTTATTTTGGGTATCAACTTCATTTGGGCAAATAGCTGTTGACGTTTCCAAAACAAAAAAAATCACTCAAAATGGTATAGAGATTACTACTTATGAAGGCAACCCTTTAACGGGTTTTTTAATAGAATCATATCCAAATGGTAAACTGAAATCTTGGATAACTATAAAGGACGGTATTGCCAATGGTTTATGGCAAGAATGGTTAGAAAATGGACATTTAAGATACAATGCTTATTGGAAAGATGGAAAGGGACACGGATTGTGGCAATATTTTCACGATAACGGAGTATTAAGATATGAAGAGTCGTATTTAATGGATATTCCAAATGGCATTTCAAGAACTTATTACAATAGTGGCAAACTACAAAATGACTTCTTTTGGTTGAATGGAAAAAAAGAAGGTGCTTGGAGTTACTATTCAGAGACAGGAATTTTATTAAAAACAGAAGTCTATGAAAATGACAAGCTCATTTCAACAACTGCAAAATAAAAATGAACGCACATCTTTGGGTTTGGCGTTATTGAGGCAGGACGTTGTTATCTTCAGCAACATAGCAGCAGTCGTTCGGGCTGGACGTTTTTCAATTTAGCTTTTTGTCGTTATATTCACCATCAGTTTTACAATTGGGCTTTAGTTCCGGGCGGACGTTTTTCAAATCTCCCAACAACGCCAAGCCTTGCCCGTTATAGCTCATGTTAGGGAAACTATACTTATAAATTAATGGCTTGATCTAACACTTTTAATTAAACACAAAAAACTAAAATAATGAAAAAATTCATACTTAATATCCAATTAGAAGGATTGGAAAATGAGACAAGAATGAAACTTCTCCCAAGAGAAAAGGAGGTTGTAAAGGAGTTGGAACAAAAAGGAACTATTGTAGATACCTTTATTAAACTTGATATGTCTGGGATTTTTATTATAATGATGGCTACAGATTCTGAGGATGTACATTCAAAACTTTCAACTTTACAATATTACCCTTATATGAAAATTGAAATTATTCCTGTGAGGGTGGTTAACAACATCAATCAATAAAACAGCACCTTAGCGTTTATTGTAGAACAACATTCAACAAACTTGAAAATAAAAATTGAACGAAAATAATAGATTTGGACAAATCAAAAATACTTGGATTAAGAACTACTATTTATAAAGTTGGCGACATTGAAAATGCGATAAATTGGTATGCAATTATTTTCAAGACAGAACTATATTTTGACCAACCTTTTTATATAGGTTTTAATATTGGCGGTTATGAACTCGGACTTCAACCCAAATAAACCCCCAAGACTGACAAAATGGAAATCAATATTACTTGTTGGGGGCGTAGAAAACATACAAAATGTGTACAACGAATTTATAGGAGCAAAAGAAAACGAAAAGGCATATAATGTTGGTGGTGACTTAATTTCAGCTACTGTTAAAGAACTTTAGAAGAATCTAATCGGTTTTATTTATTATTAAAAGTCAAACTAAAGTAATTTTATATATGGCATCAGAACATAAATTTGTTGAATTTATCCTTGACCAAATTGGTTTTTCAGAGCAAGTTACAAACAAGAAAATGTTTGGTGAGTACGGACTGTATTTTGACAACAAGCTATTTGGTCTTGTTTGCGACAATAAATTATTTATTAAACCGACTCAATCAGGTAGGGAATATATTAATGAAGTTGTTGAAGCATCACCATATCCAGGAGCAAAACCAAGTTTTTTAATTGAAGAAAAATTGGACGACAAAGAATGGCTGAGGAAACTCGTGAAAATTACAGTTAATGAATTACCTGAACCAAAACTTAAAAAAAGTAAAGACAAAAAGTAGAACTCGCTAAGAAGACAAATCAAGAAATAAACAACGAACCACTAACATCAATTTGGCAAAAACAGGGCAGAATCGGACTTTAGATGCTGTGCTAAACTTGAACACAGAAATGCTAATTCCCAACCTCGCAAAGCCGAAAAACATTTGTGGAATAAGCAAAGAATTTTATTTATGTTTTCTCGACAAACAACTCTACAAACTCAAATTTTTCTCCATCAAAAAGTCCTAAATCACTTAATTTAAGGGCAGGGATGACCAATAATGCCATAAATGACAAACTCATAAATGGCGAAATGAGTGTACTACCCAATTGTTCTTTTACAAATTGGTCTATTTTTGTATAGCTTTCAGCGACTTTATAGCCATCTTCACTGCTCATCAAGCCCGCCACTGGCAAGCCTAAAACTCCTCTTTTTGTATTGCTCACCGCAGCAACTCCGCCCTTTTCTCGAATCACTAAATTGATTGCTTCACAAATAGAAAAATCATCAACGCCCACACCGATAATATTGTGCGAATCATGCCCAACTGATGAAGCAATTGCTCCCTCTTTCAAACCATAATTATTGATAAAAGCAATGGCTGGGGGAGCATTTCGGTAGCGATTCAAAACCACAATTTTCAAAATATCTTTCTCTAAATCTGCAACAACAAATCCATTTTCAATCTTTGGTTCAACGACAACTTCATTTGTAATCAATTGACCATCAATAGTTTGTATCACTCGCATACTTTTTGATTCAGTTGGAGCAGCTAACTCAATTTGAGTAGGAGTAATTAGTTCACAATCAAAATTATTGACAATTTCACTTTGTAGATTTTCAATGCATGACACTCCATTTTCAGCAACTTTATTTCCATTTATATATGTTTCTAAAATAGCAAAATCGTCTAAATTATCAACCAAAATAAAGTCTGCCCAATCTCCTTCTCGAAGCAATCCAACACTCATTCTATAATGCAAAACAGGGTTTATGGTTGCCATTCGTAGCACTTTAAACTTATCAATTCCTTTGGCAATTGCTCTTTTAACCAATTGATTGATATGCCCGTCCACCAAATTATCAGGATGCTTGTCGTCCGAACAAAACATCATATTTTCAAAATATTTGTCTGCAAGTGGAATCAATTCTTCAAAATTTTTGGCAGCACTCCCCTCTCGAATCAGTATTTTCATGCCTAATTTGAGTTTTTCTAAAGCTTCTCCTTTCGTAAAACACTCATGGTCAGTTTCAATTCCTGCATCTATATATTTTTTTGCAGATGCTCCTCGCAGTCCTGGTGCATGACCATCAATGGGTTTATTAAATGCCTGTGCTAGAGCTATTTTTTGCAAAACAATTGGGTCATCATGCAAAACACCAGGAAAATTCATCATTTCAGCCAAATATCCAACTTCTTTATAAGTGAATAGTTTGGCAATATCTCTTGCTGTAATTTCTGCACCTGCCGTTTCAAAAATTGTGGCTGGAACGCACGATGGAGCTCCAAAGCAAAATTTAAAAGGGACTCTTCGCCCATCTTCTATCATATACTCAACACCTTTTACTCCCATAACATTGGCAATTTCGTGCGGGTCGGAAACTGTTCCAACAGTTCCATGAACAACAGCCAAACGAGCAAACTGAGCTGGAGTAAGCATTGAGCTTTCGATATGAACATGGGCATCTATAAAACCTGGCAAAATATATTTTTCACCTTCAATTTCATTGCCTTGATAACTAATTTTTTGTATTCTTCCATTCAAAAAAGTGAGCGTTCCAAAAGCAACTGAACTATCAAAAACATTAACAATATTAGCACTAATTGTTGTCATAGGAGAATTTAGCAAAAATTTTTGTTAGTAAAATAAATGATTTTTCAGGAAATAATACGCAATTTATTAGAATAATTGATGGAAATGACTGAAAAATAGCATTTCATTCAACTTTTCTGTTAGTTCTTCTTATATTTTCGTTAAAAGAATGGATTTTTCCCTATGTTAGTATTGAAAAAAGTGAACCTTTGATTTTTAACAGTTGCTGGGTGATTTTAAAGACTTCGTGAGTAGAAATTCTTGCGGAGTTTTTTTATTTTGAAATTGATATAAAACCAAAAAGTCATCCGACAATATCAGATGACTTTAAATCTATTGAGTGAACCTTTTTGAATATGGGTAATACAGGGTAATTATTACTCTGATATATTTTTTTTGTGTGTATATTTTGCGGATATTAATAATACAACCAAAACCGTGCCAAAAACTTATTAAGCGGTAAATTTATATTTTCATTCCTAATATGCACTTATAAATGTTTTTTTGTGTAATTATCTTTAGTGATATTTTTTGGCATTGAATTTGTAGCAGATAAAAACCCTTGAAAAATATACTAAAACCGCATTTTCTGAATGAAAAACATTTTATTTTGATTTTACTCGACCCTTTTCTAAATAATTAAATAAATATTTTTAATAAAAAAATAACACTTTTTGCGAATATTTACGTTTACAATAATTGAATGAGTAACAATCCGTCATTCCAAAAAATAAAATGCAAAGCAAAACTGAAGAAATTACACAAAAATTTGAAGCAAAAAAGCGTTCTGACCTAATAGCAAGTATAGCTATTGATGCACTCGGAATGGCGACTTACTTAATTCCAGCACTTGGAGAAACTGCAGATATAGTGCTTGCTCCAATAATATCTATTTTAATTTATGCAGTTCACCGTACTACTATTGGTGCAATTGCAGGATTTTTTGAAGAAATCATTCCTTTTACAGATATAATTCCTACTGCTACAATCATTTGGATTTATCGTTATATCTTGAAAAGTGAAAACACATTACGTGATTTTGCAGGAAAATTTAGAACGAAATCAACAATTGTAGAAGAAGTTTTGAAGGATTCAAAAGTAATTTTAACAAAGTAATCAACTGATAATCAGGTAGTTATAAAATATAAATCCCTGACATAGAAATATGACAGGGATTTTTGGTGTTAATAATTTCAAACCTCATAAACCATGCCACGCACAGCGTGTCACGGGAATCAATGTTTTAAAAGTGTCTTTCGCCCGGTTCACGCTTTGCTAACATTACAGCTCCAGCCATTGCCACTAAAAACAAAACCGAAACAAGTTCAAAAGGTAACAAATATTCTCCATAAAGAGATTTTCCTAAAACTTCAACCATTCCCGTTTGTGAATTAAAAGTCATAGTATTTAATGGTTCTCTGTCATATCTTCTCAAGAAAATCACTAAAATCCCACCTAAAAGCACAGAAGTTACTATAGCTGCAGTAATAATTTTATTGTTTTTCATTTCATCAGCCTCTTCTTTCATATTCAAAAACATGATAACAAAAAGAAAAAGCACCATAATCGCTCCAGCATAAACAATAATATTAACAGCTGCCAAAAATTGTGCATTTAGTAAAATGTAATGTGCCGAAATCGAAAAGAAAGTAACAATCAAGTAAATAACACTATGCACAGGGCTTTTTGACATAATTGTACCTAAAGCTCCAAAAAGCGTAAGTATAGAAAGTATGGCAAAAGTGTACCAAATCGGTGGTAATTGCAGTATATTTTTAAAAAATTCCATCTTAGTTTTTGTAAATCATTTTTTATTTCCAAAGTTTCATTTCCTCTTCTTTTGTCCAAGCATCACGGTGATAACGTTGAGTCATGTCTTCTACCAGCTGGTCTTTGCCATAAATAACACCATCACGCTCTCTAAACACAGGAACAAATTTATCATGTCTTAAATAAACTGCTTGTTTTGGGCAAGCTTCTTCACAAAGTCCACAAAAAATACAACGAAGCATATTTATTTCATAAACTGCAGCATATTTTTCTTCACGATACAAATGTTCTTCACCTTTTACACGCTCTTGTGCAACCATTGAAATTGCTTCAGCTGGACATGCTACCGCACAAAGTCCGCAAGCAGTGCAACGTTCACGACCTTCTTCATCACGTTTTAAAATATGATGTCCACGAAAAACTGGTCCAAGATAACGTTTTTGTTCAGGATATTGGATTGTTGGCTTTTTCATAAAAAAATGCTTAATCGTAATACCCAAACCCGTAGCCAATGAAGGAAGATAACTTCTTTCAAACAAGCTCATTTCGGTTTTATCAGTTTTTTTTGCTCTATTTGTTAATTGCATAATTCTAATGAGTGAATGAGTGAATGTGCGAATGAGTGAATTATTTTCAATTCATTGCTCAAAATCTCTCATTAATCTAAAATTGATAATTGTTAATTGCAAATTGAGTTAAGCTCCCAAAACAGCATTGTGTTTCTTTGGTCGCATTGCCCAATATATTGAAATAATTCCGAGCATTATGGCAAATCCTGCCCACATTCCAACAAATTTATAGCCCGAAAGGATGGCTACAGCTGTAATTACAATATTGACTACTGCCAAAGGAATCAAGCCTTTCCAGCCTAAATTCATTAATTGGTCATAACGGAATCTTGGAACTGTCCAACGAACCCACATAAAGAAGAATATTCCAAATAAAATTTTAGCAAACATAACTCCAATTCCGATTAGGGTTGCCACATTATGACCAGCATTATTTCCAAAAAGACTAATTAATTGAGTATGTACCATATCCATTCCTGGATAATTATAAGCTCCAAAAAACAAGCAAGCGGTAACTGCCGAAGAAGCAAACATATTGATATATTCTGAAAATAAATAGAAACCCAATTTCATCGAACTATATTCGGTGTGATAGCCTCCCACGAGTTCTGTCTCACATTCAGGAAGGTCGAAAGGAGTACGGTTACATTCGGCAAATGCACAAACGACAAATATCAAACAACCAAGTGGTTGATAAAAAATATTCCAATTTCCACCATGTTGTTGTTCCGTAATACCACGTAAAGAAAGTGTTCCTGACATCATCAAAACAGCAATTATTGCCATTCCCATTGCCAATTCATAGCTAATATTTTGTGAAGCCGCACGAATCGCACCTAATAAAGAAAACTTATTATTTGAAGCCCAACCACCTATCATTACACCATAAACGCCCAACGAAACAACACCAAATACATATAAAATGCCAATATTTATTTCAATTCCTTGCACCATTAAGGCTTTTCCGCCAATTATAAAAGTATCTCCAAAAGGTACAACAGCACTTGCCATCAAAGCAGTAAACATTGATAGGCAAGGTCCCAAAATAAACAACCACTTATCTGCTTGTGCGGGAATAAAATCTTCTTTGAAAAACATTTTTCCTGCATCAGCAAGTGGTTGTAATAAACCGCCCCAACCTGCACGATTTGGACCTTCTCGGTCTTGAATAAAAGCCGCAACTTTTCGCTCTGCCCAAGTAGAGTAGGCAGCAATAACTAAAGTTATCAGAAAAATTATTAAAATTGTAAGGGTTTTCCAAAGAAACATACTTTCGGTTACCCATTGCATAAAAGAACTCATAGGAAGAATTTACGACGGGGTCGCCCGTGCGATGATGAATTACGAATGACGAATTTTAAAGTTCGTATAAATGTATCGAAATTACTTAATCAATTATCTCTTTATCTATTTTACTTATGAAAATAGCTTTTATTTTGCTCCATCAAACCTTTGTAATCTTCTGACTTTTTGATGTCGGACATTTCAGTTTCAAAGGGACGAGAGTCATCAATCTTTTTGTATTGTGTTTCAGCTAATTTTAAAGCAAAATCTGGCTTTTTAATTAAATTACTACCATATTTATTTGCCGAAATAACCGAAGCTCGCTTTACTTTTGTTGGTCCTTCGATTACCCAATCGCTTGTATTTTTCTTTTCAAAGCGACATGTATTACAAATAAATGCCGTTGCCTCGCCCCATTCGTTCTTGCGAGCTGTTACACGAATCACTTCCTCACCTCTGTACCAAAGTAAGACATTTCCACTACATTTTTCGCAATCACAATGAGCATCAACTGGCTTTGAGAACCAAACACGATTTTTGAAACGATATGTTTTGTCTGTTAAAGCTCCAACAGGGCAAACATCAATCATATTTCCTGAAAAATCATTGTCAATTGCCTTACTAATATAGGTTGAGATTTCAGAATGGTCTCCCCTACCCAAAACACCGTGAACTCGAGTATCAGTTAGTTGGTCGGCCGTATAAACACAACGGTAACATAACACACAACGTGTCATGTGTAATTGAATATATGGACCAATATCTTCTTTTTCAAAAGTACGTCTTTCTTCTTCATAACGAGTTGCTCCTACTCCATTTTCAAAAGAAAAATCTTGCAAATGGCATTCGCCAGCTTGGTCGCAAACTGGGCAATCAAGTGGATGATTTAGCAATAAAAACTCAACAACTGCCTTACGAGCTTCCACAACCTGTGGGCTTGAAAAGTTTTCGACAATCATGCCATCTTGGACTGGAGTTATGCACGAAGCGACCAATTTTGGCATAGGACGAGGGTCTTTTGCAGAACCTGCGGCAACTCTCACCAAACAAGCACGGCATTTTCCGCCAGTTCCTTTGAGTGGCTCATAATAGCACATCGCAGGCGGTGCGACTTCAGGTCCAATTTTTCGTGCAGCTTGCATAATAGTTGTTCCAGGAGCAACTTCCACCTCTACGCCATCAACGGTTACTTTAAATAACACAACAGGTATATCCATACGTGGTACTGTATTTTCCATATATATCTAAACTTCGTAATTCAATATTTTTTCTAAGGCTTCTTGCTTAATTACCTCACTATCAATCATTTCTGATAAAATTTTTGCTGTAAATGCTCCACCAAAAGCTTCTTTTGAAGCCCATTTAACAGCACTTGGATACATTCTTTCAATTGAATGATTTAGTTCTTCATTGTTTAAGTAATGTCCTCCCGATTTTTTCCTTTCGTTAATAGCAATAATGCCATCTAAAGAATAATCTATTGAGTTTTCCCAAGAAACTGTACTTCTTTTTTCAGCCTTTTGCTTAATTAAATGAATAAGTAAAATTCTCAAAAAAGATTCAATTTTATTTATTTTATCATCCTTTGCCATTTCGTCCATTTCATCTATAAGTGCTAAAGCATGTATATAATCATGCTCTTCAACTAACTTCCGTAAGGCTTCTAATTCTTCCATGATAGATAAAATTTAGTGTTATTTTAAACCAAAACTCCACCCTTATAAACAGCACCTTGTTTTGTTGCCTCAATTGGATGTTTGATATGCCATTCAAATTCATCTCTGAAATGACGAATCGCACTGGCAACTGGCCAAGCGGCAGCATCTCCAAGAGGGCAAATGGTATTTCCTTCTATTTTTTTGGCAACATCAACTAATAAATCAATATCGCTCATATTTCCTTTGCCATGCTCAATACGGTTCAATACTTTTTGCATCCAACCAGTTCCTTCACGACATGGAGAGCATTGTCCGCAAGATTCATGTTCATAAAAACGAGCAAAATTCCAAGTATTTCGTACAATGCATGCGGTTTCATCAAAAACAATAAAACCACCAGAACCAAGCATTGTTCCACTTACAAAACCACCATCAGAAAGTGATTCGTAAGACATTAACCTATCTTCACCATTGATATTTTTCAAGAATAATGCTCCTGGAACTATCGGCACTGACGAGCCACCAGCAACAACGGCTTTAAGTTGATGTCCAGCACGAACACCACCACAGTATTCATCTGAATTCAAAAATTCATCACACGACAAACCTAAATCTATTTCATAAACGCCCGGATTTTTGATATGCCCCGAAGCTGAAATTAATTTTGTTCCTGTACTTTTACCAATTCCTACGCCTGCATAAGCCTCGCCTCCATGATTGATAATCCAAGCAACCGTGGCAATTGACTCTACATTATTAACAACTGTTGGAGATTGATAAAGTCCTTTGACAGCAGGAAAAGGTGGTTTATTTCTTGGATTTCCTCTTTTTCCTTCAAGAGATTCCAATAGAGCTGTTTCTTCTCCACAAATATATGCACCACCACCCGGGTGAACTATTAGTTCGAGGTCGTAGCCACTCCCGAGAATGTTTTTTCCAAGAAAACCTGCAGCTTTTGCTTCTTCAATTGCTTTTTCGAGAATACGAATAACGTACATCAATTCGCCACGAACATAAATAAATGACTTATTTGCTCCTAAAGCAAAACTTGAAATAATCATTCCTTCAATTAATAAATGAGGAAGATTTTTCATCAAATAATGGTCTTTAAAAGTGCCGGGTTCTGATTCGTCAGCATTGCAAACTAAGTAACGAGGCACACCTTCTGGTTTTGCCAAAAAAGACCATTTCATGCCCATTGGAAAACCTGCACCACCTCGTCCACGAATACCTGCTTTCTTTACTTCTTCCACAACCGCTTCTGGCGACATTTTTTTGATTGCCTTCTCGACTGCATCATAACCACCTTTTTTTCGATAAACCTCAAAAGTTTCGATTCCCGGTGTGCTGATGTGTTCGGTTAATATTTTTGCTGACATAATATTTATTGCTTCCTAAATTGCAGTATTTTATTGGTTGAACTGGATTTGTAAAAATCACCTATTTCTAATGTGTTATTTTCAAAAACTTTAAAGTAAACGGTCTTTTTCGAGCAAGTACAACTACTATACGAATTGATAACTTCTATTTCATTATCAAGAATGGTGTAAAAATAAAGTCCCTCTCCTATTATTGGTGGCTGATTAGGTTCTCTTAATCGGACTTCAAATAGTTTAGTATCGTCCTTAAATACTATTTTATCATTACCTCCCACCGACTGCCAAACGCCAGTCAAAGGATTAGGACTAACATCTTTTGCTTTACAACCGAATAATACAAATAACGAGAGCATGATTAATTTTTTCATATTATTTCACAAAATCGTTTAAATCATAACCAATTGCTTCACAAAATGATGAATTTTCTATTATTTCACCAACCCCTAATTTATATTTTCGCCAATTACCTTTTTTATAATCATATACAAAGCCCTCTTCGACTTCATACTCATCAATGAGTTCTATGATTTTATTAAAATCTTTCTTAAAACCAGTTGTCGAACTTATCTCAATAATAACTTTTATTTCATCTAAAACATTATCTAATAAAATCACATCAGGAGTTGGACTTGATTCACCTTCATTAATCATAGCTTCTGCCAGTGGTTCTAACTTAATTGTACCTTGATTATAAAGCCAATATAATCCTGCGGCTAATTTAGTGATAATTCGCTGGTGTTCTCTTGGTGCATTTACTCCCATAAATTGTATTGGATAATCTAACATAGTCGTTATTATTTAGACAATTCATCAATTATTTCATCAACTTTTTGGTTATTGAGGTGCATATAATATTGTTCACGAATCTGGAAACAGGGTCCCCAACCACAGGCTGCCAAACATTCCACTTCTTTCAGCGTAAAAAGTCCATCATTAGTAGTTTGACCTTTTTTAATGCCTAATTTTTGTTGTAAATGAGCGTAAACTTCCTCACCACCCATCAACACACAAGGGCCAGTTCTGCAATATTCTATCACGTGCTTGCCAACTGGTTCGAGGTGAAACATGGTATAAAAAGTTGCTACTTCATAAACCTCAATAGGTTGAATATCAAGCATTTCGGCAACATAATCCATCACACCTTGACTCATCCAAGCAAATTGTTCTTGAGCCAAATGCATTATAGGCAAAATTGCTGATTTTTGTTTTCCTTCAGGATAACGGGCAATCATTTCATTGGCTTTTGCCAAACGCTCAGGTGTAAAAGCTACTTTATTTATTGTTTCTGTCATTTTTAAATCAAAATTTTATGCATCTAATTCACCTGCAATAACATTCAAACTACTCAAAATAGCAATAGCATCAGAAATAGCAACCCCTTTACACATTTCTGGATAGGCTTGGTAGTAAATAAAACTTGGACGACGGAAATGCAAACGATATGGAGCTCTACCACCATCGCTGACAAGGTAAAACCCAAGTTCGCCATTGCCACCTTCTACTGCATGATACACTTCTCCAACTGGAGCATCAATTTCACCCATCACTATTTTGAAATGGTAAATCAGTGCTTCCATGTTTTTGTAAACATCTTGTTTTGGAGGCAAATAATAATGTTCTTCATTGGCATAATATGCACCTTCAGGAATATTTTCAAGGGCTTGTTTGATGATTTTCATGCTCTCCCACATTTCTTGATTACGTACCATGAAACGGTCATAAGTATCGCCATTATGCCCAATCGGAATGTCAAACTCAAAATCTTGGTAAGAAGAATAAGGCTCCATCACACGCACATCATAATCAACTCCTGCAGCACGAAGATTTGGTCCGGTGAAACCATATTCTAAGGCACGCTCGCCAGTAATTGGACCAACATTTACTACTCTATCAATAAAAATCCTATTTCGATTAAATAATTTTTCAAATTCTGCCAATGTCTTTGGCAAATCATGATAAATCAATTGTTTTATTTTTTTGATGGCAGTTGGAGATAAATCTCGTTCCATTCCTCCGATCCGCCCCATGTTGGTTGTGAGCCTTGCACCACACATTTCTTCGTAGATTTCATATATTTTTTCTCTTTCTTGAAATAAATATAAAAAGCCAGAATATGCACCTGTATCTACACCCAAGATAGAATTGCAAATCAGATGGTCGGAAATACGAGCTAATTCCATCATTATTACACGAATATATTCGGCACGTTTTGGAACTGTTACGCCCAACAATTTCTCAACTGTCATGTGCCATCCCATATTATTGATTGGCGATGAACAGTAATTCATTCGGTCGGTAAGAGTCGTGATTTGATAAAAAGGCCGACGCTCTGCAATTTTTTCAAAGGCACGATGAATGTATCCAATTGTTTGCTCTCCCGAAACAATTTTCTCACCATCCATTTGCAGAATATTCTGAAAAATACCGTGGGTTGCAGGGTGAGTTGGTCCGAGATTTAGGGTTGTATATTCGGTATCTTCAACAATTGGACGATTGAATGCCAACGCATCAGTGGTTGTTTTTGCTATTAATGTATCTTCCATATACCCCTATCCCCTAAAGGGGGACTAATATTTTATGATATTTTTATATAAGCATCCTTGACTCCCCTTTAGGGGGCGGGGGTTTTTATCTCCCAAACAGGGCATCAACTTTGTCTTGCCGTGTTGCATCTTCAAGTGGATATTCTTTTCTCATTGGAAAATAATCCATTTCTTCGATGTTTAATATTCTAATCAACTTTGGGTGTCCGTCAAAAATAATTCCGAAAAAATCGTAGGTTTCTCGTTCCATCCAATTGGCACATTCGTGAACTGTTGAAGCCGTTGGAATGTGCAAATCGTCTTGCGAAAGAAATACTTTTATGCGAACCCTAACATTATTTTCAAGACTATGTAAATGATATATTACGCCAAATTCTGCACCTTTATTATCTGGCAAATGAATTCCTGTAAGATCAGTTAAAAATTTGAAACGAAAGCTTTCGTGTTTTTTTAAATAATCAAGTAAAGTAATAATATTTTGTCGATTAGTTGTAAAAGTTAGAAGCCCCCAAGGTTCTTCAAAACTATTTACATTTTCGCCAAAACGGCTTAATAAATCTTCTGCTATTTGTTGATTTGTCATTTCAAATTGAAAATTTTGCTTATTGAATATTATAAGATTCTAATAAGTGCTGATATTCGTCCATATTTCTACGACGTAAAGATTCACTGACGGCAAGTTTTTGAATTTCCATCAAACCATCTAAGATTTGTTCGGGGCGAGGCGGGCAACCCGGCACATAAACATCGACAGGAATGATTCGGTCAATGCCTTGAAGCACAGAATATGTGTCAAAAACACCGCCACTTGAAGCACAAGCTCCAACCGCAATTACCCAACGAGGCTCTGCCATTTGAAGATAAACTTGCTTCAAAATGGGTCCCATTTTCTTTGCTATTGTTCCCATGACCATCAATAAATCTGCCTGCCGTGGTGAAAAGCTTGGTCTTTCTGAGCCAAACCGTGAAATATCATAGTGCGAAGCCATCGTTGCCATGAATTCGATTCCACAACAAGAAGTAGCAAATGGAAGCGGCCAAAGAGAATTACTTCGAGCGATTCCTATTACTTCATCAAACGAAGTTGCGAAGAAACCCGAACCTTCAACTCCAGCAGGAGCATCTATCATTTTTACTGGATTACTCATATTTTTCAATTATCAATTATCAAATATCCATTCTTAACAATTAACAGTTTGTTTTGCTAATTGTTCGGAGGTAATTCCCTCAATCTTTGTCCCAGTCTAAAACTCCTTTTCTTATTACATAATAAAACCCCGCCATCAATAATGTGATGAAAGTTAACATTTCTACAAATCCAAACCAACCCAATTGCTTAAAATTGACTGCCCAAGGGTACATAAAAATTACCTCGACATCAAATAATACAAAGAGAATGGCAGTAAGGAAATATTTGATTGATATTGGAGCTCGGGCATCGCCTACAGCCTCTATTCCACATTCGAAGGGAGCATCTTTTAATTCGCTGTTTCTTTTTGGACCGATTGCATGAGTTACAATCATTGTTGTAACTATAAAACCAATAGCTGCTAATAATTGCACTATTATGGGTAGGAAATCTGAAGGCAAGTATTCTTTCATACGATAATGTTGATGAGAAGTCAAAAAAAATGCTAAATTATACACTTTTATATTGATTGACTTTTTCTGCATCAAAATTACTAATGTAAAGTTTAGAAACAAAATAAAAAAGGCTTGAAAATGTTTGTCTAAGTTTAATTTCTCAATTTCACATACCAAAGTGTTATTTTGAAGATTGTAAAATAAATTTATCAGTAATCAAAATTTAACAATAATTTTGGATGTTGCTTTAAATTGACCACTGATTAATCTTACAAAATAAATACCACTTTCTAAACTTCTTAAATCTAAAATTCGTTTTTCTTTAAAATCACTTACATTTATTGATAATACTTGAGAGCCTAATATATTATAAATATAAATAGTGGAATTAGCATTGTCGCTTATAGATTCTATGAAAAACAAACCAGTTGGATTTGGACTTGGATAAATCCTTAAGCCATTGTCATTTTCAGGAATAACAAAATTTACGTTGTCTGAAAATGGAGAGTAACAAATTAAATTGCCAGTAGGTGGAACTGAATATTTTAAGGCTGTTCTTACTGCATATTTGCCAGGAGTTATAGTTTTTAAAATTGTAGAAGTTGTTTGTAAATTAGATTCATTTATTTTCCACTCAAAATATTGTTCATTTATAAAGGATGCAGGAATCACTTCTAATTGATATGCACCTTCCATAAACAAAGTTGGTTTAGAAGGCGTGGTTTTTACAAAAACCTCAAAGGAAACAGGATTTGATTCGCAATTTTTATCATCCTTAATTTTCAAAGTATAAATACCTGCTTTTTCTACTAAAATATTGTTTGAATTTGAACCACTACTCCAAGCATAAGAAACTCCATTGGTTGCATTTAAAGTGATGCTATTTCCCTGACATATCGTATTTAAATTACCAGCAGTTACAATATTTACAACAGGAGGAGGAATAAACTTTAATGTGATGGAATCGGTTTTCGATTCACAATCATTTACATCTTTGACACTAAGTGAATAAATACCCGGCTTACCGACTCTGATCTCTTTTGAATTTTCACCTGTATTCCATTTATAAATTAAATTACTGGTAGAAGATGGCTGCAACTTTACAAAGTTCCCCTCACAGAACTTATCAACTCCGTCTGCTAAAATTTTGATTGAAGGTAAGGCATTTACGACAACATTTGAAGAAACGAGTTCTGAAAAACATCCAAAATTATCTTTAACCCTCAGTGAAAAATTACCCGAATTACGAATATTTGTTGATTTTGTACTTGCTCCATTACTCCAAAAATAAGCTGAAAAATCTCCATTTGAGGAAATATTGACACTTCTTCCCAGACAAAAAGTGGTTGGCCCATCTGCAAATAAACTGGTAACAGGGCGTTGTCGTAGCGAAACATCAATAAAACTTTGAGATTCGCAACCATTTTGCCCTCTTATTTTCAAGCTATATGTTCCTGCTTTCTTAACTGTGATATTTTGAGTATTTGCATTTGTATTCCATAGGTATGTCACATTTTCAAAATTATTCGTAATTAATAATAAACTATCATCTGGGCATATTGGAAGCGATTTCGAAGGTACAATACTATTTTGAGGTAATGGCAAAACATTTATGGAGATGGGCGATGAAACCGTAGTGCAACCATTAATTGTGGAATTTGAAACAGTAAAAACACCACTATTTCTTGGAAAAATTGTTTGTCCACGTTCACCATTACTCCATGTATTACCTCCATTTATACTTGATGAAAGAACGCCATTTCCACCTTCACAAAAAGTTGTAGCTCCACCAATATTAATTACAGGTGCAATAATAGAATTATTTGAAGAAATAAAAATAGGTTGAGAAAAATAAGTATTACCTACTTCATCTTGGGTTTTGAGTGAATATGTACCACTATTTACAGTGAAAGAGGGTGTTGTAATTCCTACATTCCAAATATAATTTGCAAATCCACCCTGAGCTGAGATTGTAAATTTATTATTGGGATTATTAATATTACAAGTTAAACTTACTTTAGGTAGTTCTTTTCCAAGAAGTGGCTGTGAATTATTAAAAAAAGAATCATTTAGTGAGCTATTCCAAAAATCGGCAGCACGATTTAGTCCATCATTATGAAAATGAATACCATCTGCTCTAGAATTTGCCCCTGCAATTTCGTCTGTTTCTGGTCCATTAAAAACACTTTGCAATCTCTGAATAACTAAATTTTGCCCATTAATAACATTTTGAAAAGTTGATGGATTTCGAGAAGAACGAGCAATAACCCATGCTAAATCTCCTTTTTTGGAGTCATTTCTACTTTTTTCTATTACCGTTTTAACATTATTATAATAATTTTCGGCTGAAGTTAAAGGGTCGCTTTCTCCATGCTGCCACAATACTGCTCGAACGCCAGTGCGTGTAACATATCTTTGCAAAGCTGCTTTCAGACCTCTATATGGCATACCACTTACCTTAATGAAAAGGGGTAATTCTTTCCGCAAATCTGCTCCTTCGGCAGAACGTTTCCAAACTTCGCTACCCAATCCTCCTAAAGCTGCACCATAAAAAAGCACAGGTACATTCAGTCTTTGGGCAAGTCTATCACCTAATCTTGACCAAAACCACGGTACGTAATTATAGGGTGACATTTTAGTGAAATTGCCCATTTGAGAAAACTGAAATGGCATGGCATCCTCATTAAGTACAGCATCATAATAATCAATCGTAGAAACCCTATCATCGGAAGCACCCAATGCCCCTCCCGAATAACTTGCATCACCTTGTGCATTGGATTGTCCAGCTACTATAAAAACCTCACCAACTCCTACCTTATCAAGAGTTGCAGATGCTACTACACTACCATTCAAAACACCTCTTAATTCGAGATTATACCACCCACCGCTAAGTAATAACGAGCCATTGAAAATACCTGAATTTAAGTTATTATGAATCGTTATCCATTCAGTCCCATTGCCTTGTCCACCTGCTACGGGCAAAGCACGAGCATCAATACGGTCGAGTAATTGCCCATAACTACCTGCTATATTTACACTCGCTTGGTTTTGATTATTCCGCTGAAAAACTATCCGTGTTACTGGAAAAGTAATTTGAATTTGTGAATAGGTCTGTAATGAAATAAAACACAAAAATAAAATTATCCAATTTCTTATATGCATCTTAAAATAATGTCTGTATGGTTTATTTACAAAAATACAAAGCCGTTAGTAAATACCAAGCTACTATACTATATTTTGAAATTAAAATTTATCAAACGGAGAAATCATCCAAACTTGCAGTTAGAATTACACAAAATTGTAGTGTTTTATAATAGTAAGTATTACAAAATATTCGAAAATATTTTCAATATTCACACATTATTAAATTATTCTATAATAATTCGCTTGATAACATTAAAATCTTTGGCTTTTAGGTTTATCAAAAATGAACCTCTCGCCATATCTTTTAAATCGAATGTTTTTCTGGAATCAAATTTTGGAACTGTAAACTCTTTAATTAAAAAACCTCTTAAATCATAAATACCAACTAAGGCATTTTCATGGTTATCAAGGGTTTCAATGTTAATAATACCTTTTGGTGCAGGATTTGGAAAAATACTCAGCCCTTTATTGGATGGGTCAAGGATGAAATTGTAGGGTAATGATGGCGTAGAAAAACAGCGAAGTGTTTTGCCTCCTCCCAATTGATAAAGAATTGAACCTTTCACGGTATATTTCCCAGTTTCTCTGGCTTTGATTAAAAAACTTTCGTTTGGTAGAACTATGCCATCTTTCGCCCATTCATATTTCAAATCGTAGAAACCATTTGTTACCGACTCTAATGTATAAGTACCTGATTGCAAAATATCTATTCCAAGTGGTGAAGGTTTTACTATTACTGAACTCTCGTCTGAAGAAGGCGAAACACACCCATTTTGGTCTATAACTTTTACAGAAAAAAAACCAGATGATTTAACAATTTGATTATTTGATGTTTTAGCATTACTCCATAAATATGCCTGATTTTGTGAAGCAGTAAGTGTAACACTTTCTCCTTCACAAAAAGTGGTTGGTCCACTTGGAGTAATGCTTGGTTTTGGCGGTAAAGGATTTACTTTTACTGGTACGATATTCGATGTATTTTGACACCCAAATTCATTTTTAGCAATTACAAAATATTCTCCCGTCCTTGCAATTACTAAACTATTTGTTTTTTCTCCTGTATTCCAAGAAATATCTTTTGACACATTTGAAGATAGTTTTATTGATTTATCTGCACAAAAAACAGTTGGTCCGTCCGAACTTACAGTTGGCTTTGCGGGCATTGGGTTTACAATAACATTGATTTTGGGTGAAGTATTTTCGCAACCAAATTCATTTTTTGCAGTTACAAAATACTCTCCACTCTTGTTTACTGTAATAATTTGTTTTTTCTCGCCATTATTCCAAATATTTTCAATTGTTGTATTTGCACGAAGGTTAACTGTTTTATCCGAACAAAAAGTTGTTGCCCCATCTGCAATGATTTTGACATCAGGCTTTGGTAAAATTGATACTTGAACAACATTCGAAATTGAAGAACATCCCAAATAATTAGAGGAACTTACGCTATAATATCCTGGTTGATTTACAACGATTGATTGATTTTGTTCGCCATTGCTCCAAAAAATATCAACATTCGTCGAGGATTTCAATCGCACACTTCCACCTTGACAAAAACTGAGTGGACCATCAACCGAAAGATTTGGTTTTTCTGGAATAGAAAGAGAGGAATAATTAACCGCTGGGGTATAATATACATTTCCCAAATAATCAATTGCTCTCCCTCTATAAATTCCAGGTCCAGTATCGAGAACAGACGAATTATTTATATCACCAAAACCATTTGTCCAATAATAATTTTTAAAACCGTCAGGCATAAAAATATGGAGTGGTTTATTTTGATTTTCAAGATTACAATTTAAGTAAAAAAACAATGGTGAAGATGAGGGGATAGGATTAGAAGAGGAAAAAAACTTAAAATCTAATTTATTATTCCATGATTCTGCTAATTGAATAAGACTACTACCTTCAAAATGTACACCATCAGGTCGATTAGTAATTATATCTGTATCCGGCCCTTCAAATACATTAGGAAAGTTTTTAATTACAAAATTTTGTCCATCAATAACAGGCTGATATGTACCTTCTTTCACTCGAGATACTCTACTAACCATCCAACTTATATTCTTGCCCGTTGCTCCACGACTTTTTTCAATGAAATATTGTAGAGATTCAATGTATTTTTGTATGCTTGTTTTCCTATCATTGTCGGTTTCGCCTTGATGCAATAAAACAGTACGAATACCAAACATATTTACATAATAATGTAATGATTTTTTAAGACTTTCAAATGGATAACCAGGTCTTTCATAATTGCCCGTATAAAAATTTTGCCCCCTTTCACCATTTGCACTTTTACTAAAATCCTCAATACCCATAGCTTCATAAGCCGTATTAATAAAAAGAATTGGTACATTTAGTTTTTGGGCAAGCAAATCGCCTAACTTTCCCCAACACCACGAACCATTTCCTAAGGGTGCAATTTTTACATTTTCACTAAGCTGAGAAATTATTGGGAAAGGCGGTTCATCAATATCTCCCATTGTAAAATAATTTGAGATACAATTTACTCGGTCATCAATTGCAGGTGGATTTCCTTTTCCTTCATACCCTTGAGCATTTGATTGACCAGTAATTACAAAAACTTCGCCAATGCCAACTTTGTCTAAAGCTGCAGTACCTACAATACTGCCACCTCGAAATGCCCTTATTTCTAATCGATACCACCCAGCTTGAGCATAAATACCGCCTGTGAACATCCCAAAATTTGGATACACAGCAATAGTAGTCCAATCAACAGCATTTCCACCTTTGATTGGAATAAGTCGAGCCTCAATTCTTTCAACTCGGGTTTGGTACGTTCCGCCAATAGGAATTACACCTGTATTCGATTGATTTCTTTGAAAAATCGCCCTATTTACAGGAGAAGTAATTGTAATTTGTGCAAAAACTGTCGCATGCACCAAGAGCAGCAAACTTAAAAAAGTTTTCTTCATGGCGAAAATTTTATAAATGTTCACTCTTTTTAGAGAGTTGTGTGAAATAATTAGCGAATTTATAAAAAACTATAAATTATGCCAAATTAAATCTTTTACGTTGTCAATTCCTTGATTCGTTGCTGCCGAAAAAAATACGTGAGGCAAGTCTTCTGGAATCTTTTTTTCAATTTTCTTTACTTGCTTTTCATCAATTAAGTCAAGTTTTGAAATACCCAAAATTCTTTTTTTGTCTAATAACTCGGGGTTAAACAATTTTAATTCTTTCAAAAGGGTTTTGTATTCCTTCATGGGATTTTCTGAATCGGCAGAAACAACAAACAGCAAAATTGAGTTTCGCTCGATATGTCTTAGAAAACGTAGTCCAAGTCCTTTTCCTTCAGAAGCTCCTTCAATAATGCCGGGAATATCCGCCATCACGAAAGACCTATAATCACGATAGGCAACTACGCCAAGGTTAGGGGCAAGTGTTGTAAATGGGTAGTCGGCAATTTCAGGTTTTGCAGCCGATACCGCAGAAAGCAGTGTTGATTTTCCAGCATTCGGGAAGCCTACAAGCCCCACGTCTGCTAATATTTTTAATTCTAAAATTATCCAAGATTCAATACCTGATTCGCCAGGTTGCGAATATTCAGGTGCTTGATTTGTTGCATTCGTAAAATGACTATTACCTAATCCTCCTCTTCCACCAGGCAATAAAATAACTTTTTGCCCTTCTTCCGTAACTTCACCTATTTTCTCTCCAGTTTCTGAATCTCTTGCAATAGTTCCAAGCGGTACTTCAATTATATGGTCATTCCCTTGTGGACCTGTCCGATTTCCACCCTCACCACCAACACCATGCGGAGCTTTGATGTGCTTTTGATATTTTAAATGTAAAAGTGTCCAATATTGAGAATTTCCACGTAAAACTATGTGTCCACCTCTTCCTCCATCTCCACCGTCAGGTCCACCATTTGGCACGTGTTTTTCACGTCTGAAATGTCTTGCCCCTGCCCCACCATTGCCCGAAACACAGTTAATTTTTACGTAATCAATAAAGTTACTTGTCATATTTTAATTATCAATACCTCAATGTACAAAATGTTCGCTTTTTGCGAAACTAAATTCTAAAAAACTAAGTACAAAACTAAAAAAGTTGTACTTTATTACAAAAACTATTACTTTTTTAATGAATCAATTGCACCACAAATCATGCCGAAAATATTTTCTACTTCCCCAATTCCATTGATTTTTATAACTTTACCTTGTTCTTGATAATAAGGCAAAACATGAATTGTTTTGGTAAAATATTCATCAATTCGTTTGATTAATTTATCTGCATCATCATCCGCTCTTCCACTTACTTTTTGTCGCTCAGCAATTCGAGTTTTAATTTCTGATTCATTTACATCTAATTGCAAAACTAAATCTATTTTTTCATCTTTTCCTTCCAAAAACTTATCCAAAGCCTCTGCCTGAGCTACGGTTCGAGGAAATCCATCAAAAATAAAGCCCGTTGCATAAGGGTTATTCTGCACTTCTTCTTCGAGCATATCAATAGTTATAGAATCAGGTACAAGCAAACCATCTGCTAAAATTTGTTTAACTCGTTTACCCAAAGCCGTATCTTGGCTAATGTGCATCCTAAACATATCACCTGTTGATATATGAGCTAATTTATACTGATTAATAATTTTTGCTGATTGTGTGCCTTTTCCAGCACCGGGCGGTCCAAATATAACGAGATTAAACATATAAAATCAGCTTTTAGCTATCTTGTTCTTTTAAGTTTTGAAAGATAAAAAGCAAAAATAAAAGCATTTTTTTAGAAATTACACCTTTTCTTAGAAATAATTTATTTATTGGAAAACAAAAAAAGCCTAAATCAATAGATTTAGGCTTTTTTATGAAATATTACCGCTTAGTTTTTAGGCTGAGTTCCACCGCCTGTGCCACCATTGGGAGTGTTATTGTTTGGTGGAGGAGTTGTGCCAGTTGGTGCTGGTGTACCTCCGGCTATGCTTTGTAATACTTGCTTAGCATTCGCATTATTAGGGTCAAATTTCAAGGCTTGATTCATATATTCTGTAGCCTTTAAAGTATCTTTATCTATCAATAAAGTTTTATAACCAATATAGCCATACGCTTCAGAAATATTCTTTTTATTACTTTCTTTAGCTTTATCAGCTTCTGTCGCAGTTGCATCAAATACACTAATATATTTTTCATAAAGCCCAAAAGAAGAAAAAGTGCTATCAGTTGGATTTGCACGTTGTCTTGCTCTTGCCTGATAAATATATGGAGGAGCCCATGTACTCTTATATAGAACAATTGATTTTGAATAGGCCGAATCAGCCTTTACATATTCTCTGGCTCTCACATAAGTATCAGCCAAGTTATAATAGTCTCCAGCAATTGGTTTCTTAGATTTTGCGATTATTCTTTCGTATGTTTCTGCCAACTTTACCCAATTCTTATTTCCTTTGTTAATATTTGCAATGTCAATTAAAGCAACTGTAACCGTGTCACCTAATTCGATAGCTTTTTCAATGTTAAGTATCGCTAATGAATCATTATTCTTCTTTCCTGCATCATCTTTGATACAAGTATATGCACGACCTATCATTCCATAATCGGAAGGTAAATGACGATCTTTAGCTGCTTGATTTAAAAACTCCTGTATATTCTTTACTGCTTCTGCACAATCAGCTTTTTCAACTTGAATATAACCTTTCAATCGATATTTAATTGGGTCTTTTTCAGTTTCAAAGATTTGATTTAAAACTGTCAGAGCACCATCATTATCTTTGCTTGCTATTGCCAACTTTATATATTTAAGTTTAGCAGCAGCAGTTCCTTCACTTTTACTTAAAGCTTGTTTAGCATTTTCTGCCGCCATTCCAAATTTACCAAAAGTGGTATATAAAGAACTTAATAAGTAAAAAGCTGGGGCATACTCAGGGTCAGCTTTTATCGCTTCTTGCAATTCAGTCTGAGCTTTTTGATAGTTTTTGCCTTGGTACCAAACTTTTCCCATAATTGTTCGAATTTTTGCAACATTTTGACCCATTGCAAGTGCATTTTCAAGTGCAGTCATTGCTCCTCCTCCATCATTTTTGATAAGATAAGCCTTTGCCATTGCAATATAAAAGTTTGGATTATTTTTTACTTTTTGCAAATCTAAACCAGCTTGAATATTTGTAACAGCTTCAGCAGGGTCATTTATTTTCTCAGAAAGTGAGTATGCCTCACCAATACGAAACATTACATCAGCGTTTTTGTTTTTTGTGTCTTTTTTGATTAAATCAAAATCAGCTTTTGCACCAGCTTTATCGCCAGAGAATAATTTGACAGCACCCAAACCAACACGACAAAGTGCGTCAGATCTTTTTGCATCAAGGGCAGCACCTTTAGCAAAAGCATCTTTTGCTTGAGCCAAATCCATTTGCCCATCTTGCAAATTCAAGAAATAATATCCTTGATAAAAATAGTTTTCTGCAGTTGGTGCAGTTGTAACTAATTGTTTAAAAATCGTCCCCGCAGCATTATATCGCTCCGCATCCAAATTTTTCAGTCCTTCCTGCACAGTTTGTGCCATCGTTTGGAACGATAATGCCAGTCCAGCTATCGCAGCTACTGACAAAGATTTCAAAATCTTGTTCATTTTCACTCTAAATTAAGGTTTACAGATTCTTTTAATAAAAAAAGTTAGCAAAGTTAAAGAAAATGTACTTAACAGAAAAAATTATTTTTGTTAAAAACAAATTTTTCAAATTTTGCTATTTAATGTTTAGACAGAATAATCTTTCAAAAGATTGTTAATCAAGTGTTAAAGCGTTGGAATTTAGCTAAAATACGACTTATTTCTTATCTTTTTGTAATTCAGCAGGTGTTTGTTTTTCAATTAAAATTCCACGCTCAAGAATATAATAAGGTAATAAACCAGATTTTTCGACAACCAATTGCCCGATTTGCGAACAACAAAAACGAATAAACGCCTTTGCCAAACCATAATCTTTTTTTGTGTGCATCAAAATTCTTCTTTCCAAAGGATATTTTCTTGCTTTTAAGGAAGCCGTTGTAGGGTGAAAATAATCATTGATTGATGGATTATCAAGACTTGAGACCCCCAAAACCCTAACACTATTAACAAAACCTTGACTTGCACGGTCGTCAGTATCACTTAGCCAATTTCCTCCTATGATTCCTATTGCTTTCGAATTTTTCTTGATATATTCAATCACATCTTTGTTGCCATTTGCAGCAAAAATATTAGCTTTTTTTACATCTTTAATATCTAATTTTTGAATCATATAATTCAAATTGCTTGAACTACTATTATCAAAAACCAATTTAATTTCAGGATTACTATTTCCATTAAACATAGCTTTTAACTCTTTCAAAGTAATGTTTTGAAAGTTACTTTCTTTATTAACAATTAATGCAACGCCATCTAATGCCATTTTTGCAGGACGATATGGGATTTTTTCAGTTATATAAAAATCCATTTCATTCGTATTGGCTTCACGAGTAACAATTGCAATATTTGCAGAGTCATTCATCATCATTGCCATTGCTTTTTGCTCAGGCATATATTTAATATGCAATTTTGCTTTTGGATAATGATAATTATATGCACTCAGCTGAGCATCAACAATTGGCTGTAGCGACTCGTCGGCTGCAATGGTTATTTCTCCATCATTCGGAAGGTCGGGCTTTTGAGGAGAACTACATTGCCAAAATATTATTGTAATTGAGATAAAAAGAAATAATTTATTCATCAAAAAAATTCATTTAGATTTTTAACTAAATATATAAACGCAAATATAAATAAATAATTGTATTTCACAAAAAAAATGCCACTTCGTAATACAAAGTGGCATTTTTTATTATTTTTTCAATCAATTTTGAGATGAATCTTTGAAAGACTGGTACGCTCTCCAGGCTCTAAACAAACCATAGGCAATTGATAAAGCACCCATTGCATAAGATTGTATTTTGGTTAAAGGAACAAACAACCATTGTCTGTAAATGATAAATCCTCCCATTATAATATATGCCAAGCCTGTAAAAGCCATGAGATACATTGAAAATTGACTAAAACCTTGAGGTCTGCGATTTTCTAACATTATTCAAGTACAAATGAAATTGGCATCGTATAGAATTGTCTTACTGTACGTCCATTTTGCTTTCCCGGATTCCATTTTGGCATTGACTTCAATACACGTTGTGCTTCTTCATCACAACCAAAACCGATTCCTTTCAAAATCTGAACATCACCAAGGCTACCATCTTTTTCTACAACGAATTTAGCAAAAACTTTTCCAGATACGTTTGCTCTTTGAGCAGCTGACGGATATTTAAGGTTTTTTCCAATATAAGAGTACATTTCCTTAATACCACCAGGAAACTCAGCATTTTGCTCAACCGAAGTAAAGATTTCGTCTTCTTTTGGTTGCTCAATTTCTACAGCTTTTGGTGCTTCCACTGGAGGTGGTGCAGCTAATTCTGTAGATTCTTCTCCTTCCTTAGTAGTATTTGAAATAACCGCTTTTTCGATTTCTTTCTCTACTGGAGGTGGGTCTTCTTGTTTCACTTCTTCATCAGGTTTTGGCTCAGGAGGCAAGAATTTAATTGTTGCAACTTCTGGTGGCTTCACTTCTGGTGGAGGTGGTGGCGGCAATGGAGGTGGCTTATCCTCCTTTAGCTCTTCGTTGAGTTTAGTTAAATCAATCTCAACGGCAACTTCCTTTTTCTCCTTTGGGATAATTGATGCATATAGCAAAGGGGCTGCGATAGCTCCTAAAAATGCTACTGCACCATACAAAAGAGAACGATTTACGGTCTTTTTGTAGGTTGTTCTTAGGTCATACGCACCATAAGCTCTGTTACGGTTTTCGAAAACCATATCATCTAATGTTGCTTCGACTTTATTTTTAGAGTCCATATTATTTTTTATTTATTCACAAATCAAGCATTTTTCAAAAAAAATTTCAAAACAAATGATTTGTAAGTATGCTGAAATTACTGTTTCGGCGTTGCAATTTTTGTCGTATAAATTGCCATTTCTTCTTTCGAAGGATCCACAATCGCATAGCGTTTCATTCCCGTAATCGCCATTTCATCTAAAATATCAACTGTATTCTTGTAGTTGGCATCATCCGTTGGTTTGATAACTACAGTGAATTTGGTTGTATCAATAGCATTAACAAATCCTTTTCTTATCGCTGTACGAATACCTGTTTTAGAGTAATCCGATTCCATCAATAATTCTGGAGTTAAGTTACTTGATGATTTTTGGTGATAAAAAATACGATTGTCTTTTCCCATTAAAATACTAATTGTATTAGATTCTTTGACAATTGCATTGTCAATTGGTTCATTTTCTTTTGGTTTATCCGGCATATTCAACTTCATCATGTTGGGTTTGCTGAATGTAGTGGTGAATACAAAGAATGTAATCAATAAGAAACCTAAATCCACCATTGGAGTCATATCAACCCTTGCTGAGTGTTTTTTTGCTCTTACTTTTTTATCACCTTTGCCACCACCACTGGAGGTGTCTATTTCTGCCATTGATTTACAATGTTTAGAGAGTTAGTTAAATTCTGAGCGGTCTGCCGCTGGGGTTCTGAGTTCTGAATTCTGAGTTTACATAAAAAACATCAAAATTATTAACTTAAAACTACCTTTTTAAAATAATTAATTAGGATTTCCTTCAACACCGGTAATTAATTGAAACTTATTGATGTCTCTTTTACCAAGCTCTTTTAGAACTCCCTTAATTGCTGGGTACTGGGTGTTTGCGTCACCTCTGATTGCTAATTTGGCTTGTGGATTTACTTCTTTAAAATAAGTAGAAACCCAATCGCCCAATTCACTTTTCAAAGTATCATTCGGAATACCAGCCATTTTAACATTTAATTGGTCTTCTGGTGGTAAACTTAGGTATTGTTTCAAACCTCCGATACTTATTCCAAAATCAGCCAATTTTTCAAAACTTTGTAAATCTCCTTTGTTTACAGGAATTCCATATTTCTCAGCCATTCTTTGAAATAAGATACCCCTTTCTTTTGGATTTGCTACGCCAAAGTAATATTTTCCATCAGGGTCAATACTAATCGTTGCAACGCCCATCTCAGGAATCTTTGTTTGCGAAATAGAAGATGGAGTATCAATTGTTACAGATTCTTGTCCTTTAAACTGGGTAGTCATGATAAAGAACGATAACAATAAAAATGCAACATCACACATCGCCGTCATGTCCATTACAGGACCTTTGCGTTTGGGTTTTATTACTGCCATAACTTCAATTGATTAAGATTATATAAAATTAACGAATAGAAATTTAGAATATTGTCTAAATATATAACTAATTTTTAGAATTTCCAAATTTCTTTTAAAAAATTAGTTATGGGCTGCAAAATTTTGCTGAATGCTCATACCGATTTCGTCAATTTTGTACGTCAATTCATCAATTTTAGATGTAAAGAAGTTATACATAATGATTGAGATTGCAGAAGTACCGATTCCTAAGGCTGTGTTAATCAAGGCCTCTGAGATACCAGTTGCCAAAGCCGCTGCATCAGGAGCTCCACCACCCGCACCAAGAGCCGAAAACGCACGAATCATACCAAGTACCGTTCCAAGTAGGGCGATAAGTGTTGATACAGTTGCCAAAGTTGAAAGGATTGTAAGGTTTTTCTCAAGCATTGGAAGCTCTAATGAAGTTGCTTCTTCTACTTCTTTTTGAAGGGCAGCTAATTTTTGCTCTTTGTCCATCGAAGCATCAGATGTCAAAAGGCTGTATTTTCCAAGAGCTGTCTTTACAACATTCCCTACTGAACCTTTTTGCTTATCACATTCTTTGATAGCATCACCAATGTTGTTAGAATCTAATAATGAACGAACTTTACGAACAAAAGCATCAATGTTACCAGTTCCTGTTGCTTTGTTGATTGTGAAGAAACGCTCAATTGAGAATACAACAACACAAAGAAAACAAATCATTAAAATAGGTACAACCACACCACCACTATGGATTAGACCAAAGAAATCGCCTGGCTTTGGTTTGTGTTTTTCTGCATCAAGAAAGTGACTTGCATCGCCTAAGATAAACATGTAGGTTAAAACTGAAATTACTGCAAGAACAGGAATTACTAATGCGGGGTTTAATCCTCCACCTGAAGTTTGTTTTGCTGCTTTAGCTGCTGGGGCTGTTGCCTTTTTTTCCATTAGATTTGAAAATTTTAGGGTTTTAAAAAATGAGATTATTAATTTTTTGGTAAAATAAGGTGAAAAATTTTACAAGTACGAATTTTTATGAAAGAAAATTTTGTAAAATTTCGTTTCATATACTTTTCAAACATTTGACAATTTTATATAAAATCGTTGAAAGAAAAAAGAATAGGGCATTATTTTTTTTTTTTGTTCAACAAAACAATTGTATTATTTCAAGATTTATTGGTTTAAAAAAATGAATAGACAAAAACCTTAACTTTTTCATTATCAAGTAATTAGCTAAAACTTTTACTTCATTCTATAATCCTGAAAACTAAAAATTTTGTTGCTAAGCAAAAACTTCTCCTAACCCTTAACAAAAATGGGAAGGGCTTTTTTAAATGTATTTGAAGCCTATGGCTTGTTACTATCTACTTTTATTTTTTCTTCACGATTGACCAATTCCCAAGCGGTTTGAAAAACCAAGCGGGTGATTTGTTGGTATTTTGGAAAAAATATTTTTTCTACATCATCGCCTGGACGGTGGTAATCTTCATGAACTCCTGAGAAATAAAATATCACAGGAATTTTATGCTTTGCAAAATTATAATGGTCGGAACGATAGTAAAAACGATTTGGGTCTTTTGGGTCATTGAAAGTATAATCAAGCTGATAATTGATGTATTTTTTATTTACGTCTTCACTAATTTGGTGCAATTCGGACGAAAGTTTATCTGATCCTATCAAATATACATACTCGGTTTTTGAAGCGTGTTCTTTATCTATTCTTCCAATCATGTCTATATTCAAATCGCAGATTGTTTTTTCGAGAGGAATAATTGGGTTAGTATCGGTATAGTACTTTGAACCAAGTAAGCCTTTTTCTTCTCCTGTCACAGTCATAAACAAAATGCTTCGTCTTGGACCATTTCCTTCGGCTTTAGCTCTGGCAAATGCTTCGGCAAGTTCCATGACAGCACAAGTACCTGAGCCGTCATCGTCTGCACCATTATAAATTACCCCATTTTGAACGCCAACGTGGTCATAATGGGCAGTTATCAAAACTACTTCATCTTTTTTGTCTGTTCCTTCTAAGAATCCCAAAATATTTGCCGTTTCGACTGGCACTTCTCCCCTTTCTACTTTTATTGAGATTTTTGACTCTTTTGTGCTTCCTGCTGAAGTTTCGCCTTTTTGACAAATGCTACTTTCGAGTTTTGCTAATTTCGTTGGTTTTATTCCGAGCATTTCGGAAGCCATTTCTTTAGAGACGAAAAATATTGGGTTTGAAGTTGCTTTTTCGACTGCTGATGATGGATTAAAGTTTAATTGGTTGAATCTTGACAAAACTGCTTTTCTTTCAACAGCCAAAGAATTGAAATCTTTTGAATCGCCTTCAGAAATGACAAAAAACATTTTTGCTCCATGATTCAAGGCAATATTCATTTTTTTCTGAACACCACTTTTTTCTATCCATAATGATTTTTCGTCTGATTTAGTGAAAAGTAAATTGCCATCTTTATTTTTTGGTTCACCATCAAAAAACACAACTGCTTTGTCTTTTACATCTATTTTCTTATAATCATTATAGGTGTCGTTTTCGATGCCATATCCAGCAAAAACCACATCGATTGATTGTTCCTCTGGAATACTCGTCAAGCCATTTGGGTAATAGTCCTTGAAAAACTCTTTTTTCTTATTGCCTATTTTTATGTAGGCATCTTTCCAGCCCTTTTTGTAAAGATTGAAATATTGAAAATAACTCATTCCACCCTCTTTTGTAGGAACAATTGCTTGTAAGCCTAATTTGGCAAAATGATTTGAGATATAAACAGCTGCTTTTTTCTGACCTTCCGAACCAGTATCTCTCCCTTCCAAACTATCAGAAGCAATATAAGTTAGATGTTTTTTTAAATCTTGGGCTGTGATGGTGGCCGCATATTGGGTAGATTTATCTGTTGGAAATTGTCCATATAAAGTTGAACAAATTGTGGTTAATAAAAGTAAGACAATACTTCGTTTCATGAATTTATTTGGTTTGTTGAAATAAAGGTTTTTCAATTTATAAAAGATTGAATGTTATTCGCCCTTACGATTAATCAAAAATATTTTCAGTAAAAATAACAGCTTTTCAATTCACAAATCATCTTTTACTCATATTTTTGCTCAAATTACTTTTCCTTCACCCAATGACTAAAGAACAAGTTCTAAAAAAATACTTCGGTTACGACAAATTTCGTCCACTTCAAGCAGAAATTATTGATACGATTTTAGCAAAAAAAGATTGCATGGTGCTGATGCCTACTGGTGGTGGAAAATCTATCTGTTTTCAAGTGCCTGCTTTGGTGATGGATGGCATCACTTTGGTTATTTCGCCTTTGATTGCCTTGATGCAAGACCAAGTACAATCGTTACAAGCCAATGGTGTACCGTCGGCATTTTTGAATAGTTCTTTGTCTATGTCAGATCAACGAACACTTGAAGAAAAGTGTCAGACTGGCGAGATAAAACTGCTATATATTTCGCCCGAAAAGCTATTTTATAACAACTATTTAAGTTTCATTAAAACCCTTACTATCAATCAAATAGCTATTGATGAATCGCACTGTGTCTCTACTTGGGGGCATGATTTTAGACCTGAATATACGAAGTTAAATATTCTGAAAGAAACCTTTCCTGATGTGCCAGTGGTTGCATTAACTGCCACTGCCGATCGTGTAACGAGAAAGGACATTTTGACACAATTGGGTGTACCAGATGCCCAAGTTTTTATCTCTTCTTTCGACCGTCCGAACCTTAGTTTGAATGTTTTAGGTGGACGAAATAGGTTGAAAATTATGCAGGAATTTATTGGTAAAAGACCAAATCAGTCGGGGATTGTTTATTGTTTGAGTCGCAAAAATACGGAAGATGTCGCCGAAGGATTACGAAAAGTTGGCATTAGGGCAATGCACTACCACGCAGGAGTAGATTCTAAAACTCGCTCGGAGGTGCAAGATGCTTTTATAAAAGACGAGATTCAGGTAATGGTGGCAACGATTGCTTTCGGAATGGGCATTGATAAGTCGAATGTGCGGTTTGTGATTCATTATAGTTTGCCATCAAATGTAGAAAGTTATTACCAAGAAATTGGTCGTGCGGGACGTGATGGAATGAAATCGGACACCTTACTTTTTTATAGTTTTGCCGATATTATGACTCGTAAAGACATGATTCAAAACTCTGAACTTCCCGATGCTATGAAAGAAGTACAGTTTGCCAAACTCGACCGCATGAAACAATATGCCGAAGCAGAGATTTGTAGAAGACGAATTTTGTTGAGTTATTTTAATGAAGAAGCTCAAAACGACTGTGGGAATTGTGATGTTTGTCAGAATCCTCCACAAAAATTTGATGCGACTATTTTTGCTCAAAAAGCATTGTCGGCCATTTCTCGAACCGAAGAAAAAGCAGCGATGGGAATGGTGATTGATATTTTAAGAGGTTCGCAGAATAGAGCAATTTTTGACCGCGGTTATCAAAATTTAAAGACTTTTGGTGTTGGTAAAGAACTAAAATACGAAGAATGGGCCGATTATATTACGCAAATGCTCAATTCGGGAGTGCTTGATATTGCTTATGACGAACGACATTCATTAAAATTAAATACAGTTTCAAGACAAGTTTTAAAGGCTGAAAGAAAAGTTAATTTAGTAAGATTTGAGGCTTACGATATTAAAAAAGCAAGGCAAGAAGAAGCTGCTCCAAATGAAAAAACGAAAAAAGAGGTCATTAAAGATGCTTTGTTTGAAAAACTCAGAATTCTCCGTAAAAAGATTGCCGACGAACAAAGCGTGCCACCATTTGTGGTATTTTCAGACGCTACGCTTTCGGATATGGCACAGAAACGCCCAATTAATCGTTTTCAAATGATGGCGGTTTCGGGTGTTGGTGAGCAAAAATTTAGACAATATGGTGAGGAATTTATCAATTCAATTTTAGCTTTTACTGGCGAAAACCCTGGAATTGGACGTGCAAAGCAAGAAAAAGGCATGACGTTTCTCGAAACTTTTGAAATGTATAAAGCTGGACTTTCGATTGATGAAATGGCAGCTAAAAGAGTGCTAAATCCTGTTACCATTATTAGTCATTTGGTAAAACTCAAGCAAGATGGCGAGAATATTGACCTCAAACAATACATTGCAACCTACGAATATAATCAAATCATTGCTGAAGCTATGAAAATGAATATTCAAAAAGGCGATGCTCTAAAACCACTCTTTGAAGCCCTCGAAGGTGTTTATGATTATGGTAAACTGAGGTTGGCTTTGGCGATTTGGGGAAGGTAGCACAATTTTTCAAATTGTGTCTTTACTCGATGACACAATTTGAAAAATTGTGCTACTTGTAGCCTTCCGCTTGTAGGTAAAATAACTCGGCGTAGCGACCATTTTTTGCCAAAAGTTCTTCGTGCGTACCTATTTCAAGTAATTTACCTTTGTCGAGAACCAAAATTCTATCTGCCATTCTTACCGTTGAAAACCTGTGAGAAATCAAAATAGCAGTTTTTCCTTTTGTCAATTCCGCAAAACGTCGGAAAACTTCGTATTCGGCACGGGCATCGAGGGCGGCGGTTGGTTCGTCCAAAATCAGTACGTCGGCTTCACGCAAATAGGCTCTTGCAAGAGCAACTTTTTGCCATTCTCCGCCAGATAACTCTATTCCTTTGGCAAATTTTCTGCCGAGTGGGTGGTCATATTTTAATGGTAATTTTTCGATAACGGTGTTGGCCAAACTTTGTTCGGCAGCTCTTTCAAGTTCGCTTAGTATTTCACGAACAGCAATATTCCCTACTGCAATATTATCGCCCGCGGTGAAGTTGAACTTTTGAAAATCTTGGAAAATTACGCCAATGTGTTCACGTAATTCTACTAAATTATAGGCCTTCAAATCAATTCCATCGAGCAAAATTTTTCCTTCATCGGGGTCATATAATCTTGCGAGTAATTTCACTAAAGTAGTTTTTCCTGAGCCATTTTCTCCAACTAATGCGAGTTTTTCACCTACTTTCAGCGAAAAATTTAAGTTTCGATTTGCCCATTTATCCGAATTTGGGTATTTAAAACCTACATTTTCAAAACGAAAACCTTCTTTAATTGGATTTGGAAAAGGTTTGGGCGAAATTGGAGAAATAATCTGTGGCTCGATTTGATAAAATTCAAACAAGTCGTTCAAGTACAAAGCTCCTTGCGAAATACTTGTAAATCTTCCGAGAATACTTTCGAGCAAAGATTTTAATTGGCGGAACGAACCAGCTAAAAAAGTCAAACTTCCAATCGTAACAATTCCTTTGACAGCTTCCACAACAATAATAGTATAAGCACCAAAATAGCCAAGGGTTCCGATTGCAACCAACAAACTTCCCCAAGAGGCTTTTTCGATAGAAAGTTTTTTATTCTCCTTGAAATAACGGTCAGATAAATTACTAAATCGCTCAATGATGAAATCCGAAAGTCCAAAAAGTTTGACTTCTTTGGCAGTTTCATCGCTCGCTCCAATGAAGCGATAATAGTCCAATTCTCGCCGTTGCGGAGTCCAACCTCGCTGCAATGAATAGCTTTTCGCATTAAAATGCAATTCACCAATAAAGGAAGGAACTACCGAAACCAACAACAAAATAATAAGCCACGGATTGAAAGTTAGAAGTCCAACAAGCAATAGACTCATCGTGATAATATCTTGAAATTGAGCCAAAATCAACGAAAGCAAAGCAGTTCGACCATTGGTTTGCTGCCTGGCACGCTCCAATTTATCATAAAAAGTGGCATCTTCAAACTGTGCTAAATCAAGCGAAACGGCGTGTTTCATTAATTTTATTGAAGTTCGATTGGCAAATAAATCACCTAAAAGGCTGTCAGTCAGGGTAATACTACGAGCAAGCAAATCACTTATAATCATTAAGCTAAACTCTGTTCCTATCAATAAATAAAGAGGATTTAAATCAAATGATTTATTTGTACTCAGATGAAGTACTTCATCAATAATCAATTTCCCTACGTATAATATTGAAATAGGAATTGCCGAACGAAGTAAGCGAAGAAAAATATTACTAATAGTCAACGGAGGCGAAGTTTGATAAACTTCTCGCAAAAATGCAGGCAAATTGGCCAATGCTTGCACACGCTCTTTTATATTGGGTTTCTTTTCATCAATATTAATTAGTACTCTTGCCATAGTTTTTTCCTCAGATATATTTACTCTTAACAGCCAAAATGATAGTTTGGGTTCAGTACCTGTAAATCATCGACCTATTTCTTATGTTTTATTACAAATAAATCTTTCTTTTGTACCAAAATGAAAAAGCTACCCTTCGATACTGACCAAGAATTGCTTGCCGATATCGCCAACGGCGATAGCCGAGCATTTGAAATTCTATATCGACGGTATTTTTCAAAACTCTATGGAGCAGCCTATAAACGCCTTCGAGACAAAGAACTGACCGAAGAAATTGTGCAAGAATTGTTCGTTTCGCTTTGGGAAAGGCGAGAAAACTTGCCCATTGAAAGTATTGAAAACTACCTTTTTTCTTCTATAAAATACCTTGTTATTTCTCAATTTAAGAAAAACAGTTTGTTTGAAAAATATTCATCAACAATAACACAAAATGAAAATGATGACAATTTTACTGAACAATCTGTTGCTTTTGATGAGCTAAATGATGCTTATCAACAAGCCCTTCTAACGATTCCTGAGCGTTGCCGTGAAGTTTTTTTGCTAAAACGCAGTGGACTTTCGCAAAGAGAAATCTCTGAAAAACTGGATATTTCAGAAAAAACCGTTGAAAATCAAATGACAAAAGCCCTCAAAATGCTCCGTGAGGCTTTGAAAGATTATACGGCACTTTGCTGCATAATATTCAACTTAATTTTGTTACAAAACTAAGCCCAACGGGCATTAACATGAATAGCCTCGAATTTCATTCGAGGGATAAAATATAATTTTCATGTCCCAACCCCGAAATTCTTTAGGGGCTATTCGAGTTTAACGCTTTCGGCGTTATAGTGCACAAGCAGGTTAAAAAATATTTTTCAATCTCGCATAGGGGAAAACCTACTCTTACACCACTTAGTCTACGAAAGCAAAACAATAATGATACTAAACAAAGATATAATTGAACGTTTTCTACAAAACACAAGCACCGATGAAGAACGTCAGGTAGTACATACTTGGTATTTATCCTTTGAACACAACCTTGATGGAATTAGCCAATTACCAGAAAATGAGCAAATTTCCTTAGAAAATGAACTTTATCTGAAAATTAAGCGAAAGATTCAGCCTTTTGAGCCAATTCAGAAAAAACCAATCGCATGGTCTTGGTATTTGGGAAGTGCAGCGGCAATTTTATTGTTGTTTTTTGGATTATGGACTTACAACCAAACCTCAAAAAACATTCAAACTGCGAACGGAATTCCGTTTTCGGGTTGGGCAAAATATGAAAATATTTCTACCAAAGAATTAAAAATCACCTTACCCGATGGAAGTACGGTTGTTCTTCAACCCAAAACTCAATTAGATTTTAACCAATCTGATATTGCGATTCGAGAAGTTAATTTTACAGGTGAGGCATTTTTTGATGTAAAACGTAACGAAGCTCGACCATTTATTATTCATACTGGAAAAATGACGACCAAAGTTTTAGGCACAAGTTTTAAGATAAAGGCATATCCCAATATGAAAAAATCGGAGGTTTCGGTGATTTCGGGAAAAGTTACAGTTTATGAAAAAGATGCCGACGATAAAAAAGACAATGGCGTGATTTTGACACCAAACCTAAAAGTAACTTATTTTGACGAAGAAGAGCATTTTATCAAAGGGTTGGTCGAAAATCCAGAAGTGCTGCAAACCATCAAAAAAGAATCATTTAGCTTTAATTTTCAAAATGTGCCTTTGGAAGCAGTGCTAAAAACACTCGAAAAAACCTACGGAATCGAAATGGTTTTAGAAAATGTATCACTCGGACATTGTACCCTCACAGGAGATTTGGAAGGAATGCCAATGTTTACAAAACTCGACATTATCACTCGTTCGCTTAATGCCACTTACCAAATAAAAGGTACAAGTATTTTAGTCAATGGACGAGGGTGTGAGTAATTATAAATGGATTATCATATTTCATATAAATAACCAAAAACCAAAATTTTTACAAAAAAACCGATGGTGCTGAAACACCATCGGCTCTAAAATCACCTCAGTTCCATCGCCAAATGTTCGCTGAGATTACTAAACTATTAGTTTAAACAAAAACCATTGTAAACCTATGCAAAAACCACTATTCAATCAAGCATTTTTGCTTAAAATGATGAAAATTTCTTTAACACAATGCGTATTTTCTCTTGCTTTTGTGTTTCAAATCTTTGCTAATGAAGGCAAAGCCCAAGATTTACTTGAAAAAAATGTTTCGGTCAATCTACAAAATGTAAGTATGCAAGATGCTCTTTCCGAAATTGGAAAAGTGGTAGATGCCAAGTTTTTTTACAGTTCAAAAATTATTCAATCTGAACGTAAAGTGAGTTTGCAAGCTCAAAACCTTAAATTTTCTGAGGTTTTAAGTCGCCTTTTTTCACCCATGAACATTTCTTATAAAGTTTATGGTAACCAAATTGTACTAAATACGCTCGTAGAGCAAACTGCTGCCGAAAAATCACCTAATTCCTTTAATGAAAGTTTAATTACCCCAGTGGCCGACCCAATCACAGGCAAAGTTATTGCTACAAATGGAGAAAGTCTCCCTGGGGTAAGTGTATTTGTAAAAGGTACAAAAAGAGGCGTAAGCACTGATACTGAAGGGAATTTCAAGATAAATGCCGACAAAGGCGAAGTATTGCAGTTTTCGTTTATTGGTTACAAAAACCAAGAAATTACAGTTGGGGAAAGTAATATTATCAATGTTACTTTGGCAGAAACCGCAGGAAGTTTAGACGAAGTGGTTGTCGTTGGCTCACGTGCCGAAACTGCCCGAACAAACGTAGAACGCCCCGTGCCAGTTGATGTTTTGACAGCAAAAGAACTCCGTTCGACTGGACAAACTGAAATCGGGCAACAAGTGCAATTTATGTCGCCGTCTTTCAATTCTGCCAAAAATGGTATCAATGGCGTAGCAAATTATGCCGACCCAGCTTCGTTGAAAGGTTTATCGCCTGACCAAATGTTGGTTTTGGTTGATGGCAAACGTCGCCACCAATTTGCAGCTTTGAATAGCAACGTAACCGTTGGAAAAGGCACAGTAGTAACAGATATGAACTCAATCCCTACTTTGGCTTTGGAGCGAATAGAAATTCTTCGTGATGGTGCTGCGGCACAATATGGCTCAGATGCCATTGCAGGAATTGCCAATTTGGTTCTGAAAAAATCGGTCAATAATGGTTCGGCACAAATTCAATATGGTGCTACCTCAAAAGGTGATGGTGGAGGCTACACGGCAGGTGTAAATTATGGCTTTGCTTTGGGCAAAAAAGGAAGTTTGAACCTCACAGGTAGCTGGCAAGATGTAAAAGGAACTGACCGTTCAGACCCTTATAATCCTCAACCTGTGGCTGGTGGAGCTTACACAGGTATTTATACCAACGTTGCCGCAACCGACCAAGCATTATTAAAATCAAACGGAGTTTGGGGTGATGGAACTTATGGCTCGTTCAACGTGGGACAATATGGTAGCAATGCCATGAAGTCTGGACAGGTATTTTATAACTTAGATTTGCCTTTCAATAAAGGCTGGGTAATGTACTCAAATGGTGGATATTCCAACAAAAAAGTATTTGCACAAGCATTTTTGAGAAATGCACAGCCTACAAACGCAAACTCTAACACAGATATTTACCCAAATGGATATGTACCACAATTGCCAGGAACTTCAATTGATTACTCTTGGGTAATTGGCTTAAAACGTAAAGTTTTGGGTGGTTGGAATTTAGATTTTAGCACAGGCTATGGCAAAAATATGCTTGACCAATATGCCAAAAACTCGTCAAATCCATCGTATGGAGCAGCTTCACCAACTAATTTTTACATGGGTCGTATTGGTTTTGGACAAAGTTTAACAGAAGCCAACTTCTCGAAAACAAAATTAGGTTTTGCAGGAACAAAATCAACTAACTTTGCTTTTGGAGGGCAATACCGTGTAGATAATTTTGTATTAACACCTGGCGATGACCTTGCTTCTCCGTCAGGAACAGGCGTTGGACCATTGGCAGCAAGTAAAGGAAAAACACCAGGTTCACAAGGACGTGTTGGTATTGATGCAAGTGATAAAACTGACGTAAATCGTTCAAACATAGGAATGTATGTTGATGTTGAAAGTGACATTACTGACAAATTTTTATTGGCAACAGCTGTTCGCTACGAAAATTACAGTGATTTTGGTAGTAATTTTTCAGGAAAATTGGCTGCCCGTTTGAAATTGACAGAAAAGTTTTCAATCAGAGGTTCAATTAATAAAGGGTTTAGAGCTCCACTGTTGCAACAAATTGCTAATGCCGCCACAACCTCAACTGTACAATCGGGTGTAATTACCAATACAAAACAATTGCCCTCAAGCGATGTTCGTTTGGCACAATTGGGTATCGAAGACCCAAAACCAGAAACATCGTGGAATTATAACTTGGGTGTAACTGCACAAATTGGCAAGAACTTCTTGTTTACACTTGATGCTTACCAAATTGATATTTCAGACAGAATTATCATTACAGAAAACCTTGCAATTGCGAGCATTACAGCCTTAAAACCTCTATTTACAGGTTTTAGAGAAATTACTTTCTTTACCAATGCAATCAGTACAAAAACACAGGGCGTTGATTTAGTTGCGTCTTACAAACAAGCAATTTCACCAAAAAGCAAATTGACAGCAAGCATTGCTTTAACTGTAAACAAAACACGTATTTCTGCAGTAAAAGCAACGCCATCGCTTTTACAAGCAGGTACAGTCAGACCAGTTGTCTTGATTGACACCATCAGCCGTGCTTTGATTGAAACAAGTCAGCCTCATACAAAAGTGTTGATTTCCGTAGGATACCAAATTGGAAAATTGGGCATAAATCTTCGTAGCACTTATTTTGGCGAAGTTACAGGTTGGGAAAAATTGGCAAGACCAGCTACTGGAACAAGCAATTTGCACCAAAGTCAGACTTTTGCAGGCAAGAATTTATTCGATGTTTCGGTAAATTATAATATCAATAAATACCTTACATTGACGGCAGGTGGAAACAATATTACCAATGTTTATCCTGATAAAGTTTTCTCAAATTATGCTTCTTATACTAATGGACAAGTACCATATACTCGAAATGCCAATCAGTTTGGTTTTAACGGTGCTTACTATTATGGTACTTTATTAGTGAATTTTTAAGATTTTAGATTCGAGATTGGAGATACAAGATTTGAGATATAGTAACTTCAACTTTTATCTCGTATCCCGAATCTAATATCTAAAAATTTCGAATCTCACATCTAAAAAGAAATGACTAACCTATTATTACTTATCATTTGTCTTGCGTTGGGGGTAATTCTCCAACGCATCAAAGACTTCCCGAAGGATGCACATTTGGTAATTAATAATTTATTGCTTTATATCTGCTTACCTGCAACAACACTCCTTTATACAACCGAAACTGTATTTAATGCTCAATATATTTTACCAATATTGATGCCTTGGATTTTGTTTATTTGCTCATTTTTTTTCTTTCAAGTATTATCACATTTCATAGAAATCCATCGGCATACTTTGGCGGTTTTGATTTTAACGGCTGGAATTCCGAGTGTTTCATTTGTAGGTTTTCCAATTTTTGAAATGCTTTATGGCGAAGAAGGACTAAAAATTGGCATTCTCATGAGTCAATCAGGTTCATTTTTGGTTTGCTCAACGCTGGGTATTATAGTTGCCTCATTTTATTCTTCTACCACACCCACATTTAAAGTTGTTGCCTTAAATGTTTTAAAATTCCCAACATTTATTGTTTTTTGCATCGGAATTATACTCAATTTAACTAATTTTCATCATCCAACAATTATTGCTGAAATCTTGAAAAAATTAGCCTCACCATTGAGTTTATTGGCACTCATTTCGATTGGCCTACAAATAAATTTTTCAAGAAAAAGCCTTCAATTCAAATGGTTAAAGTGGGGTTTGTATTATAAATTAATTGTTGGCCCAATCATAATTTTCATTTTTTATGTCTTAATTTTGAAACAAAAAGGTATAGTCATCGAAGCCAGTATTTTGGGTGCAGCCTTGGGGCCAATGAATACCATCGCCATCATTGCTACAAAATATAAGTTAAATCCAACCTTATCAGCACAAATGGTCGGAATTGGCATTCCACTATCATTGATAACAACATTGTTTTTGTATTATTTTTTTAACTGATTTTTGGTATGAGATTGGAGAAACGAGATTGGAGATACGGGAATAGTTTTGACATTTAGTTTTATCCAAAATCACAAATCCTGAATCTCAAATCCCGAATCTCAAATCTCAAATCTCAAATCTCGAATCTCATATCCCGTATTCAAAATCTATTCTAAATGAAAAAACTCTTTACTAACCTAACCTTTTGGGTACTTACAGCAATTGTTTGTGGTATTTTACTGGGGCATTACAACCCTGAGTTCGCACTGCAAACTCTTTTTGAAAAAGGCTTTAAGCAAAACCTACTTATCTCTGAATTTGAAATAAAAAATACTTTTAGCGAGTTTCTGAGCAGTATTTTCATCAGTACTGTCAAACTTTTCATCAATCCGATTATTTTCTTGACCATCACTCTCGGAATTATTTCAATGGGCGATTTGAAAAAAGTTGGAAAAGTTGGAGCAAAAGCCTTGATTTATTTTGAAGTCGTAACAACAATTGCTTTGATAGTTGGCGTAGTTGTAGCCAATATTATTCGTCCAGGCGATGGAGTTGTTACTGATAGCTTATTAGGTGGCGATATTTCAAAATACACTAAAAATGCGACAGGATTTAGTTGGTTGAAATTCTTTTTGGACAACCTAACTCTCCAAGTTTTGGTACTTGCTATTGTTTTGGGAGTTGTTATTAGCAAATATCCTGGTCGCCAAAAAGTGGTAGATTTTCTTGCACCAATTTCTAAAAAAGTATTCTGGGCTTTGCACAAAGTCATGCTTTTAGCTCCAATCGGTGCGTTTGGTGGAATGGCTTTTACGATTGCAAAATATGGTATCAAAACACTTCTTCCACTTGCCAAATTGATGGGAACGGTTTACTGCACAATGGCAATTTTTGTTTTTGTAATCCTTCATTTTATCTTGAAATATTATAAAATCAGCCTTTGGAGTTTCTTGAAATTCATCCGTGAAGAGTTACTTATCGTACTCGGAACATCTTCATCAGAAGCTGCTTTGCCTTCATTGATGGAAAAATTAGAGAAAATGGGTTGCTCAAAATCAGTTGTTGGCTTGGTAGTTCCAGCGGGCTATTCTTTTAATTTGGACGGTACAACAATTTATCTTTCGATGGCAGTTATTTTCTTGGCACAAGTATTTAACATACATCTTGATTTACAACAAATGCTTACAATTATTGGTATTTTGATGGTAACTTCTAAAGGAGCAGCGGGCGTTACGGGTAGCGGATTTATCGTTTTGGCAAGTACACTTACCGCACTAAAAGTAATTCCAGTAGAAGGTTTAGCATTGCTTTTGGGTGTTGATAGATTTATGTCGGAAGCTCGTGCGATTACCAACTTTATTGGGAATGGCGTTGCCACAATTTGGATTTCAAATAACGAGAATGAGTTTGATAGACAAAAAATGGAAATTGCGTTTGCTCATGTAGGAGATTATGAAGATATTATTAAGGATAATCTAAATAATTAATATTTAATTCAAAATCAATCCATTTTGCAAAAAAAGCAAATAATTCCATTACTCTAAAACCTTTCAGTCTTACCTTCGTGGTATTAAACCAACTCTTATTCGAAAAATGAGTAAACAAAATCTAAAAGATGACGCTTTGCACTATCACGCCAAAGGTCGTCCAGGAAAAATTGAGGTTGTCCCAACCAAAGAATATGCAACACAAAGAGATTTATCATTAGCTTATTCTCCTGGCGTTGCCGACCCTTGTATGGCTATCTTTGAAAACCCCGAAGATGTCTATAAATATACTGCCAAGGGAAACTTAGTAGCTGTAATTTCAAACGGAACTGCAGTTTTGGGGTTAGGCGACATTGGGCCTGCTGCAGGAAAACCTGTGATGGAAGGCAAAGGACTTTTGTTTAAAATTTACGCAGATATTGATGTATTTGATATTGAACTAAATACAAAAGATGTTGAAGAATTTATTCGTACCGTAAAAATCCTTGAACCAACTTTTGGTGGTGTAAACTTGGAAGATATTTCTGCTCCTGAATGTTTTGAAATAGAGGAACGCTTGAAGGCAGAAATGAATATTCCTGTCATGCACGATGACCAGCATGGAACGGCGATTATCTCCAGTGCCGCCCTGTTGAACGGACTCGAGCTTGTTAGCAAAAAACTCAACTCCATTGTTATGGTTGTTAATGGCGCTGGGGCAGCAGCCGTTTCGTGCACCCGGCTGTATCTGTCGTTGGGCCTCAAAAGGGAAAACCTCATTATGTGCGATAGCAAAGGGGTTATCCGCAAGGACCGTAAAGACCTGGATGCGATAAAAAAAGAGTTTACGACGGAGAGAAACATTCATACCCTCCAGGAGGCCATGAAGGGGGCCGATGTGTTTGTAGGACTTTCAAAAGCCAATATCCTCCAGGCCGAGGATATCCTTGCCATGGCCAAGGACCCTATTGTGTTTGCGCTGGCTAATCCTGATCCCGAAATTGCCTACGACCTTGCCCGGAAATCAAGACCCGACTTGATCATGGCTACCGGACGATCAGACCATCCCAATCAAGTGAACAATGTACTGGGCTTTCCTTATATCTTCCGGGGCGCCCTGGATGTACGCGCAACAGAAATAAATGAAGAGATGAAGTTAGCCGCCGTCATGGCGCTGGCAACACTAGCAAAGGAATCAGTCCCGGATAGTGTGATGATGGCCTACAATGCGGACAAGATTGAATTTGGCAGGGAATATCTTATACCT
>JANNDY010000008.1:0-4495 GCA_031378345.1 Emticicia sp. | reverse complement strand
AGAACTGTGGCTGGAGCAAATCACTATGCCCGTATTCAAGGTTTTATCTCTACTATCAGAAAACAAAACCAAAATCCTTTCCAAAATCTGAAATCTGTCTTTGAAAAACAGTTTCAATGGGCAGATGCCAAATAATTACCTAAATTCTTCAATTATTTATGCTCAGCAAGATTTTGAAAAAGCGGTAATCAGCACCATCAAAATCAAAGATCATATCCACATGTTGCAATGGGCAGGTGCTGGAAATATGATGCTTCTTTCGGGAAAAGATGGAAACATTTTGATAGATGACCAATTTGCTCCACTTTCTGAAAAAATAAATACAGCAATTCAAGCGGTTAGTCCGGGGCAAGTTAAGTATTTGTTTAATACGCATTATCATGGCGACCATGCGGGCGGAAATGCCAATTTTGCCAACAAAGGGGCGATAATTTTTGCCCACGAAAACGTAAGAGCAAGATTATCAGCCGATTCTACAAAACTGAAATTTGCCAAACTGACTAAGCCAGAACCTGCTGCAGCATTGCCAGTCATTACATATTCCGAAGGAATGAATCTATATCTCAACAACGAATATGTAATGATTTTTCATGTTGATAATGCTCATACCGACGGCGATGCAGTATTTTATTTGCCGCAAAGCAATGTACTTCACACAGGCGATTGTTTTATGAAAGGGAAGTTTCCATTCATTGATAGAAACTCTGGCGGTTCGGTAAATGGCTGGTTATCAGCAGTTTCGAAGATTTTGACAATCATTGACGACGAAACTATCATCATGCCCGGACACGGTGATTTGGCAAACAAAAAAGATTACCGTGATGTGCGTGATGCCGTAATGTTGCTACGAGATGGTGTCAAGAAAAATATAAAATCTGGACAAAATTTAGACAAAATATTGGCAATGAATCTCACAAAAGACTACGATACAACTTTCGGAAATGGTTTCATAAAAGGTGATGCTTTGATAAAAACTATTTATGCAGAATTGAGTAGTTTGAAATAAAATTTGTTGAAAATATTGAAAAAAGTGCCATTGGCTTGCTTGTGGCACTTTTTTTATGGTCATTAGTAACATAATTGTCAATGCTTTTTTCAAAAATCAAAATAAAGTTTATAAATTGTGTTTCAACACGAAATTCAAAAAAATAGCATGATTAGGGTATCCATTTATGAAGATTTGTCGGAGTTTCGAGAGCTTCTCATCGAAATCGTTGGAGAAGAGCCAAAGTTATTGTTGGTTGGTGCTTATTCAAATGCAAAAAAGGTTTTGGAAAATACTCGCCGAGATAAACCCGATGTAATTTTGATGGATATTCAGATGCCCGAAGTAACTGGCATTGAGGCGGTGAAAATAGTAAAGCAAAATTTTCCTGAAATACAGCTATTGATACAAACGATTTTTGAAGACAATAACCGAATTTTTGAGGCGATTTGTGCGGGAGCAAGTGGTTATATTTTGAAAAGCTCTTCGCCCGAAAACTATGTTTCGGCAATTGTTGAGGCTTATGAAGGTGGCTCGCCCATGTCGCCAAGCATTGCCCGAAAGGTGCTGACGATGTTTCAAAACCATAACCACAAAATTACCGATTTTGTAGAATTGACAGATGGAGAACATAAAGTTTTGGGGCTTTTGGTGAGTGGGCTGAGTTGCCAAATAATTGCCAACGAATTGAAGGTAAGTTATCCAACAGTCAATTTCCATCTAAAAAACATTTATCGAAAACTTCACGTAAATTCTGCTACTGAAGCTGTGGCAAAGGCTTTGCAAAATAAATTGGTTTGATTTGGTACATTTCACCCAATTTTTAATAAATTACACCATTATTTATTATAAAATCATCTATTTTCATGAAAACTTTAAGCCTTTTTCTTGTAGTTTTTTCTATTCTTCTATCTAATCTATGTGTCAATGCACAAGACGGTATTGGGCGAAGTTTAAGCACTCCGAGCAATATAGAATACCTCGATAATTCAACTTTTGTAATCAAGCAAAGCTTTTATACCCGTAGATTAGGTATAGCTCCAAGTTCAAAATTTATCAAAATCCACTTCGGTTTAGATGAATTTGGTCGAATTTGTTTGCTTTTGGAGGATTTTAAAGTGAATGGAAATCAGGCAGATATTTTAATTGGAAATAATCCAAATTTAATTGGGCGAGGTATCAAATATTTGATGAAAAACAATAGTTTTATTGACAGTTCAGCTACGCCGATACCTTTAATTGTATTTGAAAACTTGACAAAAAAATTCAAAAAATCTGAATTTAATTACCTACACGCTTATTTTTTATCACGTAGTACCTTTGAATCATTATTTGTCAATGGCGATTTGACTATAAATATTGGAGTCGCTCCAATAACTGCAAACTCTATAAACAAAATGCTTTATTTAGTTTTTAATAAAGACGATAGAAATAATATAGGAAGCACATTTTATAGGACTTTGGTTCAAACCGATAGATTTTCTATACCTGTGATTGATATTACACCGGGCGGACAAGGTGGTAGCCGTCCATGTCCTCCGTTTGGCTGTAATGATTAATTTTTGAAATATGTCTTCCATCGAATTTGCCGAAATCCTTAATGATTTAACGCTTTATGCGGGTTTTTTACCTGTTGTTGCGGCAATCGTTTTCTGGAAATTCCAAAAAAATGAAATGAAGGTTTTTGCTATCAATCAAATTATCTGGGTTCTTATTTTTTTATTTTCGATTTACCTCCAAAAGCATAATGTCAAAAATCATTTTGTCAATTATCTGCACGACCTTCGCATCGTACTTTTTGTTTTTTTGATGTATTGGATTTATGATAAAAATTCTTTAAATCGAAGAATTTTAGTAGCTTTTGGCTTCATAATTTTTTCATTTGTGTTGGTACAATGGTTACTTTTCAAAAAAAACGAGTGGAGCGAATATACCGATTCGGTAGTAACCTTGAGTGTGATTTTAGTTTCGGGTTTTTACTTAAAAAAAATAATTAATATCTCTAATCAAAGCCTTCTCAAAATCCCTTTTTGGTGGATTATTATTACCTTGTTGATTACTTTTTTTGTAAATTTATTTTCAAATTATTTTTCAAAATCTGCTCTTGAATACTCTACGGAGGTTTTTTTGCTGATTTGGAATATTATTTCTATCATTGCCATAATTTCTAAAGCCCTCTTTGCCTACGGTTTTTATATAAGCAAAAAATATTATTTACCATGAAAAAATACCTAATAATTAGCTTTGTTTTTCTACTAAATCAAGGTTTTTCGCAGGTATTTATTTCAAAATTTCGTGTTGTTTCGCAAGATTCTCTGCTCAATTTTTCTCAAAAAATCATCCTAAATTATCAGCAAAATCATATTGCGATTTCGTTTGCCGATAAAACTGATTCTTCCGAAAATTTCATTTACAAATTAGAAAATTTAGACAAGAAATGGCTCAAAACTGAAGGCAATAAGTCTGTAACTTATGCCAATTTATTTGGTGGAGAGTATATTTTTCGAGTAAAAAACCTTCAAAATAAGAGCGAAACAAGTCTAAAATTTAAAGTTGAATTGGCATTTTGGCAAAATTGGTGGTTTGCTCCGATGATGGGTTTGTACTTGATACTTGCCGTTGGGCTTGCGGTTTATTTTATTATGGTTTATCGGTTTAGGCAATTCAAAAAACTCCAAAAAGTGAGAAATGACATTGCCGCCGACCTCCACGACGACGTAGGTGCAACGCTGAGTAGTATCGGAATGTTTGGTGAAATGATTAGGTTGAAAATTCAAAAAAATGCTCCAAAAGAAGAACTTCTGAGAATTGCCGAAAAGGTGATTTCCACTTCTCAAACTACGATTCAGACCATGCGAGGAGTTGTTTGGACAATAAGCCCTAATAATGATGCTGCCCTTGATTTTTTTGAAAAATTAAAAACTTTTGGAGAAGAATTATTAGAGGCAAAACAGATTTTGTTAGATTTTAAGGTGGGGGGTTTCAAGACCCAAAAACTCCCTTTGGATATTCAGCGAAACTTGTTTTTATTTTACAAAGAAGCCATCAATAATATAGCAAAACATTCTTCTGCAAGTAATACAAAAGTGAACTTATTGCTTGATAATGAGGTAGTTATATTAAAAATAAATGATAATGGGCAAGGGTTTGACATCAATAAAGAAAGCAATGGAAATGGCTTGTCGAACCTTCAAAAGCGGGCAGATGAAATCGGTGGGAAACTCGAAATTTCATCAAAAATCAACATCGGAACAAGCATCATTCTTAGCTTTCATATCACTTGATTTAGTAGTTTTTTGAAAGAAAAATTTGAAAGAAATTTGTAGAAAAATACTGAACAATTTAAAAATTGACATTCCCGAAATTTCCCCTCCTTTTTTCAAGCTACTGTGTACCCACAAGTATGGCTGTTAGACAAAGGGGATAAAAATTGCGATATTTGCGACATTATGAATAGATATAATGATTTAAGGTTAAAAAAAAGAGTTGGAACTTCTGAATGGCATAGAA
>JANNDY010000149.1:0-31698 GCA_031378345.1 Emticicia sp. | reverse complement strand
TTGCCAGATTAGGTGGCTGGGGTGGTATTCCCTCCCAAAGACCCGCTGGAGTTATCACTCTTTACAAAGGACTTGACCGTTTCAACAATATGTTTGAGGGTTGGTCAATCCTTTACAAAGATGTGGGTACACCGTAGCAGCGACAAAGGAAAGCAATGTTCTAACGCTTTTTGTTTTAATAGTTTTCAAATTTATTTTTTAAACATTAAAACAACTGAAACAATGAAAAAAAGTATCGTAATTTCAATTTTTGCATTCGCTATTGCAGCTTTATCATGTTCAAAAATTTATGATGTTTCTGAACCACAGGCTAACGAGGTTTATAAATCAAAAGAACAAATTGACAAAGAGGCTATTTATTATGCCACTGTTGTGCGTGATATGATTCGCTTTGACGCACTCAGCGAACAATTTACTATTGATGGGCAATTATCAAAAGGACGTATCGGTGGTAATGATAAACAAAGTATCGTAGATTCTAAGGTAAATGAAATTTTTGAAAATATTAGAAAAACTAAAGGAGATAAGTTTTTCAATGATGCAAAAAAAATCTATGCACACCCTTTAATGAATACTCCAGTAAGTTTAAAACCCTTATCTGTTATTAATGGAAATTATAAAAAGGATAATGGGAATAGAAAAATTGAAATGCCTAAATATTTAGTACAAAATTTAAATGATTTTAGAAAACATGTTTTAGAAAAAATTGATAAGTTTGCAGAAAAAATTGAAAAGAAAAGTGATATTGATGATGCAGAATACTTAAAATTTGTAAAAAATACTGTTAGTGATTTTGAAGACAAGGTAATAAAAGATAAAAAACTTACTCAAGACCAAAGGGCTGAAATCTTTATTGCAACTTCAACTGTCTTTGCAAATGCAGAAACAATTTGTAAGATTTCAAAAGCAGTTTTAGAGGAAGTAACAATTACAAAAGGTATGAGAGTAAAAGGTTTCTTTCGAAGTTTAGTAAGAATTTTGGGAACAATCATACATGATGTTGTTGCTGGAGTTATCGCTGGGGCATTAATTGGTGCATTAGGCGGTGTTGCAGATATAGGTGGCGTTATAGGTGGCGTTGTTGGCTTAGTTTGGGGGATTGTAGATGCAATACAAGGGGATTGTCTTTGTTGGGATTTTGATTGCCTTGATGGTGGTTGTTCTGGTAATTTTTATGATTGTCCATGTTAAATAAATAAAAAATATGAAATCAATTATCATTCTATCTTCAATTTTAGCTTTTAACACTCTTTCTTATGGCGGAGAAATAAAGAAAGAACAAATAAAAGTTCGGCTTTATGTTAGTAATTTTACAAGCATAAAAGGCACAATAGAGTTATCTGATAATAAATTAAGTTTCAGACCTGTTGAAGCCACTAACCTTGTTGAAAAGTATCTGTATTCTGTACCTTTTGATTCGTTTAAAGAATTAAATTTTGATTTTAAGGACGTTAAAGGTATTTATAGACGAAATACTTTTTTGATTTTTCCAAATAATTTTCTCATAAAAACTAATGATGGAAAAAAATACAAGTTTTATTCTTACAAAAGAATGAAAGTATTAAGAATTTTCAAAAACTATAAAAAGAATGGCGTTTGAAAATTCTTCGTTTTTAAATAAAATCCGTGCGAGGTTTCCAACCTTGCACGGATTTTATTGCTTAAGCAAGTTTGAAAGTTGGAATGAATTTGAAAATCAATTGATAAATTGGAGTTTTAAGAACTATTTCTCAACAAATCAACTTAAAACCTTCGCCGTGCATATTCATAATTTGCAAAGTTGGGTCTTCTTTGAGGTGTTTTCGGAGTTTTGTAACATAAACATCCATGCTTCGAGCATTGAAATAGCTATCGTCGCCCCAAATGAGTTTTAAGGCAAAACTTCTACTGACCGACTGATTTTTGTTTTGACAAAGCAATTTCAACAGCTCCGATTCTTTGGTTGTGAGCTTGTTTTTAGTGTCGTTTATTTCTAAAATATTGGTTTGAGAATTAAAACTATAATCACCAACACAATACTCAACTACTTGATTATCAGGCTCTTGCTTGTTTATTCTACGCAAAATCGCCCTCATTCGCATCAATAATTCTTCCATGCTAAATGGCTTAGTGATATAATCATCTGCCCCAACTTTGAAGCCTTGAATCGTATCTTCTTTCATAGATTTGGCAGTCAGAAAAACAATTGGAATCTCCTTATCTTTCATTCGAATTTCTCTTGCTAAGGCAAAACCATCTTTTTTTGGCATCATTACATCCAAAATACACATATCATAGCCACCTTTTTCCAAGAAGAATTTTATTCCTTCTTCGCCATTTTTAGCCAAATCGGTGCTGAAACCTTTCGCCTCTAAATATTCTTGCAGTAACATTCCCAAATTTGGGTCGTCTTCTGTTAAAAGGATTTTTGCCATTTTTTTCTTGTTTAAGCCGCATATAATGCGTCCTTACGTGTAAATGTAATTTCAAACTTACTTCCTTCGCCTAATTTGCTTTCAACGGTGATTTGTCCGTTGTGCGACTCTACCATTTTCTTGACATAACTCAAGCCTAAACCAAAGCCCTTTACGTCGTGCAAATTGCCCGTTGGAACTCGATAAAAACGCTCGAAAATTCGAACAATTTGTTCTTTTGTCATGCCGATGCCTTTATCTAAAATGCTTATTTTCAATGAGTTACCTATATTTTCTGTGCGAATTGTTATTTCAGGATTTTCGGGAGAATACTTATTGGCGTTGTCGAGTAAGTTATAAATAATGTTGGTCAAATGAACTTCGTCTGCTTCGATTTCAGGATTTTCGGCTTCTAATTCGAGATTGACAATGCCATTTTTTTGTTCGATTTGAACGCTCAAATTTGTCAAAACTTGCTCTATCGTTTCATGAATATCAACCGTACCTAAGCGAAGTTTTACTTCTCCTTTATCGAGCAAAGCCATTTGTAAAACCTTCTCTACTTGCGTGCCGAGCCTTCGATTTTCGTCTTGAATAATATTCAAATAACGGCTCATTTTTGAGCTATCTTTTTTCACTTCGCTGTCTTTCATCACTTCTACCGCCAACGAAATCGTCGAAATTGGCGTTTTGAATTCATGCGTCATGTTATTGATGAAATCATTTTTAATATCCGCCAATTTTTTTTGCTTCAACATCGTATTGACCGAACTATAAAACACGCCGCCAATCATCGAAATTAGCAAGATTGAACTCAAAAAAACCGACCACATATTGCCCAAAATAAAACCTTTTGTATCAGGAAAATAAACGTATAAAAAATGATTTTGTGGCTGCAAATCATTCGGAAAAAGAAGCACTTTATGAGCTTTTTTAAGCAAATCTGGACCATAATTGACTGCAAATGACGAAAAAATCATGTTTGAACTATTCTTTACACCATATTGGTAAGGAATCGTAATACCTCTGCTATGCAGTTCTTTTTTCAGTAAAGTGTCCAACGTTTGGCGGTCAAGACGCTCATAAATATCACGGTTTCCCTGAATGACATCACTTAAAACATTTTTCACTAATTCTGCCTTATTTTGGGTGCGTTCATAGCTTGTTTGAATGTTTTTTTCGGGATTTTTTTGAACAATTGTAATCGGTCTGTCTATTTTAGCTATTTTCTGTGGGGCATAATGTGAAGAATCAACTGGTAAATTATTTTCATAATAAAAGTTAAAAGAAACTACGCTTTGCTCATTGTCATCTTTCAATTGTACATTATTATTTGGGCGATTTGGTTTTCTTCTACTCAATCGAATCACCTGTCGATTGATAACATTTATCAAGTCTTCCACACTTCGCTGACGCATCAAAAGCGAGCGAGTTGGTTGGTTCAATTCTTCCCAAGCCAAATTTTGTTCGTCCAACATTTCTCTCACCAAATTCATTTGATGGGCAGGAATTTCAAAGGCTGGTTCGGCAAGAAAAAAATCTGACGGAGCAATCGTAACTGACTGATTATCAGTGTTGTGTGGCAAATATAAGATACGAGAATTTTCTCTTTCTTGTGGCTCTGCGTTTACCAAAGTTTCTTGTAGAGCATGCTCTTGAACCTTCGGTTTTCGAGCTATTTTTTTTTGATTTTGATGCTGTGTTATTGCCAAAAGTCGTCGTTGTTCCTGAGCTTTCATTTGCTGATTTGCCAAGAAAATCACCTCTTGTTTCTCAATTTTCTTGACAGTTGCCTGCATTGCATCATTGACATTTCGTTCAAATTGTTCTTTTTTGACCGAAATAGCATTTTCAATCCAATACCATTGAAAGGCGATTAAACCCAACAAAGCGAGAAGCATGAGAATGATAATATTACGAAAATTCATTTTTTAGATAGAAATACTTTTATTCCACGAAATTAACGCCACAAATTCTAAATTATGACTTATTTAACACTTTTTAACACCAAAGTTTTTGCTAACTTTACGAAACAACAACAAAACCCCATCTGTAAAACCATGTTTTTAACTTTTCTACTTTGTTTACTTGTTTTTTTAGGAGCAATTTATGCTTGGCTTTACCAAAAAGTATCGAAACATATTCCTGAAAATTATCCAAATGCTAAAAATCGTCAGCAAATTGACCCAAGCAAAAAGGTGCTTGTTTGCTTCGGAGATAGCAATACTCATGGCAATGTGAGTTATAATTGGGTCAATGATTTGAGTTCACAAATGCCTGATTATCAAGTGTTTAATGCTGGGATAAATTCAGATTTGACCTATACTTTGCTTCACCGAATAGATGATGTGATTGCTTGCAAACCCGACTACATCACAATCCTGATTGGCACAAATGACGTAAATGCAACAATGGGTATTAAGATGGAAAAACGTTATCAACAACTCGGCAGAATCAGCAAAGATACTTCGCCAAATTTTGAAGATTTCAAGAAAAATTATACCGAAATTATTCAGCAATTAAAGCAAAAAACTAAGGCAAAAATCGCCATTATGTCGTTGCCAGTTATGGGGGAAGATTTGACACACGATGCGAATATTCAAGCGGATAAATACAGTGAGTTTATTAGACAATTAGCTGATAGTGAACAAGTTAGCTATTTGCCTGTTCGAGAAAAGCAGAAAGAGGTTTTATTGAAAAACCCTCAAAAATTGAAACATAACTTTGAAGAAACGTATAAATTGCTCAATTTTTCGGTCATGCGGTATTATCTATTGGGGCAATCTTGGGACGAAATTACAGCCAAACATGGCTTTCAATTAACGCCTGATAATCTTCATCAAAACTCAGTCGGTGGAGGAATTATTCGGGATTTGGTAAAAGAATCAATTATCTAAACCCCACCCAACCCTCCCCAAAAGGGAGGGCTAATCCCTCCTTTTTGGGGAGGGGTCGGGGGAGGGGTTTTAATTTTAAATACATGAAACAAGTTTGCATTATCGGTGCTGGTTCGTCAGGAATTACGGCGGCAAAAGCCTTGAAAGAAAAAGGCATTTCGTTTGATTGTTTTGAAAAAGGCTCAAATATTGGCGGCAATTGGCGGTTCAATAATGACAACGGAATGTCGTCGGCATATCGAACTTTGCACATCAACACCAATCGTGTCGTGATGGCATATTCCGACTATCCGATGCCTGACGATTACCCGATGTTTCCGCACCATTCCAATATCATTGAATACTTTGAAAACTACGTCAATCATTTTAAATTACGAGAAAATATTGTCTTCAATACTGCCGTTGTTGATGTTATTCAAAACCCAGATGGTACATTTAAAGTTACCCTTGATAATAGACAAGTAGTTGACTATCAATATGTTATCGTGGCAAACGGTCATCATTGGAATCCTCGTTTTCCGAGTCCTGCCTTTGATGGAGAATTTACTGGTGAAGTACTTCATGCCCATCATTATAGAGAGGCAAACCAAGTCGAAAACAAAGATGTATTGGTTGTAGGCATCGGAAATTCGGCTGTTGATATTGCTTGTGAGGCGGCACGTTTGCACACTGGAAAAGTTGTCATTTCGACGCGAAGCAGTGCTTATATTATTCCCAATTGGATTTGGAGTATGCCTTTTGATAATTTGGCAAATGCCCTAACTACAAAGCTGCCGTTTTGGTTACAACGCCTTTTGTTTAGCACAACACTTTGGCTGGCTCGTGGCAAACAAGAAGATTTTGGTGTGCCAAAGCCCAATCGTCCAGTGCTGAGCGAACACCCCACACTTTCGCAAGATTTATTGAATCTTTCGGGCCGAGGTTTGATTAAATTTAAGCCAAATATCAAGGAATTTCGTGGAAAAACTGTCGTTTTTGATGATGGAACAGAGCAAGATTTCGACATGGTGGTTTATGCAACAGGCTATAAAGTTACGTTTCCGTTCTTGAAACATTATGCCCAGTTTGATGTAGAAGAGTCGAATGACATTCGATTGTACAAAAAAGTGATTCATCCAGAATATAAAAATTTGTTCTTTTTGGCATTGATTCAGCCTTTGGGGGCAATTATGCCTTTGGCAGAAATTCAGTCGAAATGGGTGGCAAAAATCATTGCAGGGGAAAGTAAAATTCCTGCAAAAGAGTTGATGCTAAAATCAATAGAAGACGATAAACAAAAAATGTTGAAACGCTATAAAGCCTCGCCTCGACATACATTGCAAGTAGATTTTTTTACTTATAAAGAAAGTATTGAGAGGGAAATGAAGCGGTAAAAGCGTCTGCACGGAACGCCTAACCCTCAAGATTATGTTATGTAGAAGATTCCAAAATTATACTTTCCATTATTTATTAATTTTCAATGCGTAAACTACTCATTATTAGCTTATTATCGGTTGGATGCTCACAATCCAGCAATGAAAATACCACAAAAACATACTTCGATTTGGCAGGATTTATTAATCAGAAAATTACACAACTATCTGATAGTAAGCCACTTACAAACAAAAAACTTTTGATTGGTGAAAAAATAGAAAACATCCAAACCAAAGACATTGATTGGAAAAAAGAACTCGAACTTTTCCTGCAAGCCGACCTCAACAAGCAATCATATCAATTGAGTTATGCTAAAGATAGCTCTCAAAATATGCTCATTTATCAGCTAAAAAAAGGCGAAAATTTACCCGTTAAAACTTTAAAAATTGAATTTGACAAAGAAAAATCCCCAAAGCACATTGAGGCTTTGATGCAAGTAGAAAACTATTTGTATAAATCAGAAAAGAAACTTTCGATGGATTTGGACAAAAAACAGCTAAAAAACTATCAAATTGAAGGTTGGCAAGAATTGTTTGTTGGTAGTAAGAAGAGTTTTAAGGTTGTGGGAATATTAGCATATAAAAAATGAGCCAGTGAAATCACCAGCTCAATTTTTTATAAATTCTTTAATTTTCACTATCAATAATCTCCTCCAGCACCGCCACCACCGAAACTTCCACCACCAAAATCGAAGCCACCACCACCACTATCTCCCCCAGAAGACCAACCACCCGACGAACTTCCCCAACCGGTATAAGTAACATAAGGAATAAATCCGCCACCACCGCCACCATGACCACCTTTTCCGCCGCCTCTAATTTTTCTAATAATGAAAAATATGATGAAAATAACGGCAAAAATTATTAAAAGTCCGACCAAAGCATCGCCATCATCTCCTTCTGTTGTTGGGTCTGCCTTAAATTCGCCAGATTGATATTTTATAATATCATCAGTTGCGGCATTTAGTCCTTCGTAATATTGTAATTGCTTGAAATATGGCTTTATCGTTTGTTCAATAATTCGTTTGCTGCGAGCATCGGTTAGTCCACCTTCTGCACCGTAGCCTGTGGCAATATATATTTTTCTATCGCCGGGAGCCCACAAAAGCAATATCCCATTGTTTTTGTCTTTTTGCCCAATGCCCCATTCCCTACCTAATTTTACAGCATATTCGCTAATATCATAGGGTTGGACACTTTTCACAATTACAATAGCAACCTGCGTAGAAGTTGAGTCCATATACAACTTCAATTTCTGCTCCAATTGATTTATTTGATTTTGGTTCAATAATCCACCAACAAAATCATTCACTAATCTTGCAGGATTGGGTTTTTGAGGAATATCTTGTGCAAAGACAATGCTTTGTATCAGAAAGAAAAATATAAAAAGTCTTTTGAGCATTGAGAAGAGAAATTACGATTTACGAGGTACGATTTACGAATTGTTTGGCTTAACAACTATAATTTTTTAATTACAAATATCTGATTATCAACGCATTACACTTTCGTAATCGCACGAACGACCCCGTCGTAATTCGTAAATCGTAATTCGTAAATTTTCAGACTACGGTATTGGCTCTGTCGAAATATCATCTGAAATTTCATTAATATCATCTTTTTGAAAAGGAAAATATTTCTTTAATTGTAAGCCTGCTTCTTTAATGCCCGTTTGTAGCCCCTCACTGAAATTTCCTTGTGAAAAACTAACTCGAAGGGCATCACGGGTACTTTCCCAAAAATGTGCTGGAACAACTTTATCAATGCCAATATCACCCAAAACTGCAAATTTTCGGTCGCCATGAGCTAAGTAAAACAACACGCCATTTCGTTGAGCTGTTTTGTCAAGACTCAAATAAGAAAATACTTCTTTGGCTCGCTCAAGTGGGTCTGCTTCAGAGCAAAGTTCCTCCACATGAACTTTCACTTCGCCCGAAGTATTCAATTCTGCCTCCTTGATGGCTGCAATAATTTTTTCTTTTTCGACTTCTGAAAAAAACATTTTTTGGAAATTTTAATTATGGAGCAATAGAAAAGAATTTCTACGTAGTAGAGACGTTGCACAGCAACGTCTCTACGGAACGCAAATTTCGATTCTAACTTAAAATTTTACTGATGGAGCTGCCTGTGCAGAATCTGATGCTTGGAAAAAGCCTTTTTCAGCAAAGCCAAACATTTTTGCAAAAATAACTGTCGGGAACGCTAAGGCAGAAGCATTGTATATTTGCACTGAGCCATTGAAGTCATTTCGAGCAACTGCAATTCGATTTTCAGTACCTTCTAATTGAGATTGAAGCTCAAGGAAGTTTTGATTAGCTTTCAAATCGGGGTATTTTTCAACAGAAACTAATAATCGGCTCAACGAACCACTCAATTGGTCTTGTGCTGCTTGAAATTTCTGAATGTTTTCTGGTGTTAAAGCATCTGCTTTGATGTTTACGGCAGTAGCATTGGCACGTGCTTGAATGACCGCTGTAAGTGTGCTTTTTTCAAAATCGGCAGCACCTTTTACAGTATTTACCAAGTTTGGAATTAAGTCAGAGCGGCGTTGATAAGCCGTTTGTACGTTTGCCCATTTGCCTTTCACGTCTTGGTCTTTTCCTACCAAGCCATTATATGAGCTACATCCGTACATACCAAAAATTAGTAAAATACCAACGATGATGAGTGTGCTTTTGTTCATTGTTTTAATGCGGTTTTTGTTTTTGATAAAAATTTTGCTCAAATGTAATGATTTGAAAATAATATGCAAGAGGCTAAACTATATAAATGGATAAAAATCTTAGCAAACGGACGAATTTGATGTTGATATTTAAAACTTTGAAGGACATTTTATCCTTTTGAGGAAATATATCTACAATTCCGAAAGCCAAAGTTTTACATAATCACCATTTTTATCATATTTTTCAACTTGGGTTTCAATATTAAAGTATCGGTTTTCACGAGGGTCGTTGCCTACGCCAGCCACATAGTTCCAATTTCCCCAATTGCTACATACATCATAGTCAATTAATTGGCTTTCAAAATAGCTCGCTCCCCAAGTCCAGTCAATGCCCAAATCTTTAGTAAGATAACTTGCCACATTTTGCCGCCCACGATTCGACATAAAACCGGTGAGTTGCAACTCCTTCATATTTGCATCAATAAATGGCACACCAGTTTCGGCATTTTTCCATTTTTCAAAACTTGGTGCGTGGTGTTTCCAAGTTTTAATCAAATCATTTTTGATTCCACTTGATTTAAAAATTCTTGTACCGAATTTTAAGGCAATAAAGTGAAAATAATCTCTCCAAATCAATTCAAAAACCAGCCAATAAGTAGAATCATTAGAAGTAACATTTTGCTCATATTTCTTTACTTCTTCATAAATTTTGCGTGGAGAAATACAGCCCAAACTCAACCATGCCGAAAGTTTTGAAGAATAATCTCCGCCAATAAGTTCATTGCGAGTTTCTTTGTAGGTTTTCAATAAATCTTTGCTCCAAATATATTCATTGAGACGATTTAATGCTTCTGATTCTCCTCCTTTGAAATCCAAAACAGTGCGTTTTTCAAGCACTGGAGCATTTTTGAAGCCTAAATCCTGTAAAGTAGGAATATTGCCGAGTTCTATATTTTCAACTTTCTGTAATTGTTTTGGGGCATCGAATGTGGCACGGATTTTTGAAGAACGTTCAACTTTTTTTCTAAATTCAGTAAAAATATCGGGTAAATAATTTATCTGGAAAGGCAAATCACGGGCGTGATAAAGGGTGGCTATCCAAATTAATTCGATTTCTATATTGAGGGGTTTTATTCGCTTCGAAAGATTGGCTTCGATGGTGGTTTCTTCCTGGGTAACTTCTTTGCTGGCATACACTGCGGCAGCTTGATATTCGGCAGCCATTTTTGCCAAAATTTCTTCGGGTTTTCCAATTCTGATGATTAAATCTGAACTGATTTTTCGTAAATTATTTCGTAAATTTTCAACAGATTCTAATAAAAATTTTGCTCGAAAAGCACCTGTTCGCTTAAATCCAAGTGAAGTGGTTTTGAATTGTCGTTCGTCAAAAACATAAACTGGAATAACATTTCCTGCTTTTTGAGCTTCTAATAATGCCTCGTTGTCGTGTAGTCGTAAGTCGTTTCTGAACCAGAAAATGATATTTTGCATAAAATCGAATTGTAGTAATGTTACGCAAAATTAACCATTTTTTTAGCGAATTGTTTATTTGTGAGGTTTTTTACCACAGAGTAAACGGAGTTAAGCCGAGTGACGGTCGCCACGGAGTTTCACTGAGTTTTTTTATGAAAGAAAATCAATTACAAACATACTGATAAGCAACATTCAAAACCGTCTTATTGGTGCCTTTTGTAATGGTTTTTATGCCTTTTGATGGCAAACCATTTTTGCTATATTCATAAACTATATCGGTTGCCTCCTCAAGTTTTCCATTATCGTCATAAATTTTTACTGAAATAGGGTTGTTTTTGCCAAAAAAAGCAAAGAAATTATTTGCCAAACCAACAAAACCCAATGCCATTGTGCGATAGCCATCTGGATAAAATTGAGCTTTGGTGTCATAGCTTACTCCTTCAAAAGTTAGTAATTCTGGTTCGCCTTCTATTTTAGTATAAACTTTCGATACATTTTCGCCAATATATTCTACTCTTGTTATTCCACCCACTTTGTAGCCAAAAATATCAAAACTTGTATTAATTTTAGTGATTTTGTCGCCTGTATAAACAAAATCATTCACCTGAAATTCATAACCCTTTACCGATGTCTTTGTTTTTATGATTTTTGCAGTAGCATCATATACAAAAAGCACCGTGTAGGTATCTTCAGGTCGTGGAGTGGAAATCTCCATTTTCTCAATCTGATTTTTGATATTATAAGTAAAAGTAGTGCCAACTTCCTCGCCTTCTTTGTTTACAATACGCTTGATGCGACTGAGGGTATATTCAAAAGAAGAAAGTGCTATGCCTTTATCAGAATTGACATTTTTTAAAGGACATTTGGTCAATTGCTGAATTACTTGAGGAGTTATGTCGTTGCTTGTAGATGATTTTTTACATGAAATTACGCCCAAAACCAAGGCAATCATGGCGAAAGAAATGATACGTTTCATAAGTGTAAATTGATTTTTTCAATAGCTGAATACTCAATTTACAGCAAAAAACGTGCCTAAATGTGGGGCGGGGTCGCCCAGACGGAGTTCCGACTCCGCCTTTTTCAAATTCTCGGCGAAGACGGGTTAAAAACCCGTCGTACTAAGAAAGTTTCGCCTTTAAATAGGCAGTCAAAATAGCCAAACCTCTTTCAAAATGCTTGTTATTATTGATGATAATATCAGCATCATATTTGGTTGGTTCGATGAATTTATCGTAGGTAGGGGCAACGTGATTTTCCCAGCGATAAAGTACGTCGGCTAAGTCATAGCCTCGTTCATTATTATCTCTAATGATGCGACGTTTGATTTTGATATGTTCTTTGGCATCAATAAAAACCTTCAAATCAAGCAATTTTGACACTTCTGGAGAGTGAAATACGAAAATCCCTTCCACAACAATAATTGGAGAAGGTTTAAAGACTAAAGTTTTGGGAACAATATTTGGATTATTGAAAACGTATTCCTTATGCTTTACAACTTTCCCATTTTTTAAATCTTCGATATGCTGAGCATATAATTCAAAGTCAATCGCTTCGGGAAGGTCATAGTTTTCAATATTATTTTCGTCTTTCGGAACAAATTCTTGCGTACGATAATAATTATCTTGCGAAATCAGACAAATTTCTTCCTTTGAAAAAGCTTCTAATAATTGGTGCAGAAAATATGTTTTTCCCGAAGCACTCCCGCCCGTGATGCCAACAATATATGGTTTTGTCATTTTTTTAAGCCAAAACTGCGGTAACTTGTTCCAAAATAAACTTTCCGTCAATATTTCCCAAAGCCTCGTCCGAAGCTCTTTCAGGGTGAGGCATCATGCCAAAAACGTTCTTTCCTGCGTTGCACACGCCCGCAATGTTCGCCAAACTTCCATTCGGATTTGCTTCTGGTGTAATATTTCCGAAGGCATCGCAATAACGAAAAAGCACTTGGTCGTTGTCATTGAGGCTTTTGAGGGTGTTTTCGTCAGCAAAATAGCGGCCATCACCATGAGCAATTGGAATCTTGAAAGCCCTCATTTCTAAGTCTGCTGTCAAAATTGCCGACTTGCTTTGTGGCATCAAATGGATATTTCGGCAAATGTATTTTTGACCAATATTTTTCAATAAAACCCCCGGAACAAGCCCTGCCTCAGCAATAATCTGAAAACCATTACAAATTGCCATCACGTAGCCACCTCTATTGGCGTGAGCAATTACTTCATTCATAATTGGCGAAAAACGTGCAATTGCCCCCGAACGAAGATAATCTCCATAAGAGAATCCTCCAGGCAAAATCACAAAATCGCAACCTTGCAAGTCGTGGTCTTTGTGCCAAAGTTTTACTACTTCTTGTCCGAGGTTATGTCGGAGAGCAAAAACTGTATCGTCTTCGCAATTTGAACCTGGAAATACTACTACGCCGAATTTCATATAAAAGCCACCAACCCAAGAAGGGAGTAAAATTTGTGTAAAAAAAACTTTAAGTACAAAATTACGAAAAGGCTTAGGATTGTTTGTAAAATATTTTGGAAATTGCCGATAAAATTATTTTTTCTATGAAAAACGGGCTAAAAATTACTGTTTTCTTACTAATTTCTTTCATTGGGATTTATCTTATTTGGGCAAGCTTGGGCAGAGGAACAGCTCAAACTGTTTCTTTCAAAATTGACATTTTGGAATCTTTTGGGAAAAATACTGACAAAGGCAACGTAATTGGTATTCAAGCATTTATGCAACCTATTGATTATGCTTCTGAGCGAAATTTTAGAAGTAAGATAAAATTTTATTTGATGGAAGCTCAGAAAAAGGGTTTTCTGGTTGATAATAAAACTGTGGTCGTTTTTCCTGAATATCTTGGTACGTTTCTGGTAGCTGCCAATGAAAAAGGGAGTATTTATGAAGCAAAAACCTTAGCAGAGGGTCTTCAAACGATGGTTTTGAGTAATATTGGGAGTTTTTTGAAAACATATTTATTTGCTCCAAATGAAGTAAAAGACAAAGTAAAATATGCCGCTTTTGCCATGAAAGCCCCCGAAATGGCAAGAATTTATCAAAATGTTTTTTCGGAATTAGCTGCAAAGTTTGGCGTTACGATTGTGGCAGGTTCAATCTTATTGCCAAGCCCAAGTGTAGAAAATGGTATTTTGAAAACAAACAAAGGCTTGCTTTATAATGCTTCGATGGTGTTTGATTCTGATGGAAAACTGAACCCCAATTTGATTAAAAAATCTTTTCCAACGGCAGACGAACTTTCTTTTGTTTGCCCCGCAAAACCCGAAGAAATTCCAGTTTTTGAAACACCCATAGGCAAAATGGCTGTCTTGGTTTGTGCCGATGCGTGGTTTTCGGAATCTTATAAGATTTTGAAAAAAAAGGGGGTAGATTTTGTCGTAACTCCCTCATATTCAAATGGTTATGGATTTTGGAATAAAAAATGGACAGGTTATTCTGGGGCAGAAACACCACCAAATGCCATTGCCGATATAGGAAAACTCACACTTGGTGAGGCGTGGGTAAAACATGCAATGGCTGGTAGAGCTAAAAATGAAGCAGGAATAAAAAAAGGAATGAACGTCTTTTTGCAAGGCAATATTTGGGATTTGGGTGCAGATGGCTCAACAATTATTTTGAATGATTCAACTACAGCAACAAATCATATTGGAAAATCAGCTTTGATAAATCTGTGGTTATAGTTTGTGCCTTGGTGCCTTTGTGGCAAAATTTTGGTAAGAATTTTGCTATATTCATCACCAAAGAAACTAAAAACTTATACTTGTTCGTTATTCTGTTTAATAACCACTTTCACAAAAAGTCAAAGACAATTTGTGTAACAAAAAAATCAAAAAATGAAGAAAAACCTATTGTTTGCTACTATTGGACTACTTTTTAGCTTCTCAACTTATGCTCAGCAACACAGTTCGACAGGCATTAAATTCACCGAATCTTCTTGGAAAGAAATAGTTAAAAAAGCTAAAGCTGAAAAAAAATTAATATTTATGGATGCCTACACAACTTGGTGCGGCCCATGCAAAATGCTTCAATCGAGGGTTTTTCCTGACAAAGCATTGGGTGAGTTTTTCAACGAAAACTTTGTAAATGCTGCCATTGATATGGAAAGCGATGAAGGATTGAGGTTATCAAGTATTTATGAAGTACAAGGTTATCCATCGTTATTTTTTATTGACCCAAATTCAGGTAAAGTAGTAAAAATGTTTTTGGGCTATACCGAAATCAATCAGTTGCTTGATGCTGGCAAAAAAATTGCTATCAAGAAAAAAGTGTAAGTAAAATACACTCAATAAATATTTGCAGATTGTTAAAATTCCAGAGAATTTTTTAACAATCTGCATTTTTTTTTTCAATTTGCAGAAAATTTTAGACAAACTAATGGAAGAAGATATAAAGAAAATACCTTTAAGTGATTTACACGAGAAACTTGGCGGAAAAATGGTGCCTTTTGGTGGTTTTTTAATGCCAGTTCGTTATTCGTCAGATAATGAAGAACACAATTGTGTGCGTAATGGCGTGGGCGTGTTTGATGTTTCGCACATGGGCGAGTTTGTGGTAAGGGGCGAGCATGCAACTGAGTTTTTGCAGCATATTGTTTCAAATGATGTTTCGGCTCTTTTTGATGGAAAAGTTCAATATGCTTATTTCCCTAATAATGAGGGTGGTGTAGTAGATGACTTATTAGTTTATCGTTGGGACGAGAATGAGTATTATTTGGTAGTAAATGCCTCAAATATTGAAAAAGATTGGAACTGGATTCAACAAAATAATACTTTTGGCGTAGAACTCGAAAACATCTCAGATAAACTTTGCTTGTTTGCCGTTCAAGGACCAAAAGCTTTGCCAACGCTCCAAAAGCTAACAGATATTGATTTAGCCTCAATGAATTATTATACTTACAAAGCAGGAACTGTGGCAGGAATTGAAGATGTTTTTGTGTCGGCAACTGGCTATACAGGTGCAGGTGGTTTTGAAATTTATGTTTGGAACAAAGATGCCGAAAAAATGTGGAATGCTATTTTTGAAGCGGGAGCGGAGTTCGACATCAAGCCAATTGGCTTGGGTGCGAGAGATACACTTCGCATGGAAATGGGTTATTGTCTTTACGGTCACGAACTTAATGATACCGATTCCCCATTAGAAGCAGGTTTAGGTTGGGTAACGAAATTTACGAAGAACTTCATTAATTCAGAAAACCTAAAAGCACAAAAAGAAGCAGGTTTGAAGCGTAAATTGGTTGGAATAGAAATGATTGACCGAGCGATTCCTCGTAGTCATTACGAAATCTGTGATGCAGAAGGAAACAAACTCGGAGAAGTGACTTCTGGAACTCAATCGCCGACTTTACAGAAAGGAATCGCAATGGGACACGTGCCAACAGCATTCGCCAAAGTTGGAACGGAAGTTTATATCAAAGTAAGAGAAAAATTGCTTAAAGGAGTAGTTACGAAATTGCCTTTTGTGAAAGGGGGAGTGTAAAAATAATTTTGAATGAGTGATTGATATAATGATTGAATATTTTATATTCCGTCACTCTATCATTCACTCATTCTATCATTGAAAATTAACTTACAGGTCCACCATTCCAAACTTCTTTGTGAGGTTGAAGAAGTGTTAAACTTCCGTCACGGTTTTCTGCCATCAAAATCATTCCGTTCGATTCTATTCCCATCATTTTTCTTGGGGCAAGATTTGCCAAGAAAGTTACTTGTTTGCCAATCATTTCTTCTGGTGAAAAATGCTTTGCAATTCCGCTCAAAATTATGCGTTTCTCGAAACCATCGTCCACCAAGAATTTTAATAATTTATCGCTTTTTGGTAATTTTTCTGCTTCTAAAATTGTGCCGATACGAATATCCATTTTGGCAAAATCATCGTACTGAATCGTTTCCTTCAAAGCAGGTACTTTCACATTTTCTAATTCATTCATTCGCTTCGATTCTTGTAATTTCTTTACTTGTTTTTCAATGGCATCATCTTCTATTTTCTCGAATAATAGACTTGATTCGCCAATTAATGTGCCAACGGGCAATAAATCTGCTCCGCCCGTTTCTGCCCAAGTAGTTTCGTTTAAACCTAATTGTTTTCTTAATTTCTCGGAAGTAAAAGGCAAGAAAGGCTCTGACAAAATCGCTAAGTTAGCGGCAATCTGCAAAGCAATATTCATAATTGTTTCAACACGAGCAGGGTTTTCTTTAATGACTTTCCACGGCTCAGTTTCTGCCAAATACTTATTACCTAAACGTGCCAAATCCATCATGTTTGCCAAACCTTCACGAAAACGATAATTTTCTATAGAATCACCTATTTTCTTCGGAAAATCTGCCAAAGTTCCAATCGTTTCTTTGTCGTATTCGGTTAACTCGCCTTGTGCGGGTACTTTTCCGCTGTAAAACTTATGCGTAAGAACCACCGCACGATTCACGAAGTTTCCGTAAATGGCAACTAATTCACTATTATTTTTGGTTTGGAAATCTTTCCAAGTAAAATCATTGTCTTTTGATTCGGGCATATTGGCCGAAAGAGCATAACGCAATACATCTTGTTTGTTTGGGAATTCTTCCAAATATTCGTGCAACCAAACCGCCCAATTCCTCGAAGTCGAAATCTTGTCACCTTCCAAATTCATAAACTCATTGGCTGGCACGCTGTCGGGTAAGATATAGCTTCCTTCCGCCATCAACATCGCAGGGAAAATAATACAGTGGAAAACAATATTATCTTTACCGATGAAATGTACCAACTTTGTCGAGTCATTTTTCCAGTAATCTTTCCAATTTTTGCCGTTTTGGGCAGCCCATTCTTGGGTAAATGTAATGTAGCCAATCGGTGCATCGAACCAAACGTATAAAACCTTACCTTCGGTATCGGGCAAAGGCACGCTGATTCCCCAGTCCAAATCACGAGTCATGGCACGCGGACGAAGACCTTCTTTTAGCCAAGATTGGCATTGACCAAAAACATTTGGCTTCCATTCTTTGTGGCTATTCACATATTTCTCGATTTCGGGCTGCATACGGTCGAGGGGCAAATACCAGTTTTTGGTACTTTTCATGACAGGTTTTGAGCCTGAAAGCGTCGAACGAGGGTTTTTTAACTCAGTTGGAGAGAGCGTCGAACCACATTTTTCGCATTGGTCGCCATAAGCATTCGGGTTTCCACAAGATGGACATTCGCCCACGATGTATCTATCAGCCAAAAACTGTTGAGCTACTTCATCGAAATATTGTTCGCTGGTTTCTTCATCGAAATAGCCTTTATCAAACATCGTCGTAAAAATCTCTTGCGAGTTTTTATGGTGTGTTTGGTTAGATGTGCGAGAGTAAATATCAAACGAAATACCAAAATCAGAAAACGAATTTTTGATTTGTTCGTAGTAAAAATCAACGACTTGTTGAGGAGTTTTGCCTTCTTTGCGGGCCTTAACCGTAATCGGAACGCCGTGTTCGTCGGTACCACTGATAAATGCAACATCAGCCCCTTTTGCTCGGAGATAACGCACATAAATATCAGCAGGAATATAGCAGCCAGCCAAATGCCCAATATGAATGGGACCATTGGCATAAATCAAAGCGGCAGTAACGGTATATTTTTGCGGAGTTTCGGTCATATCTTTTAGTTTTAAAGTTAAAAAGTTGTCAGTTGGAAAGTATTTATACAACGATTTTTAAGTGTAAATCAAAAACCAGTGTGCAAAGTTAAGGTATTGCACCATAGAAACGAAAACCCTCTCAAAAGTTTTTGCTTTTGAGGGGTTGGTATGTCGCTGGTTACAAAACAAATCAATAAAAGCAAAAGGCATCTTCAGCATTTTCAAAGAAAAATTACAAATTATTGCCCGTAACGAAGACGATTTAATAATTTCGTAACACAGATTTTTAAAGTAAAAAGGCTCAAATCGAGTCTTTTATTATGTCCAAAATTTTCAAAATAAAATAAATATTCCAAACAAAGTATCAAAGAAAATAAAAACATCTATTTTAGTAGTTCAAAATCAACAAACGCTATTCAACCTTCATAAAAAATGAACTTATTCGAGATTAAAGAGCAACCAAAAGTCTATGATGTAATCATCGTTGGCTCAGGTGCTGGCGGTGGAATGGCTGCCCACGAACTAACCAAAGCAGGTGCAAAAGTATGCCTTTTGGAAGCGGGTGGCTATTTCGACCCGGCCGACCCAAAATATATCAATCAAATGAAGCCACCTTGGGAGTCGCCACGAAGAGGGGCAAGTACAACTCGTCCGTTTGGTGATTTTGATGCTGCTTGGGGAGGTTGGCAAATTGAAGGCGAACCTTATACGACAGCTCCCGGTACTGAATTTAAGTGGTTTCGTTCAAGAATGTTGGGCGGGCGTACCAATCACTGGGGACGAATTTCACTACGTTTTGGTCCTGACGATTTTCGTCGTGGAACGCTTTCGGGCGTGGGCGATGATTGGCCAATTACTTATGACGATATTAGTCCATATTATGACCGAGTTGATAGATTAATTGGCGTTTTTGGTGCAAATGCCAACTATCCAAATAATCCCGATAGCATTTATTTGCCTGCTCCAATGCCTCGTTTGCATGAGTTAATGATAAAAAAAGCAGGAAAAGGACTCAATATTCCTGTTTTGCCTTCTCGAATGTCAATGCTTACCAAGAAAATAAATGACCACCGTCAGGCTTGTTTTTATTGTGGGCAATGTAGCCGTGGTTGCATGGTTTATGGCGATTTTTCAGCTTCTTCTGTCTTGGTAATTCCTGCCATGAAAACTGGAAATTTGACTTTGATAAACAATGCAATGGCTCGGGAGGTTTTGACCGACCCAAATACTGGACTTTCGACTGGCGTTTCTTACGTTGATAAAATAACGATGGAAGAAAAAGTTGTTCGTGCGAAAGTAGTTATTTTAGCTGCTTCGGCTGGCGAGTCTGCTCGTTTGTTGCTCAATTCTAAGTCGTCTCGTTTCGAGAATGGCTTGGCAAATACGAGTGGTGTAGTTGGAAAATATATCAATGACTCAACAGGGGCAAGTCGCTCGGCATTTATTCCTTCTTTGATGGACAGGAAGCGTTATAACGAAGATGGGGTAGGTGGAATGCACGTTTATACGCCGTGGTGGTTGGATAACAAAAAGTTAGATTTTTCACGTGGTTATCATATCGAATATGGCGGCGGAATGGGCATGCCTTCGTTTGGTTTTGGAATGGGTATTGAATCTTTGAATGGTAAAATACCAGGCCGTGATGGAAACAAAAAAGATGCAGGCGGCTATGGCTCTGGCTTGAAAGATGATTTTCGTCGTTTTTACGGAGCTTACATCGGCATGGCTGGTCGTGGCGAATCTGTACCTTTGGCATCGAATTATTGCGAAATTGACCCTACTACGGTTGATAAATATGGCATTCCTGTGCTTCGTTTTCATTATAAATGGACGCAAGATGAAATTAATCAGGCAAAGCACATGCAGGATACTTTCGAGCAGATTATTCATGAAATGGGCGGAATTCCATTAGGAAATAAGCCTGGTCCAGAAACAAATTATGGATTGGCTGCCCCAGGTTTGATTATTCACGAAGTAGGCACGGTTCGTATGGGAAATGACCCTAAAAAGTCTGCCTTGAATGCCTTCCAGCAAGCACATGATGTGAAAAATTTATTTGTGGTTGATGCGGCACCATTTGTTACGCAAGGAGATAAAAATGTAACTTGGACGATTTTGGCATCATCAATGCGAACTTCGGAATACATCACTGAACAAGTGAAAAGAAAAAGTCTTTAATAGTAATAAGTTGAAAAGTTTGAAAGTTGTTGCGTATTTATTTGGAATAACGACATTCACCAATTCACTCATTCACCAATTCACTCATTGAATATGAACCGTAGAGAAATTCTTAAAAATATATCACTCGGCAGTTTAGGACTTGCCGCAACGCCATCGGGCGAATTAGCAGCCTCATATATAGATGGCACGCTAACTATTGCTCCCGAAAAACCTTTTGTTGTGCCAAACGGACGACTAAAAGAAGAGGCGATTCGTGATGCAAAACTAAAAACCGAAAAGTTTTTTACTGCTCACGAACTCAAAACGGTAACGATTTTGAGCGATATTATCATTCCTGCCGATGCCAAATCGGAGAGTGCCACGCAAGCGGGCGTGCCAGCATTTATCGAATTTATGATGAAAGACCAACCACAACACCAAGACAAAATGCGTGGCGGTTTGATGTGGCTTGATTTTGAATCAACTAAGCGTTTTAGTAAAAAATTCGTGTTATGTAGCAAAACACAACAAATTGAGATTGTTGATGATATCGCTTATCCAGAAAAAGTAAAGCCAGCGTTTAAGCATGGGGCTTCGTTTTTCTCGCATATTCGTAATTTTGTTGTTACAGGTTTTTATACTTCACCAATAGGATTCAAAGATTTGGGTTATTTGGGAAATGTTCCTAATCAATGGGAAGGCGTGCCAGCCGACGTTGTTGCCAAATTTGGTTTGGAAGAATTTAATAAGATAACTGTGTAGGAAATACGTTTTTACAAATATTATTAAAGAAGGCTTCGCTCAAAGCGAAGCCTTCTTTGCTTTTTCTGTATATTTGCACTTTCAGAACAACCAAAGGAAAAATAATGCAATACATTCTTTTTGATGACCAACAAATCAGAAATCAATTAAAGCCTTTTACTTTTATTCGTCCTATTGCCGAAATCCGTTGCGGAATTCTGACGATTCGTGAAAAATGGGAGAAAGTTCTTTCGTCCGAAATTTCTTTTTTAACCGAAGAATATTTACAAAAAAAAACTCCCCAGACTTCCGAACAAAAGGTTTTTATTAGTGGTGCAGTTTGCCCAAATGAAGCACTTTTGAATGAAATTTCGACATTACAAGAAGGTGAAATGTTAGTTTTTGAAGAAAATGTTTTAGCAATAAAAACTTCTAAAATAGTATCCTATCCTATTGATAATAAGCAATTTATCAAGGTAGAATTTTCAGGAAAAGCAACAATTATTAAAAACTTACCAGATATTTTCCTAAAAAATGGTGAACAAATAAAAGTAGATTTTAAACTCCTCACCAAAGGAAGGAAATCGCAAGCAATTACTGACGAATTTACAAGAGTTTATGCTCCCGAAAATATTTTTGTAGAGGAAGGAGTAAGCATCAAAGCCGTTATTTTGAATGCCGAACAAGGACCAATTTATATTGGTAAAAATGCAATTATTCAAGAAGGCTCGATAGTTATTGGCCCATTTGCCGCTTGCGAAAATAGCATGGTAGCTTGGGGAAGCAAAATGCGACCAAATACCACTCTCGGACCATTTTGCAGAGTTGGTGGCGAAGTTGGAAGTTCGGTGTTTTTTGGCTACTCTAATAAAGCCCATGATGGATTTTTGGGTGGCTCGGTGATTGGAGAATGGTGTAATTTAGGTGCAAATTGCAATAATTCTAACCTAAAAAATGATTATACAGAAGTAAAATTGTATAATTATGCCACCAATCAACTCGAAAAAACAGGTGAACTTTTCTGTGGACTTTTCATGGGCGATTATACCAAAGCGGGCATCAGCACGATGTTCAATACTGGTACGGTTGTGGGCGTAAGTAGCAATGTTTATGGTGCTGGTTTTCAAGATAAACACATTCCGTCGTTCACTTGGGGCGGTGCTGATACCGAATATATGGATTATCGTTTTGATAAAGCAATTCAAGTAATCAATGCTACGATGGCTCGCAGAGAGAAGCAATTGACGGAGGCGGAGGTGGCAATATTGAGATATATTTATAAGAATAAAGCTTAAAAAAATCCTATATTTGTTACATGAAAGCAATAGATAAAATACTCCAGAAATTAGAGGATTGTATTGTCAACGATACTTTTCAAGCTGTCGAAACTGAACTTATTGAGCTGAAACCTACTCCTGCGAATCCAAAAGGGGCAAAATCTCTCTATCATTCTATCTGTGCTTTTTTGAATACTAATGGAGGAATTGTTATTATTGGCATTGAAGAAAAACAAAATCCGCCCGCTTATATTTTACGAGGATATAATGAAGATTTTGAAAATAATATCAAAGAAACTATTGCTAAATCATTTACAGATGCTCAAAATAATATCATCAATACTACAGAATTTGTCAATTTTCAAATTAAAGATTTTTTGAATGAAAGAATTTTAGTGCTTTACATTGATAAAGTACCTGACGAGAATAAGTTTGTTTATTTTGAGAAAATTGCCTACCAACGAAAATTAACAGGCGATCATAAAATTTCGGAAGATGATATTAAGCGACAAGTTGAGGTCATTGAAGAAATTATTAACGCCCGAGAACTTTTACCAGTAGAAAACGCTACTTTAAATGACCTTGATGTGGACAAACTGAATGAGTATATTCAGCTACTTAATAAAGAAACAAAAGTTGAAACTTTTAAAGCTGATATTCCTGCGGCTTTGCCATTCATGACAAGAAAAAGATTCGTTATTGATGAAAAAATTACTACTCTTGGAATGTTAGTTTGTGGAAATCACCCCGAAGATTTTATAGGAAATCGGTGTCAAGTAGATGGTTTTGTTGATTCAGAGGTTCAAATTGTTCAAGACAAAAAAGTTTATAAGGACAATGTTTTGCCTTTGATGGAAAAATCGGTCGCTTATATTTACAAAAATATTCAGGTTGGCGTAAGTTTTGAAAATGCGGGTAGTAAAGCACCTGAATATCCTGATAAACTTATTCGTGAATGTGTAAATAATGCTATTGCTCACCGAGATTATTCTATTGATAAATACATTAATATTACGATAAAGCCCAATACACATATTGAAATTAGAAATCCTGGGTCATTCAAAAAGTTATTATTGATTGAAGAAACAAACCATGCACTTCCTATTCGGAGAATAATTCCTGATTCTAAGCCAAGAAACCCAAAATTAGCAGCTATTCTAAAAGTTTTTGATAAATGGGAAGGTAAAGGAATTGGCATGGCAACTTTAACAAATATTGCTCTTGAAAATCAGATTGATTTGCCCTATTATCGTTTTTATAGCGAAGATGATTTAGGCCTTTTTATACCCAAAGGGCGACTCTTTGATGAAAAAATGGAAACTTTGTTTGAAACGTATGATTTATTTATTGAAAATGCGTTGGGAGGAATAGAACTAAGTCAAGAGCAAAAGATTGTGTTGTCCTATCTTTATAAGTCTGAAAAAGCTAATAATAGATATAGATATACTATTTTACTTTCACTTGATAATAATCATTATGAAGCTATTGAGAAATTGGAAAAAAGTGGACTTATTTTTAAACATGAATTAAGTCATAAATTGTATCCTGTTTATTTTGTTAATCGTGAGTTTATAAAAGACACTTTTGATTTTCAACAAGAATTAAAAAGTATTTTTGGTGAAAATTATAGTACCCTTCCGCAACTTCAAAAAGAGGTGCTTTTAGAATTATATAAAGCCAATAAATATAGTAAAAATAAAACACTAAACGCATCAGAAATTGCGTTAAAACTTCCTCACGCAGAGTTATATTATACAAAATTTGATAGTTTTAAAAGAAAAATTAGGAGTATTGTATCCAAACTTGAAAAAAATCAATTTATTAATAAAGTTGAAAATGGTAATAAATGGCAAATCAACTACTAATTTAATACGTACCAATTCTTTATTCTTCCTGTGCAATTCAAACAAATCACTGGTCTTACCGAAGTAAAAAAGTCGCTTATAAAAGCGGTGAATGATAACCATGTTGCTCATGCACAACTCTTTCATGGAGGCGAAGGCAGTGCAAATTTGGCAATGGCTTTGGCGTATGCAACTTATATCAACTGTGAAGACAAGCAAGCTGATGATGCTTGTGGACGCTGCCCAAATTGCAGTAAAATGAGCAAATTGGCTCACCCTGATGTCAATTTCATCTTTCCAACGGCTGGTGGAAAAGCTGTTTTGTCCGAAAACTTTATGGTGCAATGGCGGGCTTTTGTGAAAGAAACGCCTTACGGAAATTTATCAGATTGGCTCGAAAAAATCGCTATCAAGCAAGGAAATATTCCTGCCGAAGAATCTCGTCAATTGATTCAAAAATTATCTTTGAAATCTTATGAAGGTGGTTATAAAATTGTCATTATTTGGCAAGCCGAAATACTCAATGTTGCCGCAGGAAATGCTTTACTCAAAATTTTAGAAGAGCCACCCGAACAAACGCTGTTTCTGCTTGTAGTCAACAGCATGGACAAGTTGTTGACAACCATCATTTCACGCACACAAAGAGTAGCGATACGCAATTTTACTGATGATGAAATTATTGCCTATCTACCTAAAAATCAAACAGTTACTTATGAGCGAGCCAAGCAAATAGCATACCTTTCGGAAGGAAATTTGAATCGGGCTTTGGAGATTTCTACCAAATCTGAGGACGACGAACATAGCTGGTTTGCCAATTGGATGCGTAGATGCTATGCCCTTGATATTCAGAAATTAGTACCAATGGCTGACGAATTTGACACCAAAGGCAAAGAATATCAAAAAGCAATGTTGATATATGGGTTGAAGATTTTTCGTGAAATTTTCTTATACAGACATGGTGGAGAAAACCTTATCAAACTCGAAGGTGATGAGTTGATTTTTGTTCAGAAGTTTTCTAATGTATTGAATATCAATAATTTAGAACAAATAACTACACTTTTAAGTGAATCACATTTTCACATTGAGCGTAATGCTCGTGCAAAAATTGTATTTTTAGATATTTCGCTCGCTATTGCGAGATTGATGAGATGAACTTACCAAATACGTAAAAATTTCGTAGATATTTATAGTAAAGAATCTAACTATGCTTTTATGGACGAACTGGAAGTTCGTCCCACAGAACTGATATGAAAATAAAAATTGGTACACGTGGCAGTAAATTAGCACTTTGGCAAGCCTATTATGTTCAAGACAAATTAGCAGCACAAAACATTGATACTGAGATAGTTATAATTGATACAAAAGGCGACAAGATTCTCGACCGTGCTTTATCGAAGATTGGTAGCAAAGGTGTTTTTACAGAAGAATTAGAAGACCAACTTCGCTCTGGAGAAATTGATATTGCAGTACATTCTGCCAAAGACTTGCAATCAGAACTTGCCGAAGATTTAGAAATTATTGCTTTTACGGAACGTGAAGGAATTCGAGATGTTTTGGTGAGTTTCAAGAAAAACCTTTCGCTTAATAAAGACACTTTTGTCGTTGGCACATCGTCTACTCGCCGTGTGGCGATGCTCCGACATTATTATCCACACATCGAAATTGTCGATATGAGAGGTAATCTCCAAACACGTTTAAGAAAGCTCGAAGAAGGGTATTGTGATGCCCTCATACTTGCTTACGCAGGCGTACATCGCATGGGCTATGACGACCTAATTATTGAACAATTATCTACCGAAGAATTCACTCCGCCAGTGGGACAAGGTTGTGTTGCAATTGAAGCAGCAAAGAGTCTTTCAGAAGATAAACGCTTAATTATCAGAGAGTTAATCAATAATACTATTACTGAAAAATGCTTAATTGCCGAGCGTGCCTATTTGCGTAAATTACAAGGAGGCTGTTCAATTCCATCTTTTGGTTGGTGTATTTCTGACGAAAAAAATGGACATTTAGAACTTGAAATGACGGCAGGAATAATTAGTTTAGACGGTCAAACTATTGTAAGAAAATACTGTAAAAGACCTGCCGACCAAGCCGAAAAGTTAGGCGAAGAATTAGCAAAAGAGGTTTTAGAAAACGGCGGTACGGAGATTTTAAAGGAAATAAGAGGAGAGTAATAAATGTTAGAGCATGAACTTCGGATTTCGAGAAAAAGCTGATTTTGCTTTTCCGAAACTCGAAGTCCATGCTCCGAAATATTTTTAAACCAGTCCTTCGCAGCGATTGATACAATCCAAATCTTCAAAAGCAACTTTCAAACGAGCAATCATGCTTTCTTCGCCTTTACGCAACCAAACACGAGGGTCGTAGTATTTTTTGTTTGGCGAATCTGCACCATCTGGGCTACCCAATTGTCCTTGTAAATAGCCTTCTTTTTCTTTATAATATTTCAAGATACCTTCCCAAGTTGACCATTGAACGTCAGTATCAATATTCATTTTCACTGCACCATATTTAATGGCTTCTCTGATTTCAGCACGTGAACTTCCTGAGCCACCATGAAACACAAAGTTTACTGGCAATTCGCCTGTTCCGAATTTTTCTTGAATAAAATCTTGTGAATTTTTCAAGATAATTGGCGATAATTTTACGTTTCCTGGCTTATAAACTCCGTGAACATTTCCAAAAGCTGCTGCGATTGTGAAATTTGGAGAGATTTTCTTCAATTCCTCATAAGCATAAGCAACTTCCGAAGGTTGTGTATAAAGTTTTGAACTATCAACGTCAGAATTATCAACACCGTCTTCTTCGCCACCTGTTACTCCCAATTCGATTTCGAGGGTCATGCCCATTTTTGCCATTCTCTCAAAATATTTTGAACATATCTCAATATTTTCTTCGATTGGCTCTTCCGACAAATCGAGCATGTGCGAGCTATACAATGGCTTACCATGAAGGTCGAAATATTTTTCACCAGCATCTAACAAACCATCAATCCACGGCAATAATTTCTTTGCACAATGGTCGGTGTGCAGTACCACTGGAATTCCATACATTTCGGCGATTTGATGCACATGCATTGCCCCCGAAATTCCGCCAGCAATTGCTGCCTCTTGGTTTTTATTTGGTAAACTTTTTCCCGCATAAAAAGACGAACCACCATTAGAAAACTGAATGATTACTGGAGAATTTACTGCCTTTGCAGCTTCCATTACACCATTTACAGAGTTTGTACCTACAACGTTTACCGCTGGAAGGGCATAATCGTTTTCGTTGGCGTGGCGTAACAAAGCTGCAAGTGCTTCACCTGTAACTACGCCAGATTTAATCAAATTTTGACTCATAAGTAGTTTTTTGAATTTTAAAAAGAAATAATGTTATTATAATTATAGATGAAGCCTAATCGTTGAATTTTGATGCAATTTAATGGTTTTTAGATGAAATATTGCTGTTTTTAGATTAAAATAGTTTTTTCTTGCCAAGAATAGCTTCAAAGAATTCTACCCAAAAAATGAGAGGTTATCTCCAATCCCAAACAACAACTCGCCAAACTTCATTGAGCGTAGTATCTTCAAAGTCCTTCACTGGTAAAAACCCAACTCGTACATGAGCTTTCAAAGAACGGGTATTATTTGTCGAAATATCGGTTACACATATCGGGTATTTTTCAGATAATTCTGTACGTAGTTTTTGATACATTTCATCAAAAAAACCCATACTTCGATAGCCATCTCCTACGCAAACTTGCCCCATTACTACATAATTAAATTCTTTTAGCGTAAGTCCGTCATAATCTATTTCATCAATCGAATCGAATAGACTTTTTAGCTCTGGCACATCATTTCGGAATTGTGGCAACATTGCCAAACAATAGCCCACCACAATTTCACCATCTTTTACGATAACGCTTGGCTGGGCATCGTTCATGGCTTTTAGTACCGAAAATTTATGCTCAACTGTTACAAAACCTTGACTTTGAATTTGTTCGGGCGAAAGGTTTTTTTTTAGATTTTTTTGTTGAAGAGCTAAAATACCTCTTACATCATCATCGGTTCTGACGGTTGTAACGATGGGGTTTCTTGGAGAATCGGGCATAATGTTTCGACTTGTGTTTGTTGCTTGATTAAATATTTGTTAGGAAATAACCGCCTTATATATAGTTTGTAGAATTTTTGAGCCGCCCATGCAAATCGCCTATATGTACTTCGAGGTTTTGTAGAAATAGTAGCGTTCAGATGTCCGTTATGAGAACCTTCCTCAACCATTGGTGGGTGAGCCCAAAACATTTTTACCACATTTTGTTCAATAAGTTGGTCATGCCAGCCATCAACTACGGTGGGGCATTTATTGCATTTTAGCTCATTAAGAATATCAATCGCACCTTTTTTATCTATTAAATACGAACCCGACATTCGACAAGTAGCAGCTTGATATAAATGTTTTCCTTTCTCAACTTCCCAATATGATGGTAGTCTAAGCGTGCTATTTTCTAATGAAATCATAAAACCTTTTTCAAGAGTTTCTATTTCTCCGACTATTTTCTTTAATTCTCCAACAAAATCCCCTAAAAAAAAGGGGTCATTTTCAAAAATCAGGGCATAATCAAGGTTTTTTTCTACAATTTTTTCAAGAGCGTAAATATGGTTTAGCGTACATGAAAGCACCCCCGCCGAAAGTATTGATTCAATGTCTGGAACGAAATATTTCTCAAGTATTTCTTTTTTGAAATATATTGGGTCTCCGTTGGTAATAAACTCATGCGACATTCCATTTTTGTGAAACAATTCAATTATTCTTTTTTCGTGGTACTAATAGCCTTTTAGAGCATGAATCACAAAGATTCCATTGCTTAATAGTTCGTTAATCATAATAATAGGTTAGTTTATAAAGGTTAGTGTTGCAAATTTACGTATTTATTAAATTTGTTTCCAAATCTGAGATATTCTATAAATTATTGAACTGATTTTCTTTAAATAATTCATGTTATGCAGGCAAGCCCGAAGGGATTGGTGCGTAACATGAGTATATAATTATCATTTTTCATAAAAAAAAACCACAAATTAATTGTATGTTTGACACTTAATAATTTACTTCGCATTATATTCAATCATTCGAACGCTTCAAATACAAAACATTTATGTCAAAGCTCAACATCACTCTTGGTCAAAAAGAGTATTTTCCATTCCTAAAAAACGCTGTTGCCTTTGAAGGCAAAGAATCTAATAATTATTTGGCATTTAAGTATTATGATGCAAATCGCATCGTTGCTGGCAAAACAATGGCAGAACATTTGCGTTTTGCAACTGCCTATTGGCATACTTTCTGTGGCGTAGGTGGCGACCCATTCGGTCCGGGAACTAAGATTTTTCCTTGGGATTTGGCAAAAACTCCGATGGATGCCGCCAAAGATAAATTAGACGCTGCTTTTGAATTTATGACAAAATTAGGCACGCCTTTTTATTGTTTCCATGATACTGATATTGCTCCAGAAGGAAGCTCCCAAGCTGAATTTGAGAAAAATTTAGAAACAATAACTGATTTAGCCAAACTCAAGCAAAAAGAAAGTGGTGTAAAATTACTTTGGGGAACAGCCAATTTATTTTCTCACAAACGCTATATGAATGGGGCTTCTACCAACCCTAATTTTGAGGTGCTTGCTCATGGCGGTTTTCAAGTAAAAAATGCTATTGATGCAACTATCAAATTGGGCGGCGAAGGCTATGTTTTCTGGGGAGGACGTGAGGGTTATATGTCTTTATTGAACACAAATACTAAAAAAGAAATTGACCATTTGGCTCAATTCCTTACAATTTCTCGTGATTATGCTCGAAAAAATGGTTTTACGGGTAAATTCTATATCGAACCAAAACCTTGTGAGCCATCGAAACACCAGTATGATTATGACGCTCAAACCGTAATCGGTTTCTTGCGTAATTATGGTTTAGACAAAGATTTTCAATTGAATGTAGAGGTAAATCATGCAACTTTGGCAGGACATACTTTTGCTCACGAGCTTCAAATGGCGGCTGATGCAGGAATGTTGGGAAGCATTGATGCCAACCGTGGCGACTACCAAAATGGTTGGGACACCGACCAATTTCCAGTAGATTTGTTTGAATTGACAGAAGCAATGTTGGTTATCTTAGAAGCGGGTGGTTTGACAACAGGCGGCGTAAATTTTGATGCAAAAACCCGTAGAAATTCAACCGATTTAGACGATATTTTTATTGCTCATATTGCAGGAATGGACGTTTTTGCTCGTGCTTTATTGGTAGCTAATGATATTCTTGAAAAATCGGACTACAAAAAACTTCGCTCAAATCGCTACGCATCTTTTGATGGTGGAGATGGTGCTTTGTATGAATCTGGAAAATTAACTTTGGAAGATTTGCACGACATCGCCCTTAAAAATGGCGAACCTCAACAAAAAAGCGGTAAGCAAGAATTATTTGAAATGATTATTAATCAGTATATATAATTAATGAGTGAATGAGAGAGTGTTAGAATGATAGAATATTTTTGAATGTAACTTTTTTAAATAAAATTTTTACATTTAATTAGCATAAATAATTGATTATCAATATTTTGCACTATTCTATCATTCACTCATTCAATCATTGGATATGTACGACACTATCGTTATTGGAGCTGGCTATGCTGGCTTAACTGCTACTCGTGAATTAATTAAAGCTGGGAAAAGTGTACTTTTGCTCGAAGCTCGTGATAGAGTGGGCGGGCGAGTTTATACGAAATACTTTGATGATGGCAGTTATGTAGATTTGGGTGGTGCGTGGGTTGGACCCACACAAGATAAAATTTATGCTTTGGCAAAAGAATTTGGTGTACAAACTTTCCCGACTTATGATGAAGGAAAAAGTACACTTTTGTTTAATGGCAAAATAAAACGCTACAAAGGTTTAATTCCTCCTCTACCGATTGGCTCGCTTCTGAGCTTAGATTTCGCTATCAAGAGAATGAACAAATTATCGAAAACGATTGATTTAGAAAGTCCTTGGAAAACACCCAATGCCGCTTATTATGACTCAATGACTTTGGCAACTTGGATGGACAAGCAGATGAGCTTCAAAACCGCCAAAATTATGTTTATACTTTAAACAGGGTAAAAACACACATTTTATTTGAGTAAAAAAGTGAGCAACTTTGATGCGACAAAACAATCAAAAAAATGCTCACTTTACAAATCAACAAAGCTGAAATTGCAGCACTAAGGTACGAAATGTATCA
>JANNDY010000148.1:0-10255 GCA_031378345.1 Emticicia sp. | reverse complement strand
CCTGAATATAAGCCTTTTATTGCTTCTTCTTGAAAAGATGCAAAGTCAAATGGTTGATTGTGAGTCATAATATTCTATGTTTAAAGTAAAATTAACACTTTTGTGAAATTTTCACTTGACACAGTTTAAAAAATAGCCTCCCGAAAATTTATAGTAAATGCAGAAGCCCTATTATTTTTAGGGCTTCTACTCAAATCAATTCAAATAATCATGCCCATCATTTCGATATTTTCATTTTTCCAAATGCCAACGGGCGAAATAAAATCTCCTCTATCGTATTTCAAGTAAATTCCAGCACGCTTAAACGCTTCATAAACATATTCGGCACAGCTATATTTATCATCGTGAAATATCTTTTCTTTGCCTGCAATTGTTCGCCAAAGCACACGCCAATATTCTTTTCTGTCATATTGTTTTGAAAGGTTATCTAATACAAACTTCTTGATGGTCAATGCTTTATCACTTGGTAGGTCTTTGATTCTTGCCCAAGCAACCCTTCCATTATAAGGGTTTTTATGTCCATCATAATCTTTTACTACAAACGACATCGGAATCATTCTTACCCCTACCTCGATGATGCTTTCTACCAAAAAAACTCTATTGATTTCTTCAATTCTAACAACAATTCCGACATGACTCCAAGCACCTTTTGAGCGTTGTCGAATCAAATTTGAAAGCCAGTGATTTCCTGAAAGAAAAATCAAATCGCCAGTTTGTAAATCATCTCGCAGAGCTTCATAATTTCTACGAATTTCTTGAATTCCTTTTTTTGGAAACATTTCGTCTAAATCTTTTCGGTTAGCTATTCTAATTGCCATGAAACTTTTGAGTATTACTTTTCGTTATTTATATGTAAAAAGCAAATATAATTGACTTAAATGCCAATTCACTTATTTATAGATTAAAATTATGGTAACTGTAACAGAAATAGCAAAAAATAAAATCATCGAACTCCGTGCTAAAGATGGATTGGAGGGCAATCATGGCGTGAGAGTAGCAGTAGAAGGTGGCGGCTGCTCAGGTTTGATGTATGACCTGAATTTCGATTCGGAGCAACGTGCCTCCGACCATGTTTTTGAAGACAACGGTATCAAAGTTTTTGTTGATAAAAAAAGCCTTTTGTATCTAATTGGCACAGAATTAGATTTTTCTGATGGCTTGAATGGCAAAGGTTTTCAGTTCAAAAACCCAAATGCTACTCGTACGTGTGGTTGTGGCGAGAGTTTTTCGGTGTGATTTTAGAAATGTATTTTTTTTGTAAAAAAGGCCCAAAGGAATTTTCTTTGGGCTTTTAAATACCTGATAGTCAGTGAATTATCTTCTATTTTAAAAAAAACACAAGGCTTAATATAATTTAAATTGATTTTTACTTAATTTTGGTTATAAATGATAAAAATATGGTCATAGAGAAAGAACAAATTGCGATTCCTCGAACTTTAGCAGAGTTTATAGATTGGGAACAACCAGAAGATGGTTTTAAGTATGAATGGAATGATGGCGAATTGATAAAATTTACAGGAATGAATAAAACACATTTAAAGTTGATTCGTATTTTGAATCGTTTATTTTTAAAAACAAAGGCTCATCAGTTGGGTGGTGAACTTATCCAAGAAAATGATGTGTATTTGACTGGTATTCAAATGAGAAGACCAGATTTGTCATATTTCAGTTCTGAACAAATAGATAATAGTGATGATAGTGAAGAGCCGATTCCTGAGTTTACGATTGAGGTAATTTCGGGCAACGACCAAATCAACAAAGTCGAAGAAAAAATAGTTGAATATTACAAAGCAGGAGTAAAAGTAGTTTGGTTGATATTTCCTGAAAGAAAATCTGTTCATGTTTATACTTCTCGTCGTGATGTGAAGATTTGTATCGAAAACGATATTTGCTCGGCTGCACCTGTTTTACCAGAGTTTGAGATTGGCGTTGATGTGTTGTTGGGGTAGGAAATTTTGATGATTTACTTTGCCAAACCGCCCAAAGGAATTTTCTTTGGGCGGTTTAAGTATCTGATAGTAAGGGAGTTATGAATTAGTTTTCTTCAAATAAATACCAAGTGCTGCACTCACAACCAAACCAAAACCAATACTGATATAGCCACTTGTAGGTACAACGAGTGAAGTACTTGTGAAGGCTACATAAGCATCATATAATTGTGCTGTGAGCATAATCCAAAATGTCATCCAAAGAAGTGTATTGAGTAGTTCTTTGTTTTCAGATTTTCTCATGATAAATAGATAAACAGCCATAATAATGTCTAACAAACCGAGATGAATAGACAGGTCTCTGTGCAGCGAATCAATGGAAGCGTAGCCATAGCCTTTCATGACTTCCGAAGGGGCAAAGACTAAAGCAAGTCCGAACAGTAGTCCGTAGATAGCTAAAATAAGTGCAATTGTTTGACGATTCATTTGTTTTTTTTGTTTAGGTTGAAATTTTTTTAACGTAAATGTTTGATAGTCAGAAAGTTACGAAATGATTTTCTGATTGCCAAATACCCGTTTTAAAAATGGCTGACAGTTCCACTGCGGCACAAGACGGATTTTAAAATCAGCCCTAACGGGGAAATTTACAAGATCATATCAATTACTATTTATATTCCCAAAATTGACTACATCTACAACTTTACTAATATCATTATTGTCTATTTTTTTACCAAAGATAAAATTACCACTTTTTTCAAGAGCAACCGAAGTTATTTCATAATCTAAACTTGATTCTTTTCGAATATAAATTAATTTAGATATCGAAATGAATTCTAAACCACTCGAAGTACTTTCTGTATCTATTTCGGATATTGTTAAATAGTGTATTGGAGGTTTAATTGTTCCGTTTCCATCATTATATTGATCAATTACGTATTGTAATATATATTTTCCATCCGTTGCAAAAAAACGACCCATTTTACTTTTTGTAGAAGATACACTACTTCCTCTACCATAAGAAGTTTTTATAGTTCCTACAGCCCATATTGAATCAGTACGAAAAATACAATATTTCCCTTCGCAGTTATAATTCGGCTTATATGTGTATTGATCAGAAAATGGGTTTATATTTGTTTGAAAGCCTGGTGCTCCAATTATCAATATTCTATTTTTTAACTCAACTCTATTGCCTATATGAAAGTTGTCATTGGCACTACCGATTGAAAATTGATTATAATTAATATTATCTAAATATTCTTTTGTAAAATTTTTACTAATTACCCAAGCATTTGAGGTGTTATTAAGAATGTACAAATCAGCTCTTCCCTTATAGCCTGGATTGGTATTAACACCATTTTGTGCAAATATTCCAACATGTGGAACTCCAACAATAACAGAATATTCGCGAGTAATGAGATTGATATAATTTTCTGTGATATCAACATCCCAACCAGCATGAGCACCCGTAGAGGTATATTCAATTTGGATTGTAGGACCTAAACCAATGCCCATACCTGCCCATGTGTGAAATGTACCGTGATTTGTAGTCTTAAATATAGTCGCCGATCCTGCATTAGGCGTGTTTGCTATAAGACCTGGAATAAAAACATCATCAAAAGGTGCCCCAACAATTATATAGTTATCTTCTATTGCTACTGAAAAGCCAAATTGATCACCACTCAAAGGCGAGGGATGAGAAAGAGGAGTTGTAGTTCCAGTGGCAGGTTCAAAAACCCAATCAGTAATTCCAGAAACTGTTTTATATCTAAATACATAAGCTTTACCGACACCTCCTTGTTCAGGAGCTCCAACAACAACAACAGGTCCCCCTGGAACAATATCAATATCGACATCAGTACCAAATTTAGCTCCATCGGAAACAAGAGAATTGATCAAATCAAAGCATAGTTTTTTTTGTAACTTCCAACTATTTATAGTTCGTCTAAAAATATATGCTTCCCCTTTTGTTCCTTGTCGAGGTGCCCCAATAATGGCCCATTCGCCACTTATTGCCACGGCATCTCCGAAATTATCATTTCCTTCCTCATTATTGTTGGTTCTTTCAAAAGAAGGTATTTCGGCACCATCTCTTTCGCTTTCAATACGTTTCCAAAAAGCACCATCCCATAAATATAATTGTCCGTTATCAATATCAAACACCAATTTACCAGCATTTTGGGCATTTTGGAAGGTTGGTAATGTGCGTTGAGCTGTGGTCAAACGGCTGATTACTTGCTCAGGTGTTATTCCTGATGGGGTTATGGTAACATTTTGAGCCTCTGAAAGGATAGTTACCAAAAACATAATAATGGTGATTACAAATTTCATAACATTGTTTTTTAAAGAAACCCTAAATTCAAGGCAAGCTTTACAATACCAACTGAATTACGGACACCGAATTTTTTAATCATATTTCGGCGATGAGATTCTATGGTTGCCATACTTACAGAAAGTTTTTCTGCCATTTCTTGGCTTGTATGCTCTGCTGCAATAAGTTTGAGGATTTCGTGTTCACGAATGGTTAATTTTATAGTGTTTTTTGCTTCAAAGTTCGTCATTATAAAAAGAGATGTCAATCATAGAATTCTATGAAATTTTGAGATTTTTGTACTTCCAAATCGAATTATTTTGTTTAACCTACGCTTGTTTGCCCTTGTGTATTATTAGTCGTAAGCTGGTTGTCCTTTGTATTTTTTAGGTAATTTTCCCAAAAACCATCACCAAGTAAATTCAGAAATTTTTCTAAGAACTTCATCATTTCCTTTTTATCATTATCTCCAGATTTATCTGTTTTGTAGAGATAATGTGCATATTCATATCTCAATTCTTTAAGATTATTTAAAATTACCTTATACCTAAGCCAAAGCTTTTCAAAATTGAAGAAAGCCAATAGCCCAGTAAGTAATGAGATAATTACTGAAAGCAAAAGTGCCCAATCATTTTTAAATGGTATTGTTAAATCTTTTGTCCCTAAAATTAAAGACAAGACACTTGAGATTATCAACGTTGTAACCTTGAGAAATCTAAAATATTTTTCATTTTTGACTTCCTTATCTTCAATCTGGTCAATTTTTGTAGTGAGTAATTGAAGAAAATACTTTTTTTGTTCGTCAATATTTTTATTATCAACTTTCAAAAGATTTTCATAAAATTCTACCAGTTTTTTTTGCGAAATTTCTAATTTTGGTTTCATTATTATTTGTGAGCCACTTATCTTTAAATAAGTGGCTCAATTAAATTAAAATTTATGTATAATTACATTTGTTTTTTTGCGAATTTTATCGCTATTAAAATTATTTGATAGCGTTAATTGTCCATAAATTTCATCTGTCCCACTGTCCTCATTAAGAATTGAGGTGTTAATTTTTGTTTCAAATGTTACATCTTCATTTGGTGTTGGGTTTATATCAGGATAACGCTTTGATTCAAAACTGAATAATGAATTATCTGGGTCTATCCAGCTATCTTGACCCCAATCTTCTCCCCAAATTCTACAGTTTAGTCGATACCCGAGTCCACTTCTCATTAAGTTTACATCAAGGGGACTAAATTTGACTCTACAAGTAACTTTTACTACTGATTTGCCTGCTGGCAATTCTTCAGTGATTGTTAATGCTGCATTCGTAATTTTTGCCATTGTATTAATTGTTTAAAAGTTAAAAATTTGTTTTATTTGTTTGTAAGATATTTTTTATTAATAAAAATTTATAGTTCAAATACTTCAAAGAATGTTATCCTAAGTTTGCATTTTTCAATTTCCAGTCCAAAAATTGTTTTTTATATTGAAATCGGGTACTAAATTATAAACCATCACACCGAAATTAGTTGGGAATCCTGCAGGTGGTTTAGCCGTTACAACTTTTAGCTTCATTACCTGCATTGGCACTGGACTTGCAGGGTTTCTTCGTTGAAGAGTTTCGCCTTCACATATTATATATCCGCCATACGAATGTGGCACATTAGATGCATCAGTATGCCTCATGGGCATACAGCCAAGCAATACTCCAGTTTCAGTTTTCGCCTCATAACTGATAATATCGGCTTGTGGCAAAAGCACAATAATCTTAACATTATGCGATGCGTTGTTGCCTTCAATTTTGCTAACTACATCTGCAGTTAGAGTCAATCTGTTAGGCACTGCCTTGTTAATTCTAACATTTTCAATGGCAGTATCAGCAAAATCCCTTACTTGGGCGTTTGTACAGAATCCGAAAAACAGAATCGGAATAGTAAAAATTATTTTTTTCATTGTTTTAATTGCGGTTCGTCGCCACGATTTGTTATTGATTAAAAAATTTATGGTTCAAATATTTAAAGAAATCCAATACCCAGCCTTCAAACTTTATTTATCGGTAGGTGTTTCTATTTAACGGTAGGTGTTTTTGTTCTATTTTTGCATTTTTGAAACATTTAGTTTTAATTTGTATCATAAAAAGGTATTTTATGTATATCTACAAAAACATTATAAGCATTGAATTGGATAAAAGAGGCGGTAAGCCTTGCATTCGCCAAATGCGTATTACAGTCGAGGATATCCTACGGTGGCTTTCGTCTGGTATGTCTGTTGATGATATTATCTATGATTTTCCTGAACTCACCAAAAATGATATACTTATCGCAATCGAATTTGCAGCAGAACGCCTTCACCGTACACAAGTTGCTGCATGAAAATTGTTATTGACCAAAACATCTCGCACCGACTTATACCTTTGGTGAAAAGCCATTTTGCAAAGATTGAGCATGTAAAAACTTTGAATTGGCTCAATGATAGCGACCATACGATTTTCAAAAAAGCTAAAGCAAATGCTTACGATGCAATCTTGACATTAGATGAAGATTTTGAGAAAATTTTAATGCTATTTGGTGTTCCTCCAAAAATCATTCGATTAAGAATAGGTAATGCTTCAACCCAACAAATAGCTAACATTCTCATCAAAAACATAGAAAACATTCAAACTTTCATCAATAATCCAACAACCGAACTACTTGAAATTTATGGCTTGAGTATTCTATAAATGCCTTTTAATTATTTTCTCTTCCTCCACAAACAACCTTTTCTTCAAGCCATCAACCTTCCTTCTCGACACTAAAATCTTCGTATCATCACTCATTTGTACTTGGTTGTGAGGCTTTAAGTAGCATTTTACGTAGTCAATATTTACCAAATATGACTTATGGGTACGATAAAAATTGAAAGGTTTGAAACGTCTTTCGAGTGTTTTGAGGGGTGTTGCAACAATAGCTTTTTTGCCATCACGAAAATATAAAACAGTATAATTTACATCGGCTTGTAGCATGGCTATATCTTGTGGATTTACTGCTTTCCTTCCTCCGATATGAATGTTATTAATATTTAGAGTTTCCATTTGCTTGTTGTTTTTGGGTGATTTGATGTGTCAAAGTTCCTCCAAAGAACAATAGCATAAAATCCCTAATCTTAGGGATACAAAATACCTAAAAATACAAAAAGCTCGTAAGAAATTTCTTTCTTACGAGCTTTTAAATGTCTGATAATCAATATGTTATGTCAATAATCCCAAACTCAAAACGCCCAAAAACATACCCACTAATTTATTTCGCAAAGCTTTCGATACAGCCTCCGATGCTGAGTTTACATGTAGTTTTTCATAGATTCGCTTGGTGTGTGTATTTACCGTATGGAAAGAAATATCCAAATTATCGGCTATCATTTTATAGCTCAATCCATCTATCATGCATCGAAGTACCTCTTTTTCTTTGGGCGTAAGTTCCTGATAACCAACGTCTTTGCTATTATATTGATTTTGGAATATATGAAAAACCTTGCGGGCAATCATGGGTGTCATGGGTGAGCCGCCAACAGCAACATCTTTAATGGCTTCAATATATCTATCTGGCGAAGAGCCTTTGAGCAAATAGCCCGAAGCTCCTGCACAGATAGCAGCAAAGATTTTATCATCTTCCTCAAAAACCGTCTGCATGATGATTTGGATTTCGGGGAATTCCGCCTTAATTTCTTTCACAGCTTCGATGCCGCTTACTTCGGGCATTTTTATATCCATCAAAATCACGTCGGGTTTCGACCTTCTGATTTTGTTCATCACTCCCGTAGCATCGCGAAATGCCCCAGCCAAAATCATATCTTCTTGGTCCTCGATGAGCATTTTTAGCCCTTCAAATTGTATGGAAGTATCTTCAAAAATTGCAATTCTTAGCATGGGGGTATTTTTTTTAAATAGTAAATATTATTTGCAAATATTGCCTAAAATATTTTATAAAAAAATCCCTAATATTAGGTATGCTTTCTAACAATTTGTAGCTATACATCAATTATTTCCCAAAACTCGCCAAAAATTATCAATGCCATCATAGATAAGTGTGCACCCACCCATAGCTCTAATTCGGAGTTTTAAATCAATTATCCAACCTCCATCTTGACTAAATTCAATTCTGTCTGCTGCAGCTGCGTTTCCATCTCGAAAATATAGTTTCAGTTCCGCAGTATTTGTCGTTATAAAATGAAGTACTTGCCCATCAACGCCACCTGCAATACCTTTGATATGTGCCGTGCCGTTGCCATTAAATCTAATGATAGATTTACCTCCTCGCCCTAATGCATTAAATATTGCTCCGTCAGCGAAGTTTTTATTTTCAACGGCTAATTGCAAATCTCCATTGACAGAGAGTTTAGATTCGGGAGTTTCAAAGCCAATTCCGACATTTCCACTCCCTCTGATTATCATTTTTTGTTCTGTAATATTGTTTCCTGCCCAAGTCGCATAAAATTTTATATCAGTACCTGTTGCGGTTGACGACCAATTCTCGTTAGCAACGATGTCAATTCGCCCAGTGGCACTCGTAAATCCAGTTTCATTATGCCCTTTACCTCCAAATCGGCTCAAAATATCACCATCAAAAGTTTTGGTTGGTGTAGTGGCATTTCCTCTGGCACTGATTCCGAAAAATGCAGGAGCATCACCTCCAAAACGATACACACCAACACCTCTATCGCTTGATGTTTCTTGCAAAATCTCTAATTTATAATCAGGCAAACTTACTCCGATTCCTACATTTCCATTTTGATTGATAACCATTCTCTCAGTAAGATTTGTACTGCCATTTGGCGTATTTAGAAACTTAATTCTTGTGCCATTGTTATTAGTAGTCCAGTTTTGGGTGGCTTCAAGACGAATAGTTGCCCGAACACCTGTAAAAGATGTACCCCCATATCCTGCTGCTTGTAATGATAGTAAATCATCGTCGGCACTTACATTTGTGGGTGCTGCCGCAGTACCATTATGCCTTTTTCCTAAAATATTAGGCTGATTGCTACTTTGCAATATGATGTTATCAATACTTGCATTTTGTTGAGATTCAACTTTATTTGGTCTAATCAAAACGCTTTGGGCGAGTACATTTGTTGCGAAAAATGAAAGAATAATAATTTTTTTCATGGGAATAAAAATATAAATGGTTTCTTTATTTATCTGGAAATGAGGACTTTACGTCTTTAGACAAAATTAATTGCAATCGAAATTTTTTCATAATTTATTGATAATCAGCTTTTTATGTATTCGTAATTGCAACGGCGAACCGTTCGTCATCGCACGGGCGACCCAGTCTAAATTCGTCATTTCACTTATGTCTGTTAATTTATCAAATCATATTCAAAAATAAAATGAATAATCTTCAATAATCCACCTACTTGCCATTGGTCATTTTCTTGGTTTGGGTCTTGTGGATTTGATTTTTTGGGATAAGCCCTAATCCAATAGCTTTTGACATTATTTGCAATATTGCCAGTTACGAAAGCAGTGGTGGTTACACAGCCAAAATTATTGCCTATCACAATATTCGAGGTAGCTAAAGAAGCCATTTTTATGACAGTTTTGTTGGGAGAAATTACCTCTGCCGACATCAAATCTGCCATAATATGGGTATTTGGTGCGGCATCTTTGAAGCAGAACATAAGGCTTTTCAAGATTGCATTTTGGGGTAAATTCACAGGAGCAATAAGGGTATCTGTTGAGTTATTTGCACCGCTGATTTCACCATTGGAAAAAATCACACTGCCGCCATTCCACCTGCGAAACTCGGCGGCAGGAACAGAATTGTACGAAGTAGTGGTAATAGGCGAAGGGGTATAATTTGCCAAAAGTAAACCCAAATTATTTGTATAAACAGGGCGTGTGCCACCACCAGCCAAATTATACTTTAAACAGGGTAAAAACACACATTTTATTTGAGTAAAAAAGTGAGCAACTTTGATGCGACAAAACAATCAAAAAAATGCTCACTTTACAAATCAACAAAGCTGAAATTGCAGCACTAAGGTACGAAATGTATCA
>JANNDY010000147.1:0-92504 GCA_031378345.1 Emticicia sp. | reverse complement strand
CTCTCAAAGCAGAATTTTCTGATTCTAATTGAGACACTCTTGAAAGCAAACTGCTAACAAGAATTTTTAAGGATGATATTTCTGATTCTAATGTCATTATTTTTACTAATGCAATTTACGTACCCAAATAATTACGATTTTTTTATTCACTCATTCTATCATTCACTCATTCAAAATTATACTTTCACCCACTTAGTATTCGACCTCCCCGACTTTACCACCGCCTTCACAAACAACATTCCTCTAATTCCGTCATCAATTGTTGGGAAATCTAAGTCAAATTCGTTTGGCGTTTCGTTGTTCATTCTTTTACGAACCGTTCGTGCAAAATTTTTGTAAATATTAGCAAAAGCCTCCAAATAACCTTCTGGATGACCAAATGGAATACGTGAACTTACTTTGGCACTTTCATATAAATCGCCAACCGAAGGTTCAAAAATTCTTTGTCCGTCAATTGATTTATGTTTCAAATATTGCGGCGTTTCTTGGTGCCAAAACAAACTTCCAAGTTCGCCATACACTTTTATATTCAGACCATTTTGCTCGCCATTTGAGATTTGGCTACAAAGCAAAATCCCTTTTGCTCCATTATCAAAGTGAAGCAATACGTTGGCATCATCGTCCAAAAGGCGACCTTCTACAAAAGTTGTTACGTCGGCACAAAGTTCGGTGATTTTCAAGCCTGTAACATATTCTGCCAAGTTTTCGGCGTGCGTGCCAATGTCGCCCACCGCACCTGCAATGCCCGAGCGTTTTGGGTCTGTACGCCATTCAGCTTGTTTGTTTGTTCCTTTTTGTTCTTCAGGAAACGACAACCAACCTTGTGGATATTCTACGACAACTTTACGGATTTTGCCAATAGCCCCTGCATTTATCATTGCTTTGGCTTGCTTTATCATGGGATAGCCTGTATAGTTGTGCGTGAGAGCAAAAGTCAAACCTGTTTTTTCGACCAGTTCTTTCAGTTTTTTTGCTTCCGAAATAGTGAAACAGACAGGTTTATCACAAATTACATGAAAACCATTTTCCAAAGCCATTTTTGCAGGAGCAAAGTGCATGTGGTTGGGCGTAACGATAGCAATTGCGTCCATGCGGTCTTTGCGACGCTTTTCTTTCTGAATCATTTCCTTGAAATCGCCATAACAGCGAGCAGGGTCAAGCATGAGGTCTTCGCCCGATGCTTTTGATTTTTCGGGAGTTGAGCTAAATGCTCCACCAACTAATTCGATTTCGCCATCAATGGCAGCAGCAATACGATGAACACCTCCAATAAATGCCCCACGTCCACCGCCCACCATTCCTATTCGGATTTTACGAGCCATAATTTAATAATGATAAATGTATAATGATTAATGTTGAATGAATCGGGCAAGTTATGCCGACTTTGAGCCTTTGTGTCTTCGTGGCTAATTGATTTACTTCCTATTCTCCTCCAAATTTCTGAAAAAGTGTCGAATCAACAATTAAAAATAGTATTTTCTTTTGATTTTTTTTTAAATAAGCTATTTTTACGCTTCAATCTATTCAAAACCCTTAAACCTCTTTAATAACATGGTTAATCAAAATCGCCTTTTTCTTGGAAGTTGCTTCGCACTTATCACGACGGCTTTCTCATTTAGTATTCGTGCAGGAATCTTACCTCAATTAGCTACAGATTTTAATCTATCTGCCGAGCAACTTGGCTTTATCAATTCAATGTGGTTTTTAGGTTTTCCAATTGCAATGATTGTTGGAGGACTTGTTTATCACACAATGGGCCCTAAAAAAATCATGATGATTGCCTTCGTTTGTCATGCTTTAGGTATCCTTTTGACACTTTATCCTGGCATTTTAGGTGGCTATACTGGACTTTTGGTTTCGACTTTTTTGATTGGAATTGGTAATGGTTGTACGGAAGCTGCTTGTAACCCAATGATTGCAGATGCTTATTCTGGCTCTCAAATGAGCAAAATGTTGAATCGTTTTCACATGTGGTTTCCTGGTGGAATTGTAGTAGGCAGCCTAATCTCTAAGTTTATGACTGATGCTAATTTGGGCTGGCAATTACAAATTTGGGTAATTTTGATTCCTACATTAATTTATGCGTATTTATTTTGGGGACAAGAATTTCCGAAATCAAATAGTAGTGGAGGAACAGAAGTAAATGCTTCACTTAAAAAAGCAATGCCATTATTTATTGTCTCAGCAGTTTTAACACTTGTCCCTTATTTGAGTGGTATTTTTGGATACACTAACTTCTTCACAGAAAATAGTCAATATTTTTATTATGGAGGTTTGTTAGTAGCTCTTGTTGGTGTTTACTTATCATTTGGGGTTCTATACTTATTTATGTTCAGTTGCATGGCACTTACTGCAATCTCAGAATTTGGCCCACAACAATGGACAGGTTTAATTATGTCAAAATCAGGTGCAAGTCCGATGATTATTTTGGCATTAGTTACTGGCTTAATGGCTGTAATCAGGTATTTTGCAGGGCCAATCGTTGAGAAATTCGACCAAACAGGCGTACTTTTAGGTTCGGCAGTTTTGGCAACTATTGGTGTTTACTTGTTTAGTACACAAACAGGCACAATGACTTATGTAGCAGCTATATTTTTTGCTTGTGGCGTAGCTCTTTTCTGGCCAAATATGATTGGTTTTATTGCTGAAAAAGTGCCTTTGAGCGGTGCATTAGGAATGTCAATTTTGGGTGGCGTAGGTATGTTCTCTACTTCAATTTTCCAACCAATCATTGGTCGTTGGATTGATTCTGCAAAAGTAGAACAAACCGCACTTGGTAAAGTTGGCGACGAAATGGAATTAGCCGCAGGTCAAGCAACCCTAAGTACAATGGTGCTATTTCCAGCAATATTGATTGTTGCTTTTGCAATTCTTTATTTCTGGCAAAAAAATAACAAACCAACACAGGCGTAATTTGTAAGATTTTTTTCGGAAAAAGCCTTGTAAGATATTCTTGCAAGGCTTTATTTTTAGTATTATATTTGTAGTATCAAAAAAGTAATACCAAAATGATTAGCCTTTCACTCAAACTCGACGAGCATATTTTTCAGGAAACCGAAGCCTTACTGAAAGAAAAAAAACAGTCCCGCAATTCGTACATCAACGAAGCAATTGATTATTATAACAAAGTAAAAAAACGTATGAAAATTGCTCAACAACTTTCTTACGAATCGGCTTTGGTACGTACATCGTCTCAGGAAGTTTTAAGAGAATTTGAAGACTTAGAAGATGATTTTGAATAATAAAAAATGGGAAATTTGGCTTGCAGACCTTAATCCACGTTTTGGAACGGAGGCTGGAAAAACTCGCCCTGTGGTAGTTTTTCAGTCTAATTTTCTCAATAAAACCCATGGCTCTACCATAGTTTTGCCAATTACTACAAATGTAACATTTGAAGCAAAAATATTAAGAGTTAATCTTGACGAAATCGCTGACGAAACAGGTTTGAATGAACCTTCCGATATACTAATTGACCAAATTAGAGCAATTGATAATAGCCGTTTCATTAAAAAAATTGGACAAATCAATGACTCATTAATTAGAAAAACTATTATTGATAATTTGAAAATTGTCTTTGATTTTCTGTAACAACTCATCCGTAATGCTAACAATTTCAACTCCTGGCAGAATATGCCTTTTTGGCGAACACCAAGATTATTTAGGCTTGCCCGTCATTGCGGCAGCCATTTCTCGCCGTGTCGAAATGACTGGCGAACATCGTATTGATAATCAAATTATTATTCATTTACCTGACATTGATTCTGAACTAAAAATGGAAGTTTCGGAACATAGAATGAATTATGAACAGAAAAGAGATTATTTTAGAAGTGGCTATAATGTACTTATAGATAAGGGTTTAAGTTTTTCAAAAGGCTTGGAATGTACCGTCAGAGGAAATATTCCAATCAATTCTGGCACTTCGAGTTCGTCGGCTTTATTGGTAACTTGGATACATTTTTTGTCGAAAATGGCTGATGTTCCAAAAGAATTTTCTGCCAAAGAATTAGGCGAAATGGCATTTCAAGCAGAAGTTGTAGAATTTGGCGAGCCAGGCGGAATGATGGACCATCTTTCTACGGCAATCGGCAAAGCTGTATATCTTGAATTCGACCCACAAACCACTGCTGAGGCTCTTCAACCCAATCTTGGAACATTCGTTTTGGCGGATTCTTGCGAACCAAAAGATACAATTAATGTACTCAAACGTGCCAAATTTGCTCGTTTAGCATTGATTGATAAGATTAGGCAAGATTTACCAACTTTCTCATTGCATGATTTCGATTCATACGAAAAGGAAAGTTTGCAAGCTATTTTGAATGAAGACGATTATACTTTATTAGTAGGAACACTACGAAACAGAGATATTTTGCGAGAAGCCTTGCAACTTTTCAAAACCAACAAAATGACCGATGAAGTTTTAGGAAGTCTTTTGACCGAACACCACAGCATTTTGCGAGATGTATTACAGATTTCTACACCAAAAATAGAAAAAATGCTTGCGGCAGCAATGAATGCAGGTGCTTTAGGCGGAAAAATCAACGGTTCGGGCGGGGGGGGATGTATGTTTGTATATGCACCCAACAACCCTCAAAAAGTAGTCGATGCCATCAATAATGTTGGTGGAAAAAGTTATATTATCGAAATTGATAAAGGTACTTTTGAAGTAAATAATTAAAGAAGTAAAAAGTCTGAAAGACTTGAACCGCTACGGCGGACCGTTTAAATAGCCCCGATTGCAAATCGGGGAAACAAAAATGTAGAATTGCCAACCCCAAAGTGGGTTGAACTCTTTCTATTTATATTTAGTTGTTCAACCCACTTCGGGGTTGGGATATATTTTAAATTTTAACCCTGAGTTTAACTCAGGGCTATTTAAACGGTCCGCCGTAGCGGTTCAAGTCCTTTGGACTTATTTTATTCAAAAAAATAAATTACACTTCAAATTCAAACTAAAGAAAACATGAAAAAACACTTTATTTACTTATTATTCTTCTCATTTTCTGCTTTTTCACAAGAAAGCGACTCCTTAGTTATCAAAAAAATCTTTGATGCTGTTTTATCCAAAGGAGAGGCTTACAAAACACTTACTTATTTAACGAAATCAATCGGACCAAGACTGAGCGGCTCAGATGGAGCTGCCAAAGCCGTTCAATACACTAAAAAAGTAATGGAAGGCTACCAATTCGACAGGGTTTTCTTGCAAGATGTAATGGTGCCACATTGGGTTCGTGGAAAAAAAGAAGAGGCATATATTGAAAGTGGTAAACAAAAAATAAAAGTGCCGATTGCGGCATTGGGAGGCTCGGTTGCTACGCCATTGGCAGGAATTAAGGCAGAAATAGTCGAAGTGAAAAATTTTGAAGAACTAAAAGCCCTTGGCACTGAAAAAGTAAAAGGAAAAATAGTTTTGTTTAATCGTCCGATGGATGCTACGCAAATCAATACTTTTGCCGCTTACGGTGGAGCAAACAATCAACGTGGAGGAGGTGCATCTGAGGCAGCAAAATACGGTGCAGTAGGTGCAATTGTTCGCTCAATGACAACCTTGCAAGATGATAATCCACACACAGGAGGTATGCGTTATGCTTCTGGAATTCCAATGATTCCGACGGCGGCAATTAGTACCAATGGTGCAAATTTATTGAGCAAAATGCTCAAAGAAAACCCAAAAACGCAATTTTTTTTCAAACAAAACTGTGAAACTTTGCCCGATGCTCCTTCTCATAATGTAGTTGGTGAAATAAAAGGAAGTGAAAAACCAGATGAAATCATAGTTGTAGGCGGTCACCTCGACTCTTGGGATTTGGCAGAAGGTGCTCAAGACGATGGGGCAGGTTGTGTGCAGTCAATTGAAGTTTTGCGTGTTTTGAAAGCCTTGGGCATCAAACCGAAGCGGACGATTCGTGCCGTAATGTTTATGAATGAAGAAAATGGACTTCGCGGTGGAACAAAATATGCCGATTTGGCAAAACAAAACAACGAAAAGCACATTGCCGCCGTAGAATCTGATAACGGTGGATTTGCCCCAAGAGGCTTCGGAATTGTAGGAACTGAGGCTCAGATTTCTAAAATTACAGTTTATAAGAAATTACTTGCAGATTATGGCTTGCATGAAATTGGAAAAGGTGGCGGCGGTGCAGACATTGGCCCATTGGGTCAACAAGGCACATTATTGATAGGATTTAAGCCAGATTCGCAACGTTATTTCGATTTCCATCATGCTCAAACCGATAAGTTGGAGGCAGTAAATGAAAGAGAACTCAACCTCGGTGCAGCATCAATGGCAGCTTTGATTTATTTGATTGATAAATATGGTTTGTGAGCAGAAATACGAGTTACGAATGACGACGGGGTCGCCCGTGCGATTACTAATAAAAAGAGTTTAATTTTTTAAATTCTTCATTCTAAATTCGTCATTCGTACCTCGTCATTATTAAAGGTATCCTTCTACGCCAAGTCCAAACAAGGCAAAATCATATTTTACAGGGTCGTTTGGGTCGAGTTGCTTGAGGTTTTGAGTGAGTTCTATGGCAGTTTGCCAATCAGCTTTTGGACGAGTAATCAAGCCAAGTTTTCGAGCAACTCGCTCTACGTGAACATCGCATGGACAAACCAATTGCGATGGGTGTATGTTGTCCCAAAGACCAAAATCTACTCCTTTATTATCGTTTCTGACCATCCAACGCAAAAACATATTGATGCGTTTACAAGAAGAATTTCGGGCAGGCGTAGCCACGTGCTTTCGTGTACGAACAGGATAATCCTCTAAGCTAAAAAATACTTGCTGAAAGTTTTCTAAACCGACCTTAATGTCTTGATTATCAGGTGATTGTCCTACAAAAAAAGCATTTTCTAAAGAATCATTTTTGGCATAAAAATCTTTAAAAAACTCCATAAAATAAAGTGTATCGGTGGCGTTGAAAGTGCGGTGTTTGAAGGCAAGAAAACGGTTGAGGTCAGAATCTTGGTGATTTTTTATGAAATCATAAGGAGCATTATCCATCAAACTAATTAGCTCATTACATTTATTGATAATGGTTTTTCGTTGTCCCCAAGCGAGCGTTGCAGCAATAAAACCAGTAATTTCGATGTCTTGTTTTTTACTAAATTGGTGGGGAATACTAATCGGGTCGTGCGGAATAAAATTGGGTTGATTAAACAACTCATATTTTTCATTGAGGAGGTCAATTATTTGTTGAGTCATTTTTTATTGACCTACGCTTATATTTAAGTTGGGTAATTCTATCTGTAATTTTACTTTGGCTTTCAATGCTGTAAAAACACGCATTAAAGTATCCATAGTAGCGTTACTTGCATTACTTTCAAGTCGAGAAATTTGAGCTTTTTGTACGCCAATAAGTTTGCCCAATTCTTCTTGTGTCAAGTGTCGTTCTTGCCGTGTTTGCTTAATTGCTTTTCCAATTAAGTCCATTTGCAATTCATACTCAAATTTATCTCTGTTGACAGTTCCAACTTTGCCAATGAGGTTATCTTGAACTTCGTCTAAAGTGTATGTTTTCATTTCTTTTTATTTTTTTCTTCAAAATACTTTGTTCGTATTTGTTTCGCTTTTTGGATTTCATTGTCAGGCACTTTGTTTCGTTTCTTTACAAAACCATGTGTCGAAATAACTAAAGTATTCTCAGTTTTTGTTTTATCCCAAAAAGCCAGAAGTCGATATTGCAAACCTTGATAAAGTGTTCTAAATTCCCAAATTTCGTCAGTAAGTTTCTTGAAAAGTTCAGGATTGTGTTCTGTCTGTGCTTTACGAATGTTATAAAGTATTTTTTCGAAGTGTTTACTGTCAAGTTCTTTCAAAAAAGTAAATGCTTCTTCTAAAAATATGATTTCGAAAAGTCTATTCATTAATTGCTAATTTGTCTATGCAAATATAAATAAAAGTTTCGTTAAAAAGAAACTGTATCAATAATACAAAGATTGAATTGAAATTCAGAATAACAAGATGGGAGGTAGTGTTTCTTTTTCGGTTGTTATCTAAGTCTGTAAAAGTAGCTGCCTTCATAATTTTTTTGCACATTCTCGTCTGAGTCGAAAATGAAAGTTATTTCATTCAAATAGTCTATTGGGTAATTTATTTGTGTAAGACTTTCTAAATATTTACCCTTTACTTTTTGTGTCGTACCATCTGTATAATACTCATCTAATAGCTTATTAGTATCAAAAAAAAGATAAACTGCAAGGCTTTTGCCTGTCAAAACAAAAGGTATAACAAACTCAATGCGAAACAATTTGATGTTTTTAGTTTTTGCCCAGTCTAAAGTTCTTTGCTTTGCAATATCGATAAAATCGAACTGTTTTGGCAATTCTTTTTTAATTTTGTTTTGCATATACCTTGTCATTTTGCATTCCCGTTTATCTATTCCTAACCATAGATACAAAAAAATCCCCCTACTTCACCTTCTTCAACAAAAAAACCAAAGCATTAGAAATCCATGAAAAAATAGCCAAAATAGCTGTAAATAGAAAACCAAAGACAGTAATAAAAGGGTATAAAATGGCGAAAACAACAGTCCAGATTTTTGATTTTGTTTGCATGAAAATTTGCTTTTGGCTATTAGCTACGGGCGGCGTTCCGCTTAGCTTTTAGCGAAGGTGTTTGACTGGGAATTAGTAATTGCTAAAATACGACTGATGAAGACGCTAACAGCCAAATAGCTAAACGCTAATAGCTCAATTACTTACACTATAACTCAAATCAGCTCTGATTCGTTTATCTTTTGGAACTAATTTTTCAAATGCTTTTGGCGAAACCTTTATAATCACATCGCCTGAACTACTCAATTTTCCAATCACTTTTACCCAAACACTTTGTCCGTTTGCTTGATTGGCAACTTTAATGAGTGTTCCAACAGGAGCAGTGCGATGCAATGCCAAAAACTTATTGGTTGTTGCTCCAGCACCTATCACTTCGGCAATACCTTGCTCCGAAAATTTCTTACCACCGGGGGCATTTGGCACTGGAGTTTGAGGCTTATTTGTTACAGGTTTGTTTACAATTGGCGTAGTTTTTTCTTTACTAACATCACCCGCCGGAGCTTGAACTTGCGTAGTTTTTGCCTTTAAAGTATCTTTTTTGACTACTCTTGCTACAAAATTGGCAGGTTTTTCTACAAGCAAAACTTGGTTGATGCGTAGAGCGTCAGACTTCAAATAATTCCATTCTCTGAGTTGCCAAGTTTTTACCCCATACTTTTGGGCAATAGTAAAAAGGTTTTCTTTGGCAAGCACTTTATGGCTTTTTCCTTTCAAAGGTACTTTTGCAGGAAGACCTTTAGTTGAATCATTTTTTGCTAAAACGCCTTTTGAACTATCAATTTTTGAGCCTTCTGTGGCAGGATTTGGCTCTTTTGGTGTAGCTTCTGGCACATCAACGACTTCAATTCCATTTTCATCAAGCGTACCTTTTGGACGTTTCTCGGTGCTGGTTGGTGCGGGCAAAATTTCCACAACTCTTGGTCGTGGAACAGCTTTGCTTTTTACTTTTAATGGCACCTCAATCACTTGGTCAATACTAATGACATACCCAATTTTGAATGTTGGATTAGCATTGAAAAAATCTTTTTCGGTGCAATTATATCTCTTCAAAATAGAGAAAAGTGTTTCGCCTTGTTCGACTTTGTGTTGAACAAAAGTTTTACCATTTTTTTTCTCAATTCCGAGAGAATCAAGGGGCGTACTAAAAGCGTTTGTCAGGAAAAGCACAAAGACCGCCGTTGAGCAAAAAAATCTTAACATATAGTCTGAAATAAGTAATGATGAATGATAAAAGGGTGTTTATCGTTTTTCAACATTGAAAAAAGCCATAAAATTTGAGCTTATAAATAAAATTCACACAAATTTAATGATTCTGCAATAGATTAACGTATAAATTTAATTTTTCATGTAAATTCGCTTTATCTAAGCAACAAAACCGATGAAAATTCTTGGAATTATTCCTGCAAGATTCGCTTCGAGTCGCTTTCCTGGTAAGCCTTTGGCCGACATTGGGGGAAAAAGCATGATTCAGCGAGTTTATGAACAAGCACTGAAAGCAAAAAGTTTGAATAAAGTTGTAGTAGCAACCGATAATGCTCGAATTTTGAACCATGTTTTAGCCTTTGGAGGTGATGCTTACATGACTTCCGAAAATCATCCAAGTGGTACTGACCGTTGTTTCGAGGCTTTTCAAAAAGCGGGCGGAGCAAGTAAATACGATTATGTCATTAACATTCAAGGGGATGAACCTTTCATTGACCCCGAAATTATTGACCAATTATCAAAGCTCCTTGATTTCAAAACTGAGGTGGCTACTGCTGTAAAAAAGATTGATAATTATGAAACGCTGTTCGACCCAAATGTAGTAAAAGCGGTGCTTACGATACGAAAGCAATGTTTGTATTTTAGTCGCCAAACAGTGCCTTATGTACGTGGTTTTGAGCCTGAAACTTGGCTCGACCATGCCGATTTTTATAAACACATCGGTCTTTATGCTTATAGAAGTGATGTTCTGGAGCAAATTTCGCACTTGCCGATTTCGCCATTAGAAAATACCGAAAAACTGGAGCAGCTACGTTGGTTGGGATATGGCTATAAAATTTACGCCATCGTTACAGAATACGAGAGTTTTGGAATTGATACTGAGGAAGATTTGAAGAAAATAACAGCCCCATAGCAATGGTCGCCCCCGCCAGACCCATCTAACCGCCCGATGGGGAACTTAAAAATTTGTGGACACCTTATAATAAGAAGAGGTGTCTGGATTAAACTTTTCATTTTCAAAAAAAACAACAAACTAACCTTTCTTCCGTTAGAATAAAATATTTAACACTCCTTACAAAAACACAATCTTATGCGATACAACATCCTCTGGGCAGACGACGAAATAGATTTACTAAAGCCATACATAATTTTTTTAGAAGCCAAAGGCTACGATGTTACGCCCGTGCCAAGTGGTGCAGATGCCCTCGATAAGGTTGAAACCGAGCGATTTGATGTCGTATTTTTGGACGAAATGATGCCCGGAATGACAGGTTTAGAAACACTTTCAAAGATTAAAGTTTTGAGACCAAACTTGCCAGTTGTGATGATTACGAAGTCGGAAGAGGAGCGAATCATGGAAGATGCCATTGGCTCGCAAATTGCCGATTATTTGATAAAACCTATCAATCCGAATCAAATTTTGCTCTCTGTCAAGAAGATTTTGGATAATAAACGCCTTATTTCTGAAAAAACGAATTTGGGTTATCAACAAGATTTTCGTAAACTTTCGATGCAATACAATGACCGAATTGGTCATGCAGAATGGTCGGAAATTTACAAAAAATTAATATTTTGGGAACTTCAACTCGACAAGTCGGATGATAAAAGTATGGAAGAGGTTTTTTCTATGCAAAAAGCTGAGGCAAACTCGAATTTCTGCAAATTTATAGAAGAAAACTACGAAGATTGGCTCTCCGACCCCAAAATTGATAAGCCGATTTTGTCGCATCAAGTAATGAAAACCAAGGTTTTTCCTTTGGTAAAAAACGATTCGCCACTTTTCTTTTTGCTGATTGATAATCTTCGTTTCGACCAATGGAAAGTTATCGAAGAAGTGATTACCGAATACTTTAATGTAGAAGAAGAAAGCGATTATTACGCCATTTTGCCAACGGCAACTTCTTATGCCCGCAATGCAATTTTTTCAGGAATGATGCCTTCGGATATGGCAAAGTTTCACCCTGATATTTGGGTAAATGACGAAGGAGAAAACGAAGATGCCTTAAATAACCACGAAGCCGATTTTTTGAAACGCCAAATTGACAAAAATCGCCTAAATATTAGTTTTTCTTACAACAAAATATTGAATACAAATCAAGGCAAAAGTTTGGTTGATAATTTCAATAATTTGATGAAAAATCAACTGAATGTGGTCGTTTATAATTTTGTAGATATGCTTTCGCACGCACGCACCGAAATGGGCATGATAAAAGAGCTTGCTCCCGACGAATCTGCCTACCGTTCTATCACAAAATCTTGGCTCGAACACTCGCCTTTATTAGATTTGTTGAAGAAAATTTCGGAGAAAAAAGGGCGTTTGGTTATCACAACTGACCATGGAATGATTAAAGTAAAACACCCAAAACGCATAGTAGGAGATAGAAATGTGAATACAAACTTGCGTTATAAGCAAGGCAAAAACCTTAATCTCGACGATAAGGCTGACCATATTCTGGTCGCCCGAAAACCCGAAACTTTCATGCTGCCAAAGCCTAATATTTCGACGGCATATTTCTTCACGATGGAAGATTATTTCTTTGCTTACCCCAATAATTATAACCACTACGTGAGCCATTATCGAGATACTTTTCAGCATGGCGGCGTGTCTATTGAAGAAATGATTGTGCCTTTTGTTTATTTGACGGCGAAGTAATTTTTTAGGAAAATGAAAAGAATTTTAATTATATTTTTTCTATCCAACACCCTGATATACAAGGTATTAGCCCAAAAAGAAAAGATAGTTTATATTGAAGATAAATATTCGTGGTATGCTTCGCTCAATCTTGGTAATGCCGTTGGAAAGTACCATATGATTTTGAAAGAGACCAACAAAGCAGGAACAAAAGGCGGTTTAGTTTTAGGTGGATTGATGAACCCTTACAAAAGGAAACGAGCTTCACCAGTTTTTTATGGAGCAGAAATTGGCTTTCAATCTGATGGCAGAGATGATGTTGATTTGAAAGCTCAGGGTGATTTTTTTGTGTCTAATAATTCTTATTGGTTGAATGGTGTAGCTCGTTATCGCCCGATTTTATGGAGTTCAAAATTCAACCCTTTTGCTGATGCTTTTTTTGGAGCAAAACTCATAAAAACCAATGTGGTGGAGCAAATCAGTCAAGATGAAACGCAAGTATTTGAGGGTTTTAGTAAAATCGTGCCTAATTATGGCGTTGGTGTTGGTATCGGAATGAAATTGACAGGGCAACTAAAAAATGCCTATTTAGATGTTGGTTTATACTATCAACAAACCGACCCTACAAAAATTATCAAACGAAACTCCGTAATTATTAATAGTGCTTATGTAGTTTCTTATAAGCAAGTTGTTACACCCACCAATCAGCTTGTTATAAAAATTGGATTAACTGGTTTTTTATAAATTTATTGATTTATTAGGACTTCATTGGTACAATTTTTGCAGCAATAATATTTTGTAATTTAATTCAAAATCAATATTGGTTTTGAATTTTTTTTTGGAGAAAAATGAATTTTTCTTAGACTTATTTTTAGAAAAATTCATTTTAAAAAATATAATTATTTTAATTTTTATTCGGAACTATAAAGATACTGTCGCAGAATCGAAAAAATGGAACACGGATGACACAGATACGAAAAGTAGCACGGATTTACACGGATTTTTAAATAAATCCGTGTTGGAACATCCGCGTTATCAGTGTTCCATTGTTTGCGACAATAAGTTTATAGTTCCTTTTTTATTTAATAAAAAGTCTAATAATATTGTACTATACCAATATTTTTATCTTTTGGTAGAAACCCCCTTCCTTTCTCAATACAATTCATCAAATGGCTTCTCGGTACAAGTTTTGCTCTGAAATAAGGGTTGGATTCTTTTTGTCCAAATACGCTTTTCCTAATAAAATCCCCAGTATGAAAAACTTCTACTTTCGTAGTGCGTTTGTTCTGTTTTTACTTAGTTTTTTTATAAACTTCTCTCTTTTTGCCCAAAAAGGTGTTTCAAAATGGATAGAAGAAATCAGAAAAACGAGTAATTTTTCGGAAGAAACATTTATTAAAACAAGCCAAGATGCTCCTCAAAGTTTGGCATTAACACAAGGCACATCGCTTGGTATTGACCAAACAAAACTTTCTGATTTATGGGCAAATCCACGTCCAACCGTCATGCTTTCTATTCCAATTGCTGATCGCCAAAATATTGAAGTCGAACTGGCACGAATTGAAGTTACAGCCACCGATTTTAAGGTTTCGACAAGCGTTTCTTTAATAAAAACACTAAAAGCCGACGAAGGAATTCATTACCGAGGCGTAGTGAAAGGCGATGCCGAATCGTTGGTTGCAATTAGCATTTATAAAGATGATATTCGAGGTTTTATTTCGGACAAAATGGGAAGGTATGAAATTGGAAAAATAAATGATAAAACTGGCGATTATATAATTTATGAAGTAAAGGATTTGAAAGCCGAACAACCTTTTTCGTGTGGCTCGGACTCAAAAACCATTACAAAAAATGAAATAATAGACACAGAAAAGCTGGAAACGGCAGCTTTGGGAGTAAATTGCAAAACCGTCAGTGTTTTCTTTGAATGTGATTATCAAATGTATTTGGATAATGGTTCGAGTGTTACCAAGGTTACCCAATTTGTAACAACGATGTTCAATCAAGTGGCAACTTTGTATCAAAATGAGAACATTGATATTCAGATTTCACAGATTTATGTTTGGACAACGCCCGACCCATATCGCTCTCTGACAACAACTGGACGCATTTTGCAGGCTTATGACGTAATTCGAGGGAGTAATTTTACAGGAAATTTCGCTCAGTTTCTGACTACCCGAGATATTGGCGGTGGACTTGCCTATATCAATGTTTTGTGCAACAAAGCCTTTGCTCATAGTGTTTGCATGGTTTATAATACATTTGCCAATTACCCCACTTTTTCGTGGACGGTCAATTGCGTTACGCATGAGTTGGGGCATAATTTTGGTTCTAATCATACGCAATGGTGTGGTTGGGTAAAGCCCGACGGCACAACTGGACCCATTGACAATTGTACAACTGCCGAAGGAAATTGTTTGCCAGGCCCAGCCCCTGTGAATGGCGGAACACTAATGAGTTATTGCCACAAAACAAGCTATGGTATAAACTTTGCCAATGGTTTTGGAACTTTGCCCGGAGATTTGATTCGATTGAACGTAACAAAAGCCTCTTGTTTGATTTCGGGTGCAAGTACAGCTGCAGCTCCAACAGGTGAGCAAACAAGTGCTATTTTGAGCAGTGGAGCAACTTTGACATGGAATGTTGTGCCAGATGTAATTAATTATATCGTAGAATATAAGGCCTCAAGCTCTTCAAATTGGATAATTCTTGGTAATTTTTCTTCGCCCAATGTAACATTAACAGGGCTTTTGTCTGGCAAAAGTTATGATTGGCGAGTAAAATGCGACTGTTCGGGTTATTCTCCTACAAATTCATTTCTTACTACTGCACTTTGTGTTGTACCTACAGGATTGGCAAGTGCCAGTATTGTTAGTGATGCTGCCACACTTGCTTGGACAGCAGTTAGCGGAGTAACTTACACAATTCAGTATAGAAAATCATCGACATCAACATGGACAACTGTGCCAAATATAGCTACAAATTCCTATCGTTTGACAGGCTTGGGTGCCAGTGCTGCTTATTTTTGGCAAGTAAAAACGAATTGTTCTAATTATTCGGCAATAGCATATTTTGCTACAATTGCGGCTCCTTGTGCAGCACCTACAAATTTAACAAATATTAATGTTGGAAGTAGTACCGCAAGCCTCACTTGGAGTGCAGTAAGTGGTGCAACCAATTATACAATTCAATATAAAAAATCAACAACTGCAACATGGACAACCGCTGCAAGCGTTACCACAAATTCGTATAGTTTGATAGGTTTAAGTACCAGCACCCAATATAATTGGCAAGTGAAGGCGAGTTGTTCACCATATTCATCAATTGCAAATTTTACTACTACTACCACTTCATGTATTGCACCAATTGGTCTGGCAAGTAGTAATATAGCAGCAACAACTGCATCACTTACTTTTACGGCAGTTGGCGGAGCGGCTAATTATACCATTCAATATAAAAAATCAACGACATCAACATGGACAACTGCTGCAATTATTACTACAAATTCATATAGTTTAACAGGTTTGAGTGCCAGCACTACTTATAATTGGCAAATAAAAGCGAGTTGCTCGGGTTATTCCTCAACAGCTACATTTCTTACAACTGCATCTTGTGCTGTACCCACAGGATTGGTAAGTGCCAGTATTGTCAGTGATGCTTCCACACTTGCTTGGACAGCAGTTAGCGGGGCAACTTACACAATTCAATATAGAAAATCATCGACATCGACATGGACAATTGTTACAAATGTAGCTACAAACACTTATCGTTTGACAGGTTTGAGTGCCAGTACGGCTTATTTTTGGCAAGTAAAAACGAATTGCTCTAATTTTTCGGCAATAGTATATTTTGCTACAATTGCAGCTCCTTGTGTAGCACCAACAAATCTATCAAGTATTAATGTTGCAAGTAGTTCTGCCACAATTGCATGGAGTGCCGTAAGCGGGGCGACTAATTATACAATTCAATATAAAAAATCAACAACTGCAACATGGACAACTGCCGCAACAATTACTACAAATTCATATAATTTGAAAAGTTTGGCAGCCAGTACAGTTTACAATTGGCAAATAAAAGCAAGTTGCTCTGCTTATAGCTCGTTTGCGACTTTTTCTACCCTTGCCAAGTCGGCTTTGGTAACATCGAGTTTGACTAATTTGAACGCACAAAAAGAAACAATTTCACCTCTGCCAAGTGAAAATGCAAAATTCTCTATTTATCCAAATCCAGCTCAAGATAATATTTTATTAAAAATTAGTAATGATGATGAAATAGGAAGAGAATCTATGTATCGGATTGTTGATTTTAGAGGAAATGTTAGAAAACAACAGAATATCAAAGAAAGCTCTGAGAAAATTGATATTTCAGATTTGGAAAGAGGAACTTACATCATTCAGATGCTCAGTAAGTCGGGGCTTGTCGAAAGCAAAACTTTGGTGAAAGAGCAGTGAGGTTCGGGTCCTCGACTGCTTCAGCAGCCCGATTCGCTCGGAAACCGAACTCGGTGGTAACCGAGAGAAGTCAAAAATGTAGTAAATCGCCTATTTTTAAAGGAATTTGGGTAATTTCTTAAATATAGGTCAAGGTAATCATAGCGGAATCATAATTTTGACTAAAGTTCCTTCAAGTTTATCTTCATAAATGATAAAATCTTGGACAGAATGAGTGTTACTCAAAAGCCTCAATCTTTCTTCGGTGGCTGAGGTCGAAAACGACTCGTGTAGCTGCATTTGTTTGCTTTTAATTTCGGCAGATTTCGCCCGTCCAATTCCATTATCTTCTACGACGCAGATAAGACTTTCTTCTTTTTCGTCCAAATCAAAATTGATACACACTTTTTTATCGCCTTGGTTGTGCAACAAACCATGTTTGATAGCATTTTCTACAAAAGGCTGAATCAACATCGGCGGAATTTGGTGATAATCTTCATCAATTCTATCACCCAAAGTGATTTCGTAATGAAAGCCTTCTGCAAAACGCATTTTTTCGAGTTCAAGGTATTTTGTCAAGATTTCGATTTCGGTTGAAAGGTTGATTTTTTTCTTGCCCGAAACTGTCAAAATTTGGCGAGTGAGGTACGTAAAGTTGCTCATTTGCTCGTTGGCGACCACTTTATCGCCATACATAAATTGCTCCTGAATGCTATTGAGGGCATTGAACATAAAATGAGGATTCATCTGACTTTTTAGTGCTTTTAACTCACTTTCAGTGGCTTTTTGCTCAATTTCGATGCGACGTTTGGCTTCTTGCAATTGATTGGAAAGTAGTTCGTTTGCCTTTTTTGCTTTGAATCTTGTGAATGAAAAGTAGGCGATTGCTGTTAATGCTAAAATACCTCCCAAAATGCTATAAATGAGGGTAGTTTTACGAGTGGATTGTAGTTCGGAGATTTGTTTTTGTTGGAAAAGGGTTTTGATTTGGGCTTCTTTCTTTTCGGTTTCGTATTTGGTGCTTAATTCTTGGATTGTTTTGTTTTTTTCGAGATTGAAAAGGCTATCATTTAGAACCGAGAAAGCATTAAGATTCGAATAAGCTTTTTTAAAATCTCCTATTTCGGCATAACTCTTTTGTGTTTCAAAGTAAATTTCTTTTAAGCCTTCATTGTCTTGCGAATTTTTAGAAATCACTTTTGATTGATTGAAATATTGTAAGGCTTTTGCTTGATTTCCAAGAATTGCAAATACTCTTCCAATATTTTTTAGGTTTTTTCCTCTGATAAAATCTACTTGATGTTTTTCAATTTCTATTTTAGATTTTTCAAAGAAATTAAGTGCTTTTACATATTCTTTCAAAGCAAAATACTCTTTTCCTAAGTTATCATAAGTCAAAGCAAGCCCAAATCCAATTTTATTTGTTTCACAGATTCTTAAAACTTTTTCATAAATACCAATGGCTTTTTCGTGTAGGTTTAATTCTGAATAAGAAAACGCCAAATTAGTCAAGATTGCCGCACGATTATTCGATAAAGTGTCACTATTTGATATTAGTATTTTATCTGCTTCGTTGAGAAGTTCAATAGCTTTTTTATGATTATTATCATGTGCAAAAACATTGGCTAAGTTACTTTTACCGATGACAATATTTTGAGAATCTTTATTGTTTTCTGCCAATTTCAATGCTTTTAGGTAATAATCAATCGCTTTTTCGTTGATAGCTCGACTAAAATAATAATTACCCAGACAGTTGAGAGAACGAATAATACCAAGTCGGTAATTTAGTTTATTGGCAATTTGATTGGCTTCGGTAGCCATTTTTAGCACATTTGTATCTGCCCTGAATGTTGCCGAAACACAGGCATCAATGAGTAACTCGGTTCTGATTGTATCTTGTTTAGGGTATTTTTTAATATCAACTAAAAGTTGTTCGTAAGATTTTTGACCAAATGAACAACACGAAATGAATAAAAGTAGTAATGTTTTTTTCATAAAAAATTTATTCAGTAACTTCCAGAAAGTATAATTGAGAATCCTTACACCCTCACCCCCGCAATAAACTCATCAAATTCCTTCACTTTTTCACGGGCAATGGGCGTACTGAAACCATTTTCAAATTCTATCGAAGCACCATCTTTTTTGTTATATTTCAAAATTTGATGTGTATTAATTAGGTACGAGCGATGGATGCGATAAAAACGAGAATCATTGTCGAGCAATTCGTCAAATTCTTTGATTTTTTTACTGACAAGTGTCTTGCCAGACTTCGTAACAACATTGGTATATGAGCCATCAGCTTCAAAAAAGAAAATATCTTCTAATTGCATAAAAACCAAGCTATCTGCCATCGGAAGGGCGATTTTTTGTAGTTTTTTGACACTCAAATTCTCTTTCAGGGCATTTACTCGCTGAATAATCTGATTTTGTCCAACCAATTTTATTGCCTTTTCTACTGCCAACACTACCTTAGAAATACCGATTGGTTTCAAAATATAATCTACCGCCGACACCTCAAAAGCACGCAAAGCGTATTCAGAATATGCAGTACAAAAAATGGTTTCAAAGGTAGGTTGATTGAAATAATCGAAAAGAGCGAAACCATTTTCTTCGGGCATTTCGATGTCCAAAAACACCAAATCAATGCTGTGTTTATTGATAAGTTTTACGGCAGATTTTACATCGGGAGCATCGTCAATTAGATTGACCATTGGGCAGTTTTGCGTAATAATCTGCCGAAGCATGGAGCGTGCAGCGGGTTCGTCATCTACGATGATGGCGTTGAGTGTCATAGATAATAGTTTTCCTTATAAAACTCCCAAAGATAAAAAATGTTTCAGACAATTCATAAAGCCAAATCAACATTTGGAAGCTCATAAGTTACATTTCGTGAAGTCGAAAAAAATAGGTATTTGCTTGATAGTAGTTTTGTTGCATCAATTTAAAAACAATAAAACTTTATTATCATGAAAAAAATATTTTTTGTACTCGCCCTCACATTTATCAGTTTAGCTACTACTACCCAAGTGAAAGCCCAAAGCTCTTTTCAGAAAGAACAAACACTTACATTTTTCATCAGAGCCAGTCAGCCAAACGCTAAGCAATCGGTTGCCAAAGTTTTATCGGCAATGTTTGGAATGAATTTCGGTGCAACTATGAGGCAGCTTGGTCAAGGCGGAGTGGTTGTTCTTCCTCTAAAAACGGGTGTAACGAAAGAAGAAGCGGCTACCATCAAATCGGCTCTCGAAGCGGCTGGTGCTGAGGTTGAAGTGAAGTAATCAAACATATTATTTTAATTTTTACTTACATGAAAAAAATATTTATAACATTCGCAATCATAATTGCTTCATTATCAGGGTTCTCACAATCTTTTTCGGTTGATAATAAAAGCCTTTCGGTGCCACGCTATGCCAACCAAGCGGCAATTACGGCGGCAATTACTGCTCCCACCACAGGTACACTTGTATTTGATAATGCACTTGGTCAGTTTGCTTATTATAATGGTACATCTTGGGTTAATATTCTAAATTCCGCTGGTGTTGCAAGTAGTAACCCTTGGACATCGGTTGGCACAACAACCTCTACTACCGATAATGTGGGAATTGGGTTACTCAATAGTGAAGTTTTGAGCAATTTTCATGTTAGAAGTAACACGCCTTTTGGATTTATTTTAGAAAGGAGAGGAGATATTCCAAGATTTCAATTGCTAAGGTACGGAGGAACGCCAACATCGCCAGCCGCAGTAACAACGGGTATCCCAGCGGGTGTTTTGGGGCAAGTTGATTTTTTGGGTTCTACTGCTGGTGCCCCCACGGCATTTGCTCGTGGTGCTAACATCAGAGCAAGAGCAATGGAGAATTTTACATCGACCAATAATGGAAGTCAGATAGAGTTTCAAACCGCTGCATTGGGCGGAAGCACTCAAGTAACTCGAATGAGTATTAGTCCTGCTGGAAATATTGGCATCAACACTGAAACCACAACAGCTATTATTGATGTGAGAGAAGTCGGAAATAATGCTACTACAGCTGTAAATCCTCACCTCAAAATCAAATCAAATACTATGAATGTAATTGGTGAGGGGAATATTTCTTCAATATTTACTCGTTATGAAGGCTCAATGACCACACAAGCCGTGGTGCATAGAGTGGATGCAGGCCCAGGAGCAACCACTGGAAATCTGAATTGGGAACACTATACATCAGCGGGTGTTGTTACGCAATTAATGGCATTTAGGGGTGGCACATTTACCGTTAATGGTAATGTACATAATAATGGTTTTACAAGATTAGGGGGTAATATTCCTGAAGTCCCTTCAATCAAAACGAAGTTATTAACAGGTCTGATAAGTGCTACAAATCAGCTAACAAACTTTGCTCATGGTTTAAATGCAACAAAGATAATTTCGGTAGATATTGTAGTTGCAACACCAATATCTTACGTTAGTGGTACTTCTAATGCAAATCCATCAACCATTTATCGGTCTTATTTTGATGCTACAAATGTCGTAATTTTTAGAGTAGAGGACACCACAACCAGTCAGTTGGATGGTAGTGAAGCTAAAATTTACGTTACTCACACCGAGTAGATTAATAAAAAAACTCTCAGAAAATACCATTGTATTTTTACTAAAAAAAACATTTTAATCATTATTTCCATGAAGAAAATACTTATTACATTCTCAATCATAATTGCCTCATTATCAGGCTTTTCTCAAAGTGTCACAATCCTGCCAACAAGTACATTCGGTGGTGCTGGCAGTAGCAGCAACTGGACATCATCAGGTACAGTCACAGCAACTACAGACCGAGTTGGAGTAGGGTTAAGTTTGACCGATGGTATTTTTCATCCACTTCATGTAAGCAATTCAAGTAATACTGCAAACGGTATCATGATGGAGAAAAGAGGGAATAATATTCCATATATCCAACTTTTGAAATATGGTGGTACGGTAGCTTCGCCAACAGCCGTTACATCGGGTATTTTAGGGCAAATTGATTTTATGGGTTCTACCAGTAGTAATGGCTATGCACCTGCGGCTTCTATACTTGGCAGGGCAACTGGAAATTATTCACAATTTGACAAACCATCTCAGCTTGAATTTTTGACTACTCCAGCAAATTTAAATACTCAACCAATAACCCGTATGGTTATTGACCCCGACGGGAGGATTGGCATAAATTCAGGTACAGGCACGCCTGTCGGCACTTTTGATATTAGGTCGGTAAGTGCTAATTCATCCACAAACCCTTTGCTAAACTTAGTTCAGAATGGAAATACAACTTTCCCTGGAACAACTCACGTTCGATTTGCCTTAGTCAGTACAGGTAATTGGGCTGTAAATCAAGAAGTGGTTCCTGCCATTTCTCAAGCAGGAGCAACTGTCAATTTTAGATATTATGATAATGCAAGCCCAAGTATTTCTACACTTTTATTTGGATACACTAATAATACTTTTAGCGTTACAGGTGCCATGAATGCCACAGGAAGTAGTTCTATCGGAACTAACTTTGCGGTAGGAGGTACAAGCAGCTTAACAAAGTTACCGTAGGGTCATCAACTGCCACCACTGCGGGCGTAGAAATAAGGTCTTCAACGAGTAATCTCACTAATCCTGATATTTATTTTAAAGGTACAACAAATGTACTTCGATATGGAAATAATGTTGATGGAGCAAGTATTATTCAAGCTTCAATATCTAATAATACGCCAAATAATGCAAGTATTACTTGGAATCATAATACAAATGCTACTTTACCTGTTGTAACTGAAATGATGAAACTTGAAGGTGACGGCGATTTGACCGTTAACGGTTTTACTAAATTAGGTGGTGCAACTGCTGATGTTCCTGCGGTGAAGATGAAAATTTTTACGGGTAATATTTCTACATCTGGTATTACAACTACGGTGGCTCATGGTCTCACTTGGAACAAAATAGTTGAGATTCAGGTGTTGGTTTCTGGAGTTTCTAATAAAACAGTTTCAGACAATTTTGAGGACTTTTCTGGAACATCGGCTGGGTATTCTTTCTCAAAATTTTTTGATGCAACTAACGTTTATATCACAAGACAAACAGGTACTCCGAGTGTATCAATTACCCCAGTTTCAGGTTTAGTACCCACTTATAAAATTTTGGTTACTTACATTCCTTAAAAAATAATAGCCATGATACACGTAGGAGGAAGAAAGAAACTGCCACCTCAGTTGATAGTGAATATGGATGCCGATGAAAATTATACCATCATAACCATGGACACGGGGCAGAAAATAATCTTAGCCACCACTTTGAAGAAAATAGAGGCAAAGATGTTGCTCCACAAAAATTTTGTTCGGGTCAATAAATCAACGATTTTGAATACTGATTATGCACGCCTGCACGAAAATACTTTTGTATTACCTGATAAGCGAATCGTGGAATTTTCGAGAAGAAAATGGAAGAAATTTCAGATTGAAAATCTTTAAGCAAGAGTCAAAACATGGGGTGATTGTAAGAGTTAGGACATAAATTTTGTTCTAACTCTTTTTTTACTTTTTTCAAAACAACTCCTTATACTTCCCCGAAAAAACATCAAATTCTTTCTCCAAAACGTCCAGTCCTACCATAAAAAATGTATCAAATTTTCTGTTTTGAAGGGGGTTCGATGATTTCGTTAATTTCGTGGAATCGTGCCAAGCATTTTATAAAAAAGTCATTTTGATTCTTAAATTGTTTTGTATTTAAAAGTAAGCAAATGATTGCCGTTTTTCAGATGGCATCATTATTGAGGGGCTATATTTGTCTAAAATTTTGCAAGAAATTCAAGATTTTCATTTTTGATATTGGAGTATTTACTTTTCAAAATAAAGTATTTTCAAAGACAATTATCATCAATTTTTGTAAATTCCTTTTTTGCATTATTCCAACACGACCACTTCAATATGCTTGTTTTTGTTATATTTTTCTTCTATTTAGGCTAATGTTTTTAGGCTAAACTCTCTTGTTTTTTTCTTCTCTCTCAATTCATATTGTTATTTAACGGTATAAAATTTGTTCATAAGATTCTTGAAATCTATTGAAATTTTCTAAAAATTTTTTTTTGAAAATAATTCTATCCATTTATTATATGAAAAACTTCTACTACCTTAAGGCCTTAGTATTGTTATTACTTTTTGCTTCTATGAGTTCTAACACTTTTGCCCAAAAAGGTATTTCAAAGTGGATTGAAGAAGTTCGTAAAAATAATAAGTATTCTGAAGAAAACTTTATCAAAACGAGCACAGAAAACAATGAAGATTCAGAGCTTAAAAAAGGCAAATCACTTGATATTGACCTATCGAAACTTTTAGAACTTTGGGGAAAACCAAGACCAACCTTAATGCTCACCATTCCAATTGCAGGGCGAACTACGCCAGTTGCTGTCGAATTGGCAAGAATCCAAATTACTACATCAGATTTTAAGGTTTCTACAAATAGTGCCTTAATTAAGCCCTCAAAAATTGACGAAGGCGTACATTATCGAGGAATTGTGAAAGGCGATGCCGAATCTGTCGTAGCAATTAGCATATACAAAGATGAAATTCGAGGTTTTATTTCTGATAAAACAGGAAAATATGAAATAGGAAAAGTAAAAAATCAAGTTTCAAAACACGTCGTTTATGAAGAGAAAGATTTGAAAGCAACACAACCATTTGCTTGCGGGTCTGACTCAAAAACTACAGCAAAAAATGGCAGAGAAAGTGCTGAAAACTTAAAAATAGCATCAACCTCTGGTGTTGGTTGTAAAACTGTCGGCGTTTATTTTGAATGTGATTACCAAATGTACCTCGACAATGGTTCGAATGTTACCAATGTTACGAACTATGTTACAAGTTTTTTCAACCAAGTAGCAACATTGTATCAAAATGAGAACATTGATATACAGATTTCACAAATTTATGTGTGGACAACGGCCGACCCATATAGAACATTAACGACCACAAGTAGTGTTTTACAAGCTTTTGACACCAATAGAGGAAGTAATTATACGGGAGATTTGGCTCATTTTCTCACAACCAGAAATTTAGGTGGAGGCATTGCTTATGTCAATACTTTATGTAACAAAGCCTATGCACACGGCGTGAGTATGATTTATAATACCTTTGCAACTTATCCTACTTTTTCTTGGACAGTTGAGTGTGTTGCACACGAATTGGGTCATAATTTGGGTTCAAATCATACGCAATGGTGCGGTTGGACAAAACCCGACGGCACAACAGGCCCGATTGATAATTGTGTTGCAGTTGAAGGAACTTGTGCCGCTGGCCCAACACCGACTAATGGTGGAACAATAATGAGTTACTGCCACTTAACGAGTGTCGGAATAAATTTTGCAAATGGATTTGGTACATTGCCAGGGAATGCCCTGCGTTTGAGCGTTACAAATGCTACTTGTTTGGCTACTAACACAAGCACAGCAGCTGCCCCAACTGGTCAGCAGACTTCTAATATTTTGACAAATGGAGCAACATTATCTTGGAATGCAGTGCCAAATGTAGTTAATTATAGTGTTGATTATAAAGCAACAAGCTCAACTACTTGGACAACTCTTGGAAGTTTTTCAACTACAGCAACGGCACTGACAGGGCTTTTGGCTGGCACTTCTTACAGTTGGCGAGTAAAAGGTGATTGTTCGAGTTATTCAACAACAACAACATTTGTTACTACCGGAACAGCCCCATGTGCTGCTCCAACGGGTTTGGCAAGTAGCAATCTTGCAGCCACCACAGCCTCATTAGCTTGGGCTGCAGTCAGTGGAGCGACAAATTACACTATTCAATACAAAACTTCGGGAGCTACCACTTGGACAACTGCCGCAACAGTAACAACAACAAATTATGCCTTGACAGGGCTTACAGCAAGTACAGCCTATAATTGGCAAGTGATGGCTAACTGTTCGGCTTATTCTACAACGGCAAACTTTAGTACAATTGCTGCTCCATGTGCCGCACCAACGGGTTTGGCAAGTAGTAATCTTGCAGCCACCACAGCCACAGTAGCTTGGAGTGCAGTTAGTGGAGCAACAAATTATGTTGTTCAATATAAAAAATCAAGCACAACAACTTGGACAACTGCCGCAACAGTAACAACAACCAACTATAATTTGACAGGTTTGACAGCAAGCACCGCCTATAATTGGCAAGTAAAAGCGAGTTGTTCGGACTATTCGGCAACGGCAAATTTTAGTACAATTGCTGCTCCATGTGCTGCACCAACAGGTTTGGCAAGTAGCAATCTTGCAGCCACCTCAGCCACAGTAGCTTGGGCAGCAGTCAGTGGAGCGACAAATTACACTATTCAATACAAAACTTCGGCAGCTACCACTTGGACAACTGCCGCAACAGTAACAACAACAAATTATGCCTTGACAGGGCTTACAGGAAGTACAGCCTATAATTGGCAAGTGATGGCTAACTGTTCGGTATATTCCACAACGGCAAACTTTAGTACAATTGCTGCTCCATGTGCCGCACCAACGGGTTTGGCAAGTAGCAATCTTGCAGCCACCACAGCTACAGTAGCTTGGAGTGCAGTTAGTGGAGCAACAAATTATGTTGTTCAATATAAAAAATCAAGCACAACAACTTGGACAACTGCTGCAACGGTAACAACAACAAGCTATGCCTTGACAGGCTTGGTAGCGAGCACGGCCTATAATTGGCAAGTGAAAGCGAATTGTTCGGCTGCTTATGCAGCTGGTCTAAGCTTTACAACAACGGCTACACCTTGTGCAGCACCTACGGGCTTGGCAAGTAGTAGCATAGCAGCAACTACGGCGACTTTAGCTTGGAGTGCAGTTAGTGGAGCGACAAATTATGTGGTTCAATACAAAACTACGGCTTCTACCACATGGATTATTGCTTCGACCGTAACTACAACAACTTTGAGTTTGACCGGCTTAGCAGCCAGTACAGCTTATGATTGGCAAGTGAAGGGAAATTGTTCGACTTCTTTCTCAACCATTGCAAGTTTAACAACAACTCCACCACCTTGTGCGGTAGTTATAGGCTTGGTAAGTAGTAATATAGCAGCAAGTTCTGCCACTTTAGCTTGGAGTGCCGTTAGTGGAGCGACAAATTATGTGGTTCAATACAAAAAAACAAGCGTTAGCACATGGACAACTGCTGCAACAGTAACCACAACAAGCTATAATTTAACAGGATTATTAGCCAACACTGCCTATAATTGGCAAGTGAAAGCGAATTGTTCGGCGGCTTATTCAGCTAGTGTTAGTTTAACAACAACCGCTTGTTCAGCTCCTATCAACTTGACAACCAGCAATGTATCAGCAACATCAGCTATTTTGTATTGGGGTGCCGTTGGTGGTGCAACAAATTATGTGGTTCAATACAAAAAATCAACTGCGACCGTATGGACAACCGCTGCAACCGTTACAACGGCAAGTTATACTTTGTTAAAATTGACGGCCCTCACTGCCTATAATTGGCAAGTGAAGGCAAATTGTTCGGCGTCTTATTCAACAATCGCAAATTTAACAACAACTTCTGCAACTTGTGCAGCACCAACTGGTTTAGTGAGTAGTAATCTTGCTACAACGTCCATTTCCTTAGCATGGGGTGAAGTTGTTGGAGCTGCAAACTATGTGGTTCAATACAAAAAATCAAGCGTTAGCACATGGACAACCGCTGCAACAGTTACATCAACAAATCATAATTTGACAGGTTTGATAGCCAGTACAGCATATAATTGGCAAGTAAAAGCAAGTTGTTCAGCAGCATATACAGCAGGTACAGTTTTTACAACAGCAGCATCAAGTTGTACTACGCCAACAAGCCTAATAAGTAGTAATATTTCATCTACATCAGCTACTTTAGCATGGGGTGCAGTAAGCGGAGCTACAAATTATGTGGTTCAATATAAAGCCACAGCTTCATCTACTTGGATTATTGCAGCAACTGCAACAACAACAAATTATAGTTTGACAGGCTTAACTGCTAACACACCATATGATTGGCAAGTGAAAGCAAACTGTTCTATCTACACAACTACAGCTAATTTTTCAACACCTGCAGCAATATCGGTATCATATACATGTGTTTCGCCCACAGGATTGCTAATTACCAATATATTTCCAAATTCAGCGACACTTTCTTGGAATACAGTGAGTGGAGCTGATAACTACTTGCTCGAATACAAATTATCAACTACAACAGTGTGGACAAGTTTAGCGGCTATTACTTCAAATGCTTATAGCCTAACAGGATTGACAAATGGCAAAAATTATGATTGGAGAGTAAAAGCAAATTGTTCAGATTATAGCTCTGCAACTTTTTTTACGCCATCTTCTACTAATATCAGAACGACAACATATAGTATTGAAACAAGTTCACCAGTTTCAATTCTGACAGAAATAAATTTACTTAATATCAATAAAGAAGTAAATGTTTTTGCTCCTAAAGAAAAAGCAAAGTTTACTTTATATCCTAACCCAGCGGGGGATAATATTTTATTGAATATTACAGACGATGCTGAAATTGAGGCAGAAGCAGCTTATAGAATTATTGATTTTAGAGGAAATGTCAGAAAACTACAAAATATCAAACATAGTTCTGAAAAAATTGATATTTCAAATTTAGAAAATGGAACTTATATTATCCAAATGCTAAGTAAATCGGGCATTATTGAAAGCAAAACATTGGTGAAAGAGGAGTGAGAAAATGAATAAGTGTTTATGATAACAGAACAGTCGAAGCGGCTAAAGCTTCGACTGTTGGATATTAAACTAATATTGAATAAAGTTCATGATTCAAATGCTAATATTTCAACCTTTTTAATCTTCACAGGCAAATATTTATGGTAGGGTGTTTTGCTAAATGGCTCGCAATGATTACTTTTTGTCAGCATATTAAGTTCGGGTCCTTCGGGTTTGTTGCCTTTGTAGCTAAACCCATAGCCGTTTGGAAGGGTAACCACTTTGCGTCTGACAGTACTGTCTAACTCTACAAAAACGTTCAAACTCCCTCTTTCCGATTCGCAAATAACTTCCAAACCTGCCGTAATCCCTAATTCTTGGGCATCTTCAGGGTGCATTCTAAGCGAACCTTTTGGGTCGGTCTTTCGCCAAGCGGGGTTTCTATAAATCTGATTGGCATTGTATCCTCTTCGCTCACCTGCCATCAAAATAAATGGAAAATCTGCACTATCTTTTGGCTCTTGTTTCAATACTTGTATGGCTTCAAACATTTCTGGAACGTCTAAATAAACTTTTTTATCTTTATTTTTTATTAATGACCATACTTCTTCGTACTCATGTTTGCTAATGATTGTTCCCGAAGAATTAGCCAAAATTGCTTCAAAAAGATTATTTGCCATTGTTTGTTTATTGCCCTCTATTCCTGTCCTTTTTACGGCTTGCTCATAACGTGCAATAAAGCCAATTGTCATGCCAAGCATAGGGGCAGACGATGCAAGATTTTGGGGTAAAGTTTTACCTAAGGTTCGGTACATAATCGAACTGGCGAATTTTTGTAAATGAGGTTTTTGCTTAAATAACAGCTGTAATGCCATTAAATAACCTGCCCGAGAGGTAAATTTAGGTTCAAATTTAGCAAGCGTATTTAAAAGAGGAAAAGATGTAGGCAGAACACCCATTTTTTCCAAAAGTCGAGTATAAATTTCGGGTTCCGGTAGCGATTCTTCTAACGGCTCAAATAAAGGTTTTCTGAAATGAAAGAAATTTTCGGGAAATTCTAAATTAAAGGCAGATGCTTCTAATTTTTCAAATTGCGATGCGGCGGGCAATACATAATGAGCTAAACGAGCAGTTTCGGTCATAGCAATGTCCACCACTACCAATAACTCTAATGTTGAAAATGCTTCTATACACGCTTGCGTATCGGCATAAGACAAAATAGGATTTGAGCTATCTACCCAAACGGCTCTAAGCCTGTCTTCGCCATCATGGTTGATTTCGTCAGGTAAAATATTAGGTGGATAAAGTCCACCAATAGGAAACATTTGATGTTTTACGGTGCGTTCACCCTTTTTTCGTTCATCGGTATTGCTTGCCAAGGGTACTAAATATGTATGCAGGTTATTTGCTCCTTTTTTGCCAAAATTGCCAGTAATTAAATAAAGTAGTTTCTCTAAATAAGCATTCAAAGTGGTGTTTTTAGAATGTTGAGTGCCTAAATCTACCCTAACGCAGGCAGTTTTGGCATTAGCAAAATCTCTTGCTACTTTTTGAAGGTCAGCTAATGGAACATCACAACGCTCGGCATAATCTTTAATATCTATCGCTAATAGTTCATTTTTTAAATCTTCAAAACCTGTGCAATGTTGTTCAATAAATGTTGAATCATATAAATTTTCACGTACAATAACTGATAACAAAACAAGCATCAAATAGGCATCGGTGCTTGGTTTCAGTTGTAAGTGAATATCCGCCATTTTTGCCGTTTCAGTTACACGTGGGTCAATGACAACCATCGTGCGATTTGGGTCTTTTTGTAGGGCTTTTAATGTATCACGTGCATTAACAATTCCATGTGCCTGAAAAGGATTTGTACCTATAAACAGCACATAATCAGCGTGTTCAACATCTTCGGTTGCATTACATAACTGACTACCAAACAAGCGTCCATTAACCCAAATATTACCTGTTTTTTCTTGTGCCAAAGCTGAATAAATATACCTACTTCCCATTGCTGACAGCATTTGACTACTATAAACACCTCCCCAATGGTTGCCTTGTCCGCCACCGCCAACTACTGCAAAAGACTTGCCACCATGTTGCTTTTTTACCTGATTTAGTTTCGTTGCAATTTCGCTTAGGGCAGTTTCCCAACTTATACGCACAAAAGTTCCATCATTTTGTCTTTTGAGTGGGTAACGTAAACGGTCATCATGGTTTTGATAATATTCTAAACGTGCTGCTTTTTGACAAATATAACCTTGGCTAATTGGGTGCTTATCATTGCCCTTAATTTTAGTAAATTTTCCGTCTTGAATTTCAACTTTCAAGCCACAATTTCTTGAACATAAAGGGCAAGCGGTAACTGACGATGACATAGATTTATTGATTTTTAGATTGAATAACAAAATCAAATATATACTTTTAAGTCCAAAAACAAGCGTAGTCACTATTTTTACACATAGTACATTTTTTTAGACTAATGGAGAATACACGCAAAAACAAAGAATTTAATCCTCATAAATGTGGCGTTGTTCATTTTTTAAATTTGATTGGGGGCAAATGGAAAGTCTTAATTATTTATGCCATAAGCAAAGGTTACAACCGTTTTAGCTTATTGAAAAAAGAAAGCCCTTTCATCAGTAAGCAAATGTTGGTTAATCAGTTGCGAGAATTAGAAGCCGATAAAATCATTAAACGTACCATTTTTGCAGAAGTCCCGCCCAGAGTTGAGTACAAATTGACAGAATATGGCGAATCGCTTTTACCTGTGATCAAGATAATTCGTGATTGGGGCAAAGATGATTTAAAAGCAAAAGGCGAGGTCGAACAGGTTTTGAAATCATTATGATTTATATTCAGCATCGCTCGGGCGACCCCATCAGAACTCTATAGCTATAAGCCAAGCCCATCGCAACGCTATTGAAATTATCGCCTGATTTGATATTGTTTTCGCCAAAACGCTTGACGAAAATATTGCGTAATGGTCGCACCATTGATGTGCCACCAGTCATAAAAACAACATCAATATCTTGATTATCAATTTGGTTTTTGTCTAAAAAACCTTGCAAATAATTCTCAATTTTATCTGTATTTTTATCAATGATTTCTTGCCCAAATTCTTGAATAGAAATCGGTTCGTTGATAATTATTTCATGCTCACTAAATTCAAAAACAGCGTCATTTGTACCTGTGAGGTCTATTTTTACTTTTTCAATTTGTTTGAATAGTACATAACCCAAGTTGTCTTCAATGAGCGTTTGAAGATTTTTTACACGATAATCTTTTCCTGAAAAATTATAAGACTTAGTAATACTCAACCTCATTCGGAGCGAATCCAAAAAATTCATTTTTTCCCACGAACAGATATTATGGAAGTAGGAGAGGGGTAAATCAAGCGGTTTTCCGGGCGTAAATTCTTCTTTTACACCTCTTCCAAAATGGGGCGTTCCTTTACTCCACATTATGTCCGAATCGAAGCTATCGCCACCGATATAGATACCACCTTGTGCCAGCATATCCGCTTGTCGGTCTGCTTTATTAATAGCGTCAGGATTTAGTCGCATCAACGAAAAATCGGACGTTCCACCACCAAAATCCGCCACCAAAACCAACTCTTGTTTTTTAATTTGTCGCTCATAAGTAAACGCCGCACCGATTGGTTCCATTTGAAAATAAAACTGCTCAAAACCAGTAATTTGTGCAGCTTTTGATAGTCTTTCTTGAGCCAAAGCATCTTTTTCGGGGTTTTCGTCAAAAACTACTGGGCGACCAATGACTGCCGTCTTGATGTTTTCTCCTATAAAATCATCGGCTAATTTCTTTAAATGTATCAAAATCAAAGCAACCAAATCTTCGGCACGGTAGCTTTTTGAACCGATTTTTGTATCAATAAAACTTTTATTTGGTAGCACTTTTTTGATAGATTTCATGAATCTTCCACGCATACGATTCTGCACATAAAGCGTAATCGCATCATTTCCTACGGTCGGAACAACTTGTTCTTTGGGCTTCGTTGGTTCTGGAAAAAATAAGAGGGAAGGTATCGTAAAAAGTTTGACTAATTGATTGGTTTCAGTGTCTAAGATGGCAATTGCCGAATTTGTTGTTCCAAAATCAATTCCGTAAATATATTTGCTCATGAATTACTGTAAAATGTGGCTTTTTATAACAGATGCTTATTTGAAATGGTTTCATTGATGAAAAAAAATGTAAATTTGCTCAATAAATTTCAAAACAAGCAATCATGGAATTATCAATTAGCACGCCAGCGTTACTTTTTTCAACAGTTTCATTATTGATGATTGCCTTTACAAATCGTTTTTTGGCATTGGCAAGTTTGATTCGAGATTTGCATGATAAATACAAAACTGAAGAAGATAAGAACATTTTGATTCAACAAATAAAAGGACTTCAACGACGCATCAAAATTGTTCGAAATATTCAAATATTTGCCATTTCGAGCTTGTTATTTAGTGCAATTTGTATGTTGGTAATATTTTTGGGAGAAGAATTGATTGCCAAATGGATTTTTGGTGGAGCTTTGACACTACAAATTATAGCTTTGATACTTTCGGTAAAAGAAATTACGCTTTCGATGAATGCCCTCAAAATCGAACTAAGCGACATGGCAGAGTAACGTGGGGCGAATCTCAGGTTCGCCGTCACAGATTTTTTAAATTTACAAGGCATTTGAATTATTTCTCCTCCCCAAAAGCACACCCTCAACAATCAAATATTGTGCAATAATATAAGTAATCATTATCCAAACACCAGCAAGCGGAATATCAAAAGCAAATTTATTAGTAGCAATAATTGAATCTGAAATAATGAAGAAAATTGCTCCAATCAGTACATATTGGTAGCTTTTGTCGTTTGTTTGTCTTTCAACTGCTTGATTTCCCATCCAAGTAATCGCAAGGGTATAAACAATAATTGGTAGTAAAAAGTCATTTGGAATTCTTGGTTTTAGGAAGAAAAATAATGCTGCGGCATAAATTACAAAAGGTGTTCTTTTGAGTAAATTTCTTTTCCCCCCTTTACTAAAAACAAAACAATACGCTATCTGTGCCAACAAAAATGAACCCAATCCAAACAAAAAGAAATTAGGATTTTGTCCCTGAAACATCAAAAATGTATCACCAAAGCAAGAAAAAAGCAAAGCAACAAGCATGATTTTATCATGTAGCGTAAGATTTCTTTTGGTTTTCAGGAAATAAAATACGCCCAAAGAAATCATCAATAAAGGCTTAGTGAGATAATTCAACCACTCATTGCCAATTATGCCAGCTATAATATTGAGTAGTCCCAAAGCAAAATAAAAAAGTGTTTCTTTGCGAGTCATGGTAAGATTGTTTTTATGGTTTTTCTAAAATATTTACTCTTTTTCAAAAAATGCCTCAATTTCTCGCCAAGATTTAAAACGCTGATAATCAGTAACTTTTTGGTTATGAATAGCATCAAACATCAAGGTTTTTCCTTTGAAAGTTTTGAGGTTTTTTTCGTGGTCGTCAATCAAATAATCTGCCGAAATGATGCTTTTATCGCCACAAAGTACAATGTTTTTCCAAGAAATAAATGGAAAATGCTCTTCCAACCATTCAATTTTCTCTTTCAATGAATTTGGAAATTCGGTAGCTGCCGAAACAATAAAAATCTCAAATCTTTCATGCAATTTCTTAATCACTTCCACCGCATCAGCCATCACTTCCATATTTCTAAAAAAATTTGGCTTGAAAATTTCCTCTCTAATAATGTGGTAATGTTTTTCTTCTAAAACCTCATAATAACCCTTTCCTGCAAAATCCTCATCTTTATGATTTGTGCCAACAACTGTATTGTAAGTATATAAAATTTTCTTACCTGCCGCCGCCATTACGTCGTCCATGTCAATCGCAATTCTCTTTTTTGTCATAGTTTTCTTTGTGTTTTCTGCGAAGGTAATTATTTGCTCTAAAACAGGCAAGTATAGTAGCATAAGTATTAGTTATTCTTTTACAAAAACAGGTATAATTACTCGTTTTTGCTTAATTTTTATTTGATAATTTTGCTGATAATTTTCTGGTTTTTTTATAAAAACAATTCTAATCTATTGATTATCAAGTGATTAGATAAAAAACTTTCTTAAATCTAAACATTATTATAATGAAAACAATCAAACACCTATTATTTGGAGCTTTACTAATTTCGGAAGTTGTTGTGGCTCAACAAACCAATATAAACCCCAAACCGCCTACTCCCCAAACCATCAAAATGAATCGGGAAGTGCTTACCCAACTACCATTCAGCGACACCACTTCTTTCACCAATGCTGAAAGAGGTTTTATAGCCACAACACCAAATTTGGTTATTACAAAACCCGATAATTCTCCTGTTTGGAATATGGCTCAGTACAATTTCATAAATAGCCCAACTGCCCCCTTGACGGTCAATCCGAGTTTGTGGCGACAAGAACGATTGAATAATAAATATGGTTTATATAAAGTTGTTGATAGCATTTATCAAGTTCGAGGATATGATATGTCGAATATGACCATCATTGAGGGCAAAACTGGTATTATTCTGGTGGACCCTCTCGTATCTGCCGAAACTGCTAAGGCTGCTTTAGATTTATATTATGCCAACCGACCAAAAACACCTGTCAAAGCAATCATCAATACCCACAGCCACGTGGACCATTACGGTGGTATATTTGGCGTTACCACTCCCGAAGATGTAAATTCGGGCAAAGTGTTGATTTATGTTCCACAAGATTTTTTAGAAGAAGCCGTCAGTGAGAATGTTTATGCGGGCAATGCGATGTCTCGTAGAGCTCAGTATATGTACGGAATATTTCTTGATAAAAGTTCAAAAGGGCAAGTTGGTGTGGGTTTAGGAAAAGGTTCATCAACAGGCAATGTGGGTATTTTGAATGCCTTAAATGACTCTACTATCATCAAAAACACTGGAGAAAAGCACATCATTGATGGTTTAGAGTTTATTTTTCAGATGGCTCCGCACACCGAAGCACCTGCCGAAATGCTATTTTATATTCCAAAATACAAAGCCTTATGTTCTGCAGAAGACGCAACACAGGTATTACACAATCTTTATACTTTGCGTGGAGCTCAAGTACGTAGTTCGCAATCGTGGTGGCAGGCAATAAACGAAACACTTAATCTTTTTGGTAGTGATTTAACTGTTGTTTTTGCTTCTCACCATTGGCCCACTTGGGGCAACAGCGAAGTCAATACTTTTTTGAAAAGTCAGCGAGATTTGTATAAATATCTCCACGACCAAGTGCTGAACTTGGCAAATAAAGGTTATACGATGATAGAAATTGGTGAAAAAATGAAACTTCCACAATCATTAGACCAGCAGTGGTATAATCGTGGCTATTATGGTAGTGTCAATCATGATTCTAAGGCGGTTTACCAATATTATTTAGGCTTTTATAGCGGAAATCCTGCCGATTTGTATCAACTTATCCCTCGTGATGCCGCCATCAAAAATGTTGAATACATGGGTGGCCCGAAAGCGATTATAGCAAGAGCAAAAAAAGATTTTGAAAAAGGTAATTATCGTTGGGTTGCTCAGGTGATGAATCAAGTAGTTTATGCCGATTCGTCAAATGCCACAGCTCGAAATTTGGAAGCTGACGCTTTGGAGCAACTGGGCTATCAAACCGAAAACGCTACTTGGAGAAACAATTTTTTGATGGGTGCCTATGAGCTAAGAAATGGTGTAAGAAAAGGAGCAAAATCTTCGACAGTAAGCCCCGCAACCATTGCAGGAATGACCGTAGATATGCTTTTCGATTTGATGGGAATACAACTCAATGCCACAAAAGCTAATGCCAAAAACTATACTTTCAATTATATAGTCAATGACGGCAACCCCTCAACGCCTGATAATTATATTCTTTATTTGACAAATAGCGTTTTGATTTATGAAGATAGCAAACAAGCACCCTCGCCCGATGCTACTATTACAATGGACCGAGCAATATGGAATGATATTTTGGTTGGAAAAACAACTTTTGAAGCTGAAATAAAAAATGGAAAAGTTACCGTAAGTAATGGTGCAATAGGAAAAACCAAATTTTTGGATATGTTGAGTATGCAAGAAAGTTTCCCATTGATGTTTAATATCGTAACTCCAAGATGATAAGTAATCCCCCCCAAAAGTTACAAACTATCGGGGGGGATTATTTACTGAAGCGTTACATTAAAATCCAAATTTACATCATCACTTCCAGGTGTAACTGTGCCATCTTTGGTCGCTTTTCCATTGATTGGCGGTTGGTGACGTAGCTGAACTTTCAGTTTTCCAGTTGCCATTGCTCCCGTTTTCACGCTTCCTGTAAGTCCAACATTCAAATTTCTTGAATCTTTATCGCCGTAAGTATAAGTCAATAAATTGGCAGTAGAAGGCGTATAAATAAATAAATGCTCATCTCTTTCGGTCGAAACTTCATTTGAAATATTGATAATTGGCGTTTTCGATTCGTCCAAAAGTTCGATTGTCATTGTGTAGGTCGTGTTTGGTTTTAAAGCAACAGTTTCAAACTTTACTGGGGCTTTTCCGCCATCACCATCTGGGTCTGAAAATATGAAAGTTTGCGTAGTGCCATTTGCCGTAAAATTGAGTTTTACGGTCGTTATCAACTCATTTTCGTCTTCTGCTTCGATGTCTTTTGGTTTGCAGTTTAGTAAAAAAAAGCTCACTAATAAATTTAAAATTAGAGTTTTCTTTGTCATGGGTTCAAAATTTTGGTTTATGAAATATAATTGCTTTTGCATTATTGTTGCAAATATAAAACATAAACAATCAATATGCAATAATGTTGCAAAAATAAAATTTAGAACAAATACTTCGCTCGAAAAACAAAATTTCGACCAATTTCGTCAGAAAAATAGCGAAAACGATTCAAATAATCTCTGTAAGAAGTGTTAAATAAATTACTAACAGTCAATGAAATACCTATTTGTTTTTTATTGATAATTGATAATTGATAATTGATTGCAGCATTCCAGAGCATATAGGCAGGTGGCGGCGGGGCAAAATCTCCACCAAATTGATTGAAAACTATTTCAGAAGTCGGAATTTCTTTGAAAATAATCTTACTTGGTACACGATTTTGTTTGGCAACGTACAAGTTTGTTATTGAAAAAGAAGTCTTTTTTCTTTCAAAACGCAAGGTATTTTCTAAGCGATTGGCAGGAATCAAAATCAAGGCTTGCTTATTGCTCAAATCGTCTGCTTGCAGGAATGAAAGTTTAGTATTTAAAGCAATATTTTTTTGAATCTGATAATTTCCACTCAAATCAATTCCTCTAAAACGGGCATTGGTTTGGGTATAAAAAAACTCAGGAAATGCTCCACGAATGGTCAAAGCTGGGCGACCAGTTGGTGATAAAAAGATGTAATTATTAATGTAGTTATTGTAAAAATGTAGCTCAGTTTGAAAGTTTTTTGACACGTAATTAGCTGTAAATGAGGCATTTAAGGCAACTTCTGGTACAAGATTTTCATTGCCTTGTTCAAAACTTGCTGCTCCATGATGCACGCCATCGCTATAAAGCTCATTCACAGTTGCTGCTCGCCATGCCGAACTTATATTTGTTAGGAAATTCCAGCGAGAATTTGGTCGAAAATTTGCTCCCAATGTGCCCGTAATGTTTTGATTATTTAATTGGTTTTGGCTAATATTTTGTTGCCCACGAGGAATTCTATAAACTGTCAAATCTCGCATATCGTAGCGAAAACCGCCTTCCATTTCCCATTGCTTTCGCACAATTCGCTCAATCAGGAAAATTCCTGCAGTGAAATTTTTGAAATTTGGAATCAAAACAGTTGAAGAACGAGGCTGAGTCAAACTTCCTGTCGTGAGATTTTCTTGATAAAAACTACTAACGCCAATTGAGCCTGTGAGTAAATTAAATAAAGGTTTATGTTCGAAAAGTAGTTCGCCAGAGTAGGTAACTAATTTGAATAATTGCACCAAATTTTTATCCCCTCTCAAAATATCAACTTCCTTTCGATAATCATATTGCCGACCTAACGTAAGCGATATTTTTCCTACTGAAACTTGTTGTATTTGCTTGATTTTCAATAAATTATGAGTTACATCTTGGTAAGGTCGGTCAATGGTATAAGTGAAATTTTCGGGTGTATAAATAGCCAAAGGCGTACCTCGCTTTATGGCTTCGATGAGGTCGGTAACATTGCCAATATGCGAACCAGCAAAAACCCCAATTTTAGTAGTAAATTGACTAAAGAATATTTCTGAAACAAAGTTTTTTCTTTTATAATTACCTGAAAATGAGTAGTTTAACTCATAAATACCAGTATTTGCTAAGCGATAATTTGGCGTAGAAATATCTCCACCACGCTTGAAAGTTCCCTGTAATCTCATGCCAATTGAGTAAGGAATTTTATTTATTTTTGAAGATAAAAACCCTTTTTCAAGAATGCCAGAAGTAACAATTTGATTGCCATTTGTAAAGAAAACGTTGTTTATTTCTCCGCCAAATTTCGTAGAATCAGGTAAAGGGTCTGGCTCAAGCATAATTACACCTGCAATGGCATCAGAGCCATAGCGAACGCCGGCTGCACCTTTCAAAACTGTGATTTTTTTTGCCACAAAAGGGTCAATTTCGGGGGCGTGTTCACTGCCCCATTGCTGCCCTTCTTGCCGCACACCATTGTTCAGAATCAAAACACGATTTGAGTGCATGCCATGAATGACAGGTTTGGCTATCGAGCTACCTGTCTGTAAGGTCGTTACGCCCGAAATTTGCTTCAAAGATTCGCCCAAAGATTGCCCTCGAGTTTGGTCAAGAGCTGCATTTTCAAGTGTATTTTTGGTTTGGGTAAGGTTGTCAATTTTTTGAGCTTTTATGTCAATATTTGCCAAATGAAGTTCACTTTCTTCAAGTTTTATATTTTGCTCTGCTCCATGCTCTAAGCTAATTGTATAGTTTTTTTCTTGATAGCCAACAATTCTGCCAATAATTGTATATTTTCCTTCACAAATATTGCTGATTTTATAAAAACCCTTAGCATCGGTTGTTGCTCCTTTATTAAGCTCTTTTACCAAAACCACCGCCCCAACTATTGGTTGTTTTGTGGTTTCATCTAAAACTATTCCTTGAATAAAGCAATCGCAATCTTTGTGAGTTTGGGCGAAAAGTCCCCCCGCTCCCGATGGGGGAGCTAAGAACAAATATAATAAAATGATGATTTTTTCTCTCATATTCAAACTTTGCACGATTTGGAAAATCGTGCCACAAATAATGCAACAACGTTGCAAGATAACAAAAAAACCTCGTTGAATAGTTCAACGAGGTTTTTTTAATTGTGAAATGAAGACCAAAAACAGGTTGTTTACTTCTTCACTCTAACATATTCTTCGATATTTATTCTGTTTACGCCTTCACTTTCTATCTTTTCAACGCCACTTTGAAGTAGCGTATCATTTTTAATTTTGATAGTAAATTTAAAGTCATTGCCTTCCCAATTTCTGGCACTGCAATAGTCCAAATGCTCGGTATAAACACTATCAGTGAGGGAATAAAGCCCTCCTCCCGAAGAAAAAGAAGCGGTAGAATCTTTCCCTTTGTTCAAATCGTGCTGAAAAAAGCCGAAATGAGTATCATTAATGATTTTAATGAACGAAATATTTTTGGTATAATCAGTAATCGTTGTATCACCTTTTTCTATCAAAGTGCCAGAAATAAGTTGCCAAGTACCGACTATTGGTAATGGTTTATCACCTTTCGTTTTGCACGAAATTATGATGGCGATGATTAAAACTAATCCAAATTTGATTTTCATACAGTGATTTATAATTTTGTGCAAACAAATGGTTTTAGTTTATGCGTGTCACGCCCGTTTATCATTCACGAGTAGGCGTGCCACGCTTTGGCTATTGATAATTGTTCATTGATAATTGACTTGACCTACTCACTCACCTTGGCATAATATTTATTATAAGTTGCCTCATAACGCTTTGCGGCAGCTTCTTGCTTGTTTCTGTTACAAATATTGGCAATCACCTGTAAGTTACGAAGACTTACTTGGATATATTCCTGCACATTATTTGGCATCCATTCGGCACTCGAATACTTGGTTTTTTCGGTAAAATATGCTAAATTTTCATCGGCACGCTTCGTAATTGTTTCGGCAATTTCCATGGCTCTTTTGTTGTCGCCTACTTCAAAATAATACATCACGTAGTTTGAACAAAGTTGGTCGAAAGGAATCGCCTTGTCGGGCATCACTTTATTGGCAAAATCCAAAACCTCTTTTGCTTTGCTTTTCTTTTCTTCTCTCACCAACTGGTCGGCAAGGCGTAAAAATGCCAAACGTGCTGTAATCACAGGAACTTTCAAGTAAGTTTCTGAGTCATAATACACATTCGGATTGTCCATGCCTCTCCACGACATTTTTTTCAACATATTATCATACATAACGTCAGTATTTGCAAAACCATCGTCGCCTTGACTAACTTTGAAAGGCAATAAACGGTAAGCATATCCTTCCAATTGCATGAAATCTTTGAGGTTCAGATAATTGTCATTTGCCAATGTTCCTGCAAAATAAATCGGACGTTTCCAGTTGTTTTGAGCAATCATTTCGAGTTGCATCAAGTCGTTTTTCAGCAAATCACGCTTGCCAATATTCCAAACGATTTGACCGTTCAAATATGGCTCAAATTGCTTCGGAACAAAGCCCATTTTCTTGACAGCTTCCACATCATAATTCAAGAAAAGGCTATCAGAAGGCAACGAATTGATGCTTTCGCCAGTTGTCAAAGGAATCTGAATAGCTGGGTCGTTTTTCTTGACCAATTCCAAATAATCTTTCAAATTGATAGGGTCTTTCAAACGCTCAACGTAAGGAATTTGGTCATTGATTCCACTCAATAATTGGTCGGTCGTAAAGGTAATTGGCAGTGCTTCCGACTCGTAAGTTTTACGCTTCATTTGCTCACAATACCAGTCAGTTCCCAACAAGCTGAGGTTACACACACGCACGTCTGTACGGAAACCTTCTACTTCCTGCACATACCAAAGTGGGAAAGTATCGTTATCACCACCAGTAAATAAAATGGCATTTTTTGCACAAGAATTAAGCAAGTTTTTGGCAAAATCAACTTGGTGATAGCGGTTCGAACGGTCATGTCCTTTCCAAGTTTGCGGAGCCATAATTAATGGCACTGCCAAGCCCAAAACGGTTGCCGAAATTGCCCTTGTTTGCGTGTTTTTAATGAATTTTAAGGCGTAATCAAACAAACCCATCACACCAATACCTATCCAAATCGCCCAGATATAGAATGAACCAACATAAATATAATCTCTTTCACGAGGCTCAACAGGCGGAGAATTTAAGTAAACCACCAAGCCGATTCCCGTAAATAAAAAGAGTAAAAATAGCACCAAAGCATCTCTTTCTCTTCTAAAATAATGATAAAGCAAACCCAAAATTCCTAAGAAAACAGGCAACCCCCAGAAGTTGGTTCGACCTCTATTTTCTTTAATGGCGGCAGGAAGATTACTTTTCGATTCAAAAATATTGGTTGGTCCAGCCCCTTCAATATCGCTCGAACGCCCCCAGAAATTCCAAGTAAAATAACGCCAATACATATAGCCCATTTGTCGCTTAAACATATAACCAACATTGGTAACAAGCGTAGGTTTTTGGTCTTGTGCAAGTCCCATTTCTTGGCGATAAAGTTGCTGATGTCCAGCATCACTACTCCACATTCGAGGCAAAAGACTTTCGCTATTTGGTCCCCAAACGTACGTTGGCTTATAGTCATAAACTTCATAGCTTTTTTTACCCATTTTATAGATAGGTTCGCCATTTTCGATTGACTCTAATTTTCCTGTAAAAACTGGACCATATAATAGCGGTCGGCTACCATATTGCTCACGTTTTAGGTACGAAACATAGTTCAAAACATTACTCGGATTGTTTTCGTTGATGGGAGGATTGTAATTTGAACGAATCAAAGCGAGAGTATATGACGAATAACCAATCAGTACGAATGCAAATGAAAGAAGTGCAGTATTGGCAATCTCCATTTTTTTCTTTTGCGTATAGAAAATTCCATAAGCAAGCGAACCAATAAGTACGATTACGAAGAAAATAATGCCCGAACTGAATGGCATTCCGAAGGTATTTACGAAGAGTTTTTCAAAAGTAAAACCTAATGACGGGAAGCCAGTAATAACACCCACATTGACAACGCCCAAGATAACCATTCCTACCAAAAAGGCAGCGATTCCGCCTTTCCAAGTAATTTTCTTGGCTTTTTTGTAGTAATAAACCAAGCCCAAGGCAGGAATCGTAACGAGATTTAGTAAGTGAACACCAATAGAAAGTCCTACCAAATAGGCTGTAAATATCAAGAAACGGTTAGCTGCAGATTCGTCTTCGATGATTTCCCAACGAAAAGCTGCCCAGATTACGATTGCCGTAAAGAAAGAAGACATTCCATAAACCTCTGCCTCGACTGCTGAAAACCAAAATGAATCTGAAAAAGTATAAACCAACGAACCAACTGCACTTGCTCCGAGTACCAAAATTGTTTCGGTCATGTTGAGTTCTTCTCGTTTTTTGCCAAAAACCTTACGAGCCAAAAGCGAGATTGTCCAAAACATAAACAAGATAGTAAATGCCGAGGCGATTACCGAAACCATGTTTACCATTAAGGCAACTTTGGTAACATCGCCACCTGCCAACATCGAAGCCATGCGACCGATAAGAAGGAAAAGTGGAGCTCCAGCAGGGTGAGGAACTTGGAGTTTGTATGAACAAGCGATAAATTCGCCACAGTCCCAAAAACTGGCTGTCGGTTCAACGGTGAGGGTATAGGTAATGAGAGCAACGGCAAAAATCGCCCATCCGACGATGTTATTGAGCCTTGTAAAATTGTTCATTTGTTATGATTAGTGAATGAATATTCGCTTGATGCCCCAAAATTAGGGAATTTGAAGGATAATATAATAGAAAAGAAACTTAAATTATCTTAAATGGAGAAAAAGTATCACTTAGAACGAAGGCATCCTACATAAAAACCCATTTTTCCCAAAAGGTACTTTTAAGTAATTCAATAGTACTTTTGAACCAAATAATTTATTGTTTCCATAAAATATTCCAATATTGCATAAAAATACAAAAATTCATCATGAAAGCAGCTTTTCTTAACAAACCTCTTGAAATAGTTATAAAAGACATAAAAATGCCTGAACCAAAAGCAGGAGAAGTAAGAGTAAAAATCAATAAAATAGGCATTTGCGGCTCTGATGTGCATTTATTTGTGGGGCATCGCTTATTAGATAATCCAACCATTATCGGGCATGAAGGTTTGGGGATTATTGAAAAAATTGGTGAAGGTGTTGAAAATAGAAGTTTGGGCGAAAGGGTAGTAATCGAACCAAATATTCCATGTAGAAAGTGTAATTATTGCATGAGTGGGCGTGGAAATATTTGTAGCAATAAGCGAGTTGTTGGCGTAAACGAAGCTGGTTGTTTTGCCGAATACATTTGTTTGCCACAAGAGTTTTGTTGGAATGTTCCTGACGAAATTTCTGACGAGGATGCCGTAACTATCGAGCCGATGGCGGTTGCTTATCACTCACTTTTTTCTTCCAAAACACAGTCGGGCGATGCGATTGCGGTCATCGGTTTGGGAGCAATTGGCTTACTTCTTACTCATTTGGCTTTGGCTTTGGGATATAAAGTTTTCGTAACAGAAATCAATGAAGCGAAGTTAAAAATGGCTGAAAAAATGGGAGCAATTCCAGTTTCTCCAAAAGGAGATTTAGATGCTCAAAGTACTGAATTGGCTAAAATTTGGCAAGAAAATGATGTTTGTGCAGTATTTGAATGTGCAGGTTCGGCTTTCACAGCATCGTTGGCAACGGCAGCTGCACCTCGTGGTTCGGAGATTGTTTTGATTGGACTTTCAGAAAAAAATGCTACTTTTAGACCCTTAAAAATTGCTCGTGAAGGCATTAGTATTGTTCCTTCAATCATTTATGACCACCCTTTCGATTTCAAAAGAGTGATTCAATTGATTCAAGCGAAAATTATTCGACCAAGTTTTATTATTTCCCGAACAATGCCTTTGATTGAACTACAATCGGCTCTTGAAATTGCTTCAAAAGGGGCAGATTCTAAAATTATTATTAACATTTAAAAACAAATAAAAACTTCTCTAAAGGAGGACACTCAGAGCTATGGAAATTTCATTAAAAGGTAAAAAAGCATTTATTGGTGGCAGTTCGCAAGGCATTGGTTTTGCCATTGCCGAATGCATGGCGGCTTGTGGTGCAAGCGTAACTTTGACAAGTCGTGATGAAGAAAAACTGAAAATTGCTGTAGCAAAACTTCCTACGCCAACAAATCAAAAACATGATTATTGCGTAGTGAATTTTGGTGATTTGACAAAATTAGAAGCAATTTTGGCAGAATATCAAGCAAAAACTGCCGAAAATCCAGTTTCTATTTTGGTTTTGAACTCTGGCGGACCAGCACCAGCAACGGCTTTTAATGCTACTCCTGTACAATTTCAAACTTATTTCAACGAATCAATATTGGCAAATCAGATGCTTGTTCAAGTCTTTGTGCCAAGTATGCGTGTGCGAAAATTTGGTCGAATTATTACCGTTTTGAGTGCTGTCGTGAAGCAACCAAAATTAGATTTGGGCATTTCAAATACCATTCGGGCGGGTGTTGCAAATTGGGCAAAAGCTCTGTCAATCGAACTTGCCAGCGACGGAATTACGGTCAATAATATTTTGCCAGGGCTTGTTCAAACTTCACGCCTTGACCAATTGATAGATTCGAGGGCGGCAAAAGCAAATATTTCGAGAGAAGAAGTTATTTCATCAATGGAGGCTTCAATTCCTGCAAATCGCATAGGTTTGCCTGAAGATTTAGGGAATGTTGCGGCATTTTTAGCATCTGATTTGGCAGGATACGTCAATGGTGTAAATGTGCCAGTTGATGGTGGTTTTTTGGGAACACTTTAAATATGTTATTTCAGTATTTTCCCTGAGTGTAGTAGAAGGTAAAATATTAAACCTAACCTAAATGACCTCCGAAAATCAACTAAAAGACCTCATCAACAATAGCCCAATGACTACGTATCAAGTGCTTATTGTTGCTATTTGTTTCATACTCAATTTCAATGACGGCATTGATGTTTTGGTTGTGTCGTTCACTGGCTCCGAAATCGTGAAAGAATGGATGCTTTCAAAATCACAACTTGGCTATATTTTTAGTGCGGGTTTGGGCGGGATGACCATCGGATGCTTGTTTTTAGCTCCTTTTGGAGACAAAATAGGCAGAAAATCCCTCTTTTTGATTTCCCTGACACTCATCACAAGTGGAATGTTGTTGGTTTATTTCTCTCAAACATATTGGCAAATGCTCATTTTTAGAGTAATTACTGGCTTAGGAATTGGCGGAATTTTGCCCAATTTGGCAGCCGTTGCTTCTGAATTTTCCAACAAAAAACACCGAGATTTTAACGTCGGAATCGTGCAAGCTGGCTGGCCACTTGGAGCTATTCTTACAGGCTTTTTTACCGCTTGGGCAGTACCAGAATTCGGTTGGAGAATCCCGTATTTGGTGGCAGGTTTGGTTTCACTTTTTATGTTGATTGCGGTCTATTTTTTCATGCCCGAATCTTTGGCTTTTTTGGTAAAAAATCAACCTAAAAATGCCTTAAATAAAATTAATGAAGTTTTAGAAAAGATGGGCAAAGAAAGCATCATTTATCTACCCGAAAAACCAAAATTTATTGTACTTCCTTCTATCAAAGATTTGTTTGTTTTCGAACTAAAAACCTCAACAATTTATCTTTGGACGGCTATTTTCTTTGGATTTATAACCCTTTACACGCTTATGAGTTGGGTGCCAAACATCGCCAAAGACTCAGGTATGCCGTTCGAATTGGCAACTTATGTGGGCATGGCTCTCAATTTGGGGGCATTTTCGGGGGTTTTTGTCATGGGAATTTGTATCAGCCGATTTGGTATAAAAAAGACGTTTGTTTCTTTCATGGTTTTGGCTTTCACGGTAATGATGATTTTTGGAAATTTTACCCTTACTCATTTGGCAATGTTTGTTCTCACATTTTTTATAGGATTTTTTGTGCAAGGAGGCTTCAATACTTTTTTTCCAACAGCTACACGAATTTACCCCGAAAATATTCGTACCACAGGCGTAGGTTTAGCAATGGGAATGGGGCGTTTTGGGGCAATTCTCGGCCCAGCTTTGTTTGGTATTTTGACAGATGCGGGCTTTTCTATTGCTGCAAGATTCACCATTTTTTCTATTCCGTTGCTCATTGCCGCATTTTTGGCGTTTAGAATTCCTTCAAAAAATGTGAATTGAGTTTAGTGTTTCGAGAGGAATTGTTTAAAATGAATCAAACCAAGCAAGTTTTTATCCTTACTCTTTCAATAATTGTTTTAGGTTTTTTACTGAAAGAGGTTAGAATATGATTAATTTTTGTAAAAAAACGTTAATATTCTAAAAAAGTAAACAAAATTGTTTATTTTTACTTTATGAAAAATCAATTATCAATTATAAAAGGTATTCATCCTGGCTTTGTACTGGAGCGAGAACTCAAGAAGCGAAATTTGAAAAAAGGTCAGTTTGCACTTTCGTTGAGCGAATATCCTCAAACATTGGTTTCAATAACTAAAGGAAATCGTAAAATGAATACTGCACTTTCCTTAAAAATAGAATCGGCTCTTGGTCTTGATGAAGGATATTTTATGACATTACAGGTGTATTTTGATATTGAGGAAGAAAAACGTAAACAAAATATTGACAAACCTGATATTATGAAGCTAAGAACTGTGCTTTTTTGGGATACTAAAATTGAAAATATAAATTGGCAAAAACAAAAAAAAGCAGTTATTAAGAGAGTTTTTGAGAGAGGAAATGACCTTGAAAAACAGGAAATTGAACGATTTTACGGGAAAGAAATTGTTGTTGATATTTTGAATAATAATGAATAAACTCTTTTACGGTACAGTTACGCCTTTATTGTTGCGTGTTTTGCAAACTCTAATGAAAGCCTCTGAATTTGAGGCTTTTTGTTTAGTGGGTGGCACAGCATTGAGTTTGCATCGAGGTCATAGGCAGTCAATAGACATTGATTTATTTACAGATGCCGAATATGGTTCTATAAATTTTGATAAAATTGACACTTTCCTACGTGCTACTTTTGCTTATGTCGAAACCTACAATTTTGGAGTGATTGGTATGGGAAAGTCATATTTCGTTGGTGAAAATAAGAATGATTCTGTAAAATTAGACCTATATTATACAGATGAATTTATATTTAAAATGCAGAAAATTGACAATATTAGGTTGGCAAGAGTTGAAGAAATCATTGCTATGAAATTAGATGTTATTTTAAGAGGGGGAAGGAAAAAAGATTTTTGGGATATACACAACCTTATTGATGACTTCATTTTGAATCAAATGCTAAGTTTTCATCAAAAACGATACCCATATACATACGATAGTGATTTAATAATACAAAATTTAACACAATTTATAAATGCTGATAATGATTTTGACCCTATTTGCCTAAAAGGAAATCATTGGGAATTAATAAAATTGGACATGATTGAATTTGTGAATAGAAATCAATAAGTAGATTTGCGAGTAAGCGTCTCAAAAAAAATAGGCACAAGAAAGTAAATCGCAACGGGGCGAACCATTTCTCATGCCTAATTTTCTAAAAAAGCATCATTTTCAATGAAAGAAATCTTTCATTTTTTCAAAAATACCTTTATCGTTTTTGTCTGTTTTTGGCTGAAAATTAGGCAAATCTCTTAGTTTTTCAAGCATTGCTCGTTCTTCGGAGTTGATTGTAGAAGGTGTAAAAACACTTATATGAACCAACTGGTCGCCTACACCATAGCTGTTTATTTCTCTCAAACCTTTGCCTTTCAAGCGTAAAATTTCGCCCGATTGTGTACCAGCTTTTATTACAATTTTTGCTTTTCCACCAACAGTCGGAATCTCTACTTCTTTTCCCAAAACAACATCAGCAAAGTTTATTCGCAAATCATAATGGATATTTGTTCCGTCACGCTTGAGTTCTGGGTGTTCTTCTTCTTCAATAACTATCAATAAATCGCCAGCCATGCCGCCACGAGTAGGCACATTTCCTTTACCCGTCATCGAAAGTTGCATTCCTTCGCCCACTCCCGCTGGAATTTTGATGCTCAATAGGTCTTCGTTTAACTGACGACCTTCACCAAAACACACATCACAACGCTCCGTAACAACTTTTCCTTCGCCTTGGCAAGTAGGGCAGGGGCTTGTTGAAGCCATTTGTCCGAGCATCGTATTTACTACTTTTCGCACTTGTCCTTGTCCATTACAAGTGGCACAAGTTTTGAGCGAAGTACCATGTTTTGAGCCATTTCCCGTACAAGTATTGCAAGAAATGTAGCGTTTTACTTTTATTTTTTTCTCAACACCGTTGGCGATTTCCTCCAAATCAAGTTTGAGTTTAATTCTCAAATCTGAACCTTTTCGCATTTGTTGCCCACGTCGTCCACCACCAAAAAAGCTACCAAACGGACTATCATTGCCAAAAACATCTCCAAATTGACTAAAAATATCTTCCATATTGACACTTTGTCCGCCACCACCAGCACCATTCACGCCCTGATGTCCGAACTGGTCGTAACGTTGGCGTTTTTGAGCATCAGAAAGTATGCCGTAAGCCTCAGCAACTTCCTTAAACTTTTCTTCGGCAGTTTTATCGCCTGGATTTTTGTCAGGATGGTACTGAATAGCCAATTTTCGGTAGGCTTTTTTCAATTCGTCTTCAGAAGCGTTTTTTGCAACACCCAATAATTCGTAATAATCTCTTTTTTGTGCCATTTTTTTTCAATGAGTGAATGAGTGAATGAGCGAATGAGTGAATATTTTAGTTTTATTCATTCATTCGCTCATTTCGAACAGGCGGCGTTCCGCTTCAAAATTAAGAACCTACCACAACTTTTGCGTAGCGGATAACCTTATCGTTTAGTGAATAACCTTTTTCTATTTCTTCAATAACCTTACCTTTATTGTCTTCGCCTGCGGCAAATTGTGTGATACATTCGTGCAGTTCTACATCAAATTCTTGACCTTTTGAGTCCATTCCTTTCAAGCCTTTGCTTGCCAGAGTTTTTTGTAACTTATTGAATATCAAGGCAATTCCTTCTTTTATTGGTTCAATTTCGGTTACAGTTTCAAACGATTTGTTGGCACGTTCAAAATCATCAATGACAGGAATAAGGTCTTTTATCAAACCTTCTGTGGCGTTATGAATCATGTCTATTTTCTCTTTCGCTGTGCGGCGACGGAAATTCTCGAAGTCGGCATATAAACGTAAATATTTGTCTTTTGCTTCTGCCAATTGATATTCAATAACTGAATCATTGTTTTCAACTTCCTCGCTTTCTACTTCTAATACTTCATTATCGCCTGTTGTATGCTCTCCGGACAACTCTTCCACTATTTCTTCTTCTTTATTATTGTCTGCCATTTTGTAATGATGTTTATTTTTTGCAAATTTCGACAATTATTTTGCCAATAGGAAATTTACTGACAAGATGGCAGAAAATTGACGATTTAGGCACTTTTTGAAATTTTTTAAAAGACAAAACAACTTATTAAAGAAAAAATGGAAAGAACAAACATTTCAACAGGAGCAAAATGGGAAGATATCGTGGGCTACTCTCGTGCAGTAAAAATTGGTAATATTATTGAAATTTCAGGTACAGTTGCAACTGATGGCAGTGGTGAAATAGTAGGGAAAAATGACCCAAATATTCAAACAAAATTTATTATTTTGAAAGCCGAAAAGGTGCTGGAACAATTAGGAGCAAAATTGAGCGATGTGATTCGTACAAGGATTTTTACCACCGATATTTCGAAATGGGAAGAAATTGGAAAAGCTCATGGAGAATTTTTCAATCAAATAAAACCTGTAACAACTATGGTCGAAGTAAGTGCTTTGATTGACAAAGAATATTTGGTAGAAATAGAGTTTACGGCAGTTGTTAGTTAGGTTTTAGGACGGGGTCGCCCGTGCGATTAGGTTTTAGGATTTATCGACATAAAGTTTTGTTAGTTTTACCTAACTCCTAATGCCTGAAACCTAATTCCTATCAATCAACACAAATTATTTCTAATAGCAAAAGCTACTAATCCTGCGGTATTTTTTAGCCCAAGTTTTTCCATCATTCGGAGGCGATGTCCTTCTACTGTGCGTGGGCTAAGGGCAAGAATATCAGCTATTGCTGCTGTGGTCAGACCATCGCAAGTATGTTTCAAAATACCTATTTCACGCTCCGAAAGGTCGGTTTTATAATTAAAAATTTTGTTTTCTTGTTGTGTTTTACGGTTCATTTTTCGGAGCATTATTTTGCTCACAAAATCACTAAAATACACATCAGTTTCATTGACTTTTCTGATGGCTCTTTCAACTTCTTCGGGGTCGGTATCTTTCAAAAGATAGCCATTTGCTCCCATTTCCATCAAATGCAGCACAAATTGGTCTTCGTCGTGCATTGAAAGTATCAAAACCTTTAACTCAGGATATTTTTCATGGACGATTGCCGTTGTTTTCATGCCATCAAGCACAGGCATTTGCAAATCCATCAAAACAACATCGACAGCTTGCTTTTGAAGCTTATCCAAAAAATCTTGCCCATTGACAGCCTCCACCACGACTTCAAAATCGGGCACTTGTTGCAGAATAGAAATCATTCCTTTCCGAAATAAACTGTGGTCATCTACGACTGCTATCTGAATTTTTGACATAGTTCTTTGACGGGGTCGCCCGTGCGATTCTGAATTCTGAGTTTAGAGTTTTGAATTCTGAGAATTTAATCGCACCACAATGGCGGACCGTGAGCGACCCACTCAGAATTCAGAACTCTAAACTCAGAACTCTATATTGGAATTTCTATAATTGTATGTGTGCCTTGTCTGATGACAGATTTTATATCAAATTTACCATTAATAACACTCAAACGGCTTTCTATGTTTCGCATACCAAGACCCGATTTTGGATTTTTGCGAACACTTTCAATATTGAATCCTTTACCATCATCGGTAAATATAAAGATAATTTTATTTACTTCGGTAGCTAATTTTAAAGTTATTTCTTTAGCCTCAGCATGTTTGAGGGCATTATTGACTAATTCTTGTACAATTCGATAAATTGCGAGTTCGATTTTTCTATCAAATCGTTGATTGGAGTCAATGCCTTCATGACTAAAAACAAAAAAAGTTTCGGAAGCAAAATGTACTTTTTGGATGAATTCATCAATGGCACACATCAAACCAAACTCGTCTAAAGTGCTTGGTACTAATTCTTTTGAAATTCGTCTTACCTGCCCAATTGACTGTTCTAAAAGTTCTCGTGTATGCAAGCCTTGTGCAGATAAGTCTTCTGCATCATCGAGTTTTCGTAGAAGCTGGTTAAGGCTCATTTTTGTTACCGAAAGCATTGCCCCAACCTCATCGTGCAGGTCTTTTGCTATGCGTACACGCTCAACTTCTTGCACTTCTAAGGCAGATTCGAGGAGTTGGCGTTGCATTTCATTTTTTAAGTTTTGTATATCTACTTTTTGTTGTATTTGCTTTCGTTGGTAGTAAGTAACAAACAAAATAATAGCCAACAATATTACAAAAGTGAATATTGTTAGGAAAATAACTACATAAATGTAATCAAAATCATTCAATTTTATTTGATTTTAATGTTTCTAAATTTTTGCTAAAGTTAAAAACAAAGCTCAACATTAAAGCAAATATTATACTAAAAATTGTGTCTATTTGCCACATATTCAATGGATTAGCACTTTTGTTGTTTATGCTGTTGTTTACAAAAAGATACATGTAGAATGTACATGAAAAATATAACAAAAAAGAAGCACTTATCCAAAAGTATGGGTAAGTTAAAATATTTTCGGTTTGAAGACCTTGTAATATTTTATAGAGGTGAGTAAAAGCTAAAATAGGTATTAAAATACCTGAAATCGCAAAAGAATATTTATTAAATTCAGACGTATCTATGTTTAAAGTTCCATTAAATATATCCAAGAAGGAGAAAAATGTAAAAATTATCATTAGTCCATAAATTACCTTTTTCAAAAAGCCATCTTTAAGTAGTAAAATATATAAATATGCGATTAAATAAAAGCCAATTATATTATAGAGGTTATAATAAAAAACCGTATTTACATAGTATTGGTATTTCATATAAAGAAAGTTATATATAACACTAATGATATTTCTAATGAACATAAGTAAAACGTAAATAGACAATATTTTAAGTTCTTTTGTTAAATATTGTCTATTTATGTAAATTAAAATCACAGGCAATAAGATTATAAAATCTGCGATATTAGTGAAAATCCGTAGTAGCATAGTGTAGATATTTCAATATGGGGGCTGAGGTGCTCCATCTCCAAGACCATCACCATCTGGAACATCTTTTAATGCTTCAAGGTTGAATGTTATATCTTTTCCATCAAGCCCAACTGGCACCAAAAATAGTCGTGGGCTAATTCTGCCGCCATCTGCAATATTTCCTTCGGCATCTTCTGGAGCAAAACCATAGTAAATTCTTAGTCCTAAAATATCTTTGCCTATTTTTTCAGGGTCTAAAAGTGTATCTAATTTGGCTTTGCCAAAAAACTCAGCTTCTCTAATTAATCCATTTTGGTCGGTGAAGGCTTCTTCTAATGTTTTCTTACTTCCAATTTGTTTTTTGAAGTTTTTTACATATTCACGAATTTTTGCCATACTAAATGGCTGACCTGTACTTGAAGATTTTTTTTTCATTTGGCTTGGCAGTTTGATTGGTTTACAAAAAAGTTTTTTGAGAAATTCGATAATTCTTTTCATTAGTTTAAAGACAGTTTAAGTACCGAAAATCAAAAATATAAATAAATTGTATAAATGCAAAATCACAAAAAAGAGATTTGTTATCTAAACTACTGATAGTCAATAGTTTACGTAATTTTACTTCTAAAATTACGTAATAACCCCTAATGAAATGCGTAAATATACGTAGTGGATTTTGCTTAAAATCCACAAAAAAACCTCACTAATTTTTCAAATTAACGAGGTTTTTAAACTTGAATTCAATCTAAAAAAAACTATATTTTTTTCACTTCGACTGCATTCAATCCTTTGCGACCTTCCACAACTTCGTATTGGACTTGGTCGTTTTCACGTACTTTCAAGCCATTAAGACCTGTTACATGAAGGAAGATTTCTTGTCCTGAAGCATCATCAGTGATAAAACCAAAACCTTTGGTTTCATTGAAAAATTTAACTACGCCTGTTTGCATTGCAATAAAATAAATTAGAGGGAATAAATAAATGAATTGCAATGTACGTATTTTTCAAGAAAATACAAGTTTATCAAAATTATTTTTGTACTAAACTTATATTTATTTGTATTAAACCATAATTTTTTTCACAAAATACTTGACAAAAGTATTTTTTTACCTACATTCGTATCTATATTCTATTGAGCTATGTTAAAAACAGGACGATTAAGGTACTTAGTTGAGAATCAACTCTTTGGAGTTTGCTCCAAACTTGGCGAAAAACTAAATTTTTCAGCAGGAAGTGTTCGCCTATATTTTATATATGCTTCATTCTTTACTTTTGGTTCGCCAATCATCATTTATATTGCTTTAGCTTTTTGGATGGAAGTCCGAAAGCACCTTCGCCGTCATCAAAATCCAACTGTTTGGGAGTTTTGAGTTTCAAAGTTTTAACTATTTTACCACCGCCGATGCGGTGGTAAAAAACTCAAAACAAAGCCAATTGCTTATCGCTATCTTCTTGATTATCAGTGTTTTCAGAGTCGTTTTCTGAACTATTATCAATTACCTGTGACACCTCAACAACTACAACTTCTTCCGGTTTTGGTTCAAGCATCTTTACTTCTATTATTTCGTAAGTATTGATTTTCTGCCCGATTGCTTTCCAGCCACGTACTTCTACAAATTCATCAACAATGATTGTTTGTTTCTCAACGCCAGCTTTTTTGTCGGCTTTGGTCTTGATTTCCATTCTTGGATATTTGTCCAAACTTGCAGCCAATAATCGTGAGTTTTTGGTGTCGGCAATGAATAAAAACTTCTTGTCTATCGTAGTTGTTTCAATCTTGAAACGTTTGATATAATAAATCTTGTTTTCACCTTCAAAATGCAAGCACGAAATCGGTCTTTCTGGCTCGTATTTCACTACGTGCAGAATATCTTTTTGTTCGTAGCGATTGGTCAGTTCGAAGTTCGTAAACTCGTATTGTCCATCTTTATAAATGACCAAAATCTTGTCTTCTGAGCCAAAATTGCCCAAATAAAGTCCATGTTCGTCACGGTTGAGTTTTCCGATTACTGCATCAAACCAAATGTCAACGCCTCCAAGTGTTGATTTTCCTGCTGATTTTAGTATAACTTTTCTGACAGGAAACTTAGTCAAAACATTGCCCATCGAACTTCGATTTTTGATAGCAAGTACCGAAAAATCCCAGTCGAATTGTTTCTTTTTGGCGGTCGAATTGGCAGTAAGATTCACCGAAATACTTTCGGCTTCGCCATTATCGTTTGCCGTAAAATACAATACTTTCGACTTCGGATTTCCCATAGACACATCATATTCTTTATCTCGAGTAATGCCTGTAACAAAGAAACGTTTGGCATAAGAAATTCCCGTTTTTCCATCAAGATAGACTACATTAAATATTTTTCGCTCATCATTTTTACGAAAAACCGAACAATAAATAATGTCTTTTCCGACAAAACCTTTTTCTTGAATTTTTACAACGCTATATTTTCCATCTCGCCTGAAAGTGATTATTTCATCAATATCAGAGCAATCCATTATATATTCAACATTATCGCCTTTTTTCAAACCATAACCTACAAAACCATTTTCCCGGTCAAGGTATAGTTTTTGGTTATTGGCAGCTACAACCGTTGCTTGCACTGCTCCAAAATGCCTGATTTCGGTTTTTCGTTCACGCCCTTTACCATATTTTTTGAGCAAATCTTTGTAGAAAGAAATAGTATAACGCACAATATTTGCTAAATTATCTTCTACTTCTGCCAGTTCGTCGAGCAAACGTTTCATCAATTCATCAGCTTTGAATGAGTCGAATTTTGAGATTCGTTTTATCTTGATTTCGAGCAATCGCAAGATGTCTTCTTCGGTGATTTCTCTATAAAAATCTTTCTTGAAAGGCTCTAAACCAGCATCAACCGTTGCAATAACCGCCTCGAAAGTTGTACATTCTTCAATATCTCGGTAGATTTTGTTTTCGATAAAAATCTTCTCCAACGAGCTATAAAGCAACTTTTCTTTCAATTCATGCTTCCTGATTTCGAGTTCACGCTGCAATAAATGTTGCGTTTGCTCGGTGCATTGCCTCAAAATATCACTGACCGCCACGAAGTGAGGTTTGTTGTCAATGATGATACAAGCATTGGGCGAAATCGAGTTTTCACACTCCGTGAAAGCATAGAGGGCATCAATCGTAATATCGGGCGAAGTATTGGGTGCTAAATGAATGATAATCGAAACATTCTTGGCGGTATTGTCCTCTACTTTTTTGATTTTGATTTTTCCTGCATCATTGGCTTTTATAATCGAATCAATAAGGGTTGCAGTTGTTGTGCTGAACGGAATTTCTTGAATTTCAAGCGTTTTTTTGTCGAGTTCGGCGATTTTTGCACGAACCTTTATTTTTCCACCCCTTGCTCCATCATTATAAGTTGCCACGTCCACCATGCCGCCCGTCAAGAAATCGGGGAGAAGTTGAAACGGTTCTTTTTTCAAATGGGCGATTGATGCCTCACATAATTCTATAAAATTATGGGGCATTACTTTGGTCGAAAGTCCAACGGCAATTCCTTCTACGCCTTGTGCAAGCAATAAAGGAAACTTTGAAGGCAAATTAACAGGCTCACGCTTGCGACCGTCATACGACATTTGCCATTCGGTGGTGTCTTCATTAAAAAGTACGTCATTGGCAAATTTCGAGAGGCGAACTTCGATATAACGAGGGGCAGCCGCACCGTCGCCAGTACGCACATCTCCCCAGTTTCCTTGAATATCAAGCAAGAGGTTTTTTTGTCCCAACGACACAATGGCATCACCAATGGAAGCATCGCCATGCGGGTGATATTGCATACTCGAACCGATGACATTGGCAACTTTATTGAATCGCCCATCATCCATTTCTTTGAGGGCGTGCATGATGCGTCGTTGCACAGGTTTTAGTCCATCTTCGATGGCAGGCACGGCACGTTCAAGAATTACGTAAGAGGCATAGTCGAGAAACCATTTCTCAAACATATCGTCAATTACCTCTTTTTGTTGAATAGGGTCGTATTTTGGTGTTTCTTCACTCATATTTTCGGTTAGCGAAAGCATTATTCTATGGCAAATATAGCAAAAAATAGCATTATTTTTTGAAAAAATACGACTCAAAAAACCTTATTTAAAATTAGTCTAAATAAAATTTGCTTTTTAGAAATCCAAACTTACCTTTGTGTCGTTATTTATAATAGGTCTAAATAAAAATAAAAATGAAATCTTTGATTAATACAATTTTACTTTTCTTGGTTGTAGGTGTTGCTGCTTTTGGGCAGAAAATTATTATTACTGGAAAGGTAACGGATAAGTCGAAACAGGCGATTGTGGGTGCGAGTGTTACGTTGAAAGGAACGGTCAGAGGGGTTCAAACAAATACAAGCGGCGAGTATATTCTTAAAGGTTTAAAGGCGGGCGATTATACAGTTGCTGTTTCGAGTATTGGACTAAAAAGTAAAGAGTTTTCAGTATCGCTTCAAGAAAGTGAAACAAAAACACTTGATTTTGAACTGGAAGATGAGACATATATATTGAAGGATATTGAGGTAGTAGCCAGCAGAGGTGTAAGAGGAAATGAGCATTTGGCAGAAGTAGATGGTTACTCGATTAATGCCACAAAGAAAAATGAAGTAATAAAACTTGATAATATCAATGCCAATTTGGCGATGAATAATAGTCGTCAGATTTTTGGTCGAACACCAGGTATTTCGGTTTGGGAAAATGATGGTTCAGGAATTCAATTAGCAGTTGCTTCTCGTGGTTTGAGTCCAAACCGCTCGTGGGAATTTAATGTCAGGATGAATGGCTACGACATTACGCCCGACCCAATGGGTTATCCAGAAGCCTATTATACCCCACCAATGGAAGTGGTTGACCGCATCGAAATCGTCCGTGGAGCTTCTTCTTTGCAATACGGCCCGCAGTTTGGCGGCTTGATGAATTTTGTACTTCGAAAACCAGATATTTCCACTCGTGTAACTGTCGAATCTCAGAATACAGTTGGTAGCAATGGCTTGTTTAGTACGTTTAATTATATCGGAGGGACGGAAGGGCGTTTGAGTTATACGGCTTACTATCAAAAACGTTTTGGTAATGGCTGGCGAGCAAATAGCTATTATAACACCGACCACGCTCACGCCGAATTGAGTTATGCAATTTCGAATAAATTCAAAATTGGGGCCGAATTGACTTATATGACCTACAAAAGCCAGCAAGCAGGTGGATTGACTGATGCTCAGTTTGCCCAAGATGCTCGCCAAAGTGTGCGTAGCCGAAACTGGTTTAGTACGCCGTGGTTAGTGCCTTCGTTATCGGCTGAATATGTTTTCAGTGAAAAGGCAAAATTAAGCTGGAAAGCCTACGGAGTTATTGCCGAACGTAGTAGTGTAGGAAACGTGTCAGCCATTACATCGGTCGATAATCTGACTTCAAATCGCCAAGTGGATAGAGATTACTACAATAATTTTGGTTCAGAACTAAGATTTATTACTGACTATAAATTTTTGGGCATGAATAATACGGTAGCAAGTGGTTTACGTTACTATAATGGAAACATCGACCGCCAGCAACAAGGTAAAGGTTCTATTGGTAAAGAAATGGAATTTAGTATCGAAGGCGAATATCCACGTGATTTAGACTTCAAGAATATCAATAGGGCGGCTTTCTTTGAAAATATTATTAGATTCTCGAAAAAGTTTTTGATGACAGCGGGAGCAAGAGTAGAAAACATCAGTTCTACCATGCAGGGGCGTTTTAGTTTGGCCAATGGTCAAGCTAATAACTTGATACCAATCACCCGTGAACGTAGCTTTTTATTGTTTGGAGCTGGAGCGGAATATCATCTCACTTCACAGTCAGAATTTTATACAAACATTTCACAGGCTTATCGCCCAGTTTTGATTTCTGACCTAACGCCTCCTGCAACGACTGATATTATTGATGATAACCTACAAGATGCTCGTGGTTATAATTTTGACTTTGGTTATCGTGGAAAAGTGGGCAATTATTTAAACTTCGATGTGGATTATTTTTACGTAAATTATAATAATCGAATCGGAACAATTACGCAGACAAACGCTGCCAATCAGCGTTATCAGTTTCGTACGAATTTGGGGCGTTCGGTGAGCCAAGGTTTTGAAGGTTATCTTGAATTCGACCCGATTACAGCATTTTTCAAAAAGTCGAAAGTGGGTTATTTGAGTGTTTTTGCTTCTATTGCCTACATTGATGCTGTTTATCACAATTTTAAAACTACTTCGGTTGTAAACGGTCAGGTTGTTGAAGGAAATCTTTCGGGTAAAAAAGTAGAAAACGCCCCGAGTAAAATTAATCGTTTTGGCGTGACTTATAATAAAAAAGGCTTTTCTGTAACATGGCAGTTGAGCGATATTGGCAAAGCTTATGCCGATGCTTCAAATACAGAAGTAGCCAATGCCGCAGCCACAACGGGCGTGATTCCTGCTTATACCGTACAAGACCTTTCGGCAAGTTTTAAATTCTTGAAACATTATAATGTGAAAGCGGGTGTAAATAACCTAACTGACGAACGCTATTTCACACGTCGTGCGGGTGGCTACCCAGGACCGGGTATTTTGCCAGCCGATGGTCGTACATTCTATGTTTCGGCCGGAATAAAGTTTTGAGTTGACGTTTAAAGTAATAAAGTTTATTCATATTTTACAAAAAAAGGCATATTTCGTTACGAAATATGCCTTTTTTTGTAATTAGACGAGGTTTCCTTCGCCCCATAAATTATTTCATTGCTGCTTCAAAATTCTCGCTTGCTTTTTTCCAGTTTACTACATTCCAGAAAGCGGTGATATAATCGGCACGTTTGTTTTGATATTTCAAATAATAGGCGTGTTCCCAGACATCAAGAGCCAAAACTGGCATTCCTTTGTCGGTTGCAATGTCCATCAAAGGATTATCTTGATTTGCCGTTGAAACAATTTTTAATTTTTTGTCAGGCGTAACCATCAACCAAGCCCAACCTGAGCCAAAACGAGTAGTTGCAGCTTTGGCAAATTCTACTTTCATATTATCGAAACTACCAAAACTTGCAGTAATGGCATCGGCTAATTTACCTGAAGGAACTCCACCAGCATTTGGTGCCATGATTTGCCAGAAAAATGTATGATTCCAGTGTCCACCACCATTGTTTCTTACCGCAACAGGATATTTGCTAATATCTTTCAACAATTGCTCAATTGAGAGTTTTTCCATGTCAGTTCCTGCAATTGCTTTGTTGAGGTTATCGACATACGCTTTGTGGTGACGGTCGTGGTGAATCTCCATTGTCATTTTGTCAATGTTCGGCTCAAGGGCATCGTTGGCGTAGGGAAGGGGAGCAAGTGTAAACATATCGTCAAAAATAGGGAGCTTACTTGCAAACGTATCGCCTAATTTGAAGGCGAATGTGCTACCTATAAAGGCTTTGATAAAATCTTTTCTGTTCATTAGTTTATGAAGGTAAATATTGACTGAATTCTTGTAAATAAGTCTGATGTTTTTTGATATACCAAACCTTGAACGCTGTAAAAGGTGATTTTATGCTTAATTTTCTAACTATTCTACTTTTTAATAAAGCTATATCTTCTTCTGAATAATCATCTTCACTAAAATACTCAAATAATTCATCTAAAAATGGCTTCATTTCCTTTTCTAAACGCCTTCTTAAATTTCTTGCTTCTAATGTTTTTAGGGGTGTTGTCCCATTAAAAACATCTTGTATAAGAATAACAGTTTTTTGAGTTAATTCATCCGTTTGCAGTGCAATAATTTTTGGTTCACCTAAAGGCATTATTTCATAGTCGAATTTAATCCAATCAAGAATTTTATGCGTTGCATCGGTGCAATTGAGTAGCGGATGATACTTTGCTAAATCGCTTTTGGTATTGTTGCAATGCTGACAAGCGTAGAAAAGATTGTTCCAATTAAATAGCTTTTCTTTGTTGTTTCTATGTGGTTCAAAATGTTCAATGTTGATTGTCGTAATGTCTTTATCTTCACAGATATAGCATTTATTATGAAAATCAGCTTGAATTCTTTCTAAAATTTCTATATTTTTATAGTCACCATTAGCTTTTTCTTTTTCTGTGGACAAACAAAGTGGAGCTGGTTGAGACTTCACAATATTTATCATTGAGAAAGCATTTTTTCGGTTTCTAATTCTTTAATTCTAAGACTTAATTCTGGCGAAAGTGTTTTTGCAATATTATTTTTGAAATACATTTTTAAATCTAATTTACGCTCTTTTTCTTCGGGAGTTAGGTCAGATTTATTTAATAACGATTCATATTCATCTAATTTAGATTTGATTTCTTCTGAATATTGGTCAATATCAAAGTAAGATTCTACAATGCCTTCCACCGAATATCCAGACAAATCTTCTACTCTTTGCTTTGTTTCCAAATCAAAAATAACTGCATTATCAACTGAACTCAGCACAAAAGGCGAGTGAGTTGTAACGATAAACTGAATTTTAGGAAAAAATGAAGTCAAAAAAGGTAAAATTTTCTTTTGTAAATCTATATGCAAATGCGTTTCGATTTCGTCGATTAAGACTATGCCTTGGAGGTCGTAGCTTTGAGATGCTTTATTCTCCATTCGTATCATTATCTCTGAAATAATATCTAAAACAGATGAATAACCATCAGATAATGTCGAAAAATCAAAGGGTTCTCTATTTGGTATAATTATATTGAAATTATATTTAAAGTTATCTCTTACAAACTCCAATAACAATTTAGGTTCTTGAAAAATATCTTTTAAAGCACTTTCAAATTTCAGAAACCAGGCATCAATTATAATAGCTTTTTTTAGATTTTTTTCTTCGATTGCAAAAGAACGTTCTGCACGCAAATTTACCAAATAGTCTATAAAAATACGATTTGCTTTCTCGTGATTATGAAAATATGGACGAATGTTTACTTTACTAATAGAATCTGGTTGAGAAAATTCAGCATTACGTTTTGCTGATAGGCATAAAAAAATAAAATTTTCTTGCGTTACATAATCTGGGAGTAATTTAGGTGAATTAAATTTTAATTTAATGTTCTTATTCTCGTCGATTTGTGGGTGAAATTGGATAATATCTTCAATCCTATCATTTTTGACTTTATTAAGCTTTACATATTGGGCATCTGATAGGTAAATTAAGTACAGTTTTTCGTTGATACTTTGTAACACACTCGTCTTTCCACTTCCATTCCTCCCAGTCAAAATGAGGTGTTTTCTTTCGGTATCAGAAAGTTCAATATCAACATTCTCCAAATGTCGTACTTTATTGATATGTATTTTACTGATAAAAATATCTTCCATGTTGCTGAGTTTTTTTACAAATATAAAACTAAACCTATTGAATTTCTTCAAAATACTTGGCTAATTTTGGCAGACCTAATAAAACAATAGTTTTTTGCTTTTTATCTTCGTTACTTATTAAATTTTGAGAGTTATAAACAACTTGCCTTACTCGAAAGCAGCGGTGGATTGTCTTGCTAAACTCAGAATAATACTTTTTTATTTACCAAAACCTTTGCAAACTATTGAAATGACACACAACAAATAAACTTTGTACCTTTATTTTTATTAGTTTTCACTTCCATTTTACCGCCAATTTCCTCCAAACGAGTGTCAATGTTTTTCAATCCAAAGCCTTTTTCGTTATTTTGAAAACCTTTTCCATTGTCAGAAATTTCCAGAAAGAGTTGATTTTCTTTTTCAAAAAGCCTGATTTTTGCTTCATCGGCTTCGGCATGCTTCAAAATATTATTGCAAATTTCTAAGGCAATTGAATAAAGATTTAACTCAATTTTTTTGTCGAATTTCTTCATAATATTGGTTTTGAACACAAAATAAGTTCGGTTTTGGATATTCAATTTATCAACAAGTTTAGCCAAAGCATCGCTCAAATTCCCTTTTTCTAAGGCTTCGGGCAGCAAGTTATGTGAAAGTAACCTGATTTCAGCATAAGCATTTTCTATCATTTTGCCTACGTTTTCATAGACTTTTCTTTCATTTTCAGTCAAATGACTTGGGTTTATTGCTTCCATACTTATCGAAACTGCCGATAGCAAACTTCCAAGATTATCATGTAAATCCGTTGCCAATCTTTTCCTTTCGAGGGTTTGTCCCTTAGTCATTGCTTCTTTTATTTCCTCCAAAGCAGTTTTTAGTTCGGAGGTTCGTTCTTCAACTTTTATTTCTAAATTTTCGTTAAAAATCTCAATTTCCTTTTTCTGATTTGAAATCAAATTGTTTTTTTTGTTCAAAAGGCGATTGAAGTAAAAAAGTAGCAACGAAATTATTAAAAAAGTTAAAATCGCTAAAAAAAGATAATTTCGTAATTCCTTTTGGTTTTTGATGACAATTTTCTCATTTTCAATGGTTTTATTCAACTCATTTTCTTTCAATTTTTGCCTTAAAAATGACATTTCCAATACAATTTGTTCATTAAAAAGCCTTTCTTTTAAAACCACAAACTTTTCATATGCCAACAACGCCTCATGCTCATTTCCAATGGCTCGATTGGCTTTATACAAAACTTCGTAAGCATTTGTAGCAGTTCGGAGAGGAATATTTTCTATTGGATTTTGCACGACTTTTTGGGCATAAAAAACGGCTTTTTTAAAATCATTTTTCTGAAAGTACGCATGAGCAATGTTATTATTAACTGCAAAAAGGCTTGTCTGATTTTGAGTTCTTATGAAATATGTAGACAAACTTTCAAGAATTACAATGGCAGAATCAGGTTTGTTCAGATGAATATACGAATCAACCAATTCGTTGAAAACGTACATTTCAAGGTCTTTTATTTGTAGTTTTTGTGCTAAAAACAATGCTTTTTGTTGATAAAAATAAGATTTTTGAAAGTCGTTTTTCAATCCAAAAGTTCGAGCAATTTCTAAATATAATTGAGCCAAAAATTCATTTTTCTTATCTTTACCTTTGCTCAAAACCTCAATTGCTTTTATATTCTGAACAACAGAATTATCCAAATCGCCCATGCTTCTAAGCTGACGGGCATAATATGAAATAATACGAGAAACAATTATTTCATTTCCCTTATATCCCATCAACTCAGTTTTTGAAATGCCATCTAAGCAAAGTTCCATACATTTTGGAAAATTACCTGCATCGTCCATTGCTTCAATCCTTGAAAATATACCCGAAAAAACCGCTTCATTGTCATGGTTTTTTATGCCAAAATCGAGCAATTTTTGTGCATAAAAATACAAAGAATCGGAGTTTTTATAAGGGTTTCTGTTGCTACCATACATAAAGCAAAGTCGATTGAGGGCTTCTTTTTGGAAAACAAGATTTGAACTTTGCAATAACTTTTTTGTAGCCGAAAGAATACTATCAGCCTTGATAGGACGGTTTTCAAAACTTGCTTTTTTAATTTCGTCAGAAAGTGGGGATAAAGGTGTTTTTTGAGCAAAAAGACTTACGAAGTTAGTGAAAAATAACAAAAACAGGCTTTTTATGATATGTTTTGAAAAGAAAAAATCATAACAAGACGCACCAATTATTTCATTATATTGGCTTTTGTTTTGAAAGATTTTAAGGTCAAAAAATAACATTTTATTGCATAATATTCACCCAATTTTTGAAGAATTGATATAAAAGTCAGACAATAATTCCAGAAATTCATCTTTTCGTCGGCGAGAAACTTCAATTTCAGTATTATCGCTCATCCAAACTTGTCCGCCATCGCCTTTTACATAGCGTTTGATGTGTTGAAAATTGATGATATTTGATTGGTGAATTCTGAAAAAACAGTAATTTTCGAGCATTTCTTCATATTCTTTCAGAAGGCGAGAAACGACTAATTTTTGACCATTCTTCAGATGAAATTTTGAATAACTCCCCATTGATTCGCATTGAATAATATCCGTTAATTCTACAAAATGAATACCTTCGGAAGCTGGAAGGGCGATTCGCTGGTTTTCTTGGGAGTGCGTTGTTTCAAACTCAAATTTTGAGGATTATCAAATTGCTGTTGCAATATTTGTAATTGCTCGGCATTGATGTTTTCTACTTTCGATTTATATTTTTCTACGGCATCTTTCAACTCATCGGGGTCAATGGATTTTAGTAAATAATCAATGGCACAAATAATCTCTTGGTTTTCAAAACCTTTGGTATAAAAAGTAAAACTTTGTTGTGCAGGAGAAAATTTGATTAGTCCCGAACTAAAGGCACAAAGCCAGATATTACCATTGGAATCTTCAAAAGCCTGCGAAAATCCGACTGCAATTCTGTTTTTTGGGTTGATGGCATTTTTGCCGAACAAACAAATCATTTTATCATATGCTCTATCATATTGGAAAAGACCAAGCTCAGAAATTGTCCAAAAATTATGCTTTGAATCTTCAAAAAAACTATTGAATTGGTAAACATTTTTTTCGGAAAGAGGGTAATGATGTAGCTTTTTGGTAGCTGGGTCATATCTCTTTACAGACGAATTGTCGCCGATCCAAACTTGATTAAATGAATCAACATAAGCCTCTTCATGGAGGTCGTTGGATAGGTCGTTGTCGTCATAGTTATTTTCCAATAAGGTGCTTATTTTCAGTGTTTTATGGTCAATTATACAAAGCCCTTTTGTATCAATAGAGGTATAAATATCTCCATTTTTATCAATCGAAATCCCTGAACAATAGCCCAGTTTTCTATCATCAAAAGTCTGGAAATTATAGCCATCGTATCGGCAAATACCTCTACCAGTGCCTACCCACAAAAAACCTTGCTTGTCTTTAGCAATATGCCAAATGTCGTTTGAAGGTAACCCTTCTTTGATGGCGATATGTTCGAAGGTTAGATTGGGGATTTGGGCATTTGCCAGTCCACAGATCATGAGGAGATATGTTAGTTTAAAAAGTTTCAAATTTTATGAACTAAACGTTAGGACTATCAAGAAAATAATAATTGCAATAAAAAGCAAGGATTGCCAATCAAATTTATTATTTGGCGTACGAAAAAGTTTGAATATTTTCCTGTTTTGGCTCACGGTTTCATATATTGGTTTGTTGTCAAATCTAATTAAATTTTAGAATTTCAAAAACCAAGATTTGTATTTGGCAGGAAAAATCAAATATTCGGTGAGATTTACTTGATATTTGGTGAGTACCGAATCAAAACCGTCTGACGGCTCTAATGTGCAACTTATAATGCCAAATGGGGGAATCTATTGTAAAAGCATCCCATTTATTTGGGTTTACAACACTACCTATTGGATATTGAGTCCCTCCATAATTTCCATTATCTGACACCTTAATTGCGTAGGCAGTTGTAACTGAACTTTCTGTTGAACTCCAATACATATCTTCGGCTGTTACGTAGCCAGGTGGGACATTTGGAGAACTGGTTGTTAAAGGTGTTGGTAAAAGGTTGCGATTGTTGTATAGTATTATCAATTCGTCAATAGAAGGTAAATACCAATCTCCATAACCCGCCCAATTTCATTGTGTACAGAGAAAAGCAGCATACTCTGCCCAGCCAAAATGTTCAATAATTTTTTTTGTTATTTGTCTGCCCTCCAAAATCCCAAGCCTTTGAGCCTTTGTGAAAGCTGTATTGGCGTAGTTTTGACCAACAGACCATGGGAAAAAATCACGTGTAAACGTGCCAACAGGACTAACATTTGGTTTTGACATATCTACTGGTGCAGCTACCAAACCATGCTGACCGCTATCGTCCACCCAAATGACAGTGCCACCTTGTGCTTGCTGCCCCACTGTATATTGTACGCAAGGACCAGAGGCTGTCAAATAATCAAACATGGGCTTCCAAGTTGAGCCTGAGTATGCATAATGCCCCGGTGGAGCACAATCGGTACAGTAAATCATCAAACCATCTATGGCTGTTAGGTTGCTTCGCTGAACCATTGTCATGCGTGGAGGTAAAAAACCTTTGGTGGTGGTGTTAGCTTCGACAATGGCAGAAGTGCCGTTTGGATTGATGGTGAAAGACTGAGCAAAAGCCCCCCATCCAGACCCGTCTGACCGCCCGAAGGGGGGGATAAGAAAAACGATAATCGAAATGAGAAGTAAAAATATTGTTTTCATGGCTGAAATGTTTTGAAAAAATTTAGAAATGTTATTTTTAATAAATGATGTAGTTGGCGTCTGAGCGAAGCCGAAGACTAAGCAACTTGTAACAAAACCTCTGCCCAACGTCTTCTCGAAATCTGTACTTCATAGCCATCTTTCAAGGTTACAACTTTATCTTCTACATTGAGATTCTTGATAAAACTTTTGTTGATAATACAAGATTTATTGACCCTAATAAAAGTTTGCGGTAATAAAACTCCGTACATGGAAAGGTTGTATGACATCGTTTGTGTCTTTCCTGTTTGAAGAATAAAGTTTGTATTATTGATATCCGTTTCAAGACGAATGATGTTTTGTGGAGCTTCGGTTAGCATTTTTTCATGCCCTTTTCTACGATTTCTGAGTTTAGTTTTCATGACTATAAGCGATACGTCGCTATGTTTTAGTTTTGAATTAATGCTACAAAACTATTACAGAAATGAAGGTCAGTTTTTTAGAATTGATATTTGGAGGTTATTGATAAATATTTGGCGGGGGAAAAATGATATTCGGTAAGAATTAGGTGGAGATATTTTGTAAAAATGATTTGGTATTAAAATGTAAGTATTTTTGGAATAGGAACAAAAAAGCCCTTTTTTGTAGTAAAAAAGGGCGGTCCGCCGCAGTGGCTTTTTCTTAAAATAATTCTAATTCAATGAGTTGATTTCGATGTCTGTCTAAATGAAATCTGAGAAATTGTAGTCGTTGCCGAATATCCATTGGACCCGAAATCGGATGGGGATATTGGATAGAAGCTAAATCAATTCCGACAAGTTTTTTGCCCAAATCTTCTAAAGAATTTTGAAGGTTTGCAAGAAAATTTATCCAATAAGCAATTGGTCCACCAAATCTTGGTGCGGCAATTGGTGGTACAATTTCTTTAGGTTTCCATGTTCGTTCAACGATTTCTTCTACCGAAAGCCCTTGATGAATTACTTCTCCGTCAAAAATCTTTCTGCCTTCTTTATGGGCTTGCAAGGCTTTCAACATTCCGATAGTTCCTGACACTTCTGCCCAACAAATATGCTCCACAATTTCGGAAGCCGACCAAGCATCAGGCGAAGGTTTGAGTTGTGCTTTTTCTTCCGAAATCTTACTTGCTGTTTCGATAAAATGATTTCTCGCTACTGAAACTTCATTGATAAGTTTTTCTAATTCGTTCATGAAAATTTATAAATTAAATACGATTAAACTAACCAACATAATTACACCAATAAATAGCAGAGCTGTCCAGTCGAAACCATTTCCTTTTGCATCAAAAAGCCCTTTCACTTGTAATGATAGTTTGCTTTTAATTCTGTCGATATTCTTTCCATCCTTATTCATTTTTTTGCCGTTAATTGCTACGATTTTTTTAGTAAAAGTAAAAGGCAATAAACTATGCCAAAAGCAGACTTTATATTTGGCAAAACTTCTGAAATAAGTGGTTACGTTGAATGTATAATTGGTAAATGAAATATAAGAGAACTTATTGAGAATATCAAAAATTTTAAACAATCTTCAGGTTAAACGCATTTAAATTTGTTGATATTTACAATATTGTTGGGTAAAGGCATTTTGCCATTTCAGGTAGGTTGTAAAGTGAGTAAAAAACATCAAAATCACTTCAAAACCTCCTTATAACTCACCAATTTTATTCCTTTTTGAATGATGGCTTCTTTTACTTTTTCACTTGTAAAAATGGTTGTAACATCTTGTCTGCCTTGTGCCACATCTTCATAGCCAATGTGCGAAATAGCTCTCAATTCGTCATTATCTAAGCCAGGATGCTCTACAAAGACATAAGTCTTGCCTTCTTCCAATTTATCAAGCATCGCAATAAAGCCATTTATTCTTTCTTCAGTTGTTTTATTTCTAAAATCAAAGCCTGTGTATCCAATATTATTGTCTTTCAAAGATTCTACATCGACCATTTTCAAATTGTACGTTGCAGCAACTTTTCTTGCCATATCTTTTACTTCTGGCGAAAAACCTGTGCTACCCATGTGTCCCGAAATATGACTTAAGCGAGGAATATATTTCAAAGCCATTTCGATTTGTGCCTTCAATTCTTTCTCGACATCTGCCAGTTTCCACGCATTATCCGTCACAGCTTCATTTGGATAATTGTTATTGTGAAAAAGCATCGGATAGAAATATCCATCCTTGTTTCTCAAACTTGGAGCATCGGTCAGCGGTCGCCATTTGACATTGTCCCACTCGCTCGTGATGGCAAAATGCAGTCCCACATCAATCTTTGGATTTTGTGCCAAAAGTTTGACTGCTTCGGGAAACCACGGCGAAGGTGCAATGATTTCTATAGAAGTTTCGATGCCTTCTTTATAACATTTTATCAAAGCCTCGTTTGCCGAATGAGAAAAACCCATATCATCGCCTCGAATAATTAATTGTGCTGGATTTGCTACATTTTTGCTCAAAATCCCCTTAGAAATAGCTCTTTTTGCATTTTTATTGAAAATATTTTGAAAATCAAGATTGACTTTTTCGCCATCAAAACTACAAATAATGGTTTCGGTATGTGGACTTTCGATGTATCTTAAAGTCAATTCCAAGGTTTTTTCGTTTGTCCAAGTATAAGCTCCAGCTACTTTGAAAGGGGCTAAACCCACTCGATTTGCTCTCGCCCCAGCCACTAAGTAAGGACCAAATTTAGTGGTTTCACCTATTTCCCATTTGCCCGAACCAAAAGCTAAATGATGTGTTGCAGAATCTGTTTTTAAAGACAAATAACACACATCATTTTTAAATTCAAAGCCAATGTTTTCGAGGGTTTTGTCATTTGACGTAATACCAAATTTTTTGCCAGAAATCTGCATTTCTTGCGTAGAAAGGGTATTTTTGACAGGAATTGGAAGTGATGAAACAGTAGTTTTTTCTTTCAAAACTGCAAACATTTTTGCATTTGAACGCAATTTTTTACCTTGAAAAGCAGGCAAAAGATATTTCCAAATCAAGTTTATTTCGCCTTGCATATTTGGAGCTTCGGCGGTAACTGCAATGACGACATCTTTTTCGGGAAGAACAATAATATATTGACCATTTGCTCCATCGGCACGATAGCCATTATTTCGGCATCGCCACATTTGATAACAATAGCCTTGTAGCCAATCGCTCGAATCTTTCACGGCTTGTGTAGCATTTGGATTTTGCATGATTTTCATGCTTGTAGCCTCTTCTATCCATGAAACTGGCAAAATTTGTTTGCCTTTCCAAACGCCTTTTTGCAAGAATAATTGACCAAATTTTGCCATGTCTTCAGTTTTAAGACGCAAACCCCAGCCACCTGTATTGATGCCTTTTGGGTCAATTTCCCAGTCAATTCCTGAGATTCCGAGAGGCTCAAAAAGCCTTGGTTGGAGATAATCTATTACTTTTTGCCCCGTAACTTTTTGTACAATTGCCGAAAGCATATAAGTTGCTGGCGAATTATACAAAAACTTTGTTCCAGGTTGAAATTTGATAGGTGTTGCCAAAAATTCTTTGACCCAATTATCACTTGTACCAATAAATGAAATGTTTTCTTTTTCATGCCCAACGCTCATACTCAATAAATCTTTTATGCGAAGTTCGGCTAAATTTGGACTAATGGTAGCAGGCAAATCATCAGGAAAAAATGACGTAACTTTGTCATTTACAGTCAGGCGATTTTCGGCAACCGCAAAGCCAATGGCAGTAGCCGTAAAACTTTTGCTGGTTGAGTATAAAGTATGTTTTAGGTCATTTCGGTAGGGATTCCACCAGTTTTCGGCAATCACTTTGCCATGTCGAAGTACCATAAAACTATGCAGTTCGTGCTTGCTTTTATTGACGGCATCTATAAAATTGATAATTCCTTCAGAAGAAACGCCTTCGGCTTCGGGCGTACTTCGAGGAAGTGATGCAAATTGTTGCCCAACTGTTTTTTGAGCAAATAATTGGAAGCTTAAAAAAAGAAGGATTAAGATTTTTTTCATTGGTTATTTGGGGTTGGGTTTTGATGTTCCAAAAAAATAAAATACGTTCTAAGGCAATGCAAAAGCAACATATTGATTGCCTTTTTTTGTGCCTAATTTTGTACCTCCGCAAGCAATAACCACATATTGTTTGCCATTTACTTGGTAGGTTGATGGCGTGGCAAATCCTGCCGCTGGAAGTTTGGTTTCCCACAATAATCTGCCTGTTTTTTTGTCGAATGCCCTAAACATTCCGTCTTTTGTGGCGGCAATAAATAGCAAACCACTTGCCGTAATTACTGGTCCACCGTAGTTTTCTACGCCAGTATTTCTGATGCCTTTTTCTGCCAAACTTGGTTCTTCTCCAAAAGGGATTTTCCAGAGAAATTCTCCAGTATTTAAGTCGATTGCACTCATCGTTCCCCATGGAGGCGTGATTGCAGGAAGACCTTTACTATCCAAAAATTTATTGTAACCAGTGCTTTTATAAGGCAAATAGACTTGTTTTGAAGAATTTGTCATAGAAACTTCTTTCTTTTCATCACCAAACAAAAACGAAACTAATGCTTGTTTTTCATTTGCCGAAAGCGAAGGAAAACCTGTCATCATTCCTTTCCCATTGCTAATTATTTGAGTTACAAAAGCCTTATCACGCTTTTTTTCAATGCCAATTAATGAAGGAAAATTTGATTTTGGATTACCTTTTCGGTCAGTTCCATGACAAACAACACAAGCCGTTTGATAGATTTTTTCGCCTGTACTCAAATTGGCAAAAGCATCTTGCTTTGGACTCTCAACCATTGTCTGAATCCATGCCATTTCATTGGCATTTACATACAAAATCCCTTCGGGGTCGGCTGCTGCACCACCCCATTCTGCACCACCGTCATAACCCGGAAAAATCACCGTTCCTTCTTTGCTTCCCGGAGCATAAAGTGCCGTTTTATATTTCTTGAAATTGTGCAATAATTCCTCACGATTTTCGGCGTAAGGGCTGATGTCATTTGCTGTCAAAGCATTAGATTGACGTGCAAACGGTGCTGGCTTTGTAGGAATCGGCTGCGTTGCCCAAGCTATTTCGCCTTCTAAAGTTGATTTTGGAACAGGCATTTCTTTTATCGGAAAAATTGGTTTTCCTGTAACTCTGTCAAAAACAAAAACATACCCTTGCTTCGTAACTTGTGCCACAGCATCAATTTTTCGGTTACTACCGTCCGATGCCTTTCGAGTAATCGTAATCAAGTTTGGTGGAGCGGGCATATCTCTGTCCCAAATATCGTGGTGAGTTGTTTGAAAATGCCACAAACGCTTGCCTGTTCGAGCATTGAGAGCCAAGAGACAGTTAGCAAAAAGGTTTTGACCTTTGCGATTTCCACCAAAAAAATCATAGCCAGCCGAGCCAGTTGGTACATAAATAATGCCTCTTTTTCTATCAACAGACATGCCTGCCCAGTTGTTGGCGGCACCTGTATAAGTGTTTTTATAAGCATCTTTTGGGAAAGTTTCGTAGCCAAATTCGCCAGGATATGGAATCGTGTGGAAAGTCCAAGCTAATTTTCCTGTGCGAACATTGAACGCACGAATGTCGCCTGGAGCAGCATCTGCCCCTTCCGAAAGGCGTAGGGGCATCACTATCAAATCTTCAAAAAGTGTTCCCGGAGTATTTGAAATGACAAATTTATTTTGAGCAATTTCGGGCAAACCTGTGTGCAAATCTGTTTTGCCATTGTCACCAAAAGAGGCTATTGGTTTTCCTGTTTTGGCATCTAATGCCCACAAATTAGGCCCAGCTGTGTACAAAATTCTTTTATCTTCTCCACTTTGCCAATAAGTTACACCTCGGCTTGTGCTTGCCCAGTTTTTAAGAGGGTCGCCAAAACGCCAAATTTCTTTACCAGTAGCAGCATCAAGAGCAAATGCTTGAACTGATGCAGTAACGCCATATAAAACTCCCGCAACAATAATTGGATTGACTTGCATTTGTCCCGAATCTGGCGTTGAATATGACCAAGCAATTTGTAATTTATTGACATTTTCAGGGTTTATTTGTGTCAAAGTCGAATAATGATTTCGATCTGCTCCGCCCAAATATTCGCCCCAATCGACATCATCAGAGAGATAATTGCTTCGTAAAGCTGAGGCAATGACAAAAACAAGCATTGCCAAAATGCCAATAAATACTTTGAGTTTCATAGTGAGGTTTTTTTGAAAAACAAAGATATGTTTTCTGTGGAATATAGTGAAATTAATGTTTCTGGATTTTGAGTTTTAGAGGAGTTTTTTCATTGGCAAATTCAACAAAAAAGCCTTAGATTTCTCTGGGGCTTCAAGTCTGGCAATGAGTATCTTTTATAGCATCGCTATTGAATGTACTAAAAAAGCCCAACATCATTCAAAACAGAAAAATACAAAAATTAATAAAAAATATTATATATTTACTAAGGGTATTTAATAAATATTACGTCTTGTAAATTTGAGGAAGGATTTATTTGGATATAACATGCAAGAACAATTACCTAAAGGTATTAATAAATCATTTCATGAAACTGAGCTTTTTATATTAAAAGACTCTGAGGAGACATCAGATATAAATGTTGCATCATTTTCAGATGATGAGATATTTGTAAAGAAAGCTTTTGACCAAAGCCCAGAGAAAGGTTGTGAATTATTGTTTCGCCGTTACCATCGTGCCTTGTGTAGTCATGCTGTAAGATATGTATATTCAAGAGAAATAGCCGAAGACATTGTGAGCGATGTTTTTGCTAAGTTTTGGACAAAAAAGGTATATAATTCAATAAATTCCTCTTATCGTTTTTATCTATTTCGGAGTGTTAGAAACGAGGCCTATTCTTACCTGAGGTCAGAGTTTAAGGGTTTAGATAGCCTTGAGAATACGGACCAAAATGCAAGTTCTGATAGCCTTCGCCCTGATAATATTACTCAATATGAAGAATCGTATAATAGAGTAAAAGAACTCGTAGAGTCGTTACCACCACAGTGTCGCAAAATATTTTTGATGAGTAGATTTGAAGGTAAAAAGCACCAAGAAATTGCCAATGAATTAGAAATTTCATTAAAAACTGTTGAGGCTCATCTTACCAAAGGTTTAAATATTTTAAAGAAGGGATTGAAAGACTATCTCACTTTCTCAATAGGAGTAATTCTATTTTTATTATTTAATTAATAAAAACTAAGGGCTTTTCAAGTAAAAAACGTCTTGCTAAAAAAGAAACAAATATGAATACTGATATTACAAAAGAGCTGATATTAGACAATTTCGCAAATAAGACCACACCTTTACAGCGAAAACAGATAGATAGTTGGTTACAAAACACATCAAATGAAGAATTGTATTACAAATGGTTGGTAGAATGGGAAAATAGTAACCTTGAATATTATCCCAATAGCCAAGTTTTAACAGAACGTTATAATAACATTTTAAATATTAACGCTGAAGCTCCAATAGTCAGACAACCATTGAGAATATTAGGTAGAAAATCTCTAATTGTAAAATGGTCAATAGCCGCATCATTATTATTTTTTTTATCGATGGGGTTATGGTTATTCCGAGATTCCATCTACTATACAACTTATCAAACGGCGTATGGAGAAGTGAAGTCATTTGTCTTAACGGATGGTACCCAAGTTACACTCAATGCAAATTCATCATTCAGAGTACCACGCTGGGGATTTGGAGATTCTAAGAGAGAGGTTTATTTAACCGGAGAAGCTGATTTTTCGGTAACACATTCTTCAACAAATCAAAAATTCATTGTAAAAACTGATAAAAATTTTGAAGTAGTCGTATTAGGTACAGAGTTTTCTGTTTTTGCACGCCCAAGAGGTGCAAATATCGTTTTAAAGAAAGGCAAAGTTTTGGTAAATTATAAAGAAGGTAAAATTACAAAACGATTAATAATGAAACCAGGCGAACTTGTTTCTTTTGATAAGCAAAATCAGGCTCAATTAAAACCTGTTATACAACCGTCTAATTTTTCGCTTTGGAAAGAAAAGCGTTTCGTTTTTGATGAAACAAAACTTTCGGATGTAGCTCAAATGTTAGAGGAAACGTATGGCTTAAAAGTTACAATAAATAATACAGAACTTGCTGAACGAAAAATAATGGGTTCGTTTCGAGCAGAAAATGTAGATGAACTCTTACACACGATTTCCGAACTCTTAGATATTAATGTAATCAGACAAGAGGACAAAGTACAACTTTCAGAAAAATAATTTACTATTATATATTTAACCTTTACCAAAATGATAAAATGTTTAATAAAAGCTTCTTCGTGGAGGCTTATGGTTATTCTATTAATTTCGGGTTTACCGAGCCATTCGCAAATGCTGGCAATGGCAACCCAAACAAAACCATCGGACAAATCAAAGTATGAAGTATTGCGTTTACTGAACGATGTATTAAATGAACTTAAAAATCATTATCGAGCAGACATTTTATTCGAACTTAAAACCGTTCAGGGAATTACAATCAGCAGTAGATTGGTCAATACTGATTTAAGCCTTGAGCAGAATCTTGAAAATGTATTACGACCTGTAGGTTTAAAATACAAAAAAATAAATCGCACATCCTATACGGTTTTTGCCGATAAGAGTATTAAAGTGGGTGTAATTTCGAATGAGCGATTTCAGGAAAACAATCTGGAAAACCCTACCTCTATTGAATCTACTGAAAAATCGCTTGTTGCAAATAACAATATGTCAAATATTGGGAATAAAACTGAATATTCGATAATAGAAAAAAGTGTAAAAGGAAAAGTAACTGATGCTTCGAATGCAGAAGGCTTACCTGGTGTTAGTGTTACGATTAAAGGTACAACTCGTGGAACTACAACAGATGGTGAAGGAGAATATTCAATTAAAACTATTGATGATAAAACAACTTTGGTATTTAGTTTCGTAGGTTACGAAAGCCAAGAAGTTCTTGTTGGAAATAAAAACAAGGTAGATATTGCACTTAGCACAGACAATAAAGCATTGGAAGAAATAGTAGTTGTTGGATATGGAACACAAAAGAAATCAAGCTTAACAGGAGCCGTATCTAAATACAAAAATGAAAGATTAGATGAGGCACCTGTATCAAGACTTGACCAAGCCTTACAAGGAAAAATAGCTGGTGTTCAAATTCAAAATATATCTTCAGAAGCTGGAGCAACACCAAAAATAACCATCAGAGGTATCAGTTCAGTAAATGCAGGTGCAACACCATTAGTTGTAGTTGATGGACAGCCAGTGCCTGATGGACTCGCATTTGTAAACATGGCTGACGTTGAATCGGTGGAAGTTTTAAAAGATGCTGCTTCAGCAGCCATTTATGGCTCACGTGGAGCAAGTGGAGTAATTTTAATAACAACCAAAAGCGGAAAATCTGATAAACCAACTTATTCTTTCAAATATTCAATCGGTCAGAAAACCCCATACAAACGTTACGATATTATGACTGCTACAGAATATGTAGAATTGTTATTTGAAGAGGCGGCATTGAGAGCAAAAGACCCAAGTGCACCACCACAAACAATTAACAATACAGCTGGAGATAACGACCGTTCAGCGTATATCATAGAACAAACGATGTTAGGTGGCAAAGGGGCTGATTATCAAAATGAATCCTTGAGGTCGGGAAAGTTCCAAAATATTTTGTTAAGTGCTTCGGGAGGAAAAAAGGAAGTGAGATATTTTATTTCAGGTGGATATCAGTCTGATGAAGGAATGATGTTTAAAAGTAATTATGAAAAGCTAAATATCCGAGCAAAAGTTGATGTTGATTTAACCAAAAGAGTTAAACTATCATTAAACCTTAATCCATCATATTCTACAAGAGAAACACCGTCTGAAAACTTTACAAATTTTATGCGTTTTCCGAGTTCTCTTCCTGTTTATCATAATGAACAATCAGCTGCGTGGGTAAGACAAGTTCCTCAGTGGGCTAACATTCAGGCAGGAGATTTTGCACATCCAAGACATTTTAGTAATCAAGTTTACTCTGGTTTAATGCCCGATGGCTCAACTTGGACATCAACTGGCCCAACTGGGCCACAAACAGGTTCGTCACAAAACAACCCAAAATCGGCAGTACTAAACCAAGATGTAAATACGAATGAATACCGCTTACAGAGTTCTGGAAATCTTACTTTTAATTTAATGAAAGGCTTAGATTTTAAAACTATGGCAAGTATATATGTCAATAATTCTGCAGGTTTAAACTGGGCAAATCGTAACGCTACAGGAGATGGTATCGTGAGCAGGGGCGTTTATACAAACAACTCCTTCCTTGACCTCCTATCAGAAAATACATTAAATTATGTCAAAACCTTTGGAAAGCATTCAATCAATGCATTACTTGGTTATACAGCCCAAACTACTAAAGTGAGCAGAAGCACTGTAACAGGCTTGGACTATCCAAGTGATGATATCAGAACCATCAATAATGCTTCACAAATTGATAAAGCCGGAACCACAAGTACAATCAATCAAATTGGTTTATTATCATATTTGGGCAGAGTAAATTACGAGTTTAATGATAAGTATTTAGTTTCGGCAAGCTTTCGTGCAGATGGTAGCTCCTATTTTGGACCGGGTAATAAATGGGGAACATTCCCGTCGGTTTCAGTCGGTTGGGTAGCAACTGAAGAAAAGTTTATGAAAAATATTGCATGGTTAGATAAATTAAAGGTAAGAGCAAGCTATGGAATATCTGGTAATAACAGAATTCTTGATTTTGGTTTTGTCGATTTAATGTATTCAGCTAATTATCCTTTCGGTACGGGCAACGGAAACTTGGTTGCAGGGCAATCAACTTCACCAACTATTGTAGCCAATAAGGATATTACTTGGGAAAGCACTTTTCAGACTAACTTAGGAATTGATTTGGGTATTCTTAAAAATAAAATTGAATTGTCTTTAGATGTTTACCAGTCAAAAACAGATAAGTTGTTGCTTCAACAATCATCAATGGCATTTATTGGTGTCCCTCTTTTTTGGAACAATATTGGAAGTTTACAAAACAAAGGAATAGAAGTTGAATTAACAACCAGAAATATTTCTACCAAAAACTTTAAATGGACAACTTCGGCTAATTTTTCTCATACCAAAAACAAAATTTTAGAATTAGGAAATGAAGCTTATTTACTTAATCAAGGAGAGCGTACAGAAGTGTATCAAAATAAAGTAGGCGACCCTTTGATTCAGTTCTTTGGATATAAAACCGATGGAGTATGGCTTTCACAAGCTGAAGTGGATAAAGCCAAAGCCGATGGTGTAAAGAGTAGCTTGACAAACTATTTTGTTCCAGGAGGACTAAAATTGGTTGATATAAATGGCGATAAAATCATTGACAATAATGACCGAACTGTTATTGGGAATCCATATCCTGATTTTACTTGGGGAATAACAAACAATTTTAATTATAAAGCATTTGATATTAGCTTTTCATTCCAAGGCGTACAAGGCGGGTCACTTATCAATGGAGACCCCAACTATAATGAAGCTAAACAAAAAAATAGAGCTTACAATTCCAATCGTTGGTTAAGCCCAATGTTTCCTGGAGATGGGAAAACGCCATACAATACAAACGGTTTTAATTGGCTTCTTACCGATTATGTAGTGGAAGACGCATCTTATTTTACACTTAGAGAAATAAATGTAGGCTATAAACTACCATCCAAATTTGCAAGTTTAGCTAGATTAAAGTCGTTTAGAGTCTATTTTTCTGGGCAAAACCTTTATTTTCATACTGCAAAAGGATACAGAGGCTTAAATCCCGAAGGACGCTTTACGAATGGTGCGTATGGCTCATCGTTGGTTGATGGATACCAACGAGGCAGTTTCCCAATTCCTAAAACTTTTATTTTCGGTATTGACGTTAATTTTTAATTTTAAATCGACTTTTCAATGAAAGCAATCAAATATATTATCCTTTTCTCGTTTGTGGGTTTAAGCAGTTGTAACAATATCATTGACTTATACCCACAATCAAACCTAAATGCCAGTACGTTTTACTCGAATCAGGCAGAGGTAAGCAGTGCCTTGACGGGTTGTTATAGTGGTATGCAAAAAACCTTGTTGGAAGAGTGGACACTCACAGAACTTCGCAGCGACAACTCTGTAATGGGTGCCACTGGTAGTAGTTCTCAAGTAAACCGTGATTTAACCGAGCTGGATATGCTTTATCCAAGTACTTCACATGCTGGCAATTATAATTACTGGCTGTCTGTTTACTATAATATCCGTAATACCAACCTTGTGCTTGATGCATTAGGGGCTAATTATAGCCCAGGTTCAGGAGCATTGACTTTTGGTGAAATTAAAATTTCGATTGATGAAGCTAACCGTAAAAAACTTTCTGCCGAAGCTTCATTTATCAGAGCTTACCATTATTTCAATTTGGTGAGGTTGTATGGCGGTGTGTTTTTGGCACACGAGCCAGTAACACCTCAGGAGGCCAAAGACATCAATCGGGTTTCAAAAGAGGAGATTTACAAACTGATTGTGGCTGATTTACAGAACGCAGCAGCCTACGGTAGCACTGTGAAATTTGCGTCTATCCCAGCTGTTGATTTAGGTCGGGCAAATGCTTGGTCTGCAAAGGCATTATTGGCAAAGGTCTATCTCACTCTCAACAAAAAAACGGAGGCGGCTACCTTGTTGCAAGATATTATTGCTAATAGTGGTTATAGTTTACTTGCTTCTTATGCAAATATCTTTTCTACTGCAACGGAAATGAGTTCTGAAATTCTTTTCTCGGTTCGCTACAAAGCTGGTGGTTTGGGTTTAGGCTCTCCGTTTTCAAACCTTTTTGCTCCTTTAAATAGTGGTGCAGCCGTAGCCAATGGGGACGGCAGTGGTTATAATTTTCCAACTTCCGAAGTTAATAACCTATATACAACAACTGATGTAAGAAAAGCTGTAAATATTGGCGTATATGGAACAGGGACTGCCGCAAGATTATATTCAAAAAAGCATATATCCGTCATGGTTGTTGCCAGAGATTCTGAAAGTGATTGGCCCGTAATTCGATATGCTGATGTGTTGTTAATGTTGGCTGAAGCACAAGGAAATACTCCTGCGAGTTTGACACTCATTAACCAAGTTCGTAAACGTGCTGCATTGACAGATTTAACGGCCACGCAAGTTAACACAGTAGCATCATTTGAGAAGGCATTATCTGACGAAAGAAGACTTGAATTTGCCTTTGAAAACCAACGATTGTTCGATTTGTTGAGATTCAATACAACATTTACAACAATCAAGGCAGAAAAAACATTACAAGACCATTTTGCGTTGATGTATCCAAGTCATTATAGCACCTATTCAGCCCCGAGGCTGTCTGTGACAGATTTGCAAACTAATGCCAATCCCAATCGTTTATTATTGCCGATTCCGCAACGAGAAATTGATAATAATACTCAAATTGTAATTCCTCAAAACGCTGGTTACTAATCAATTACAATGAAAAAAGTATCTTTACTTAGCTTGTTCCTGATTTTATTAGGAACAAGCATTTTTGCCCAACAAAAGAGCAAGCCCAACGTCCTGTTTATTGCAGTTGATGATTTAAAACCAGTATTAAGTTGTTACGGAAACACACAAATAAAGACACCTAATATTGACCGTTTGGCAAAAATGGGGACTGTTTTTATGAATAATTATTGCCAACAAGCGGTTTGTGGACCTACCCGTGCAAGCTTAATGACAGGCAAGCGACCTGATTACACCAAAATTTGGGACTTAAAAACCCAAATGCGGGACATGAACCCCGATATTATTACACTGCCTCAATATCTAATTACACAAGGTTACGCTACTTCGGGGGTCGGAAAAATTTTCCACCCCTCAAGTGCCATTAAAAGAGTAGATCCTGTTTCATGGAGTGTGCCGTATTTGTTAGAATCACCAAGCGACTATGCCAATGGCTTAGGTAAACCTGCTAACGGTCAATACCAAAAGGCTGAAATGAAGGCATTATTCGATAAAAAAGTACAAAAGCCAAAAAATGATGATGGCGACGATGAAAATCCAACCAGTAGAAAAGGTCCTTCATTTGAAAATATTGATGTACCTGACAATGCTTATGATGATGGGGTAGATGCTCTGTTGGCAAAACAACAGTTGATAAAGTTTTCAAAAAACACCCAACCTTACTTTATGGCGGTTGGGTTTCATAAGCCTCATTTACCTTTTGTTGCCCCCCAAAAATATTGGGATTTGTATAAGGATGCTGATATGCCATTGGCAACTTTTCAAGAGCATTCAAAAAATGGCGTTGAAATCGCTTATCACCGCTCGGGAGAATTAAGAAATTATACAGATATTCCAGCCTTTGCTACTTACAATGAAGAGGGCGGTCTTCATGTAAATCTTAAAGAAGAAAAGCAACGAGAATTGATTCATGGATACTACGCTGCGGTTTCTTACATGGATGCCCAAGTGGGAATCCTTTTAAATACCCTTGATTCATTAGGGATATTAAACAGTACTGTTATTGTACTTTGGGGCGACCATGGTTGGCATTTGGGCGACCATGATTTATGGGAAAAACATACCAATTTTGAACAAGCAACCAGAGCACCACTCATTATTGCCGCACCAGGAATGAAACCAGGAAAAACAAGTTCACAGACTGAACATTTAGACATTTTTCCGACAATATGTGATTTGGCTGGTACGCCCATTCCTACTTTTTTAGATGGCAAAAGTTTAAAACCTATTATGGTCAACAATAAAGTAAAGGTAAAAGACTTTTCTGTGAGTCAATATCCTCGAAAATTGAAAAAAGAAGAACAGAAAAGTTTGGGCTACGACACAAATAAATTGATGGGCTATGCCATGCGAACTGAAAAATATCGCTATGTATTATGGATGAGTGACTTTACCAGCAAAGAAACTTTTTCGGCTAAAAAAGTTTATGCCAGCGAATTGTATGACTACGAAAAAGACCCATTAGAGAAGGTGAACGTAGTGAAAGACAAAAAGTATGCAACAATTGCAAAAGATATGAATGCTAAAATGTTGTTATTTTTTCAACAGGAAAAGGAAGTTAATTAATTTTATTTTTAGGAAAGTTGAAAATTATTCAAAGTGTCTTCAATTCAAAAGACCTCTCATGAAAATTACAATTTTGATTTCTATGAGAGGTCTTCTTATATTTTGGACCAAATCAATTTATTTTTTTACAAATTCTCTAAAATATTATACTTTTTCATTAATATTTCACCCAATTTCCAATCGTCTCAAAAATTTCAATAATTCCAAAGTAAGTAACAATTATTGAAAATAGTAAGGCAAAAATTAAACATATATTCAGAAATAAGCCAGCTTTTAGTTCATGCATTATTACCTTCTTATTCACCAAGATTATAATTAATAATATTGATAATGGTAAGATCAAAACTAAAAATACTTGGGAAAAAACTTGAAACTCAACAGGGTTTCTGCCCAAAAATGGGCCAATTAAACCAATAAAAGCCGCGAGAGTCGTAAGCATTTTGAATTGTTTTGTGCCCATTTTAAATTTACCTGTTTGTAAGTCTTGAACCATCATCGGGGTAATCATCAAAATCGGAAAAATGGCAGTAAGACCTGCACTTAATGTCCCAGTAAGAAAAATAATCGCTGCGAATTTGCCAGCAATAGGCTCTAAAATGCCTACCATATCAATTATTTTATTTATTTCTTTTTCTTCTTTATGAAGGGTTGTAGTTGCAATCATTAAAATAGCTGTGCCAATAATGAATAAACCAACATTGGCAATAATTGCATCTCTTTTTTGAAGTTTTCTATCTACTATTGTCCAGTTATTAGCCTGAAGAAAAAGTGGTCGAGTAATGAAAGTGGCAGCTGATAAAGTAGTACCTACCATTGCCACACTTAATAATATTTTACCCCTTTCTTGTGGCATTATTGGGATTAAACCTTTAATAACTTCAATAGGATAAGGTGGTACGATAAACATTGAAATCACAAAGCAAAATGACATTAAAATCACAAATACTGAAACTATCTTTTCAAATAACTGAAATTTGCCATTGTTAAGAATAAATGTCATGATTGCCACATTAATAACCGCCAAAGTCAAAACAATAGCATAAGCATGACCACCCAATGCAGGGAAGAATACATTAAAAGTTTCAAAAATAGCGTTTGAAGAAGTTGAAAGGTTTCCCATCAGTGCATTATATTGACCAATAGATAAACCAACAATTATTACCCATCCCAAAAGCTTTCCATAAGGCAAATATATTTTGATTCCTTCTAATGCCGTCCTACCTGTTGCAAAGTAAAACCTATCAAAAGCCTCGCAACAAGCCCAAGAAAACAAACAAGCTAAAAAATTAACCCAAAGTAAGTCCGAACCATATTTACTACCTGCAACTATGAAAGTAGTTACACTCCCAGTTCCAAGTGCAAATCCAATGGCAATAATGGCAGGTCCTATCTTACTAATTATTTTTTTCATTATTGTTTTTTAAAATTTATTCCGAATCTTTCTCTCGCCCCAAAAACCAAACTGCACCTATGCCTAAAGGGACTAAAATAGTTGCTAAGGCAAAAAACGGTATATAAGATGTTTTTGTTAGTGTAGGAACCATCCAAGTTGTAATCAAAACTCCAAAAATAGCAGCCGTACCACCCATGCCAGCTAATGTACCTACCGAAGGACCTGAAAAATAATCGCTTGGTAAGGTTTGTAAGTTGTTAATAGCAACTTGAAAACCCATTAAAGCAAAGAAAATTGTTCCCATCGCGATTGTTGGTGTTTCTGCCATGCTACTAAAAATTAGGGCGGGAAGCATAATTACACCACCGAGAGAAATTGCTCTAAGTCTGGCCTTGTTTACAGGCATACCACCGCGTATCCAATAACCTGTAAGCCAGCCACCACCTAAGCTACCAATGGTGGCACCAACATAAGGAAACCAAGCAAATGCACCGATTTGCTTTATATCGAAGTGAAATCTTTCAGACAAATAAAGAGGCAACCAGCTTACAAATAACCACCAAATAGGGTCTAACAAAAACCTTGAAAGAATGATTGCCCAAGTTTTTTTGAAGCTCAATAATTGTTTCCAACTTAAAGATTTTTCCTCTTTGTCAACAACTTTTGCTTCTTGTCCATCCAAAATAAAGCTACGCTCTTCTTCTGTAAGCCATGGGTGCTTGTTCGGCATTGCCTTATTGATAATCAACCAAGGAATTATCCAAATAATCCCCAAAGCACCTAAAAGCAAAAAAGTAGTCCGCCAGCCAATTTCAGTATAAAAATAAGCTACTAATGGTGCTGAAATAACAGCTCCCATGGCCGCTCCAGAATTGAAAATACCTTGAGCAAAAGCTCTTTCTTTTACTGGAAACCATTCAGCATTTGACTTTGTAGCACCGGGCCAATTCCCTGCTTCACCTAAACCTAAAAGTCCTCTGAATATTGAAAAACTAAGAATTCCTTGCGATAATGAATGTAAAGCAGCAGCTAAAGACCATAAGCCGATAGACAATACCATGCCGATTCGAGTACCAATTTTATCAAAAATTCGGCCAGAAAGGCTTTGGCTTATGCCATACAAGATCAAGAAGCATGATACAACGAAAGCGTATTGCTCTTTATCTAATTGTAAGTCTTTTGCGATGCCAGGCCACATTACGGCTAAGGCATTTCTATCAATATAATTTATCACCGTGGCAATTGCAATCAATGTAATTATCCACCAACGAAGCCCTTTTATTTTCATTTTTTTTGTTTTTTTGCTTTAAAGCCTATTCATGTGAAACACTCAAACCATAAATAACTACTTCGCCATATTCATTAGGATCTGCATTGTGATTGTTGTTTTTTCCCCATGATGCAGATTGTGTATAACACCCTGCTTTGAAATAAGAATCAGGAAACTGTAAAGAATAGGTTTCTACTAATTCATTGTTATAAAAGCTTTTTATTTCATTGTTTTCGACAACAAATTTGATTTTGAAACGTGTACCTAATACATATTTTGTCGTCAGAATGGCACCTTTGCTTCCATTGTGCGATAAAAACAATTTTTTATCTTCCAATCTACAAGTAATCACGTCGTCAAAATCTCCAGTACTATGAATTTGACCAGCTACTACATGCTTTTTATGACTTGGCATGAAAGTAATCGCTTGGTCAATTTCCATGGTATGTTTTCCAGAATTAGATTGCCATTTGGCAGACTTTTTGCCATTTTCAACCATTTCCCGTAATTCACATCGAGGAAAACCAGAACCATTCGTATGAGCACCCCCTGCATGAGCTTTGAAAACTACACCATCGTTTGTTGAATTTGTATAAAAATAAGTTGGCAAAGTATAAGTGCTTAGTTCGTTAGTTTTAATTTCATATGCCACACCGTTTTCACTTCCATCTTTACCGTTTGCATCAAAAGGAATAGTTATTTTCCAATTATTTAGATTTAGAATTGCTGAAGGAAGCTTCTCTTTGATTTTTTTGGTTTCAATTTTTTCCAGTTTTTGAAAATTGAAAAATAAAATGAAAGGTGCAAGAAATAGATACATTCTAACTGGTTTAGATTGTATATTTAATGTATTTTTCATGTCTTATTTTTCAACAAAATCTTCCCTCATTGGACTAAATACATCTATTAGCAGACCCGATTCAATACAGGTTGCACCATGAGGCATATTGGGAGGTATATAAAACGAATCGCCTGCTTGTAATCGTTTGGTTTCTTCGCCAATTGTTACATCAAAAACACCACTTTCAATATGGGTTATTTGACTATGGTAATGATGATGAATCAGTCCAATTCCACCCGTTTTGAAGGCGGCCTTCACTAACATCAGGCTTTCGTCATACGCCATGATTTTTCTTTCTACTAAATCATTTACTTTATCCCATTCAAGAGAATTATCTTTAATAAATGTTTCGACTACGGCATTCATTCTTATAAAGGTTTTAAATTTTAAAAAAAACATTTGTGAGATTGGCATTTTAAGAAAATGCCAATCCACCGTTAATATCAATGTTGTTTCCTGTTACAAATGACGATTCGTCAGACGCTAAATAAGCTACCAAATCAGCTACTTCTTTGGCTTGTCCTTCTCGGCGGAGTGGAGTACTATTGGCTACATTTGTACGAATTTCGCTCTTTGTAAAAGTGTCATGAAATGTTGTGGCTATCATACCAGGACAAAGCGAATTTACTCTAATATTTTTTGGACCTAATTCCTTAGCCATAGCTCTTGTAAAAGTCATAATTGCACCCTTGGAAGCAGCATAAGCTGATGCTCCGCCACCGCCACCATCACGCCCTGCTTGTGATGCAAAATTTACAATGGACGAACCTGCAGGCATGCGTGGCACAACAGCTTTGGTTACCAAAAAGGTAGAGTTAAAATTTAGGTTAAAAACCAAGTTCACGAACTCAATATCCATCTCTGCAAGGGTTTTACGTGCTACAAGTCCACCTGCAACATTCACTAAAATATGAATTTCTGAGCCAAAAGCCTGAACTGATTTTTGAACTAAATTATCAATATCAGCCTGTTTTGTCATGTCTCCTTGAACCAAAATTACTTCGCCACCAGCTTCTTTAATTTCAGCTTCTGTCTTTTCCGCTTCTTCTTTCGCTCCAAAATAATTGATAACAACTTTTGCTCCCAACGAAGCTAATTTTATGGATGTCATTTTTCCAATGTCTCTTCCGCCACCTGTTACAATTGCTACTTTACCTGTTAAATTCATTTTTTGTTTTGCGTTTTAATTGTTAAAATTTCATTAGTGAAAAAGCTCCAATCCATTCTGTTTTTTTTCCTTCAACTTCAACAGAATGTTTGGCATTTTTTTGAAAATTTAGGTTTGATAATGCCAAAATCCAGCTCTTTTTTGCTTTGCTTGTTATTTTTATAACTATATAATCTTGCTTATCGCTCAAAACCTCAACTTTCTCGAAATCGTTATAAGCATTAATCGCTTTTTCGGTTACTGGTGAATAACTCCCGTGCGATTCTAAAACAGAGGCAAAAGTTGTATTGCTTGCTTTTCTGCGTAAAATCATCATTGGGTCACGGCGAAGATTAAAATTTGGGTCGCTTGCACCTACTCTGCCCAAAATAATACTATCGCTACTATTTGTTGCCGTTATATAGGTATGAAAAACACCATTTACCAACCATGTCAGGCTACTATTTCCTTCGTTAGCAATGCCTTCAGCTTCTTTCCAAATATGTTGGTAGCCATCTTTTTTACCCAATTTTTTAAGTTCATTCTGTACTATATTCTTAAAATCAGTTGACATTACTTGTCCCATAAAATAGAGAGGTACATCGAGCGTGTTTTCATTTTTGGCATCAACTTTCAATACATCAATCAAAAAAGGATTTTTAAATTCCTTTGAGTCAACCATTACCAAAGTTCGGTTTAAAACTACGCCAGCATAAGCATTGGAGTCTTTTGAACTAATCACTTGAATTTCTGGATTTGAAAAATCATAGAAATTAAGGCTTGGAGAATATTTATCTGCCTCATCAACATTTCCTTTATACTGTGAGGTTTGATTGACCACCAAAGTGTTGTGCCCAACTGTTTGTTTGGCAAATGAATTGTTTTCGGGTAAATAAACTCCGCCTGCTTTTTGCTCAATATTTACAAAGCGAGCCATGCCATAATCTTGCACAACTTCATTTCCCTTATAATAATACAAATAAGAAAGCTGGTCGAAATGCCCATGACCCATGCCGTGTGTACCAGCCTTGAACACCAAATTAAAATCACGTTTGCTACGAATAATGCCCAAAGCCCCGCCTTTTCCATCAATGCCATCTTTGTAAACAATTGATTGATAGTTTAGAGGCTTTTTGATTTTCAAATTCATGGCAACCGCCATACCCGATTCATCCAAAACTACTTCGTCTTGAAGTTCGGCAATCGACAATAAACTTGGGTCTTTTTTGCCGTAATGATACGCCACATCTACCGCCGAAATCAAAGAAGAATTATAAATCGACATTCCTTTTTGGGCATCGTTTAGTGGAAAGAACTCTCCTTTTGAGGTTGTTTGGTCTAATAATGAGTAAACCGATTTCAACAAAAGGCTATCACGGTATTGGAAAATCTTCAATTCGGGGCGAGTATTTTGTAAACTTGCTGCAAAAATCAAAAATGGATAAGCACCATATCGGTGATAATATGCACCTTCGGAATAAAGACCATCGGGCGAGAAAAGCCCATCAATTTGAGATAAAAAACCACTTTTTTCATAGCTAATTAAGCCACCATCATTGTCGTGCTGGGCTTTCATTTTGGTTTTATCAACATTTCCGTACAAAGCTCTTTTTACAAAATCATCATTGTTCATCACCAGACCAATCATGCCCACGCCCGCACAGCCCCATGTAGAATGGTTATGGATGCGATTAAAAAACTGAGGACTTTCGACCGAAAGAAAGTTTACGTAAGGAATAAACAAATCTTTTTCGATGCGATTTCGGTCTTCTTTGCTCAACCAATCGTACACACAATCGTAGGATTGGGCTACGCTCACGAGCCAATTGGCATCGTTGAGGGCTTGCCAAAATAATTTGCCACGAGCATACGAATTTGGTGCAGGGTGTAGCCCAAGTGTTGGGTATAAATCGGCATATTTATGTAAAATTGCTTTTAAGTATTTGGCATATTTTTCATCACCTGTTATCTGGAAAAGCATTCCTGCATTTTCCATTGTATTATAGTTTTTGCGGTGTACTTCGTGCGAATAACCGCCAGCCAATTCTTTCGGAATCGGCACATCAATTTCTTTGGCTATTTCGGCATCAACGCTTTTTTTGACTTTCTCAAAAGATTTGTCATAAAGCGGTGTTTTGCCCAAATTTGCCTTTATTTCTTTCAAACCTTTTTTTGTCAAAGTCAAACAAGGGTGCGTTTGAGCATTAATTGAAAAGGTTTTTATTGAAAAAAGTAAAATGAAAAGTATTATTCTATTGCTCATTTTTTGCCAATTGTCGTTTTATCGTCCCCTAAAATTGTTTTTCCTGCTTCGGCATTTTTTGTGATGTCGAATTGCTTGAAACCTTCTCCTTTGATGCTAAAATCGTCTTTTTGGTTGAAAATACAATGATGGGCAGTGGCTTTTGGCTCACCTACGGTCATTACCATTTTGATACCTGCACTTTTTTCAAAAATTGAATTTTTGATTTCGGCATTTTGCATTCCCCAAAGGCTGATTGCAGCACTGGCAGCATTTTTCTTACCTAAACCTACATTTCTAAATTCCGAATGATTGATTGACAGAAAACCTGCGGTTGTACTTTCGTCGCTTCCGCCTCTGTACGATACCAAAGCCGCACCTTCGATGTCAGAGAAATCACTGTTTTCTATAATGATAGTTTCGGCATTATAAAGACCGATGTCGTCAGACTCTTTGTCCAATGAAATAACCGAACCCGATATTTTTGAAAACGAACTATTAGTTATCGAAACGGTATCGGCAAAAGTACCCGTAGAAACTTTGAATATATTGAATAAATTATTAACTATCAAGTTAGTGATTTTGCAATTATCTATAAACAAACTATAATTTTTGTTCATTGAATATTTACTGGTCGTAATCACGGCATTGAGTGGACTATCAGAAGATAATTTGCCATCAATCGTAAGGTTTTCAAGTCTAAGACTGCCTTCGTTTTCGATGATAAAAAGATTGGTTGTTTCAAAAGTAATGTTTGTTCCTTTTTCGCCTTTTACAGCAATTGGATGAGAAATCGGAATAATTTTGGTTAAAGTATAGTCGCCTGCCGAAAGTTGAATAATATCATTTTCTGACGAATTTTTCACGGCATCAAATAGCGTATTTAAGCCTGCAATAACTCTAATCGTTTTTGGTTTTTGATTTGTAGCCACACTTTTTGCATACCACGAAACACCAGTATTTTCTTTGCTTGCCAATGCTCCGTTTAACTTTGCTCCAATGTTTTCTTTGGGGCTTTTCAAGCCATTTACTTGTTTTTGTAAAGACAAATTTTCTACACGAAAACCAGTTTTACTCGGAAAATCAGTTGGTTTGTTTACCACATTGTTTTCAAAAGTAATACCCGATAAGTCGGAGAAAACGCCAAAATTTTGATTTGATGATGAAGTATAAAATAAGTTGTTTTTAATAGTAGTTGTTTGTGGAGATTCGCTCCGTTCCTTGTCGTTTCCTGCACCCAATTCGATATGACTGCAATCAACAAAAGTATTGTTTGAAATATTAGATTCTTTTACCGAAACGTATCTATTCAAAGGCGAGTTTGGTACGCCATTCATTACCGTCAAAGCACCTCTGAATCTTTCGCCCGTGAGCCCTTCGCAATAATTATTGATAACCGTTTGTTTTTCGTTGATTACCCTAATTCCGCCCGTAAAAGCCACGCCGTTTCCTAACAAAACATTGCCTTCTACCAAAGTTTCGTTGCCATGACGCATCGTCAGAGTTCCTTTGCACTCATAAAAAGTATTGAAGCGATAAACGTTTTGGTTCGATTTATTTGATATGATTTCATGCTCGCCGTTACAACGGTCGAAATAATTATACTCAACGATTGATTGAGAATTCATCATTGAGTTGTGGCTTACACCAATTCTCATGGTTTCGCCACCATTTCCACCCAAATTTTGTCTAAATCCAAAATAATTATGGTCAATTTGGTGTTTGTTTTCTACGCTTGCTTGGGTATCGAGTCTTACGGTAAGTGTTACGCCTTGGTTTCGTTTATTAATCAATTGACAATGGTCAACTCTATTGTTTTTTCCAAAAAGCACCACCCATGCTTCTACGTTATTTCTTTCTGGCCCATTAAAATTGTCAATAACACATTCGGTCAAGCGGCAATTATTGGCAAAAGTTTTTGAGTCTTTTCTGAATGCAATAAAATCGGAAGTTGGCGAAAAACCATCTTTAAAAACCAATCCTTCCACAATTAAATATTCGCCAGCAATTCTAAGATTCGATTCTCCTGTGATGATTACTTTTCCTTTTTGTTGTGCTTTCAGCGTAATTGGCTTGGTTGCCGTTCCTTTTGTTTCAAACAATATTTCGGCGTTTTTCCAAGTACCATTTGCCAGCACGATTGCATCGCCTGCCTTGGCAGTTTTGATAGCAGTGTTTAATTCTGCTATGTTTTTTACCAAAATATCTTTGGCAAACGCATTTAGTTGACTGAATAAAATAAGAAATAAAAAAGAAATACGCATAATGTGAGGGGAGTGAAAATAGGGGGATTTCTCCCCCCTACAATTATTTAATAAATCAATCTATAATTAATATCCAGCATTTTGAGTGATTACTCCACCACTTGCAAGAACTTCAGAGTTTGGAATAGGAAATAAATAATAGTTTTTATTTACTGTCAGTCCCATTTCTGAGTCAACTGTTCCAGTTCTTACAAGATCAAACCATCTTTGTCCTTCTAATGCAAGTTCCAATCTTCTTTCATCTAAAATAGCTTTTTTTATTTTATCCTTTGTATTCAACACAGTTGCATCAAGAACTTTTACTCCAGCTCTTGTTCTTATTGGATCCAACACTTTAAGCACAGTTGCCGCAGGACTACCTGTTTCATTCAAAACTTCAGCATGTAGCAATAGAATGTCGGCATATCTAAGTTCAATCCAGTCTTGATCAAGTGTACCCCATTTCTTGCCTTTTTTATTAGCTACATCAATGGTTACATCCTTTCTTAAATCACCAGTGCTTGCATCAAAAGCGGCAGTTAATTTTGGATCTAAAGGATTTGGTGATTTAGTATCGGTACCTTTAAACCATTCAGAGAACTTAGAATAACTATATAGGGTATTTATAGACGTTGAAATTCGAGTAGCATAAATGATTTCTGAATTCAAATCATTAAGTTCTCCAAACACATCTGAAAACTTAGGTCTCAAGCTGATTTTCGCGGCAGTAGCTGTACTTACAACCTCTGCTAACAAGGGAGCTGCACTTACAAAATTACTTCTTTGCATATAAACCTTTGCAAGCATTCCTTGAGCCGCAATTTTAGTAGCTCTTGTTGTACTAACATTGCTCAATACAGAAATAGCAGCTAAAAAATCTGGAATAATCACTTCGTCATATACTTTTGCAGCTGGCTGTCTCATCAAAATAGATTTATCGGATATGCTGGGTGAGGCAGATAAATTGATCGTTACATCACCAAATACTTTCACTAACTTGAAGTAAGATAATGCTCTTAAAAATTTAGCTTCAGCTACTTGTGTAGCATTGGTTGAATTTGAAATCACATTGTTTGCACTCAATATAGACTTGTATAAGTTACTGTAAAATGGACGGAAAAACTGCTCTACTAAATCTCCTCCCGCCAAATCTTTATCAAATCTGTCAAATGCAGGATATGGTGCTTCTCTCATCAACATATTGTCTGCCCTGAAATCTCCCATAACGGCTAATCTACGGTGTACCCACATCTTTGTAAAGGATTGACCAACCCTCAAACATATTGTTGAAACGGTCAAGTCCTTTGTAAAGAGTGATAACTCCAGCGGGTCTTTGGGAGGGAATACCACCCCAGCCACCTAATCTGGCAATTAT
>JANNDY010000099.1:0-27687 GCA_031378345.1 Emticicia sp. | reverse complement strand
ACTAATCCACATGCTTTATAGTTTTCATGCAATTTGGCCAATGCCTTTCGATCTAACTCCACTCCTAACCCAGGTGCTGTGGGAACTGCAACAGAACCTTCTTCAAATTTCAATCTTCCACCCATAATGATTTCATCCGATTGCCACGGATAATGTGTATCCAACGCATAGGTCATTTTTGGTATTGCCGCCCCCAGATGTACCATTGCTGCCAATGAAATGCCCAAGTGACTATTTGAGTGCATAGATAAATCTCGCCCAAAGGTTTCACAAATGCCAGTAAGCGTCATAGATTGACGCAAACCTCCCCAAAAATGGTGGTCTGACAAAATAATATCTTCCGAACCCAACTGGATACTTCTTGGAATATCCTCAAAAGAAGTGGTACACATATTTGTTGCCAAAGGCGTTTTGAGTGCTTTTCGCACCGCTGCCATGTTTTCTTGTCCTCTACATGGGTCTTCTAAATATTCGAGGACACCTTCCATTTCTTTGCCGTATTTTATCGAAGTTTCAACTGTCCAAAGAGCATTTGGGTCAATTCTTAATGGCACATTTTCGCCAAAGGCTTTGTGCAAAGCAAAAATGGCATCAACTTCTTGACGTGGTTCAAAAACTCCACCTTTCAGTTTAATTGATTGAAAACCAAATTCTTTGCACATCGCTTGTGCTTGTACCACAATTTCGGTTGGATTTAAAGCACTTTTTTGTCGTGCAGCTGCCCAACCTGTGGCATTTGGGTCTGTTCCGAAGGCTAATTTTCCCCCAGCACCTTCGTATTTATAAAAAAGATAGGCAGAAAAAGGCACGCTTTCTCGGCGTTTCCCGCCCAATAAATCAACTACTGGTTTATTAATTACTTTACCAACAATATCTAAACAAGCAACTTCAATGGCAGAAAAAATATGTACTAATTTGCGTGAATCCCAAGGAAAAAGCCCTCTTTCTGCCATTTTATCCATCCCAAAATGAGCAATGAGTATATCGCTAATTTTATTGGTTTGGAATGGGTCTTGACCAATTATCAAATCTTTACACTTGTGCAAAGCCTTTTCAATATCGGTTGTTCCCGGTATTTCGCTGATGCCCGTAATGTTATCATCGGTAATCAATTCTACGATAATGCGGAGGGCATAAGGTGCGTGCAAACCTGCCGCATTGAGCAATGGTGGGTCAATAATCGCAATGGGCGTAATATTGATTTCTTTTATTTTTGGGAATTTCATGTTAGTTATTGGTTATCGGTTATTGGGAAATTAATTGATAACCAGTTTCCCAATAACCAATTAACCATTTTCATTTCTCTATTTGCAAAACAATACCGCTATGGTCTAACTCGCCATTACCATCTTGGATAGATGAAGCCATCAAATTGGCTACTTGTTCTGAGCCTTTTAAGCTAACATTATACATTTTTCCTGCCTCCAAAGCCAAATTCATGTCTTTGTTATGCAGTTTTATTTTGAAACCTGGCTTAAAATTTCGTTCAATAATTCTTTTTCCATGAAGGTCGAGAATACGACTTTGGGCAAAACCGCCTAACAATACTTCTCTCATTTTTTCAAGATTTACGCCTGCTTTACTGGCAAGTGTGAAGGCTTCTCCAACGGCTTGGATAGTCATGCCGACTATCATTTGATTACAGATTTTGGTGGTTTGTCCTGCTCCTGCTTCGCCAATTAGTACAATTTTTTTCCCCATTGCTTGAAACAAAGGCATGGCTTCGTTGAATGCGTTTTCATTGCCCCCAACCATGATAGAAAGTGAAGCCGATTCTGCCCCAACTTGTCCGCCCGAAACAGGTGCGTCTAAGGCTTCAACGCCTTTTTCTTGCATGGTTTCATATATTTTTATGGCTGTTGCTGCCGAAATAGAGGACATATCTATAAAAAGTGAGCCTTGTTTGATTCCTGCTAAAACGCCATTTTCACCTAAAACTACTTTTTCAACATCGGGAGAATCGGGCAGCATGGTAATAATTACTTCGCTGTTTTCTGCCAATGATTTGATGCTTTCCTGCGAAGTTGCACCTGCTTCGATGAGTGTTTCGGCAACCTTACTTGTACTTAAAACTGACACAGCATAACCTGCTTTAATTAAATTGAGTGCCATAGGTTTCCCCATGATGCCTAAACCTATAAATCCTATTTTTTTCATTGTTTGTTATTGGAGAACTAGTTATTGGAAAATTGCGGGGCCGCCCGTGCGGTTATTAGTGAATTGGTTACTTGGGAGCTGGTTATTGGTGAAATCGTTACTGATTATTTTATTCCTCTACGATAACCAGTTTTCTAATAAACCAGTAACCAGTTTCCCAATAACCAAACTATGTCAAAGGGCCGGGATTAAACAACACCAAGTCATTATAAATGCCCAATCTATCGGCGGCTACTTTTTTATTGCCACTTGCTACTTCCAGAATTAAATGAAATAATTCCCATCCCATTTCTTCGATGGTTTTTTCGCCAAAAGCAATTGGACCAGCATCAAAATCTATTAAATCGAACCAACGATTACTTAATTTTGAATTAGAACTTACTTTAATAACAGGCACCATTGACAAGCCATAAGGCGTACCTCGCCCTGTGATAAATACGTGCATATTCATTCCTGCGGCAAGTTGCAGCGTTCCACAAACAAAATCACTGGCAGGAGTTGCGGCAAAATTCAAGCCTTTCTTTCGTATTTTTTCGCCCGGTGCGAGTACATCAACAATTGGACTTGTACCAGATTTGGCAATTGAACCCAAGGCTTTTTCGACAATTGTACTCAAGCCTCCAACTTTATTTCCGAATGAGGTGTTGGCACTTCTGTCGGCAAATCCATTGGCAAGATAATCGTCATACCATTTCATTTCGTTTTTGAGCTTTTGGGCAACTTCGGCTGAGGCGGCTCTTGGCACTAATAAATGTATGGCATCTCTGACTTCGGTTACTTCCGAAAACATTACTGTTCCGCCTGCTCGTATAATTAAATCAGCTGCAAAACCAGCCGCAGGATTTCCTGTTATTCCTGAAAAAGCATCACTTCCACCGCATTGCATTCCTACCACTAAATCGGAGGCAGGACAAGTTTCACGTTTGCGAGCATTTAGTTTTTTTAGGTGTTTTTCGGCAATTTTCATAATTCCATCTATCATTTCCTCAAAACCTTCAAAACGTTCATCTTGTAAATACAAAATCGAAGCCCCCGATGGGGCAGTAACCCCACCCCGACCCTCCCCAATAGGGAGGGAGGCTGATTTTTCTCTCCTCCCTATCGGGGAGGGGTCGGGGGTGGGGTCGGTTTCGGGGAGAAGCCATTCTGGTCGGAGTTTTTCGCAACCCAAGCCAATAACCATAATTTCGTTGCCAAAATTGGGATTTTGAGCAATATTTTTGATAGTACGAATTGGAATTATTGCCGCAGGAGCATTGATGGCTATTCCGCAACCATAGTTATGATTGAAGGCAACTACATCATCTACGTTGGTATATTTTGGGAGTAATTCTTTCTTGATTTTATCAGTAATATAGTTGGTTATGCCAGCCACACATTGCACACTAATCGTTATACCCAACATGTTTTTTGTACCAACACTCCCATCAGGATTACGAAATCCTTCAAAAGTATAGCCATTTAATGGTTCTATTTTTTCTTCATTTGGTTGAAAATAGGGTATATTTGCCAAATCTGGAGCTAGGGGCAATGAAAGTTTATTTTCATTAATCCATTCACCTTTTTGAATTTTTTTATTTGTAAAACCTATAATTTCTCCATATCGAATGACAGGTTTTCCTTCGTCAATAGCCTCCAAAGCCACTTTATGCCCCATCGGAATATCATCTATTAAAATGATATCGTCCGAAACAATTGCTCCTTTCTGCAAGCCAAAAGCATTACAAACGATGCCAACATTGTCTAAAGGGCTGGTTTTTATGATGGTATTTGTCATGTTTATTACTGGTTATTGGGGAACTGGTTGATTTGTTACCGGGAAGTGTATTACTGAAAAATTGGGCATTGGGGGCTGATAATTTCATTTATTTACCAGTAACCAATTCCCCAATAACCAATCACCCAACTATATCATCGGGAAAAATTTAGCAGCTATCATAGTCAAAATCAAGCCTGTAATGCCCATAATCGTTTGCATGGGAGCGATAGTTTTTAGGGCTTCTCGCTCGGTGAGATTACTGGTTTTGCACATAATCCAAAAACCTGCATCGTTCATCCAAGGGACTAATTTTGCTCCAGCTCCTATTGCCAAGCACAAATAGACAGGATTGAAACCCAAATTGGCATTTTGAGCCATTCCCGACAAAATTCCTGATGCTGTAATGAGTGCCACAGTAGCCGAACCTTGTGCCGTTCGAACAACCGCCGTAATGAAAAAAGCCAAGGGAATCAAAGCCATTTGGTAATCTTTGGTGAGGTCGGCAATGCGGTTACTGATTCCTGTTTGTTGTAACATTCCCCCAAAAGCACCCCCAGCGGCAGTAATCAAAATAATTGCTCCGCCACTCATTATGGCGGTTTGTACAAAAGCCGTCATGCCATCTTTCATAGTCTTTTTTTGTTTGGCAAGCACAAACAATGCAAATAATGCTCCTGAGAGTAAAGCAATATTTTTATCACCAAAAAACAAAATAACATCAAGGATTTTATTCAAAAAATCGAATTGTGTCAAAGGCACTTTGGGCGTAGCGAATGCTTCAACAGCAGAACGAATACAAATCGTTACTAAGGGAAAAACCGCGGGCAAAAGTGCCAAACCTAAGGCAGGAAGCTCATTGTCGCCTTTATTTGCTATTTTTTGAATCTCTTCTAAACGTGCATCAGGCGAATCTCGAAGAGGAATATCGTATTTTTTATTCAGCCAAATAGCAACAAAATAGCCTACTGTAATGGTACAAAGCCCCAACATAGTTCCGCATACCATCATTAAACCAATGGGAACATTCATTGCACCGACCAAAAATAAAGGCCCGGGCGAAGGTGGCACAAACGAATTTGCCATCACTGCTCCAGCAATCACACAAAGAACAAGTAATAGGTAATTTTTACCTAATCGTAGTCCCATTGCTTTTGCCAAAGGCATCATCAAGAAAATAACGGTATCAACAAAAACTGGAATTGTCAGAAAAAAACTGCTGACTAAAAACCCAATCGGAGCTTTTTTTACGCCTGTGAGTTTGAGCATAGCTCTAATGATGCGTTCGGCTGCACCACTTTCGAGCATAGATTTACCAATAATTGCTGACATCGCTATCAGAATACCGATTTTGATGCAGGTATTGCCAAATTCTGTAGCGATACGTTCGCCCAGACTTTTATGCGAAAGTTTCAAAGCTTCTGCGGTGGAACTACCTTTTAGTAAATAAAATTGCTCAACCATTGCCACTGGCGTGAGCAATGCCACCGCCAAAGCTGCCAACAATAATGCTAAAAAAGGATGAAGTTTGAAGCCAATGATGCCACCAACTACAATTACGACACCAACGAGTAAGATAAATATTGAGTCCATGTTTTTAGATTTGAGTTATAAATTATGAAATTTGAATTGCCATAATATTGAACTTATGTTTCATATCTCATAATTCATATCTCTCAATCTTTTTGCCATTGTTCTTGCTCCGTTTGCTACAAAAGTAGCATCAGCTCCACAGGCGATAAACCTAATACCCATGTCGTGATATTTTTTGTAATCATCGGGATTAAAGAATAGAATTCCTGTGGCTTTTCCTGCATTTTGGGCAGCTTGTACTATGTTTTTTACAGCATCTAAGAAAATCGGGTTATCGAATTGTTCGAAAATTCCTAATTCCATAGATAAATCGGCTGGTCCAATAAAAAGTACATCTACACCCTCTACGGCTGCAATTTCGTCCAAATGATTAAGCGATTCTTTGGTTTCAATTTGGACAATTCCCAAAATATTTTCTTTCGCTTCTTGATAATATTGGTTAAATTTCTGTCCAAAAGCTGTGGCACGCACCATTTTAGCTACACCCCTATTGCCAAACGGTGGATAGTGCATGGCGTTGATTACCTCTTTTGCTTCGTCAGCATTGTTTACCTTTGGACACATCACGCCTTCTGCACCCATATCAAGTACATGAGAAATGCGGGCAGAATCTGAGCTTTCTACTCTCACGAAAGCGGCAGTTGGCGTACTTTCGAGTGCTTGCAATTGTGAAAGCACATCTTTTTCGTTGCCTGCACCATGTTCGAGGTCAATAAGTACCCAATCGAAGCCTGATAATCCTACGATTTCGGCGGTGAGCGAACTACCCAAGTTTAGCCAACAACCATTGACGGTTTCGCCTTGTTTGATACGTTTTTTTAAGTTTTTCATAGAAGGGTTGCTATATTAAATGCTGTATTTTCTAAATTTTTTGCTGTGTTTTCTAATGCTTCTTGTAAAGTACAAGGTTTTGGAGTAATAGAAAACGCTGCTTTTAAACCTAATTCTTTTAACATTTTTGGTGCTAAATCAAGTCCTCCGCAAAGTGCAATAATTGGTTTTCCTTTTGCTCTCTCGGCTATTCCTGCAATGAGTTTTCCTTGTAAAGTTTGACAATCAAGTCGTCCTTCTCCTGTGAAAATCCAATCGGTAGTGGCAATATGTTGGTCGAAATTTGCCCAATCCAAGACCGAATCAATGCCCCGTTTGAGTTGGGCATTTAAAAAAAATAAGCATCCAAAACCTAAACCTCCTGCCGCACCAGCCCCAGCCCCCCAGCCCCCGATGGGGGAGTTTAGGATTTTGAAAAAATGCTGTAAACCCTTTTCAAGTATTTCAATTTCGTGGTCGTTTGCTCCTTTTTGTCGGGCGAAAATATGAGCCGCTCCATTTTTCCCAAAAAGTGGGTTTTTTACATCACAAATAGCTTCAAAAATAATGTTTTTTGGAAATTTTTCTGGCGAAATTACTTTTGCTATTTTATCTAAATTCCCACCAATTGGCGATAAAATTTCATCATTTTTATCCAAAAACTGCCAACCCAATGAGGCTGCCATGCCAATTCCTGCATCGTTGGTTGCCGAGCCACCTAAACCCAAAATAATGCGAGTTACACCTTTTTCGATAGCGTTTTGTATCAATTGTCCAAAGCCAAAAGTACTTGTTTTCAATGGATTACGCTCTTCATTGCTCAATAATTGCAAACCAGAAGCTTTTGCCATTTCGATAAATGCGGTAGTATTATCTTGACTCAATCCATAAGTAGCCGTTATTTTTCTGAAAAGTGGGTCGTAGGTTTCTACTTCAATTTGCTGTAAATCGAAATAATGGGCAGCAATATCTGATAACCCTTCGCCCCCGTCGGACAAGGGTAATTCAATAATTTCTGCATCGGGTAAAGCTATTTTTATGCCTTTTCCAATGGCTTTGCACACACTAAAAGTATCGAGGGCGTCTTTAAAACTATCGGCGGCTATGAGGAATTTCAATGTTTATTAATGCTAAAAATTATTATTGAATTTCATAATTTTTAATGACTAAAATTTAAGCCCTAAAGATAATCGGAATTATAATTCAAATTCATCAACTTTGGTGAAAATTTTCAAACTACGAAAAGATTTGTAAAAATGTCAGAAAGAAAAACAATCAAATGGGGCATCATTGGTGCAGGTGATGTATGTGAAGTAAAAAGTGGACCTGCTCTACAAAATGTTGAAGGTTCAGAATTGGTTGCTGTTATGCGGAGAAACCCCGAATTGGCTCAAGAATTTGCAAAAAGGCATGGTGTTCCAAAATGGTACAGCGATGCCGATGACTTAATAAATGACCCAGAAGTTAATGCGATTTATATTGCCACCCCACCAAGCACACATCAATATTATGCCTTAAAAGCTGCCAAAGCTGGCAAAATAGTCTATGTTGAAAAGCCAATGGCACGAACTTTTGCCGAAACTCATGCCATGATTGAAGCTTGTAAAAAAGCCAATGTGCCACTTTATGTCGCTTTTTATCGTAGAGCATTACCCAATTTCTTGAAAATAAAAGAGTTGCTTTCAGAAAAAGCAATTGGCGATGTTCGCTTCGTAAATATCAGTTTATACAAACCCATAAAACCAGACATTGTTGGAGGCTCTGCCGTAGAAAATAACTGGCGAAGCAAACCAGAAATTGCAGGCGGAGGATATTTTCATGATTTGGCTTGTCATCAATTAGATGTCTTAGATTATCTTTTTGGACCAATCATAAAAGCAAACGGAATCTCCAAAAACCAAGCTGGAGCTTATAATGCAGATGATATTGTCATGGGCAATTTTGAATTTGAGTCTGGTGTTTTGGGTACTGGTACTTGGTGTTTTTCGGTTGCACAAGCATTAGAAATTGAAAAAACCACCATCGTTGGCAGTAAAGGTCAAATTTCATTTTCGTATTTTGGCGACCACGCAGTTTTACTTGAAATCGAAGGTCAAGAACCTCAAAAATTCACTTTTGATATATCGAAGCATATTCAACAGCCATTCATCCAAACCATGATAAATGAACTCAATGGCACAGGAAAATGTGAAAGTACAGGCAATTCAGCCGCCCGAACGAGCTGGGTAATGGACAAGATTTGCGGGCTTGTTTGAAGAAAAACTACTCAAAAAATGGCACGCCTGGCGTAGCATATTTTTTCATACCTTCTTCATTAATTTCTACGCCAATGCCAGGTTTATCTGAAACTTTAATTGTACCATGATTGGTAACCATATCGCCCGTAAAAGTTACTATTTCTTTAAACATTGGGTCTTTGTGAAAATATATTTGCCATTCCAAAATCATGAAATTTGGCACAGACGCACACACATGAGCCGATGCCATTGCACCCAAATAACTTGCCACCATGTGTGGGGCAAAAGGTACATAATATAGGTTGGCTAAGTTGGCAATTCGTTGTCCTTCGCCCAATCCGCCACATTTTTGGAGGTCTGGCATAATAATATCTACTGCACCTTTTTCTAATAATGGTCTGAAACCAAGAGCTAAATAATGGTTTTCACCAGCACAAATTGGGGTACTGGTTTGGTCGGCAATCTTCTTATAAGCATCTGTATTTTCGGCAGGAATTGGCTCTTCCAACCACATCATATTCAGTGGTTCTAATATTTTGGCAACTTTCTCGCCAGTAGGGGCATCATACCGCCCGTGCATATCAGCACAAATATCAATATTTGGACCTACTTCTTTGCGAGCAGCAGCCATTTGGTCGTACATTCGTTGTACTTCGGCAGGGCTTGCCGTCCAATTATAGCGGTCATATTTATTGGGGTCATTGGCTTGGTCGAGGTCAAACTTGATGGCATTAAAACCCATGTCCACAGCCTCACGGGCAGCTTTTGCAAAATCTTCGGGCTTAGGCAAAGCGTTTTGGTAGAGTGCAGTATCCATATATACTCGTACTTCGTCACGGAATTTGCCACCCAAAAGTTGGTAAACTGGCACGCCCAAAGCTTTTCCTGCCAAATCCCAAAGGGCAGTTTCAACCGCTGAAAGTACAGCGATAAACATTCCAGATTGAGCTCCTTCAAAAAAACCACTTCTCCGAATATCTTCAAAAAGACGATTGACATTAAGCGGGCTTTTTCCTTTCAAGCGATTGCCAAACATTTTCACCAAATGATAAGTGCCGGGAGTTGCATCTACTCCTTCGCCATGCCCCACAATATCTTGATTGGTATAAATTTTCACAAAAAGACTATGCCCATTTCTGATATAACCACATTTTATGTCAGTGATTTTTAGGTCTGCAGGTGCTGAATATTTAGGTGTTTTGTCAATGGCTTTTTCGTATTCGTTGCCAAAATTTAGTAATGGAGTTGCAGCAAATGCAGATGTAAGTGCAGCTTTTGAAATAAAATCTCTTCTTGATGTTTTCATTTTTTTTTGGTTTAAAAGGGACTTTTGGCTGGGGAAAAAATTTATTTTGAAATACAGAAAACCTGTATCATTCTTAATTCTACATTCTTCATTAAATCTACCACGTTCTCCCTTTCAAAAACTCTTGTATTTGTTCTTTGCCGACAGGAAGTTTATCAATTCTTTCACTCAGCCATTTCGAGAAATCTTTTTCGATAGCCTCACTCCATCGAGTATCAATTTCACCAGGAGTATATTTTTGTTCACGCAAACGTTGATGCCCAAACATATCTCTCAAACGCACGATTTCGGAGGTTTTTACTACTTTTTCGACCAAATGAGGTGGTATAAAAATCACGCCACCATCACGCCCCAACACAATATCACCGGGAAGGCAAGTTGCTTTTCCTATCAAAGTTGGGTGGTTTATTGCTACTAATGTTGTGTTTAATTGCCCGTCAGGATTATTCAGATGATGTGAAGGGTGGTATGTTCTGAAAAAAGAAGTAAAACCGCCGATTTCCTTCAAGCCATTAATATCACGAATCGCTCCATCATAGACAATGCCATTGCCCGATTTTGTGTAAATAGAATTGCCCAAGTTATCACCAATGGTGGGTCCATCTTCATGAGCCCCAAATTGATTTACCACATAAACATCGCCCTTGACGAGCATATCAATGGGCCAAGAATTTTGCGATTTTACTCTACCATCTTTGTTATGCCCACGGTCATCAATCACTCGCTGAATATCAGGTCTTCCGGGCATAAAAGTTGCGGTTAATGCACGCCCAACAAGTACTGAATCGGGGTTTATCATTTGCCAACCATCGGCATATTGGTGTTTGTAATTTTCGTTGCGAAGTACCGCCCATGCTTCTTCGTGCGTAACTAATTTTAGTCTTTTCAATAAAGCATCTGGCACTTTTGGGCGACCATCTACAAAGCGTTCGCCTGTCCAAAGTGGTGTAAGAAAAACGAGTTCTTCCTTTGAAATTTGCTGGGCAAAAAGTCCTTGTAGAGCAAAAAATGAGAAGGTTATTGCGTAAAAATATTTTTTCATAGAAATTAAATTTTATTTAGTAATCTTTCAAGAAAGTTTATGACTAAAAGTAGGTGTTTTGATTTATCTGTGCAATGGGTTTCGAGAAAAGTTTTCAGAAATGAGATATAAAGAGGTTTTGTATAGACTTTTGGATAAGAAAATTGGCAAAAAAAAGAGCCGAATAAATTCCTTATTCAACTCTTTTTCTGAAATACTTTTATTTATAAATGCCTAACTATCAGTTATTTACTGCACTCATAACTTCTGCCAAAGGCTTAAAGTTACCACTTTTCAATATTTTTTCTTCTGGTTTTTCGTAAGGAATTACCTCTAAAATATTTGTAATATTGATGTCCGTGATTTGATAATCTTCCACTGTTCCAAGCCTTTCAACCAAAAGATTATATGCCAACAACGGGTTTTCGGCATTGATAAGCATATTGAAAGGTGTGCGTTTTTCTTTCTGAGCTTTTTCGTCGTAACTAACAAAATTGACCTTTACTTTATACCAAATTTCAGAACCATTTTCTACAAAAAACACTTCGCTGAGTTTCATTCTTGAAAGCCCAAAAAGCTGAAAATCAGGCGTATTTGAAGCAACTGTGTCATATACACGAGCTTCGGCATCGGTGTATGACACGGCATCTACCAAATAAACTTCTGTAATTTTGATTGTTCTATCTTTTTCATCTACCTTCTGATAGCGGATTTTTCCTTGATACCAATTTGACATTTATTAGGAGTTTTATTTATGGATAATTTTTAAAATACAAAGATAATTGAGTCATTCAAAACATTCCTTGAAGTCGAAAATTAATTATCCACGACTTTTGCACGATTCAACCCTTTTTTTTACTCCTCTCGCCGCTCCCTGAGCGTAGCCGAAGGGTAGGGAGGGGTTGTTGGGAGGGGTTTTCTACTCCAAATTCGCTCAAATTTCCAGCCTTTTGCCCTTAAATTTATAGGCAGATAAGCGTGAGGCTCTTTAGGCGAAATACTCGAAAAATACAAATTATCATCAGTCAAAATGAGCGATTCATAGTTGTCATTTTCTGTTTTAACAGTAATGTCTGCAAAAGGCAACTCACTGATATACAATGGGTTATGGTTTTTCAGTTGCTCTTTTAAAAACCAATCTGTTCTAAAATTTTCATTTGACAATGGTTTTGGCAAATACCTTACTTCTGAAACTTCAAGGGCGTATTCCAAGTATTTTTTTAGTAGTTTTGGACCTTCGTTTTGGGCATCTTCTACCCGTAATTCCTGCGGCAAAATACTACTCACCAAATAGATTTTTTCTCTCGCACGAGTTACGGCAACATTCAAGCGATTTTCGCCACCTTTTTGATTCAAACTGCCAAAATTCATCAACATTTTTCCATGAATATCAGGTGCATAAGCCACCGAAAAAATAACAATATCAAACTCATCTCCCTGAATATTTTCAATGTTTTTGATAGAAACTCCGCCCATTCGTAATTCGTAATTCGTAATTCGTAATTCAATTAACTCTGCTTGCCGAACATTAAAAGTAACAACACCAATGCTTTTTTCGGGAGAAATTTTCCGCAAATCAGTAATAAGTTCGACTACTTTTTGAGCTTCAATTTCATTCGTATTATTTGCCCAAATGCCATTGACTTTTATATAATTAATCGAAGGTTCATTTTTGTTAATCGTTTGATAATCAGGTAATAAGGTTAATGAATTTTTGTAAAAAAACAGGTTGGAAAAACCAATTAAGTCTAAAGATTGACTACGATAATGCCCTTGCAACGAAACTTGTGGAAGGTATTGTGCCGCCAAATCAAGCAAAGAATCTATCTCTAAAATTGGCTCATGCAAATCATCGCTCAAGTCTGCCTCATAACGAATTTGGTACAAATCATTGGGTTGCAATTGTTTAGAATCACCCGCAATGACTACCTGTTTTCCTCGAAAAATGGCAGGAATTCCGTACTCGGCAAAGCACTGTGAAGCTTCATCGAAAATCACTAAATCGAATAAATTTTCTTCCATTTTAAACATGGCTGAAACCGATTCGGGCGAAGCCATCCAGCATGGAATCAGCTTAAAAATTTCGTCAGAATAAGCCTCCAAAACTTTCCTGACTGACCATAATTTTCGTTTTTTTGTAGTTTGGTGTTGCAACTCTCGGTAAGTTATAATGTTTTGTAAACGATTGATTATTAAGTCTTTATAAGTTTGTTCTCGCAATTTTAACAATAAAATCTCTTGACTTAAAGTTTGTTTTTGCAAAACACATTCCTGCAATTCGTCTTCCAATTGTTGCATTTTCAAAGAACTCACGCTTCGCAAAATCGGGTGAAGATTTTCAATATGTTCAACCCAAGCCAAACGCAATGAATTTTGGAAAATGGTGATGGCATTTTTGGGGTTTTCGGTCAGTTTTTCAACAACTTCAAGTTCTGATTTGGTGAAAGATTCTTTCAAAATGTCGGCTTCAACGAGGTGGTCAAACAACCCCACCCCCAGCCCCTCCCCGAAAGGGAGGGGAGAGAAAACTCCTCCCCTATTGGGGGAGGTTGGGTAGGGGTTAATTTGCCCCTCACTCAAATATTTTCTCCATACAGTCATTTTTTGCTTAATCTCAATAATTAAAGCCACCAAATAATTATAATATTTCAGACTAAAATCAGGTTTATGAAGAAACAAATTTGCTTGATAAACTATATAAGCTTCATTTGCTGAAATATGATTTTTTAATGTTTTATTGATAGTTTCAAAATCCTCTTGAGCGTCAATAAATATCTCTTTTTTTGCTAAAGTTTCTTTAAGATTTTCAAAAGCAATGCGATTATTAATTTTTCTTGTAAGTAACTCTAAATCAGTTGTTTGTAAGTTTAATTTATTTTGGAAAATGAGTTTTTCAACGTCTTTTTTGTCTTTTGAAAACACTTTCCATACAAGCCAATTCAAGCCAGATTTACTTGCCAAATATGCTTTTTCTATTTGTGTTTTTCTAAGAATTAATTCTGATGCTGAAATTGAGTTTTCTATCCAATCATTAGCAAAAATATTTTCGATTTCATTTAAAAAAAATGAATCAAAACTAACGCTGGCAGGGTTCAGAACCCTGCCAGCGTTCATCGTAGCAAACTGCCTATTTTCCCAATACTTACCTTCAACCACTTTTGTTTTAAAAATCTTTATTACATCTGCATTTTCAAACAATTTTGAAAATTGTTGTACGATTTTTTCATCAAAATTATTCATTTCAGTCAAGGAAAAATCGGTTGTGTTTTTGGCATGAAAAGCGGCAACATCTTCAATAGTTTCTTTGATTTTTGGAATGTCAGCATTAGTAAATTTCGCAAAAGAAACTCGGTCTTTCCAAAACGCATAATCTTCACTCTCTCTTAACTTTTCTTCATACTGAAAATAGCGTTTCAGTCGCCCTTCAAAATTAGCTAAGTCATTGAATATAAACGATTTATAGATATTTTTTAGGTCAATAGAAGGTTGTATAAAACTACTTGTGAGGTACATTTCTTTCACCGAAAGTCCGCAAATAGATTCATCAAAAAGTGCATTTTGGAAGCCTTGCAATTCTTCAACAATCTTATCAATTCGTCTGCTTATTTGAGTGAAATTTCGTTCCAAAAAAATGGCATCAAGCCCCTTGTTTTTCTTCTGATAATTCTCAACTTCATCAATCTGGTTGGCAATTTTCTCGAAAAGTATTTTTCTGTCATTCTTAAAATCATGCACTAATGCCACAAAATCGGTCATTTTAGCTTTTTCTAATCGCTGAAAAACAGTATCTAAGGCAACTCTTTTCTGACAAACCACCAAAACTCGCTTGCCTCGTGCTGTAAAATCAGCAATCAAATTGGCAATTAATTGAGATTTTCCAGTCCCAGGAGGCCCCAGCACAACCAACGATTGCCCCGACTTTACTTGCTTAATGGCTGCTTCTTGCGAGGCATCAACTGAGAAGGGGAGAAAGGTGGTTTCTTCTTTACACCCCATCCAACCCTCCCCAACAGGGAGGGCTAAAAACAACTCCCCTCCCTTTTGGGGAGGGATTGGGGGTGGGGCTAATAACGCCTCATAATCAGGCACTAAAAAAGACCCAGCTTGCGGGAAAATACCAAGTACCGCTTGTGGAAAAAGTTTGAGTTCGCCATTTCGTTCTGAATCTATCAGGTCAGATTTGCTAAGTCGCTGATAATCAATGAGTTGATTGGTGAAATTGTCTTGATTGAAATTAATTTCCACCTTACTTTCTTTCAATAATTCGTATAATTGTGTGCGAAAAACAAGGCTATTTTTGTCAAAATCTTCAAACGAAGTTTCCAAAAACTCGTCGGAAATTTTTATTTGATTGAAGTGAGAATATGCCAATAAAAAACTCCGATTGAGCGAAATTGCATCATCACGTTTTTCGAGAATCCATTTTTTACTGCTGTTTTGTAGCGTAACTGGAAAAAACAAAAGCGGGCAACGTACTACTGTTCCGTCGGAAAGTTTGCCTTTTACAAACGGATAACCCACATACAAATCTTCCGAACCTCGTTCCTCTTCAATAAAAGCCTCAGTACGAGCAATTTTTCTCAAAATCTTACTCACTTCATTGACTTTTTCCAAACGACTATCCAAAACATCGCAAAGTGGTACATTATTTTTTTGAGTAATCAATTGATTTATATACTCAAAAGAAGGTTTTCCATCTAAAAAATCAAGTTGGTGAAGGTCAAAAAACTGCTCTTGTGGCAAATTGAGCAACAAAAGCGAGCGATTTCTCGAAGTAAGGTTGGTAAGTCGGCGTAGATATGTTTTGAGGAGTTTTTGCATAAGACAAAGATAACGTAAAAACCTGTAAGGTTTGAAAAGGGAATTATAACCTTCTATCAACGATTAACGCATTTTAACATTTTCTATTTGGAATAAATTATTTTAACTATTTTATTCGTTATAAAATGCGGGCAAGTTTTCTCTCAAATCTTTTGTCTCGAATCTCATATCTCAATTAATCCATTTCAAAAATTATGTTAAAACATTACAAAACCCTGTCATTCAAGCAGTTGGTCATTACCTTGCTTGTCGGAATTTTCTTATTTGGTGGCGATGCTTTCGCCCAAAAGAATCGGGACGCCGAATCGGTCAAGAAAAAGCGTAAAAAGAGAAATAAAGTTGCTCTCGTTGAAGAAAAAGTGCCAATTCCAGCCCCCGTGAAACTTACTTCGGTAGAAGGAATTACGGAGTATATGCTTGGAAATGGTATGAAAGTATTGCTTTTTCCCGACCCATCGAAGCAAACGGCTACCGTAAATATTACTTATTTGGTAGGCTCTCGCCACGAAGGTTATGGCGAAACAGGCATGGCTCACCTGCTCGAACACATGGTTTTTAAAGGTTCGACTAAGCATACCGATATTCCGAAAGAACTTTCAGACCACGGAGCAAGACCAAATGGCACAACTTGGCTTGACCGTACCAATTATTTTGAAACTTTTGCTTCAACTGACGAAAACCTTCGTTGGGCTTTGGATTTGGAATCTGATCGCATGGTAAATTCGTTCATCAAAAAAGAAGAACTCGAAAAAGAATTTTCGGTGGTACGAAATGAGTTTGAGTCTGGCGAAAACAATCCCGAAGGTGTTTTGAGCGAGAGAATTCAAGCAACTGCGTATCTGTGGCATAATTACGGAAATACTACAATTGGCTCACGTGAAGACATTGAACGTGTGCCGATTGACAATTTACAGGCATTTTACAGAAAATATTACCAGCCCGATAATGCCGTTTTGTTGGTTGCAGGAAAGTTTGACGAGGCGAAAACCTTGAAAATGATTAACGAAGAATATTTTGGTTCAATTCCTCGTCCGACACGTAAACTTCAACCGACTTATACTGTTGAGCCAACCCAAGATGGCGAGCGTTCGGTAACTTTGCGTCGTGTGGGCGATGTGCAGTCTATCGGTGCCTTGTACCATATTTGTGCATCGAGCCACCCAGATTATGCTTCTTTGGACATTTTACAAACAATTTTGACGAGTGAACCAGCAGGAACACTCTACAAAGCTTTGGTTGAAAGCAAAAAAGCATCTTATCAATATGCCTATTCTTTCACCAATAAAGACCCAACTTTTCTATATTTTGGGGCAGGAGTTTTGAAAGATAAAAGTTTGGACGATGCTAAGAAAACCATGCTTGCCACGCTCGATTCGATTGGGACAATGTCTATCACAAAAGAAGATGTAGAGCGTGCAAAAAATGATATTTTGAAAAATTTTGGTTTGACTTTCCAAAGTTCTGATAAGATTGGCTTACAAATGAGCGAATATATCGGAGCGGGCGATTGGCGTTTGGCATTTTTGTACCGTGATGCCGTTACGAAAGCTACTATAGAAGATGTAAAGCGTGTGGCAAAATTTTATTTCAAACCTTCAAATCGTACGATTGGATTATTTATTCCTGACGAAAAACCTGACAGAGTGGTCATTCCTGCCACGCCAGATGTTGAGGCAATGGTGAAAGATTATAAAGGAAAAGCCCTTGTAGCTCAAGGTGAAGCATTTGACCCATCTCCAACAAATATCGAAAGTCGCACCAAACGTGGACAAGAGGCAGGTGGAATTGAGTTTGCACTTTTGCCAAAATCAACTCGTGGAAATAGTGTAAGAACCAATATTACGCTTCGCATTGGTGATGAGCAAAGTTTGCAAAACAAAGCCACAATTGCTCAATATACAGCTTCAATGCTTAATAAAGGCACAAAAAATATGAGTCGTCAGCAATTAAAAGATACTTTGGATAAGCTGAAAGCTCAAGTAAATATCGGTGGAGGCGGAAATTCGGTTAGTGCAAGCATCGAAACTACCAAAGAAAATTTACCAAAAGTATTGGCAATTGTAACTGATATTTTGAAAAATCCGACTTTCGATACAGCTGAATTTGAGAAATTACGTCAAGAAAATTTAGCAGGAATCGAATCTCAAAAAAGCGATCCACAAGGTTTGGCTTTCAATGCTTTTCAGCGTACAATGAACCCTTATCCAAAATCAGATATTCGTTATGTGCAAACCATTGATGAGCAATTGGAAACAAATAAAGCTGTAAAAGTTGAAGAATTGAAGAAGTTTTATGACGAATTTTATGGTGCTTCGGCAGCCACAGTTTCGGTCGTCGGTGATTTTGATGAATTGGCTGTTCGTAAAATAATCAGCACAAATTTTGGTTCTTGGAAAGCAAAAATGCCTTTCAAACGAATTCAGGCAGTGTTTCAAGAAATCGCTCCAAGTGCAAATGCCATCAAAACGCCAGATAAAGCAAACGCTCTTTTCTTGGCAGGACAAAATCTACAATTACAAGACACCGACCCTGATTATGCAGGTTTAGTTCTCGGAAATTATATGTTAGGCGGTGGATTTTTGAGTTCACGTTTGGCAGTCAGAATTCGTCAAAAAGATGGACTTAGCTATGGCGTTGGTTCAAATTTGAGTGGAAGTCCGTTGGATAAATCTGGAAATTTTATGACTTATGCCATTTATGCTCCCGAAAATGCCGAAAAATTAGAAAAAGCTTTTTTTGAAGAAATTACAAAAGTTGTTACCGAAGGTTTTACGGCAGACGAATTGAAAGCTGCAAAAACTGGTTGGTTGCAAAGCCGAAGTGTTTCTCGCTCGCAAGACAACGAACTTTCGGGTCGCTTAAACAACTATTTGTATTTGGACAGAACGCTTCAATTTGATGCTGATTTTGAGAAACAAGTAGAAGCAATTACGGTTGAGCAAGTAAATGCTGCCATGAAGAAATTTATTGACCCAAAGAAAATCACTATCGTAAAAGCAGGTGATTTCGACAAGAAAGTTTCGGCTCCAGGTACTACTGCCCCAGGTGGTGTTTCGGGAAGTGGGAAGAATTAATTCCAATTATCAATGAACAATTATCAAACGCTTATACTGTTTATAAGTAATTGATTATCAGTATATTAAAAGGGATTTGTCTTCGGATACGTCCCTTTTTTAATGCTTCAAAAATGCTTGATATTCTTCTAAACCTTGCTCAGTGAGGTAAGGGACGATAAGGGTAAATGCCAAATTTATGTACTTTTTGAGTTTATTGTCTTCAGTTCCTTCATAGAGAATTTCGGCACTCGATAGCCAAAAATCACTTATTATAAATAGCTGTTCGAAGTAGTTTTCGTATTGACCTTCAACGATGTCTTTTTTCAAAAATCCAATCTGAATTCCTGCCCCAATTCCCATCTGAAACAATAATTTTCTGTTTTTTACGAGTGCTCTATGTTTTAGTTTTAAGTTAGGATTCCGTCGCATAATACTCACGAAATCTTGCATCAAAAACTTATATTTGTATAATTTATTAAAAACAAATTCGGATAAATCATGAAATAATTTTATGCTAACTTGCTGCAAAAGGGCAGAATTTGACAATAATTCATTCAATTCTTCAAGGAGTTGTTCGTAGAGTTTTTCAATAATGACATCAGTATTCTGAAAATGGTAGCACAAGTTACCATGACTTATGCCAAGCTCTTTTGCGATGTGCCGCACCGTAATGGCATCAATTCCTTGTTCGTTAAATAATTTTAATGAGGTGTCTAATATTCGTTGCTTTGTAGTCATAAAAATGCTTAAACTTATTTGATTAAGCGAAGGTACAAAAAAATATTTATTAGAACACTTGTTCTAATAAAATAAATTAGTACATTTGTTCTAAATTTAAAAATTACTCCAATGGAAACCAAAATTATGAATTTTACTTTTCTCCGAAATATACTTATCACAGCAAGCGTTTCGTGCCTTGTTGTTTATGTAATCTATCATAGCTATGGCTCTGGGGCATATTTGGCTATGTCGGCATTGGCATTGTCGGCATTTTTGATTGGCTACTTGGAGCCGCATCGAGGTTGGATGTTGGCACTTTTGCAGGTTGCTATTCTTATGAGCGTTCATTTCTTGAAACTTGTAAATCCTGTGATTCCTGACTTGGCAATGTTTGGTACTTTTGCAGGAAGCGGCATTTCCTTGGTTTTTAGTTTTGTGGCAGGGCGTTTGGCGAGGTTGTTTGATAAGTAAACTATATTTTATTGTTTAAATCCAAAGGCAACTTCACCACAAAAGTAGTTCCTTCGCCCTCCACGCTCTCACATTCAATTGTTCCTCCATGCCCTTTGGTCACAATATCATAAGCCAAACTTAGCCCCAATCCAGTGCCTTGCCCAGTGGGTTTGGTGGTGAAAAAGGGTTGGAAGATTTTGGCTTTGGTAGCTTCCGACATTCCTGTGCCGTTGTCTGCTATTTCGATTTCAACCCCACCCTTGCCCTCCCCAGTAGGGAGGGTAAATTTTGTGGTGACGGTTACTTTGGGTTCAAATCCTGTCTCTCCTTTTTTGCTTCGTTCGTTCACTGCCCAAAAAGCATTGTTAATCAAATTCAATAACACCCTGCCAATATCTTGCGGAATTACATTGATTTTGGGTAAATTTTCATCAAGTTCTGTTTTAAAGTCCGAGTTAAAGCGGTCAGTCGTACTGTTTTTATCCTTCGCTCGTAAACCATGATAACTTAGTCGGAGCGATTCGTCGGCAAGTTTATTAATATCTGTCAAAACTCTTTCGCCTGTACTTGCCCTCGAATGTTCCAACATTCCTGTAACGATGCTACTTGCTCGTTTTCCGTGTAAATTTATTTTTTCTTGGTTTAGTGTTAAATCGTCCATCAATTCTTTTACATATTCTTTGTCAATTTCAGGTTTCTCAATTTCTTCGTTGAGGTCTTTTGCTAAATCAACTGACAATTCTGAAAAATTATTGACAAAATTTAAAGGATTTTGTATTTCGTGGGCAATACCAGCGGTGAGTTCGCCGAGTGAGGCGAGTTTTTCGGACTGGATAAGTTGGGCTTGGGTGGATTTGAGTTGAACTAACGCTTTTTCAGCTTTATCTTTTTGAAGGTTAATTTCTTCGTTTTTTTCTTGTAGAAGGGCATTTGCTTTCAACTTTTGGCGATTATTGCGAAAAAGAATAAATGAAACCAAAGCCAGAACTGATAATCCTGCGAGTGAGCCGTAGAGTTTTAGGTTATTTTGGAAAGCAATATTTTTTGCTTCAATCTCTCGTTGGCGTTCTTGGTCTTCAAGAATGTTTTTTTGCAGAGCCTGTATTTTTTTTACCCCGTAAATTTCTTCGTTTATTTGTGTTGCAATTTTTTGGTAATGATAGGCTTGTTTAATGTCTTTTGGCTCATAAAGTTCAGTCAAAAGTTTGCTATTTCGTAAAATTCCTTCTTTGTAACCAATCATTTGTGATTCGGAAAGTCCAAGTTTTGCATAAAATATAGCAGAATCTGATTGAATAAGGTCTTTGAAATTAATTGCAATAGTATGATAGGCTCGTGCAGCATCCCGATGATTATTATCTTTTTTACTGATTTGGATTGCTTCATGAGAATAATTCATCGCTTTTTGATGATTCCCAAGTAAAAATTCAACACGAGCAAAATCACTGCTGGCATAGGATGAAACATTTCTATTCGTCCAGCTTTGTATTTCTAATGATTTTTGAAAATAATAGGAGGCAGAATCTAATTGATTTGTATTTTTATAAAGACTTCCAAGATTTGATAAAATAACAAAATTCATCGATTTTTTTGCACTAGAATTTGAAACCAATTTATTTACTTCATACGCTCGCTCAAGGTAAAACTTAGCTTTTTTATAATCTTCTAAATCAGTATGTAAAAGTCCCAGACTATTTAAGCATCTGGCAGATTCAAGTTGAAAGTGGTTATCCTCTGCAATTTTCAACCCTTTAAGTATCAAATCTATGGCTTTTGGTAAATCACCTATTATTCTATAAGTAATACCCAACCTATTCAAAGTACTTACTTCACCACTTAAAAATTTTATTTTTTGAGCCAAATCCAATGCTTTTTGCCCAAGTATTAAAGAAGTGTCAGGGTTTGAATTTGCAAATTCTCTGGATAATTGCCCTAAAAATATAACACGGCTTGTGTCATGTTTGGCAATACGTAATTCATTTTTTAAGCTATCTGTTACTATGTTTTGAGCAAAACCAAAACTACAAATAAGAGTAAAAAATAGGGTAAGGCTTAGTTTTTTCATGGGTTATTTATTCTGAATAGGTAATTTTATAGTAAAAGTAGTTCCTTCTCCTTCTTTAGTTTCAACTTCAATCGTCCCGCCGTGCCCTTTCGTCACAATATCATACGCCAAACTCAGCCCCAAACCAGTGCCTTGACCAGTGGGTTTGGTGGTGAAGAAGGGTTGAAAGATTTTGGCTTTTACCTCGTCGGTCATTCCTGTGCCGTTGTCGGTTACTCGGATTTCGATGGTGTTTTCTGTCTTTTTTGTAGAAACAATTACTTTTGCGGGCGAAATTCCATTTCGCCCCACATTTACTGCGTAGAATGCATTATTAATCAAATTTATCAAAACCCGACCAATATCTTGCGAAATTACATTGATTTTAGGCAGATTTGGGTCTGAAATTAGTTCGAAGTCTGAATTAAAAGTTTTGTCTTTCGCTCTCAAACCATGATAACTTAGGCGGAGCGATTCATCAGCTAATTTATTAATATCTGTCAAAACTCTTTCGCCTGTACTTGCCCTCGAATGTTCCAACATTCCTGTTACGATACTACTTGCTCGTTTTCCGTGAAGATTGATTTTCTCTTGGTTTGTACTTAAATCATCGAATAATTCATCAATATAAACTTCGTCTTTTTCAGGTTTTTTAAACTCATCTTTTAAATCTTTCACCAAATCTACGCTCAATCCCGAGAAGTTATTAACAAAATTCAAAGGGTTTTGAATCTCATGGGCGATGCCTGCGGTGAGTTCGCCGAGGCTGGCGAGTTTTTCGGATTGGATGAGTTGGGTTTGGGTGGCTTTGAGTTGCGATAAGGTGGTTTCTACTTTATCTTTCTGTTCCTGTAAAACTGTATTCGCTTTTTGCTTTTGCCGATTGTTGCGGTAAAGAATTAAACCGATGATGGAAAGAACCGCAAGTACTGCAAGAAAAGCATAGGTCCTGATTTTTGATTGTGTTTCTATTTGCTGCTTTTCCAATTCCCGCAAACGGGTGGCTTCGCTTAGTAACATACTCTGAAAGGCGGCTAAGTCCTTGTATTTTTCTTTATTCCACGCATCTCTTGTAGTGAGGGTAAGCCCTTGGTATTTTAAAACACTATCCAGTTGATTGTTGAGCAAATACGCTTTGTATAAGACCTCGTAAACTTCTCCGTCCCTAAACAATTTTGAATTTATCAATCCTGGCTCAGAACCTACTTCGTAAGCTTTTTTGGCATAATAAAGGGAAGAATCTTTAACACCACCCTCTTGATGTATCCTGGACAGCGTTATATATACGGTTAACAACATAAGCCTGTTAGTTCCCTTATATTCGGTAGCAACTTGCAGTGCCTGATAGAGATACTTTCTCCCCAGTTCATCATTCTTCGCCTTAAAGTGCTTACCTGCCAGAAGTAAGATAGGTAAGCTCTTCCAAGTAGTATTTATCTGTTCGTAAAACTTCAGGGACTTCTGTGCATACACTTCCACAGAATCAAGCTGGTCTGCTTCATAAAATTGGTTTGCAATGTAATATGAAACACTGGCTATTCTCAAATAATCTTTGATTAATGACGCTATCCTTACACTTTCTTTATAATGAAAAATTGCCTGTTCTGTATCTCCTGTTTCATCCATTAATTCCCCATAAATATTATGGGTCCAATCCAATCTATCTAATCTATATTCAGCAGGTGTCCTATTGCCCACACCATACACATTTTTTTCGGAAGCAGGGTTTTGCAAAATATCGAATGCTTGTAATAAACTTTTCAGTGCTGCAGCATATTCTCCTTTTTGCCTTAATGCGTATGCCTGCGAAGTCAAAAAAGCTCCTTCGTATAATGACTGCTTGCTTTTTCGGGCAATAGATAAACCCTTCGACGCATAAAATAGCGAAGAGTCATAATTTGATGCATTATAGTATAGGTAAATGTCAGTAATTGACCTTATCATAATTGAGTCGTGGGTAGCTGTATTGAGTGCATTCCTTAGGCTGTCAATTTTGGATTGTTGGGCATAGCCATTGAAAGAGAAAAATGAAAGGAGAATAAAAAGTTTTTTCATGGGTGAATGGGGTTTTTCAGAAATCAAAGATAGGAAAAAACGTTCGTGCTTAGGGAGGAAAAGTGATTTTTGTCTGAGGAATTTTTATTGAATGGTAAATTATGATTCTATCGCTGAAATGTTAAAAATTGAATATATTTGTAAAAAAAAATTTAAAGAGAAATGAAAACCGCAACAAAAAACAACGATTTGCCTTTCCTTGGTTTTTAGCTTTGTGCTGGGTGTTTGGCGAGTTTTTTTGAGAAGTAACTTAATTCAAAAAAACTAATCATTCAAAATTAGAAAACTTCTTGTTTTTGTTTTAAATTTGGTTTTCAGCCCTCTAAAATAAAAACCAAATGAAAGCATTTCCAATATTATTGACCTTGTTTTTTCTAAGTTTTGTTTGGCTTGGACTAAAACCTCAAGATAAAAATACTGTTCTTCCTCCGAAAAAAACTGAACTCCGAATCGTCCAAAATGAAAAAGAAAGTTCAATAGTTATCTTTCGCATCAATGGCAAAACGCCTATTTTAACACAAATCGCCAAAGCAGATTTTCGTCCATACCTTCATCCAATTGTTTCTCCCGACGGAAACGGCATTTTGACAGAATATAGCCCTGGGCATCATAAACACCAAACAGGCATTTATTGGGGATACACCCGTGTCAATGGACGAGATTATTTTCATCATCCCGAAGGCGATTATTGGAAGCGAGTTGCTGTAAAAGTTATCAAAAACAAAGGAAATGAAGTGAAATGGGAAACCGTTTATGACCTTTTAGATGAAAAAGGAAATACCGTTTTGACAGAAACCCAAACATGGACAATGCGTGAAGAAGATGGCAAATATTTGCTCAATTTGGAATGGGCTGGCGAAGCTCAAACAGATGTAACGATTGGCAAATATGACTACGGCGGCTTGTTTGTCAGAATGCCGTGGAAAGAAGGAATCAAGGGCGAAGTGGTGAATGCTGCACGTCAAAAAAATGAGAAAGCCGAAGGGCAACGTGCCAATTGGGTGGACGTAGGAATGCAAGTAGAAGGCAGAAAAGACTTCGCTCATATTGCCGTTTTTGACCATCCTGAAAACAAAGGTTTTCCCCAAAACTGGCGTGTAGATTCTCAATTAGGTATAGGGCCCGCACGAGCCAAAAATGCCGATTGGACTATAAAAAAAGGCAAAATTGAAGTAATAAAGTATCAATTAGTGATTTATACTGGCGAACTCAATGACGTAAAACTATCAAAAACTTGGAGCGATTTTAGTGGGCAAGACATGGCGTATTCGCTCTGGGGTGTTGCCCAACAAGAAGGTCGTGATGCCAAGTTTTTATCTCCCAATGAAGCCGTTGCTGCCATGACGACCAAAGAGGGTTTTGCCGTAAATGTGTGGGCATCAGAGCCTATGATGACCCAACCTATGGCTTTTTGTTGGGACGACAAAGGGCGATTGTGGATAGCCGAAAACCGAGATTACGAATCACGTGGTTTTGGCTTTTCAAAAGCAGGAAATAGCCGAATTTTGATTTTGGAAGACACCAATCACGACGGTATTGCTGACACAAAAAAGGTATTTTTAGAAGGAATTGCCTTTCCGGCTGCAATGGCGGTTGGTTTCGATGGATTGTTTCTGGGAACTCCACCAAACCTTCTTTTTGTTCCAGACAAAAACCATGATGATATTGCCGACACAAGCGATATTGAGGTGAGGCTTACAGGCTGGGGTATTCGAGATAGACACGAAACATTGAATAGCTTTCATTGGGGACCCGATGGCTGGTTGTATGGCTGTCAAGGTTTTGCTACACCTTCAAAAGTACGGAAACCCGAAGGAAAAGGCAGGATTTACAAGCATAATGATGCTTTTCCCGAAGATATTTTAAAAGGTGATGGCGTTGATATAAATGGTGGCGTTTGGCGATATCACCCTACCAAAGATAAATTTGAAGTCGTGGCTCACGGTTTTAGCAATCCTTGGGGCATTGATTTTGATGCCAAAGGGCAGCTTTTTATAAGTGCTTGTGTTATTCCTCACTTGTGGCACGTTATTCCGGGCGGTATTTATCACCGTCAGGGTGGGCAACATTTTAATCCTTATATTTATAGCGACATTCGCACCATTGCCGACCATAGCCATCGCTCGGCTCATGGAGGAGCGAGAGTCTATCAATCTGATGCTTTTCCTGCCGAACATCAAGGACGTATTTTCATGGCAAACATTCATGAACACGCTGTTTTGTCAGATATTTTGGAGAAAAAAGGTTCGGGTTTTGTAGGAAAACATGGCGACGAACTACTCATGGCAAATAATGCACAATGGGTAGGTTTTAGCATGGAGGTTGGTCCTGATGGTGGCATTTATGTACTCGATTGGCACGATGCTGATATTTGCGGAAAAGAAGTAATAAATGGTGAAACTGGCAGGGTTTTTAGAATAATGCCCAAAGAAAATTTGGCAAAAAACTGGGAAAATAGATACGCAGATTTGAACTTATTGACCGATAAACAATTAGTAGAATTACAGAAAAATACCAGCGATTGGCACGCACGGAGGGCAAGAATAATATTACAAAACAGAGCCAATAAAGGTATTTTGGATAAGAATATTGTTGCGGATTTAAACGAAATTTTCAAAAATAATACAAACCCTGATTTTAGATTACGGGCTATGTGGACTTTGCATATCACCAATAATATTACTTCAAATGAGTTAGAAACTTCATTAAAAGATGCCAACGAATATATTCGGGCTTGGGCGATTCAACTACTTTGTGATGACAAAAACCCCTCAAAGGAGGCAACTGAGAGCTTTATTCGATTGGCGAAAGAAGATGCTTCGCCTGTGGTTCGGCTATATTTGGCTTCTGCCATGCAGCGTGTAGATGCCGAATCTTCATGGAAAATTGCCGAGCAATTATCAAAACATGGAGAAGATGCCGAAGACCATAATTTACCCAAAATGCTTTGGTTTGGGCTTGAACCTTTGGTCAAAGAAAATCCAACTCGTGCTTTGAATTTAGCTCATGAAGCAAAAATACCGATGGTTTCAAAATACATTGCTCGTCGGTTGATTGATGCAAATATGCCAGAAAGCATAATCGCTTCATTATCAAGTAATTATAAGAATCAATTAAGTATTTTGGAAGGAATGAGAGATGGTTTAGAGGGACGTTTTGATTTGAAAGCACCTTCCAACTGGGCAAGTGTTTCTACAAAACTAAGGCAATCAAAAGGCGAAATTGCTCAATTGACATTTCAAATTTCGCAACGCTTTGGAGATACCGAGGCCTCCGAAAAATCAATGGCAATTTTGAAAAATAAAAATGCCATTCTTGCCACTCGCCAACAAGCAATCAAAGATATTTCTGTTCGAAAAAGAGAAGAATTAATAGCCGAAATCCCTGCTCTGCTCAATGAGCCAAGCCTTCGTTTAGATGTTATTCAAGCCATTGCCAATTATGACAGAGAACCCTTGGCTCAATTGCTGATTTCAAAATACAATGATTTTAGTACTGCCGAAAAGCAACAAGCTATTCAAACGGTGTGTCCTGAATGAAAAAGGCGAAGCCCTTTTTCAATGTTGAGTAAGAGATGGAAGTAGGTCTTCCGCAAACTCCTTGCAGTAGGAGTTTGCAAACCGCCTAAAGGTGCTTTAGTCAAAAGCTACGGTGCTGA
>JANNDY010000093.1:0-10137 GCA_031378345.1 Emticicia sp. | reverse complement strand
TGATATTAAACTCGTTTTTGCCAAAAAATTACTAAATAAACTCAACTCTGATGATGGTTTGTTAAACGCAATACAAGTTAGACACCTGCAAAGACAAACTGATATTGATAGGTTTTCCAGAGTGCCAAAGTAGAATTAGTTTATCTAATTTTTTTAAAGTTGGTTTTCCGAAAAACAAAGCTAAAATCCCTAAAAATAGACTTGATAGATAAAAAACTAAAAAAAAGATAGGGCTATTAATTATAAATCCAATTGTTGAGATTATTCCAAGATAAATGGAACTGTCAGCAAATATACCTGCTGTTTTAGCTTTTCGCTCGGTAGATGTTGTAGGTTTAAGTTTTAATAGTTTTGTTTTCTTAATTGAATCTTTAGGGAAAGTAACATTATAATGCTTTTTATTTATATTTTCTTCTGAAGTAACATTAATAATTTTCTCGAACTTTATTGAATCAAAAGGGGAAACCACGTCTTTTTCATAGGGTAATTCTTTAAAAACAGATAGTTTTTTTGTTTTTAAAGAATTATCACTTAATCTTAATCTATTTTGTTTGAAAACCTCACTTTCGTTTCTTTGGATAAAAGCATAAGGCTTTATCTGGCAAGAATGCAAGGTTAATAAAAAGATGAAAAATGTTAAATAATTTATAGATTTCATTTCGTCTTTGTTGTGTTATCACCAACACATTTTCATTTAAATCCCCTCACGCTTTAGGATGTGCTTGCTCAAATACTTTCTTTAATTTTTCAATCGAATTGTGTGTATAAACTTGCGTAGCGGCAAGGCTCGAATGACCCAATAAATCTTTGATGGCATTCAAATCTGCTCCTCGATTGAGCAAATGCGTAGCAAACGTGTGTCGCAGCACGTGCGGGCTACGTTGTTCAAGCGAAGTTACCAAAGATAGGTGTTTTTTTACTAATCGCTGCACAAACATTGGGTAGGCTTGCATACCGTTGTCAGTTACGATAAGATACTGATTAGTAGCGTCTTGAGTAATATCATCCCTTGTTTTTAGGTAAATTTTCATGGCTTCTGCCAGCGTTCCATTCATCGGAATGATGCGGTGTTTGTTTCTTTTTCCGAGAACTGTCAGTGTATTATTGTAGAGATTTAAGTCCGAAATTTTTAGGCCAATTAACTCTGCCAGACGCATTCCTGTACCGTAGAGCAATTCGAGAACTAATTTATCTCGTTGTCCAGCAAAATCTTCCGAAAACTCAATGTCGTCGAGCAGGTTTTGCATCGGTTTTTCTTCAATGTATTTTGGGAGCGTTTTGTCGGTTTTCAATGCTTTTACCTTCAGCATTGGGTCGGTAGTAATTGTCTTATGACGGAGCAGGAAATTAAAAAAACTTCGCAAAGTAGCGATTTTGCGATTGACACTTCGGTTTTCGATTTTTTCTTCAACCAAGCTCACAATCCAAGACCTAATCATCTGAAAATCAGCCTTTTGTGGTTCTTTTAGTTCGTATTGAAAGAGTAGAAATGCCGAAAATTGCTTCAAATCACCTTCATATGCCGTAATGGTATGATGGCTGAGGCGTTTTTCGTATTGTATATGTTGTAGAAAATAAGAAACCATATTCAGTGAACAATTATCAATTAACAATTATCAACAAGATAAATTATTAAAAAATAAATTCAGCGAATATGGTTATAAATATTATAGATTACAATATTTGAATGAAAGATTTTCAAATAACTATTTTAGCTATATGCCATTTATTGTTAATTGATAATTGTTCATTGATAATTGAATACTACATTTCTTCGTTGCTTCTTAAATGCCCTACATAGGTAGCGTGAATAACTTCGTTACGACGTGCTACTGAAGGTTTTTCAAATGCTTGACGCTTACGTAATTGACGTAAGACACCCGTTTTTTCAAATTTCTTCTTGAAACGTTTCAAGGCTTTATCAATTGACTCGTTTTCTTTGACGTTGATTATTAACATAAAAATACACCTCCTTTTGTTTGGGGTTGCAAAATTACGAAATTATATTTTAAAAACCATGTAAGTTTAAAGTTATATTTGTGAAAATATTTACAAAAAAAGAGGCTTTATGAAAACCGCCATTATAGATTTAGGTACAAATACATTTCATTTATTAATTGTTGAAGGAAAACAGGTTTTTTTCAAGGAATCCATTCCTGCTAAAATTGGAAAGGGTGGAATTAGTGAAGGTATGATTTCGGAAGAAGGTATTCAACGGGCTTTGGTTGTACTTAAGTATTTTCGTGAAGTAATTGATAGTCAAGGAGTTAGCTTAGAAAAAACTTTTGCAATGGGAACAAGTGCGATTCGTAATGCAGGAAATAAAGACGAATTTGTGCAAAGAGTTTTAGAGGAAACAGGTATTAAAATTCAAGTGATTTCAGGCGATGAAGAGGCTGAATTGATAGCTTTGGGCGTAAAGCAAGCAATGGATATTCCCCAAACTTCGATGATTATGGACATTGGTGGCGGAAGTGTAGAATTTATTATTTGCAATAATGATAAGATTTTTTGGAAACAAAGTTTCGAGATAGGCGGACAAAGATTGATGGATAAATTTATGAAATCTGACCCAATTTCGATGCGTTCGGTGCAAATGATGGACGATTTTTTTCGTGAAAAACTCTTGCCATTAGCCAATGCTTGCCATCAATATGCTCCGAAGATTTTGATTGGTTCGTCTGGCACTTTTGATACTTTGATTGATATGAATTTTATGAGAGAGCAGGGCAAACTTCCTGCAAACGAGGAGGTGTCTTTTGAGTATTCTCTCAATGAATTTTACCGAGCTTACGATGAACTTTTGTTCAAAAATCATGCTGAACGTATGGCGATTGCAGGAATGATCGAGCTACGTGTAGATATGATTGTGGTGGCCATGTGCTTGATTCGATTTATTATACAAACGCTTGATATTCAACGGATTAGCGTGTCGAGTTATGCCTTGAAAGAAGGTGTAATGGCAAAAGTTTTGAATTAATTTTTGATACAAAATCCCTTATCAATGCGATAAGGGATTTTGTATTAAAATTAGTTTATATTTTTTGACTTTGTTTTAACGATACTATAAGGAATACAAATATCTGTTTTGCAAGCACAAACTCTTTTCAATAGTTCTATCGTAACATCTTTGAAGCAACTATTACCGTTATAAACTCGGATCGTGTAGAAGGCTGAATTTTCACTTGGATTTGGTAAACTATTACTCAAAATTCCAGTTACTGGTATTATCGTTGCAATGGCAGGAGTTGCACTTCCTGCATTGAATATTGCACCTTCAGAATATTGATAGCTTGTGCCATTTACTACATTTGCGATAGTGATTTTTCCATCATTATTTGCATTTCCTGCAGTACAAGTAGCCATAGTTGCTGTTGCTATAAATGTTGGTTTTGTTGTATCGCCTACTGTAATTGCTGCCGTTACAGTACCAATGCACAAGTTCGCATCTTTCACGGTAATTGTATATGTCGCTCCATTCAAGTTAGCAAAAATGCCCGATGGTTGGAAGTTTGTGCCATCAATTGCAAATTGATAAGTTGGTGTTCCACCAGATGCCACTGCTGTTACTGTACCTTTTGGTGTACTACAATCTATCATTGAGCCTGTTGCAGTTACAGTTATCGGACTTGGCTGCGTCAGAGTTGTAGTTGCAGTTACGGCACAACCATGTGAATCATAAGCGGTAATCGTGTATGCTCCTGCTGCCAAACTATTGAAAGTATTGCTTGACTGTTCCGAACCTGCATTTATTGAGAATGTATAAGCAGGTGTGCCGCCCGTGGCTGTTGCCACGATTTTCCCATCGTTTCCTGCATTGCATTTTAGATTTGTAGGAGTTACAGTAAGAGCTAATGCTACAAGAGGCTCAGTAACTGTTACATTAATTGAAGCAGTACAACCACCAGCATCTAATATTGTTACTGCATAATTGCCAAGTGTTAAACCCGTAAATTCATTAGCAGATTGGAAAGCACCATTACCTAATTTGAATTGATAAGGGGCTATACCATCCATGCCAGTAATCTTAATTTTGCCTGTATTTCCACCTTTACAAAGCACTTGCGTAACATCAACTATGGCAGTTACGGTATTAAATTCTACAATAACAATAGAGGCACTTGCTTTACAACCATTTGTTGCCGTTACTTCTACCGAATATGTTCCAGCATCATAAACTGTTATGTTTGAAAACGTAGTTCCGTTACTCCACAAATAAGTATAAGTGCTTGATGGTAAAGGCATTGCGGTTAGTATTGCTTGTGTTTTATTACAAGTTAAAGTATCGTCAGTTGCTGAAATTGTAACTGTTGGCACATCAGCATCCGTTGTAACACTCGTCGTAGCAGTAGCCGTACAACCATTTGCGGCAGTAACTGTAACGGTATAAGTGCCTGCTGCTGAGATAGTAACACTTGTATTTGTTCCTAAACTATTTGACCAAAGGTAAGCACTACCGCCACTTGCAGTCCTTGTTACACTTGAAGTAGTGCAAGTCAAATTAGTATTGCCAGTGATGGCTACCGTTGGGATTATCTTATCAACAGTTACAACCACTGCATCTGTGGCAGAACAACCAGTTAGGTTATTAGTTACTGTCAGAGTATAAGTCGTAGTAACACTTGGAGTTGCAGTAATAATGGAAGTTGATGTACTACTCAACCCAGTGCTTGGCAACCAACTATAAGTAGCATTTGGAATAACTGCATCAGAGCCGATGGTTACAGAGCTTGTAGTACAATTCAAAGTTTTGTCTGCCCCAGCTTCTGCATTAGGCACAGCATTATCTTGCGAAACCACTGTCGTAGCAGTAGCTGTACAGCCATTAGCTGATGTTACGGTTACGGTGTAAGTGCCTGATTGTGAGATGTTTACGCTTGCCGAAGTTCCTAAATTATTTGACCACAAATAACTTCCGCCACCAGTTGCAGTGCGTGTTACCGATGTTACTGAACAAGTCAGATTAGCAGTTCCTGTTACACCAGCAGTAGGTAGAGCATTATCTTGTGAAACAACCGTTGTTGCCGTTGCTGTACAGCCATTAGCTGATGTTACGGTTACGGTGTAAGTACCTGACTGTGAGATGTTTACGCTTGCCGAAGTTCCTAAATTATTTGACCATAAATAGCTTCCACCACCAGTTGCAGTGCGTGTTACCGATGTTACTGAACAAGTCAAGTTAGCAGTTCCTGTTACACCAGCTGTTGGAGGTGTTTTATCAACAGTTACTATAACAGCATCGGTAGCCGTACAACCAGTTAATGTATTGGTCAAAGTTATAGTATAAGTAGTTGTTACATTTGGACTTGCATTGGTAATAGATGCAGTTGTACTACTCAACCCAGTGCTTGGCAACCAACTATAATTAACATTTGGAATAACGGCATCAGAGCCAATAGTTGCAGAGTTTGTAGTACAATTCAAAATTTTATCTGTACCAGCTTCTGCATTAGGCACAGCATTATCTTGAGAAACCACTGTCGTAGCCGTAGCTGTACAGCCATTAGCTGATGTTACGGTTACGGTGTAAGTGCCTGATTGTGAGATGTTTACACTTGCTGAAGTTCCTAAATTATTTGACCACAAATAGCTTCCGCCACCAGTTGCAGTGCGTGTTACCGATATTACTGAACAAGTCAGATTAGCAGTTCCTGTAATACTTGCTTGCGGGGGTGTGTTTATCAACACATTTGTCGTATTTGTTGCCGAACAAGCATTCGCATCAGTGATAGTTACGGTATAAGTGCCATTATCATTTGTCGTAACATTATTAATACTTGGATTTTGAGCTGTCGAGGTAAAACCATTTGGTCCGTTCCATGAGTAGCTTACAGCTCCATTTGTGCCAGTTGCTGATGAACTTAAATTTAAAGTATTACCTACACAAGGACTATTGCTGCTTGCTGAGGGAGTTATATTACAATTAACAATTACTTGGGTAGTAGCTGTTGTACCACAAAGCCCATTTCCTGTAACAGTTATTGTATAAACCCCTGCCTTTGCTGGCGTTGCATTTGCAATACTTGGGTTTTGGCTTGTTGAACTAAATCCATTTGGACCTTCCCACGCATAAGCAATTACATTTGTTGTGGTTGCAGAAAGATTGATGGTATTCCCTGAAGAAACAGGGCTATTACTACTTGCTGTTACTGTGGCTGGTGAAATACAATTTGGCATATCAAAAATATCATACACAATCACTTGAGTTGTTGCCGTCGCGGTACAGCCATTTGTGCAAACAACTGTAACAGTATAAATGCCTTCATTTGCCTTAATTGCAGGGCTAATTGATGGGTTTTGAGTGGTAGAAGTAAAACTATTAGGTCCTGTCCAAGAATAGTTATTAATACCTATTGATGTCGCAGAAAGATTAATTGTACCTCCAACTGGTAGAGGCGAATTATTGCTTGCAGTTGGATTTAAAATATCACTGCATGCCGACAAACAAAAACCATCTAATTTTATATAATCACCAGTAGAGGCTGCTTCTACTATGATTTTGTTTGTATTTGGAGGAGTAATGAAAGCAATGACATAAAACCATGAATCGCTATAAATATCTACATCATATTCAATATCAACGGTTTGTGTACCAGCTAAGAGGGTATTTCCATTATAAAATTTTACATTTACATCATGGTTATACGAAGCTGGATCATGTGAACCTCCATAAAATCTTAATTGATAATTTTTATTTGCCGAAATACCTGTAACCGTTTGTGAAAGCGAACCAGTTCCACCAGAAATAAACCCATAATTACTACCTTCCATTGTGTAGGTAGTGCCAGTTCCTGAGCTACCGCTATTGGTTGTCCAACCTGTAAGTCCATTTTCAAAACCGCTATTGGTCAATAAATTATTTTCACAAAAAGCATTTGGGGGAAAGGCACAAACTACTTTAGCAAACCATCCTAATTTTACCGTTGATGAATTTGAAGTAAACGTAAAAGTAATTTCTCTCCCAGAAGAAATGATGACACCTGGTCCTGAAGTACCCGAAAAAGGACTACCAGCTATTTGTGGGGCACTTGTATTTGCTCCATCGTATATGTACAATAAATCTTGTCCAGACTGGGTTTCAAAACTATCAAAATATATTCTCATTACTTGTTCAACAGGTGCTTGGAATGTAACTGTGTAGTTTTCATTATTTTGATAATTTCCCCCACTTCCGCCAGAGTCATAAAAATACCCTGTGCAAGTCGAAATCGTTTGCCCATTTACAATATCAATATTATATGATGTAGGAGGAGCTTGTGAAAAAACAATAAAAGGGGCTAATACAATAAAAAGAGCCTTTGAAATAAATTTACAGATAGTTTGAGAGAGATTTTTCATCTTAAAATCTTTAAAAATAATTAGTTTAATAGCAATATGCTACCGCACAATCAGTTTTTTGCAAAAATGATGCCGTTTAATATTTTTTTTGAAAACTAAATGAAAAAATGTTGTTTTGACTTTTAACAGGAAGGAAAATAATAATATTTTGAAAATAATTAATTTATGGCACAAAAAAAGATGCTTCCAAATTGAAAACATCTTTTTATGATTTTATTGTATTCTACAATTCTTTAATGCGAATTTTTCTGAATGAAACAGCATCGCCGTGGTCTTGCAGCCCTATGTTTCCTTTTGGAAATTTGCCAAAACCTGCCCAGCCTTTAAATTTGCTATTGGCAACCATTGCCTCCCATTCAGCACCTTCCGATTTGTATTTTACTGAAAGGGTGCCATTCTGAAAAATGCTTATTTCACCATTATTTTTAACGATTCTTACATGGTTCCACACGCCCGCAGGTTTTGTTACTGATGCCGACGGAATCATGTCATAGAGCGAACCAGCCTTGTGATTGCCATTTTTTCCTGCTTTTGCATCGGGGTGGCGTTCGTTGTCGAGTACCTGAATTTCTGGGGCAGTTAAATACGGAACATTGTATTTTGCATCCTCATGAATACCATAAAAAATGCCACTATTGCCACCCTCAGCAATTTTCCAATCAAGTTCCAGCACGAAGTTTTCATACTCTTTGTCAGTAACCAAGTCGTCGCCATGCTTTTCACCTTTAGCTTTTCCTGCATAGCTTATTACGCCATCAACAACTTTCCATTTGTCTGAAATTGGTTGTCCCGCTTTGTTATAAACGTGCCAGTTGGTCAATGTTTTTCCGTCGAATAATTTTACCCATTTACCCTTCTGTGCAAAACTTGTTGAGGCGAATAATAAAACAAGAACGATAATTTTTGAAATTGTTTTCATTGTAAGATTGAGGTTGAAATTAAAATAATTTTGTAGAGACAGAACACTCTTATGTCTGTTATTGCGAATAATTGTTACTAAAATTGCAAAATTCATCACCATTTTTTTGTGATAAAAGACAAAATTATTATTATTTTCTTCAAACTAATAGCCACAATTTTCAATAACAGACGTAACGGTGTTACGTCTCTACCAATTGACATAATAACGAGATAAAAACTATCAAATCCCCAAGGCTATGCGATTTACATTTTCGTCGGCACCCGTAGCTGCAAAATCATCAAATGCACGAGTCGCTACTTCAATTATATGGTTTTTGATAAATGGAGCTCCTTCGGCAGCACCTTGCTCCGACGATTTTATGCAACATTCCCACTCCAAAACTGCCCAAGAATCATAATCATATTGCGACAATTTCGAGAAAATACCTTTGAAATCTACTTGTCCATCGCCCAACGAACGGAAACGTCCTGCACGATTTGCCCAACCAGCATAACCACTATAAACGCCTTGTTTTCCCGATGGATTAAACTCAGCATCTTTCACGTGGAAAGCCTTGATTCTATCATGGTATAAATCTATAAATGCCAGATAATCAAGGCATTGCAGCACAAAATGACTTGGGTCGTAGTTGATACAAGCACGAGAATGCCCGCCCAAATTATCAACAAACATCTCGAAAGTCGTGCCGTCATACAAATCTTCGCCTGGGTGAAGTTCGTAGCAATAATCTACACCACATTCGTCATAATAGTTTAAAATTGGCTTCCAACGGCGAGCCAATTCTTTGAAAGCCGTTTCTATCAAACCACTCGGACGTTGAGGCCAAGGATACAAAAATGGCCAAGCCAAAGCTCCCGAAAAACCAACTGAGGTTTTCAGTCCCAAATTTTGTGAAGCTTTAGCTGCCCAGCGTAATTGCTGCTCTGCCCATTCGCGGCGAGCAGGTTCTTTTCCATGTACTTCGGCTGGTGCAAAAGCATCATACATAGCATTATAAGTTGGGTGGGAAGCTATCAATTGTCCTTGAAGGTGAGTCGATAACTCGGTGATAGCCAAGCCTTTATCGGCTAATTTCCCTTTTAGTTCATCACAATAAGTTTGACTTTCTGCAGCTTTTTGTAGGTCAATTACACGTGAATCCCACGCATTGAGTTGTAAACCTTTATAACCCAACCCGGCCATATAGTCGGCAATGGTATCGAGTGAATTGAATGGAGCTTCGTCGCCCATAAATTGAGCAAGAAATATTGCTGGTCCTTTGATTGTTTTCATAAATCAATTTTGAATGATAGAATGAGTGAATGATTGAATGTTTTTCAATTTGTATTTTTTCTTGCTTTTGAAAGCACCTTGATTATTTCTTCGGCTTCTTTCATCAACTCGCTTAATTTATTTTCAGGAACTATACTTGATTCGACTAAAATTTCTAACCAAAACAATGATTCGTCAGCCTCTTCGATAGTGATGCTTAATTTGGAATAGAATTCAGCTTGACTTCTTGCTCTACAAACTGCTCTATAATTTGCACCAACAGAGCTTGCAGAACGAAGCAATTGTTTACCAATAATTTTTGCCTCATCTGATTTTGGTAATGATTGAAATACTTTAATATTTCTCAGGGTAAAATCTTTAGTTCTTTTCTTGAATTCTTCAATAAAAGCATTTTTTTCTTGCATATAAATTAATTTTGAATGATGGAATGAGTGAATGATAGAATAGATTTGATGATTAATTGATTTTTTGTAATTATTTGGCATCTGCCCATTGAAACTGTTTTTCAAAGACAGATTTCAGATTTTGGAAAGGATTTTGGTTTTGTTTTCTGATAGTAGAGATAAAACCTTGAATACGGGCATAGTGATTTGCTCCAGCCACAG
>JANNDY010000087.1:0-2698 GCA_031378345.1 Emticicia sp. | reverse complement strand
ACGATAACTCCATAAAAGAAAAAAGGGGGTTGGTTGGAACGCACCGCTACCGAAGGACTGGGCGTCCCCGTTCCTTTCAACATCGGTTTCATGGCTTGGCTTTCAGCCACCACGAAACCTTAGTTATTATGTGCCGTTTTTTTTGTCGTCTTGCTTTGAAAATCCGTTAATAGTTCGACCACCATATTTCCAAGCATCGTCTTTTTCTTTTTGTAAAAGTGCATCAAAATTGTCGTTGGGTGTAAAGTTTTCTTCTGCTTTTTGAGCAATCTGTGTCAATTTTTGGATAGCGTTTTGCTTGTCAGAATCTCCAATTTTTGCTTTTTCTACTGAGTTTTTTAAGGTGTCAATTACTTCATCATATACTTTTATTGGTACTGGAAACGGTCTGCCACCTTTGCCACCGTGAGCAAAAGCAAATCTTGCAGGGTCTGTAAATCGGGAAGGTGTGCCGTGTATTACTTCACTTACCAAAGCCAATGATTGCAATGTTCTTGGTCCAAGTCCTTTGAGTAGTAATAAGTCTTCAAAATTTTGTGTTTCTGTTTCTTGTGCCAACCACAAAATACTTCCTAAACGTTTCAAATCAACATCTTTTGCCTTAATATCTTTATAGGTTGGCATTGTTAAATGTTTTATTTCTTCCAACATTTTTTCAGGTTTTTCCTTTGCAACTTCAAGCATTGCCAATTGAGTTGGTTTGGCTTGTTTATCAACTAAATTTAGAATTTCGCCTTGAAAATCGCCACAGATTGCTGTATGAGGTTCTTCTACAAAAGAATTTATGCTGTTTGAATTCCAATGGTATCGTCTTGCTTTTGAAGTTTCGGTTTGCATTCCTTGTTGCACAACTGACCAATCTGCATTATCACTTACCACAAAGTAGTGCATATATACTTGAAAGCCATCTTGAATGGCCGAGCTATCTACTTTGGCTGTCAGTCGGCTAAATTTGGCTAATTCATTTCCATTAAGACCTGTTTTGTCGCCAACTGCAACTAATTCATTTGGTGTTAGTAGTGAATCTTTACCTTTACCACCGCAAACGTAAATACCCAATTCTTTTGAATGTGGATTTAATGATTTTTTTAAAGCACTCATTACTGCTGTGGTTACACCTGATGAGTTCCAATCCATACCGATAACAGAGCCAAAACTTTGAAACCAAAATGGGTCAGAAAGTTTACGCAAAAATTCTTGTTTGCCGTATTCTAAAATGATAGATTCGACAATAGGTAAACTTAATTTTGTCATTCTATCAAATAACCAATAGGGAATACTACCACCCATCAAAGTCAAATCTGCTGTACCCGCTTTTTTCATTACTTATGAAATTAAATATGAATTTTTAAAATACTGAAAGTGTTTTGGTTTAAATTGACTTTCATTTTCAATTCTAATGATGGATTCGTATTTACTACTCCATAAATGGCATTTGTAAAGTTCTTCATCATCTATTGGTTCGTTAGAATAAAATTTAATCTCTAAACATTTGGTCATTGGTTTGGCTACTAAAAAGGTTTTGTTCCTAACAAAAACAATACAATTTTTGGTTGCACTAATCTCTATATTTTCATAGACAGACAAATGGTCCAAAAGTCTGTCAAAAACTAAAACAATTTCATCTGTTTTTCTTGCAAAAAGTTCATCTATATCAACTTGTTTACAATAATGATAACTATTCAAACTCGGTATTGACCTTTTGCAATTGGGGCAGATTATTCGTTTTGTTTTCATAGTCCCGTTCCGTATTTTTTATAAGCCAACAAATATAATACAGCTAATGATTTATGCTCTCCCCAATTTTCTGCAATCGCCAACATTTGTGCTTTTAGTTTTACTTTTTCGTTAAGTCCGTACAAAGAAATCATTATTTGCTTTAAATGAAAATCGTCATAAGGAAAAACGTTTTCTCTCTTCAAAGTGTACAATAAAATCATATCAATCGTCCATTTTCCAATTCCTTTTATTGAGGACAATTCAGTTATTACTTCTTGGTCGGAAAGCTTAGCAAAATCTTTTGTATTATTGCTCCAATATTCACAAACAGACATCATCGTTTCAAATTTACCCATCGCCAATTTTATTTGACTCAAAGAATGTTTTTCAATCAAATGAAAATTATCAATCGTCAAATGGTCAATTGATGCCCTCTCTAATGCTTTTGCAAAAATTCTTTTTGTGCTTCTGTAATGAATTTGTTGCTCAATGATACAACTCATTAAGTCGTGAAAAACATCGTTTGTGGATTCAATTGCAGGCTTCGGAATTTGAAGTATTATCTTTTCAAGAATTGGGTCGTTTTTCGCTAATATTTTTTCAGTTTCTAATATCATTATTTATTGTCCGTTAGCGGTTCGGTAAAATGGCACATAACGAACAGGGCTTTGTGCAGGCAGGGCATTGTTGTTTGTCCAGCCCGGAACTGAAGCCCAATAAAGAAATAAAAGTACAAGTTAACAACTAAAAGCTCAACAGAATTCCGTCAGCCCGAACCAAAGTACAGCGATGCAAACAGCCGAAGTTTGAACGTCAAGCCCTGCTTGCACAAAACCTAATGTTGAACTAAACCTTCGGTAGCTTTTCCCGAGTAAAATTCATAATTTTATGGCAATTTATAAATTTAAAATTAAATATTACCATGACAAAAAAAGAATGTTGATGAGCTACGAGAAAATACTCTGGGCGACGCTTCGCT
>JANNDY010000067.1:0-3957 GCA_031378345.1 Emticicia sp. | reverse complement strand
TTGTAAAAATTGAGAGAGTTTTTTAATCGCAAAGGTGCATCGCACCGTTATGTTTCGGTGCGATGCACCTCAAAATGGTTTTTAGGACTCAATTACTAAAATATTTTGGTGCGATGCACCATTTCTAAATTTTAATGCAATCAACGTGCCAAATTGTATTTATTCAAGAATAAGACACAAATTGGAGCGATTTATTACACCATTGATTGGGAGAGTTTGGTAAAACTCTTACCAGCAAAAAAAGTTATGTCGGGAGCACCATCATGGTTACCAGCTCAAGGGTATTTCGGATTGATGTTCTTGAAGCATTACACAAAATTAAGTGATGAAAAACTTTTAGAAAGGTTTAATACAGACTGGGCGATGCAAATGTTTTGTGGCGTACAATTGGCTGATAACGAAATGATTAGAGATAATGCCTTTGTATCAAATGTTAGGACTTATCTTGGTAAAAACATTAATTTTGAAGCCTTCCAAAAATCTATGGTAAGCCATTGGAAGTTAGAAATTCCTGATAGCAAAGTGGCTCTAATGGACGCTACCTGTTATGAAGTTTACATTCGTTTTCCTACTGACGTAAAACTTTTATGGGAAGCTTGTGAATGGTTATGGGACAAGCAAATTCCTCAAATTTGCAAAGATAATAAGCTCAAAACTACACGTTCAAAATTCAAAGACCAAAAAGTTAAACACTTGTCTTACAGCAAATTACGCAAGAAATCACATCGAAAAACTCGTAGTAGGAAGAATGCTTTACTTAAACTTTTAGAGAAAGGTATCAATGCTTATCAATCGTTGCTCAACCAAACAAAAGCAGTAGATTTAACAGAAAAAGATGCTACCACCTTCAAAACCATTAAGGTAGTTTTACAGCAACAAAAACACCATTTTGACAATCCAAAAGCCAAAATACCTCACCGAATAGTTAGTCTATTTAAACCGTATATTAGACCAATTGTCAGAGGAAAAGAAAACAAACCAGTTGAATTCGGAATCAAGGTTCACAAGCTACAAGTTGGTAGCGTTAGCATTATTGAGCATCAAAGTTATGAAGCATTTAATGAATGTAAACGCCTGAAAGTAAGTACCTTAAAACATAAAAATTTATTTGGAGAATGTACTCATTTGGCTGGCGATGCCATTTATGCAACTAATGAAAATCGCAAATTTACTACTCAGAAAGGCATACAAACGAATTTTTGCAGAAAAGGGGCAGGCAAAGATGATAAACCAACCAAACAAATAAAAGCAGCCCTAAACAAAGAAAGAAGTACACGTTTGGAGGGAAGTTTTGGCAACGAAAAGGAACATTATTTACTACACAAAATCAAAGCTCGAAGTCCCGACAACGAACAAGTTTGGCTCTATTTTGGTGTGCATACAGCAAATGCTGTCTTGATAGCCAAACGACGACAAAAGCTCGCAAATCAAGCTAAAATAGCCGCATAAGCAATCATTAACTCAATATAAGCTTTTCCGAAACAAAAGGTATATATTGCTATGTCCTAAAAATAAGAAATTGAGGAGTAAATATTTAATTTATTAATAAATTGTACTTTTTCAAGAAATCGCCACTAAGAAAATGAAAAACCACTCCAAAAATGAAGTGGTTTTTCTATGAGGAAAACTCTAAAAGGTAATTTTCAAGGGAAGCCTAAGTAAGGTGTACCCAGTAGGTTACACAGTTATATTACTATTGTTGTTACAATGTTTTCTGTTTTTTAACCTTTGAAACTACTTGTTTTTCAATTAACAAAATTAAGATATGAATTATTTTAATATGTATTTCTTGGATTCTATCAGCAAAACCAAAATGAGGAACAATAATTTCAACATCAGCTAATCCAGCAAGTTTACCCCCATCTTTACCTAACAATAAAATAACAAACATATCCTTCGCTCTTGATGCTTCAACGGCTTTAATAATATTGGAAGAATTACCACTTGTACTTATTGCAAATAATACATCTCCTTTTTTACCCAAACCCTCAATAAAACGAGAAAAGACAAAGTCATAGCCAAAATCATTACTAACACAACTTATATGGCTGGGGTCTGAAATTGCCATTGCGGGTAAGGCTTTTCTATTTTCTCTATATCTCCCAGAAAGTTCTTCAGCAAAATGCATGGCATCACAGTGCGAACCACCATTTCCACAAGAAATTATTTTAAAATCTTGTTCAATGGCCTGTGCTAATAAATGAGCAGCTCTCTCAACAGCAATAATATTGCTTTCATCACTAATAAACTTCTCCAAGACAGATTGAGCTTCTTGAAGTTCTTGAAATATGAGACTTTTAAACATATACTAAAAATATTTTTGGTTTATTAAATAGTTCAAAACGTAATCACTCACACCGGCTTCTAACGGGGTAAATGGTTGCTTATATTTACCGATTTCAACTAATTTCTTAGTATCCGCTTGTGTAAAATACTGATATTTATCTCTGATATCAATTGGCATATCGACAAACTCTATCTTTATTTCACGGTTGAGTGCTTTAAAGATAGCTTCGGTTAAATCAACAAATGTTCTTGCTTTACCAGAACCTAAATTATATATTCCAGAAGTATCATTGTTTCTATTTAAAAAGAAGTGCATACAAACACTTATACATCTTTCACATATATAAAGTCTCGCAGTTGTTGTCCATTTTGATATGATGAAATATGAGATTTAAATAACTTAACTTCTCCTTGCTCTATTATTTGATTAAAGGCATGTAAGACAACTGAAGCCATACGTTTTTTATGATACTCATTAGGCCCATAAACATTAAAGAATTTCAAACCAATCCAGTATTTTGGTTTTTCAGTCTGACTTAATGCCCAAATATCAAACTCGTTTTTAGATTCTCCATAAGGATTTAATGGTTTCAATCTTGGAATAATACTTTCATCATCACTATATCCATTCTCACCAGCTCCGTATGTGGCCGCCGACGAAGCATAAATTAGCGGAATATCATATTCACAACAGCATTTCCAAACCTCTTTGGTATAATTCAGATTCAAATCTTCCAAAACTGTCCAGTTGAATTCCGCTGTATCGGTTCTTGCACCTAAATGAAAAATAAAATCAACATCGTTATGATTTTGCTTGAGCCAATTTATAAATCCATCCCTTGCAACATAATATTTTATGTTTTTAGAATCTAAATTCTTTAACTTTAGCTCATCACTAAAGTTATCAACAACAACAATATCAAGGAAACCTTCTTGTGTTAATTTCGTAACAACTATGGTGTACCCCAATAGTTGGACAAAATAGTTAATTTATTAAAGTGTTAATGTTTTTTGTATAATTGTACTATTCTTAGTTATTGGTAATCGTTCATTAAATACTTGATTTGGCGTTAAATTAAGTAAAGATTGGTGTTTTCTTTCAAAATTATAGAATTGGATATATTCAAGAAGCCCTTTGTGAAGTTCTTTGCCATCTTTATATTCTTTCAAGTAAATATCCTCATATTTAATTGTTCTCCAAAATCTTTCGATAAAAATATTGTCCAAAGCCCTCCCTTTTCCGTCCATAGAAACCAAAACGCTACTCTCTAATAACACCTTTGTAAAATCATTTGATGTAAATTGACAACCTTGGTCTGTATTAAATATTGCTGGTTTTTCATTGTAATTAAGTGCCGTATTTAGTGCTTTTAAACAAAAATCAGTCGTCAATGTATTAGATATTTCCCATGATAAAATAAAGCGAGAATACCAATCGACAACAGCACACAAATACAAAAAACCGCTTTCCATCGGCACGTATGTTATGTCCGTTGACCAAACCTGATTGACTCTTTCTATTTTTACCCCTCTTAGTTCTACTTTGGCACTCTGGAAAACCTATCAATATCAGTTTGTCTTTGCAGGTGTCTAACTTGTATTGCGTTTAACAAACCATCATCAGAGTTGAGTTTATTTAGTAATTTTTTGGCAAAAACGAGTTTAATATCA
>JANNDY010000066.1:0-69495 GCA_031378345.1 Emticicia sp. | reverse complement strand
TTAATGCTTCAATTACTACTTTTGTTTTGAAATTCTCATCGTAATTTCGCCTTGTTTTCTTTCCCATTTTTGTGTTATTTTAAGATAAAGGTAATAAGTTTTCACTTATAAACCGTGTCCTAAAATTGGGGTACAGTATATTATGAGGTTCTTTTAATTTTATTTCCAAATTTCTCAAGAGGTGATTGTAAGATTCGTGTTTTTTGCGGCCGCCGCTGCGGTTACTTTTTTTCAAAAAAAAGTAAGTCGAAAAATAAGTTTTTGTTTTATAAATTCAATCATAAATATATCTCTGAATTATGAAAAAAGTCCTTTTTATAACAATAATAGCTTGTTTTTGCCTTCAAACAAATGCACAAACCGAAACTTATGCCGAAAAATTAGGCTATCCGAAAGGTGCAAAAGTTGTCATTATGCACGTAGATGATGTCGGAATGTCGTATGATTCTAATATTGGTGCCATTAAAGCGGTTGAGGAAGGAGTTGCTACTTCGATGAGTGTAATGATGCCTTGTGCTTGGGTTCCGGGTTTTGTGCATTATCTAAAAACTCATCCAAATATTGATGCAGGTTTGCACCTAACTTTAACTTCCGAATGGAAAGATTATCGTTGGGGGCCATTGGCAGGCAAACCAACTGTGCCAAATTTGGTAGATGCCGAAGGTGCAATGTGGAGAAGTGTGGAGGAAACTGCCAAACATGCCACGGCTGATGAAATCGAAAAGGAAATCAGAAGCCAATTGGAGCGTGCAAGAGCGATGGGTTTTGAACCTACGCACATGGACTCGCACATGGGAACACTCTTTGCTCGACAAGATTATTTGGAGCGATATTTCAAAGTTGGAATCGAACAAAAAATACCTGTAATGTTTCCCGGTGGACATGATACCATGATTATGAAAGATGGTGCGGCAGGTTTGACGCTCGAACAAGCTCAGAAAATTGGTAAAATGCTTTGGGCGGCAGGTTTACCAGTTTTGGATGACTTGCACAATATCAGCTACGGCTGGACGATGGATAAAGTAAAAAATCCTGACGAAAAAGTATTGCAAAAATACAAAACGCAGAAATACATCGAGTCGTTTAAAGATTTGCAAGCGGGCGTTACGATGGTAATTGTGCACTGTACTTCGCCAACGGAAGTTTTTGAACATATTTCCGACTCAGGCAATACTCGGCGAGGCGATATGTTGGCCATGATTGATCCAGTTTTGAAGAAATACATTCAAGACAATGGCATTATTTTGACTACTTGGCGAGAATTGAAGCAACGTCGAGATAAAGTAAAATAATTGATGTTACACATTTGCAAGCCCGAAGGGCTTAAACATGAATAGCCATGAGTGGAACTCATGGTCTAATAGAAAACGATAATCCCAACCCCGAAGTGGGTTGAACCGTCATTGTTCAACCCACTTCGGGGTTGGGACTACTTTTTATTTTTCCCCGAAATTCTTTCGAGGCTATTCAAGTTTAACGCTTTCAGCGTTAGTTAGAGTGAAGTATAACAAAGAAGCCATTTTCTGAAATGAAAATGGCTTCTTTGGTTTATTCTCAAAAATTAATCGGGCAATTGCTTTACCATAATATTTTTAAAATAAACTTTGCTTTTTGGGTCATGGGCTTGCAAGGCAAATGTACCGCTAATTAGTTTTCTGTCTTTACGGTCAACTTGGTCAGGTTCGATATAATCCACAACAACTTTGTCATTGATTTTTGTAATGATATGCTTTCCTTGAACAATGATTTGTTCGGTGTACCAAACATTATCTTGCACATAAACCTCTTTTACATCTTGAATATCATATAAACTTCCTGTGCGTTTCCAATCGGTATGTGAGTTATTTACTTGAATTTCGTAACCTTTCGATGGCCAGCCGCCTTCTTGGTAAGTGGTGTGCATATAAATGCCTGAGTTTGAACCTTGAGTGGTCATTACCTGAGCTTTAAATTCAAAATTCTTAAAGTTATGTTCTCCCACTTTTCCATCATAAAACAAATGTCCTCTTGGGCCATTGACAACGATTGATCCATCTTCCACTTTAAAAGAACTGGCATTTTCGCCAACTTTCCAGCCATCTAAAGTCTTACCATCAAAAAGTGAAACCCATTTTGGTTTTTTATGATTTTGAATAAATCCAAAACTTATTGTGAAAATAAGGACTAAAACGAAAAAATAGTTTATTTTTTTCATGATTTTAAAATTTTTCGGGGTGAGTAATAAAAATGTAAAATAGGAAAAAAATACTAAATATTGTAACAAAAGTGCTATTAATTTATATTACAATTAACTGAAATTTATTTACCCGAAAATATTTCTAAAATCAAACCCTCCATTTTGGCTTTGATATTTTTGTTCACGCCTAAATTCGTCAATCAAATGTTTTACTTGAATAGTTTGAGAATAAAGTGGTAATTGACCTTCGGCTTCTTTGACTACTTTTTTTAATTTTGTTACTTCTTTTTTGAATTTTTTCTCCGAACTCATATAAGGGTCAGAGCCAAATTGGTCGTAGAGCGAAGGTCCAAACATATTAGTTTGACCAAAAGTTGTCATTTGCTCGATAGCATCTTCGAGTTCATAAACTTGCTGTTTGAGTAATTTTACATAATATTTTAATTGAGTATCATTTGAATGTTCAAAATCAGTCCCTAATAATTCGAGTCGTAACCTTAAAAGCTCAAAAAGGTCGTCTTTTTCATAAGCCTCTGTAATTTTGTGCATGACAATTGTCTTTTTCTCTTTTTCAAGTTCATCTTTTTCACGGTCAGGATGAAATTCTTTTACCAACTCCATATAAATTTGGCGACTGGTTTTATTGAGGTTTTTTTCTTCTTGTTTTTGCTTTTCTTCACGTTCAATTTGTTTGGCAGATTTCTTACGATTGGCTCTTGCTTCTGCTTCCAGTTCTTCTTCTTGTTCAGCTTTTTGGGCCATGTATTCAGCCATTTTTTCGGGAGTACTTACATCAGCATCTTCGTCGAACTCAATACCAAAAATACTTCCAAAAGTTTCCTTCATAGCTTCTGAGGTCATTTCTTCTGTTTCTTGAGATTCTTCTTCGAAAGATTTTCCGTCATTATGATGTTCAAAAATCTCCTTCAATTCTTCTATTCCAAAGCTATTTATCAAAGTGAATGCACGCTCATGAATCATCTCAGAAAGTGTTTCATTGTCTCTTTTTTTGAAACGATTTTCTCTATAAATTATGTCTAAAAGTTTTACTTCCTGAACCTGAACATCAATTAGTTTTTTTTCTAAAGGAATGATTTCGGAAGATAGTTTGATTTTGATTTCATCAATTTCATCGTTTACATTTTTTAAACACTTTTTAAGAAAATCAATTTTTTGAATATTTGAATTAAATTGTTTTTGGAGTTTTGTTAAAATTGCCGAAGCTGCGACTTTGATTTGAATTAATGATGACATTGAATGAAAAACTTAGGGTTTAAAATGAATGTTAAAATTATATGGTACTTTTGAAAAATTTTAATTTTTGAAAATAAAATTGATTAAAAATCGTTTCAATTTTGATGAAAAAGATTGGCTTGTTTCTATTTTTGTTTGTATTTCTACAAAGTTGCTATGTGCATCGCCCATGCCCGATAAAATCGTGTAGGGTCGAAATGGAGCACAAACACGGTAGCCGAACTTTCAATCCAAGGAAAATTTGGAAAGGAAAAATTCATTACATTGGCGAAAAAGCCATGAAAGACCGCAAAAAGCAACAAAAATTACAAAAAGATAGACGAAGAATGGAAAGGCAGAGGAATTAGAAATCCAAATGACAATTTATCCAACCTTCATCAAATCTTGTTGGGAAATTTTTACGATAGAAATTTATTGCTGGTTCATTCCAATCCAAAACTTGCCACATCATGCCCGTACATTCGGTCTTTTTTGCTTCTTCGATGGTGCGGTCAAATAAGATTTTTCCAAGACCATTCCCACGCATAGCTTCTGTTACGATGATGTCTTCGAGGTAAAGTCTTTTGCCTTTCCAAGTTGAATATCGGTAATAATAGATTGAAATGCCTTGAATTACTCCAACAATTTCGACTACAAAACAACCAAAAATTTTATTTTTGCCAAATCCATCGTGTAGCATCTTTTCAATAGTATTGGTAACTTGTTGAGGTTCTTTTTCATAAACGGCCAACTCATAAACCAATTCAAAAACTCTTGGAATGTCTGATTTTTTTATTTTTCTAATTTTCATTTTATTTCCAAATATTATTATTTTTATGAATTCAAATAACCCTCCCATTTTTCCAAAACAAATTTAAAGTCATCGGGCAATTCGGTGTCAAACTGTATCCATTCTTTGGTTCTTGGGTGAATAAAACCAAGCGTTTTGGCGTGAAGTGCTTGTCGAGGCATCATTTCAAAGCAATTTTCGACAAATTTCTTATAATTACTAAAAACTTGCCCACGTAAAATTCTATCGCCACCATATTCAGAATCATTGAAAAGTTGATGCCCCAAATGCTTCATGTGAACCCTGATTTGGTGAGTACGACCAGTTTCCAAATTGCATTGAAGTAAAGATACATACCGCAAATCTTTCAAGATTTTATAATGTGTAATCGAGTCTTTCCCATGAAACCCCTCAGGGAAAACATCACAAATTTTACGATTTTTCAAACTTCTGCCAACATGAGCATGAATTGTTCCATCTGTATCTTTTGGCACTCCCCAAACTAAAGCATAATATGTTCGTTCGATTGTGTGTTCAAAAAATTGTTTTGCCAAAAAAGTCATTGCAAAATCATTTTTGGCAATAACGAGCAAGCCCGATGTATCTTTGTCAATGCGATGCACCAAACCTGGGCGAATTTCTCCATTTCGGTGCGTTGGTAAATTCTGCAAGTAATAAATCAAGCCATTGACAAGCGTACCTGTCCAATTTCCTACGGCAGGATGTACTACCATACCTGCAGGTTTATTGATTATCATTATATCTTCATCTTCAAAAACTATATTTAATGGAATATTTTCAGGAATTAATTCTGTATTTCGTGGTGGTTTTGGCAACGAAAAAGTAATAATATCATTTGGTTTTACTTTGTAACTTGCTTTAACAGTGATACCATTAACTTTTATTGCTTCTGCGTCAATCGAGTTTTGAATTTTATTTCGTGAAATATTTTTAGTAAAATGCGGTAAATATTTGTCCAAACGCATCATTATTTGACCTTTATCAACCACAACTCGTTGATGTTCAAATAATTCGTCTTCTTCTTCTTCAATTTCGATATTCTCTTGGTCTTCGGTCATATTTTCTTTAATTTGGTGCAAAATTACAATAAAAATGACAGAATTTCCTGAAAAATGAACTTTCAAAAACAAATAAATCAACTTTTAAAATTGCCTTCTCCACTTCAAAAAATAGAAGATAATTTGTTTATAGAAAAAAAAATACAGGTTTTTGTAAAAAGAGATGATTTGATTCATGCTGAAATTTCGGGAAATAAATGGCGAAAATTAAAGTATAATTTGCTTCATGCAAAAGAAAAAGGTTTTGAAAATATTATAACTTTTGGGGGAGCTTTTTCTAACCATATATACGCTACAGCTGCCGCTGGGAAGTATTTTGGTTTTAAAACTATCGGAATTATTAGAGGAGATGAACTAAATGAAAACGCTTCACACACCCTTAAATTCGCTTCAGATTGTGGCATGAAACTGCATTTTGTTTCAAGAAATGTGTACAGAGAAATGCGTGAAAAGAACAATATTGATGAATTTATTCACACATTCACACATTCATACATTCACTCATTGATACTCCCCGAAGGCGGCACAAATGAATTTGCTTTGGGTGGAGTGGGGGAGATGGTTGAGGAGATTTCAGAGCAATTAGATTGCGAACCTGATTATATAATTTGCCCAGTAGGAACAGGTGGAACTATTGCAGGAATTATAGCAAATTCAAGTGAAAATACTAAGGTTTTGGGTGTTTGTGTCTTGAAAAATGGTCAGTATTTGGAGGAGGAAATAAAGTTTTTAGTTAAGAATAATAATGAGAATAACGCTGGCAGGGTTTCGAACCCAGCCAGCGTTGATTACGAACATCACCACGGAGGTTACGCAAAAAAAACGCCTCAATTGATGACTTTCATTGAGGAATTTGAAGCAAAACATGATTTTAAAATCGAACAAATCTATTCAGGTAAAATGTTTTTTGCTTTTGAAGAATTGGTCAAACAAAATTATTTTAAGCCAAATTCAAACGTTGTTTTGATTCATACTGGCGGACTTCAAGGTTTAATGCAAGTTTAAAATATAGATTATTAATAATTTATAGAAAATACTTCACTTGTTAGACTTTCTTTTCCAGCCAAATCTATTGTTGAAATTTTATAAACATAGTTTTTTCCTTTCTGAACTGCCGTATCTGAATAATCTTGTTTGTTTTTTTGAAGTGTTGTCAATAATTTAAAATTGGCATTATCTTCGGCTCTATAAATTTTGATATTTTTGATTCGGTCAATGTCAATTTCGGTCCATTTTAGTTTGATTTCATTTGCCAAAACCTCAGCTCCAATGTTTTCTGGAATCATCAAAAAACGACCATTCAAATCTATTGAAATGGGCTGACTTTTTAAGCTAAAATTATTTCTCAAATCGGTACACACTATTGCATATTGATATTTTTCTTCTGAAAAAAATGTTGAATCTTCATAAAAATTATGTCTAAAAGAAATTGCTTTTTCAGTTAAAAGTTTAAATTCTTTTTCAGAATATGCTTTTCTAAATACCTGATAGCCAAGCACTTGTGAATTTTCGGCATTGACATTTTCCCAATTGAGCATAACTTTGTCATTTCTAAAAACAGCGTTTAAATCATAAGGTGGTTTCAACGAATTTCGTGAAGATGTATTTTCGGCTTTGAAAGAAATTGATTCAGAAAAAGAGCTTTTATTATATGTATCACTTTCTGCCTTTACTGCATAAAAATAAGTATTGTCAAAATCTAAACGAGTTGAATCTATGTATTTCCCTTCATTTTGTCGACTAAATATGAGAGGTGAAATTTGTAAAAATTCACTTCTTTGTCCTTGTTTTCTAAAAACATAAAATCCTCTTGTAAATTTGTCGCTTGATTCCCAAGTGAGTTCAACTCCTTTCGTATTTTGTTTGATAGCCAGATTATTGGGAGGTGAGGGAACATAATTTTTGTCATAAACGCCTTTGAATTTGATACTTTTATTAATGTTTCCGAAAATATCGTGTACCTCAAAATAATAATGATACAACTCATTGGCAATGTCAATTTTGTCATCAAAACTTGTTTCATTTCCATTCAAATTGGCAATGACTCGAAAATCTTTATCAAAATCTCGACTTCTCAAAAGTTTGATTGATTGAATTGTTTGGTTTTGAGGCAAAGTCCACGAAATCAATAGATTACGTTTGTTTTCTTGGGCTTCGACTTTGATATTTTGAGGTATTACAACCAATCTTTCAGGCACATTATTTCCTTCAAAATTATAAGTTGTCGAATCTAAATTCCCAAAAATATCACCAACTCTGATTTGATAATTATAAGCACTATAACTTTTGAGTGTTGTGTCAATGATACTGAGCGTAGTGATTTTGTTTTTGGTTGAAAAAGTAATTAATGGGCTAATAAATTGATAATCAGTGTTTTGTGAAGAAAAAAGTTTTCGTTTTACATAAAATTTTGAATATAATTGTTGTTCAGCAGGGTAATTAAAATCCATTTTCAAATCTGCCCCTTGCTTGCTTTGATTTGCCATCAAAAGTTTTGGCATTCGATGATATTTCGAGTAAGTGATTGTTTTGCTTGTGGCTAATGTTCCCCTTTTTTCGACCAATTGATATTGATATTTTTCGTTGGGTTTTACCTCATCATCTAAATATGCCAAGCCAAAAATAAACTCTAATTGAGGCACTAATGCAATAAATTTATTAAGATTTGGCTTTTTATCTTTAAAGTTTTTCCAAGTTTCATCTATGTTTTTTTCTGTTGGACGAGCATTTTCGACAAAAACTTTTTCAGTATCATCAATACGTCTTTTTAATTGGTTTTCACGATTTGGAGCATCCAAAGAAACAATTTTTTTGAACGAACCATCGCCTGTTTTTCTCATCAAATCAAAATCTCTACCAACAAATTCAGGTTTTCCAATTTCAACAAAAATACCTTTTGGCGTATTTGTTAATCGAAAAACTTGTTGGTTTTGAGAGAAAGCTAAATGGGTAAAAAGTGTAAATAATAAGGTTTTAAATATGTTTTTCATGTTATTTTGAATTGTTTTTGCTATTTTTTAAAACTTAATAGTTATTCGCATTAATATCCACTATCATTTAAAACCATTGCAGGTAATCCATTTCCACAACTTTCAAACTGAAACTTGAAAGTTGGACTGGCATTTTCGATACCAAAAATTGCTGAAATACTTTTACTAACACTTCCGCCAATGCACTCTCCAAATGCACAGGCTTCTATGGCAAAACTTGCCGAAACACTCGCACAACCAAGTAAAGTCATGCTTCCAAGTGTTTCTTTAATACTTGCCATATTGAAACCAATTTGAGGTATAACTTTCGACTCTACAGATGCTTGAAAATCAAGATGTGCAGAACCTGAAACGCCAATACTCAGAATTTCTGCTTTTCCTCCAACATCAAAACCTGCATAAGCATAATTGCCAGAACCAATTTCAAAATTAGTTAAAGTGTTGAAATTCAGGTAGTTACGATATTCGTAAGCTGCACCCGCCTTTGCCCAACAAGCTACCGTTGCCACATCTTCGATGCCATAATCAAAACCTTCATCGAAAGCAACAGCATTCAAATTAACAGAAGAATACATTCCTTTGATGCCATTTTGCATGAAACTTGGCAATGATTTTTTCACCGAAAGGCTTATCAAAGTATTGATATCTTCTGGTGGAAGTTGGGTCGAATAATAACCAGCTACGAAGTTCATTCCTGCATCAATAGGCAATGGTAAACCTCCAGGAAGTGCAATTTCGCCAGTTCCATTGGTCATAATAAAAAAACCATTTGTTCCAACTGCCATCGAAACATTGCTTGATGTAAGATTTACCAAACCAAAATTTATCGGCACAAGTGGTTTGAAAAAGAAATTTCCACGCATTTCTTCACGTTTGAAATCATAAAAAAGACTAATACTTCCCACGCCAGTATCCATTCCTTTCAAACCAACCATGCCATTATTTGGGTCAGTTTCAATAGCCCCTTTTACAATTAATGTCAAAAAACGCTTGTTTTCATCGTCACTAAGCATCTCAAAACCACCAGCACCGATTGGTAAAATTGATTTTAAACGCAAATTTTCCCAATTATTGCTGATGACTTTCATGCCACTATTGGCAATGCCACTTTTAACAGTCAAAAACTTACTTCCCAACGGAACATGCTGATTATCAAGTATTTCGATGAAAGTATTGAAACTATTTCCTGCTTTTTCGTGCGTTAATTTCCCATCTAAATAGAATGATTTTCCACTTTGAGAATCATAAACTGTTATTTTTCCTGTTGAAACATATTTACCACTTGTTAGTTGTTGATTACTATTACTTAAGAATGGTTTGAAGGCAACCTGCCCTTTGCCTTCGATATTATAATTCAACGGTTTGAAATTGAAAACAGCTTTTCCATTTACATTTTTTGAATACATGATTTGTCCGACAATTCCGCCACCGTTGTTGCTCATGTTGGGAATATTCATACTTGCTTGCCCAAGCATCATAAAATTATCAGCTTGCACATCAATCGTATTTAAAGAAAAATTCAAAATTTTTCTAAAAACCAGAGACTTTTGGCTTGCTCCGTTCAGTTGTTGTTGGTTATCGGAGAAAAGATTCATCGAACCAAATTCTATTTTTTGATTTTCCTCCAGCCCATCCAAATTATTGATACTTGCTGCTATTTCTTGCCCAGCACCAGCCAATAGCGAAAGTTTCCAGTGAGGCTTATAATCATGGTAACAATTTGGGTCGAATGTAAATTTGAAACTTGAGCCTTTCGTAATTTCTAAAGGAACAAAACCTCCCAGAGTCAATGAAGAAGCATCTTTATTGTCTAATTCGAGCTTGTCGGCTATCAATTTGTTGGGTTTGATAATCATATTTGTCAAACCAACACTGATGATTCCCGTATTAACTATTGCTTTTGGAATTACGATGCCGCCATTGTTTTGGTCATAAGTCCAAGCGTAATTATTGCCAGTTTTTTGTCCTGTTACTTTCCATTTTTCTAAGGAAAAAGAAATGTTATTTCCACCTTCGAAAGGTTGGATTTTTTCAGGTAAAATTGTGATAAACCCAGCTTCCAAGGCAATATCTGCAGGTTGCATATTTGCTATATTTGTATGCAAAATCGAGTATAAACGCACCGAATCGCTATATAAATATGATTTTGAGGCAATTGCTTCAGCTTGAAAATTATGAATTTTATATGAAAGATTTTGAAGAGAATTGTTTTCATTTCTTCCCAAAAAATACTTTTTCTTTTCTGGGAAATTTATATTTAAATTCACTTTTTTTCCTCCAATTTCGGTTTGGGTTTGATTTTTTACTGAAGCTTTGAAAACCACAACTTTTGGATTATTTATTGTTTCTCCAAGTTCAATTTTACCTTTAAGTTGATAGGCCCCTTCAAAAGAAGCCATTTCTAAAACAACTGGCGAACTGATTTCTCCTTTTCCGTCAGTCCCTTTGGTTAATGTTAGTTTTTCGTTCAAAAGTCCGCCATTTTGAGAATTTCCGTTGGCTTTTCCTTGCAATTTTGAACAAATTCTTATCGGAATTGATACGGTTTCAGTTTTTATTACATTGCTTTCTGGCTGATGAGAATTTTCTCCGATTTGAGATTTTATTACTTTTATTTTCTTGAAATTAAGTTTTAAATCCTTTTCTAAAGCACCAAAATCTGCTGTTTCGGGCAAATTAATTAATGAACCAGAAATTTCAAAAACATCATTTCCAAGAGGTGAAATTTGTTCGATATGAACTGGAAATCCCCAAATATCTTTCAAAACAAAGCCTTCTTGGCTTTGCAATTTAAAATCTACTTTTGTTTGAAAAATGCCATTGAACCAAAAAGCCTCTTTTTTATCTCCTATGTAAGTGATGCCATCGGTATTGTTTTTAGTTGCAAAAACCTCAATATTATTTTCGTCATTTGGCAAACCTTGGAGCTTGCAATTGCCGTTTTCGTCGGTCGTACATTCGGCGTAATTGCTGTTTTGGTTGTTCCAATAATTTTTAATTTTTTTTACGTAAACCTGTGCATTGGGTAAAGGTTTTCCCTCTTTATCACCCACAAAAGCCAATATTTCTCGTGCTGGCGAAAGATTAACTTCAAAATTGATTGGTTTTTTTGATGGATAATTCGCTAATTCTTTCTCGAAATATGTCCAATTTGAACCTATCGGAGGCGTAACTTTCACTAAGAAATTCTTTCCAGGACTTTCAAAAGTTAATAAAGCCTCACCTTTTCCATTCGTAAATTCTTTGATTCCTTTGCTAATAATTTCAACTTTTGCATCGGGCAATGGCATCGAATTATTCCCTTGAACACCTTTTACAACAATATTCATTCGGTGTTTTTGGCGATAAACAATGATGGGCGTTTTGATATTTGTTATTCCATCTTCTTCTATATCAATTTTGTATGCTTCTGTAAAATATTCCTCCGAACGAGGAAAAATCTTCAAAGTTCGATTTTTTCCTGCTGGGGCGGGCATGGCAAAGACACAACCCTTAAAATATCCACTTTTTTCGGTAACATACATTGGGCTGTCATCAATTTGAAGGTCAGAAATGACTCGATTTTTGTCTTCATCAAATACACAAACTTGAATTTTACCAGATGGAATCATCGAGACTTCGTTGAGTTGCATCAGCATTCCAACATTGAGCGACAAAACTGCATCAGGTTCGTAGGTTTTGTCAGAACCTTTCATGTTTTTTGTTTTGTAACCATCTTTCTGGAAAACTAATTTATAATCTACGGCTTGCAGATTTTCAAATTCAAAATAACCATCTTTGTCAGTGGTTTTGATGCTTAAAATTTGGTAACCATTTATTTGAGGATAACCTTTTAATGCATCTTGAACAGCCTGTATTTGTTCTTCAATTTTCTTTCCATAATCTTCAAACCAACCGCTTTTTCCACCAGAGTTTTTAGCCAATAGAAAGACATTTACATTGGGCAAAGCAACAGCATTTTCAACCGTTTTTCCTAAGATTTTAGGTTGTTTTGCCTTCATTATTAAGTCAAAATCTTTCTTTTCATAGCGAAAATTTGTATTAAATTGAAGAAATTTGTCAAAATCTCCGCTAAAACCAACATTTCCTAATTCGCTTACGCCAAATGCATTAATTGCTGTAATTCCATCATACATATTATACACGCCAGTGGTGGCAGATGTATAGGAATGAGCCACAAAATTATCAGTATCACCGACTTTTATAATGCGTGGAATGACCAATTTTCCATCTGCACCAGACTTACCGATTGCCACAACTCTCTCAACTTTTTCGAGTGGATAAATATTGGCATAATCACCCATTTTCATAGACTGAATAGCATTATTTGGTAGATTTTGCCCTTCTCCTGATGGCAGACTTTGGGCTATTGGTTTAAGTCGAAATAGCTCAATATTAATATTTTCAAGAGCTGCACCCAGCTTGATTTCTTCTATGTTTTTTGCTGTTTTTGCTAATTCTGCAATCTTTGCATCGCTTTGTGGACGAAGGGTTAATTCAAAACTTTTGACCAAAGAAACTTGGTCTGGAAGCGAAATATTATCACCTGGTTTTGGATTTATAAACATAACTGGCGAACAATAATAAGGGCTTTCGATAACTAAAATGCAAGTTTTTATCATCAAAGTTAAAGCAACGGTACTTCCAGAAGTAATTACTTCTTTGTAATTTCCATTTTCGTCTGTTCCATGCCATACTTTGTCTTTCTCTTTTACTTCAAAACCTACCGCTTGACAGGTATCTTTATGAATAAAATTAAAATTAAATTCGCCATTATTATTGGTATAAGTCGTAGCCAAAACTTTGGAAGTTTCGGTAATTTTTTGCCCGTTTACAGTATAATTTAATAAATCTGAATTCATCAAAGTTGAAATGATTCGATAACCGTTTCCTAATTCATAATAAGGATTTGAGCCATTATTTGTCTGTTTTGTTGCATAAACCATTACCAAACTCACTTTTGTTTTGGGTATTGGCTTAGCGTTTTTTTGACTAGTAAGGTAAGAATCTGTAAACCAAGCCCTATCAGAGTCAAAAAAGCCTTTTCCATCCGCTTTTTTAAATGAAAAATTACTTTTACTCAATTTTGAAAAGGGTTCGTTAGCATTATTTACTGCATCCATCAGGTAATCTTCAGGATAGGAATAAAGCAATTTTCCTTTCACATTTGTTGTGAGTGGATTGAGATTGCCAACTTCTATTTTATATTCGGACAGAGGTTTTTGTGGTTTTGGAGGAGTTTTTGGTAGTGTTGGAGTTTTATTATCATTTTTCTTTTCTGGTTCTTTTTTAGCAATAATTACTTCTTTTTCAGCTTCTTTTTTTCGATTTTCTTTCGCTGTTTTTTCTTCTTTTTCTTTCCTTTCCTTGTCTTCTTTTTCTCTTGCCTCTCGTTTTTCCTTCTCAGAATCTTCATTTTTTAAGTAAGAAAAAATCCTAATTTCGCTTCTGCCATTGGTGTTTCTACGGTTAAATTCATTGCTTTCCCCCAAAGCCTGAATTGCCCAAGCATAGCGTTTTCCTTCTTGCAATTCGGCATCCGATTTATTTAAAATTAAAAGATTTGCGGAGCCTATTTTTTCATAAAGAGATGATTTTGACCAAAAATCAGATTCGCTAACTCGCTGATTATTAGGCACTTCCATGATTTTGAAATAATAATTTCGAGAATTTGCACCCGAAGGCATTGACCAAGCAAATGCAACATTTTGCCTATCACGAGCTTTCAATTCATCATTATTTGAAGGACGCAGAAGATTCGGAATTTGAATATTTTCACTTGCTTTTCCGACTGTTGCAGTTTCTACTTTTACTGGGTTTTGTTTTACTGGAACTTTAACATTTGAACAAGTTTCATCCGAACGAATTTCACTTGGGCGTTGGTAATCTAATGCAGTTAGGCAAAGTGAATAATCGCCTTCGGGCAAAATTGCATCACCAGAAGTTCCTCTAAAAGTAAGTGTGTTTTGAGAAAAAATATTTTGAATATCGCCCGAATTGAGCGTAAAACTGCCATTGGCAGGAATATTGATTGCTTGGTTTGGCTTTGAACTCGAATTTGTAATAACAAAAACACCATTGTTATTCGTAAATTTTAATTTCAAAAATACAGAATGTTGAAAATTATTTGAGTTACGAAGTGTGATTTTCGTAATATTTGAAAAATCTGCTAATTTATTAGAATTTGGCGAACTCATCTGCAAAGCCACCGTAATCGGGTAGCGAGATTGAGAATAGGCTATAAAATTGATAAAAAGAAGGCTAAAAATAAATGTTAGTTTTTTCATGGGAAGAATTTTTGTTAGGCTAAATTTATAAATTTTCACTCAAAAAATAAATTAGTTAACCTTATAGCCGCTAAACATTGGTTCGACTGCGAATGTTTTATAAATCGAACTTATATTGAGCGATGTTCCTGAAGTTTGTGAAGCAAATAACCGAACTGATGAGCCTGCTGTTAAATTCAAATCAATTGAGAAATTTTGGAGGAAAGATTGAGCATTGGGCGGATAGGAGAAAAAACTTGCTAAATAAATATTGCTTCCATTTCGCAAGATTATTTCTCTTATTCCATCAGCATTTCCTTGCCAAGCAATATTCATTGTAAAGTGATAAATTCCAGAAGTAGGGGCAACAAACTCATAATAGCCATTATCGAAATTGTTAGAGGTATCAAAAAGTTCGTGATTCAAAATTACTTGACTTTCTGTTCCGCTTCCATAAACTGACGTACCCACAAGCGAACTAACAGAAAATGCCGTCGCAGTCGAGTTTGAAACTACCAAATTTCCATTTGCATCTGCCCCAACAGGTCGAGTACCTGTTCCTGCCAAATTCGGTATATTTACCACGCCAGCATCGCTCAATCCAAATCTCCAAGCGTTTCCTATCCAGATTCCAGCTTGATTGTCATTGATATTTCCATAAAATGAGCCTTCGTTAATATAATTATTAGTTTTTGAAAACCAAATTCCTGCTGTATTTCCATTGTGGCGGATTCTTGACCTTCCGTTTATATCTAAAAAAAATTGAGGGTTCGTTATTCCGCCTAATCCAAAATTGCCATTTTGCAGCAAAATCGCTTGAATTGCTCCATTATTTGTCCCCAAACCGAGCGGATGATTCGTATGGGTCTGAATGATGCCATAAATCCCATTGACATAAGTGCCGACACCAACAAAGTTATCAGTCGTGCGATGGTCTAAGCCAATTCCAATTTTTCTCAATTTCAAAACCTCGCTGTTGGTAGCCGAATTTGGTATTAAGCTAATAGACTGCCCAAAAGCGAAGTTTATTGATAAAAGGAATAGAATAGGTAGAGTTTTCATGGTATAAATTTGAAAATGTTTTACAAAATATTCTACAAATTTATACCTTAGAAAAAACGGTGTCAATCGAATAAATATATGGTTTTTACTTTTGTAGCATTGCCTCAATTTTATCCAAACGGCTTTCAAGTTTTTGATTATTCGCTTCCAATTTTTCATTTTTCATTCTAAATTCATCATTCATCATTTTCAATTCCTTCATCGCTTCCACCAAAACTGGCGTAAGGCGTGCATAATCAACTGATTTATAGCCTTTTTCGTCAGTAAAAACCATTTCTGGGAAGATTTTTTCTATTTCTTGGGCGATAAAACCGATTTGATTTTTATCCGAAAAATTACGCTCTGGAAATTCATCTTTCTTGAAATTATAGCGTACTCCATTGATTTTGAGTATGTTTTCTAATGAATTATTGAGTGAAGTAATATTGCGTTTATAACGTAAATCAGAACAAACCAAAACTCCACAAGATGCTGTAACAGTACCACCTACCGTAAGATTACCTGCGTTATTTACCCAAAAACGCCAATTATTTCCAATATAAATTCCTGCTTCGGTATCGGTTTTCATTCCGTAAAATGCACCATCGGCACCGTTGGTACTATTGAGGCTATTGCTCATCCAAACGCCTGCCGTAAAGCCAGGTAAATGTCTGATTCTTGCTCTACCATTTACGTCGAGCAGTTGGTCGGGTAAAGAAACCCCTATTCCGACTTTTCCTAACCCTGTGATACGCATCAACTCGCTCGAAGCCGAAGCAGATGTTGCTGCATAAAATATATGATTCGAGCTTGTACCATCTACTTGATACCTGAAAACGCTTGAATTTAAGCCTATTCCATAAAATTGGTGGTCGTTATTGGCAGCTTCGTAAATAACTAATTTACGGTTTCCTAGTGCATTTGAAAATTGAAGGGGGGCATTGGGGCTAATTTGACCAATGCCAACATTTCCGTCATCACGAATACTCATTCTTTCTAACAAATCAGTAGAGAAAGTTCCAGCTGAGGTAAAAAAGCCCATACGGGCTAAATTACTAGTAGCCCCAATAGTTTTAATTGACCCTGTAAAATAATTGCCCGTTTTGAAATACAAATCGCTCGTAACATTAGAACCTAAGGCATTGGTATTTTCTAATTGCAACAAATCATTAGTATTATCTTTTATATTATGATTTACAGTTTTTACTCGCCCAGCTTCAAAAGAAAAAATAGGTACTCCGAAATAATTGATATAAAAGGTATTTTCTTGACCGCCAAAATTGGGTTCATAAGTATGCTTAATACTAAATATCTCAGTAGCACCATAGCTATTACTAAGAAAATTAATGCTGTTTGAAGCATTACTGCCTATATAGGTGTTGTTTATCATATTGATTTTTGTATGCCCATTAGTGCCTGGATTGGGAAATACCCCTGCATCTCCATCCCCCTGAATAGTCAGCTGAGCTGTACCTGTTTTTTTATAAACACTCAAATGTGAAGTTGAGGCTGGCGTTATAGAAACGGATTGCCCTGAAGCCAAATTCACAATAAAAAATGAAAGAATGAATATTTTTTTCATGGTTTTAAAATATTGACGGCTCGCCGCCACGATTTTTAGTTGTTATAATTAGTTTTTACTTATTAAAAATTGCCTCAATTTTATCCAAACGGCTTTCAAGTTTTTGATTTTTTAATTTAAATTCATCATTAATCATTTTTAATTCTTTCATTGCTTCTACTAAAACAGGCGTAAGTCTTGCATAATCAACAGATTTGAAGCCTTTTTCGTCAGTAAAAACCATTTCAGGGAAGATTTTTTCTATTTCTTGTGCAATGAAACCAATTTGGCGGTCTTTGGTAAATCCCCTGTCTTGAAACTCATCTGTCCTCCAATAATAATGTAAGCCATCTATTTGAGAAATTTTCTTTAAAGGACTTTCGATTTTTGTAAAATCCTTCTTAAATCTTCTATCTGAGCATGTTGTAATAAGACCAACTGATGAGGTTATTGTTCCACGTACTTTCAGATTCCACTACCTATCAATTTCCATTCCCCAAGCATTTCCAATAAAAATACCTGCAGTTTCAGTACCAGCAACCGAACAATTTATCCCAAAAAATGCTCCATCTCCGCCAGCCAAGCCATTAAGTGCATTACTCATCCAAATACCAGCACTTGACCCATTATGTCTGATTCTGGCTCTGCCATTAACGTTAAAAATTCATTTGGTGTAGCTGTTTTTATTAATCCGATACCTACTTTACCCGTTTTTCCATAGCTTGGGTTAAGAATAATATTTCCGTTATTATTCAAGTACATTTGTGCTAATTCGTTGTTTGTAGAAAAAACTAATGGGTGATTTGAATCTGTCTGAAGCCACCCTCCAAGATAATTAATCGACGATTTGTTTACGTAAGTTTGTAACCTAACCGTTCCATCGGTATGTTCCAAACCAAATTGAGCTGTACCAGTCTTTATAATGTTTTTGGCATCAACATCATTAGAAGGCGTAATGGTAATTGACTGCCCAAAAGCGAAATAGATGGAGAAAATGAATAAAATAAATACTTTTTTCATGGAAATAAATTTTAGAAAGTTTTTATAAAATTATACTACAAATTTATGCTTTGAAAAAAGTTGTGTCAATCGGATAAATATATGGTTTTTACTTTTGGAGCATTGCCTCAATTTTATCCAAACGGCTTTCGAGTTTTTGATTTTTATTTCTTAGTTCATCAATAATTTTTTGTTGGTCTTTGATGGCTTCGGTAAGTAGAGCAGTGATTTTACTGTAATCTACTGCTTTGTAGCCGTCTTCCATTGTCAGGATAACATCTGGAATGATTTGTTCTAATTCTTGGGCGATGAATCCCATCTGTTTAGTACTTGAGAAATTACGTTCTTTAAAATCTTCTTGTTTCCAAAAATAACTCACACCTCGCATTTGAAGCACTTTTGAGAGTGCATTTGGCAAAGTATTAATATCTTTTTTGAATCTTTGGTCTGATGGACAAGGAAAAAGTCCCTGACTACTTAGAACTGAACCCGAAGCCAAAATATCTCCATGAACTCTTAAATTACCACCGCAAAGTTCTACCCCGCTTCTAAAATAGGAATACCCATCGGCATCAATTGCCCCAGTAAACTTGGCTGTTCCGACTCTATCAATATAAAATCGCCAAGCGTTAGCAATCCAAATGCCTGACCTTTCAGAGCCAGGGGTTGCAGTTTCCATCCCAAAAAAAGAACCAGCATCAAAATTTAGGCTATTATTGACATCATTAAACCAAATTCCAGCAGTATTAGTGAGGGTATGCTTCACTCTAAGGCGACCGTTTACGTTGATTATTTCACCTGGATTGAGGTTAGGGGATATTCCGATTCCTACATTCCCTGTACCTGTGATTAGAGCATTGCCAGATGTACTTGAAAAATATCCTGCAGTACCAGTTCCATTCGTTGTAACATTAATCACATCTGACGAATTGGCAGCATTACTTATTTCAAATCTCGCTGCTCTTCCTGTCCCAGTGGTTCTACTCCAAATTGATGGACCAGTGCCATTCGTTCCACTATAAATAGCTGTGTTTCCACTTAAAATATTTGAAATGTTAAAAAAACCTGCTGCACCAGTTCCGTTAGTTTCTCCATAAATGGCTGCACTATTATTTGATACATTACTAATTTGAAAATAACCAGCTCTTCCAGTACCGAAAGTTAGTGCAGCAAGTACATCATTGCTGTTTGAAGTATTCGTAACGCTGAAAAAGGCAGCTTTACCAGTTCCGTCGGTAGAAGAAGTGAGTGTATGACTTGAATTCCCCAAACCTAAAGTTCTGAAATCTCCAGTAATTCCAGTGACTGCACTATTATAAAATTTTCCTTGACTTGGAGTGACTGTAATATTTGTTTGAGATTTTGCAATTGAAAGAAAAAAAAACAGCAAAATAGTAAGGTTTGTTTTCATGGTTTTTAAAGTTTAAATTTAAGTTATTATTTAAAAAGATTTTAAACCAATTTCTCCCTCAGGGCCTTCACTACGGCCTCAGATTTTGAATTTACGTGTAGTTTTTTGTAAATATTATTTATATGACTGCGTACAGTTCCCATGCTAATAAAGCAATTTTCGGCAATCATTTTGTAAGAATCGCCATTGACGAGACATTGGAGTATATCGAGTTCTCGCTCCGAAAGGGTATCTTCTTTACTGGTAGTTTTTTTAGGGATTAAGAAAAACTCTAAAACTTTTCGGGCAATTCCCGAAGTCATTGGAGCTCCTCCACGGTGGATTTCGTGAATTGCCTCAATAATTTCTATGATTCTCGCTTTTTTTAGTAAATAACCAGAAGCACCAGCTTGAAGTGCCGCAAATATTTTTTCTTTGTCTTCATAGACGGTCAGAATCAAAATATTGATTTTAGGGAATTGTTCTTTAACCAAGCGACTTGCTTCGATTCCTGTAATTTCAGGCATATCAATATCCATCAAAATTACGTCAGGCGTAGCAATTTGGCAGTTTTTTAGAATATTTATGGCATTTCGGTAGGCTGCTAAAAACTCAAATTCCTCTGAACCTTTCAAGAGTTGGCTTAGACTTTCACGCAAAGTCGTATTGTCCTCATATATAGCAACTCGAATTGGCATCACATTTTTCAATTAAATATCATGCAAGTTGAGTATAAAATTTCAAGAAGTCAATCGGATAAATATATGGTTTTAGAGAGATATAATTAATTCAATTTTTGTCCCTTCGTCAATTTTACTCAAAATTATTAATTTACCTCCAATATTTTTTGCTCTTTCTCTCATATTTTTCAAGCCATTTCTATCAGATTTTTTATTTGAATCAAATCCAATCCCATCATCTAAAATGCTTATAATCAATTGATTATCTTCCAATATACATTTAAATTCTACTTTTTTGCACAAACTATACTTTATCAAATTAGTAACAGCTTCTTTGAAAATCAAATAGATATTTCTGCGATATTCCATATTCAGTTTTAGATTTTCTGTTTCTAAGGGAAATAGAAATGTGAATTCTATGCCTTTTGATTCAAAAAGTGGGATTGCAAAGTTTTTTAAACGCGTTTCGAGGTTATAAAATTCGTCATTTTGTGGATTTATGGCCCACACAATGTCGTCCATTTTTTCAATCATTTCTCTGGCATTACTGCTAATTTCCAATAATTTTTCTTTACTAAAATCCTTTTTAAAAGCTGCCATTTCCGACATTATCGAAATGCTACTCAAAGTACTTCCAACTTCATCATGCAAATCAGCTGCAATACGGTTTCGCATAGCTTGTAATTTAACAATTTGGTCTATTCTAAAACGATAAAAAGCATAAACTAAGCCTGCTAAAATACTTATAATTAGCGATTTAAACCACCAAGTTTGATAAAATGGTGGAATGATTTTTAACATTAAAACAGCTTCTTTTTTGCTCCATTCACCTTGTTCATCTGCGACTTGCAAACGAAATTCATACGTTTTAAAATCAAGATTGGTATAATTTGCTTGTCGGTTTTTATCTGCCATAATCCACTCATTTTCTAAACCTTCTAATTTATACCTAAATTGTATTTTTTCAGGATTACAATAATCAATAGCAGTAAATTTTATGACTATATTGTTTTCATCAAAATTTGCATTAATTGCTTGATAGACAGTGTTTTGTGAATGAATATTCTGCCTTTTTTTGCCTGTTTCTACATCCGAAATAAGTGGTTTTAAAATTGTATTACAAAAAGAAATTTTCATTGGATGAAATTCAGTAAATGCTCCAGTAAATGGCATTATAAATTTATCGGCAATTTTGTTGATTCTGAACAATGAATAATCATTAAAAAGCCCATCGTTTGTATTAAAATATCTAACTTTTTGGGTAAAATTATCTATTTTGCACACACCTTTATAGGTACTTATCCATACATTTTTTAAAGAATCTTGTACGATGGAATATATATAAAAATTCTTTTCAGGGCGAATAATTTTAGTTTTTAATGTTAGTAAATCAAGGTAAATTAGCCCACTAAGAGTTGAGTATATCAATTTATTTTTATCATAAATAATTGAGGAAACTCGATTTAAAGTGATAGAATCTACGTCATTTTTGATGTAAAACCTTTTGTTTTCTTTTGTGATTGGATTATAAAAAATAATACCGTTTTGTGTACCTAAAAAGATGTTGTCTTTTTTGTCAAAATCAAATGTTTCAATTGGGTATTTTCTTTGGTCAAAATTCTGTGTAGATATGCTTGTTTTAATATTTTTTTGATGATTTTCAAAGGTATAAGTATTGATATCAAAGGAAAATAAGCCATTTTCGCTTCCTATCCAAAGATTTTCATTTTTGTCAAATTTTAAAATATAGGCATCAATATTCTTGTTCTTATCAATCTGAAAATGTTGAAATTCATCATTTTTCATTAAATAAATACCATTAAAAGTTGCTATCCAAAGCCTTCCTTTTTTGTCAAAAATCAAATCTCGAATGGTTGTATTAACCAATTTTTTGATTGAATTTTTATCAATAATTTGATGAAATTTAACAATGTTTTTGGTTTCAGAATCATAGTAAAGCAAACGTCCTCTTTCGTCGTTAGTGGCTATCCACCACATTTTTTTATTGGTTTTATCTTCAATAATTCGAGTGATTTGGTCAAGTGATTTTCTCTCGTATAATTCTTTTAGTTTTACTGTTTGAAATTGCTGATTCGATAGATTCAATTTGCTTAAACCCAAATTTGTACCAATCCATAGAATCTGATTATCTTCAAAAAAAGTGTTGACAGTATTTGATGGCAAACCATTGGTTTCGAACAAAGAAGTGGCGAATTGCTTGTTAAAACGCCTTTTTTCTTTATCAAAAATGAGTACTCCATTATTTGTAGTACCACAAGAAAGAAAAGATTTTGAAGATTGGAAGTTTGTTATTGAAGTGATAACGATGTTTTTGTTTTTTTCCTCAGGAATTGATAATTGCTCAAAAGTGCCCTTTTCAGTATCAAAAAGAAGCAAACCAGAGTCTGTTCCAAGCAAAATTTGAAAATCATTTTCTGGAAAAATTGTATTCACAAAAAATCGCCAAGATGGAGTAATTAGAGGAAACGATTTTGTAGTTTTTGTTTTGTAATTATAAACAATCAGTCCATCGTTTGAGCCAATCCAAAGTTGGTTTTTATGGTCTTCAAAAATTGTATGTGGTTCATTTATTTTGTTTAGATTGGTGGGCAAAAGTATGTTGTTTTCAATTAAAAAAAGACCGTTTTCGGCGGTAACCCATAGTTTTCCTTCACTATCTTCAAATATTGGGGCAGAACCAAATACTTTAAGCTCATTTTCTTTAGAAATATATTTAAAATTGTCGTCAACTTTATCGTAATAGCAAATTCCACCTTCTGTTGTAATCCACAATTTTCCTTTTTTGTCTTTCAATAAATGCGAAACCCAAGGACTACGCAAACCATGTTTTGTGTAATTTTTAAAAGAATAACCATCAAAGCGGCTTAAACCTCGATTTGTACCAACCCATAAAAAACCGTCTATATCTTTGGCTATATTTCGAACATAATTATAGACTAAACCATTGTTGGAAGAGTAATTTTCAAATTTAATAGATTGTGAAAAACAGGTTGCAAAACTAAAAATTAGGACAACTATAATTTTTAGTTTTTGCGATGAAGACTCAAAGGTACAATATTTCATTGTAAACCAATTTTGTTGAATTTTGCATGAATTTATTTATTTTTAGGCAAAAAACCAAGTTTTTATCAAAAACTTGGTAATACTCCAAGCCAATAAACCCTGAAATTATTTTTGATATTTGTTGAAGAAGTTTGCCCATAATGATAAGCCACACCAAGTCCAGAACCGATAAAAACCTTTTTGATTGGCACTCTTACAAGGTCTTTTATCTCAATTCCTGCTTCAAAATAGCCATTATTGAATGTCAGAAAATTAATGCCTTGATGTAAGTTCGGATTTGATAATTCGCCATAAATAGCATTATTAAAAATGGCAATCGAAGGCTGAATATATTTATTTCTTGGTCTAATGAGCGTTCTTCCAAAATTGTGTTTTACATTCAACGAAATAAACTTATCAGATAAATATGCTCCAAAAGGGAGCGTTTCGAAAGTAGTCGAATTATCATTTGAACCCAAACTAAATGTTCCTCGTCCACCCGCAGCACCAAACAAAAATGGGTAGGGGATTTCGCCTTCAGCAAATCCACCAGTCAAATTGATTCTTGTGTTTCCCATTCGTTTAAATCTAATTTGATATTCCATTGCCGTAGTTGCTTTCCAATAGGAATAATTGCCTTGAAATGTTGGTATTCCTTTCACTATTTGCACCCAAATAATTGGAAACCAACGATTAATGATACTTTCTAACCTTCCAATTCGGTTTAATATTTCTTTGTAGGCAAATCTCACATCAAGTTTGAGTTCGGTTGTTCGAAATGTGCTTTTTTCTTTAAATTGGTATAAATATTGGGGATTTCTGGTTTCATTTTCAAGTGAAAGTTTCCACCAAGTATATGGAAAGGGCTTAAAATGCAGCGAAATTCCATAGTTTTTGTAATTATCAATTCTTATGGGAATACTATCTCTGAGCGAATATGGAATTGATATATTTTTTTCAACTAAGAAATTTGGTTGCAAAAAACGATTATATGCAGGCGTATTATAGTCATTTTCATAATAAATACTTAGCCGATTATAGCGGTCGGGCGTAATATGCCAGCTTATTTTGCTTTTATACTTTAGTTTTTTATCAAAAATACCATAACCAATTCCTCCCATCATTCTAAATTTGGGTTTCAATCTTTGGTTATTTTGAATTCCAATACCTATTCGAATCTTTTCGTAACTATTATCTGTTCTAAGAAAATAATTGCTCAATAATTCAATCTTGCCAAACTCCAAAGCCCCCGACATAAGCCCCATCAAAGTTGGATTTGCAATTGAATCTAACCTCATTAATTCCCCTGTTTTTTTTTGTTTTCTAATACCATAAGCAATATTTTCCATTTTATTCAAGCTATCCAAACGGTACTTTTTGAATTGTTCTTGGCTAATTACAGTTGCATTTGGCGACATTTCTCTATTCGATTCATCAAATAATTTGTTTGCTAACTGTTCATTTATGCGAATATTTTCATAGATATTTAACAATTTCAAAGAGCCAACTCCATCCAGATTTTTTTGGTCATAATTCCCCAAAATGTTAATTTCAGATTTGGTAGGAAACCACTTTTCAAAAACTCGTTCATAGCTTTGTTTGATATTAAAAGTAGAATATTGAAGCGTATCAGCGGGTTTTGCAGTTATGTTTTCAATGGCAAATCCATTGCTATTAATTTGCAAAATGCCTGTCAAACCTTCAAAATTCATGCTTTTATAAGGTTTATAGGTAATTATGAAAGTAGAATCGGCTTCATTAATTAATGTATCTTGAAGCTCAAAATCATATTGTTTGAAAGTTTGTTCATTGATTGGATTTACATAAAATCGCTTCAAAATTGTATTATTATACAAAGGTTTATAAAATCCAAAAGGGTTAATATCAAGCGGAAAGGTATTGATTAAATAAGTATATGTTACTGGGAAATTACCAATCGAAGCAATGATTTTTTCTTTCTTTTTGGCAGGCTTTTTTGCTATTATTTCAGAATAATTTTCTTGCACATAAAAAGTTGCAGATTTTATTGTTTTGGAACTGTTTAGCGAATCTTTTTTAATTTTTATTTTAAAATTTTCAATAGTAATGTCAATTTTTGAATAAACATTTGCTCGATAAGAATCCAATTTATCAGGGTCATTTTGTTCTTTATTTTCTAAGACTCGCCGAATAATTTCCCAAGCTGGGTTTTCTTTCGGACGAACAATTACTTCATTCAAATTGCTTGATATTTGTTTTAAAGTTATTATTTCTCCATTTGTTAAGAAATCATTTACAGAAATCATTTTTCGTTCGAAGCTGATATTACTAAAAACCAAAGTGTCGTTTTGGTTTCTGATTTTTAGTGAAAACTGTCCTTTTTCATCTGAAAGAGTTCCTTTTTGCGTGTTTTTTACTGAAATACTGACAAAAGGAATCATAGAACTATCTTGGGAATTGATTGTTTTCCCTTTAATTATGCGTATTTGAGCAAATAAAAATTGTAGAGAAAGAAAAAAAAGGAAAAAATACTTAGTCATCAAGATGTATTTAGGATTTTTAATATAACGGAATAACTTGTTTAAAAATTCAGTAAAAAAGCCAATCAAATTTAATTGATTGGCTTTTGAATATTAATCTGCTAAATCCATTTTGCCTAATTCCAGCAATTCAATTTTCAAATCATCTTCATCTTCCCAAACATTATATTCATTTTTGAAAAACTTAAAATCCTCACCAAAATTCAAATATTTTTCAGAAATATTTGTTAGTTTTTCGTTATTAATTTCTTTGAAAAAATAGTCTAATGCTCGGTCTTTTTGGTCGTCTGTTAAATAATGGAAAAATTCTTTTTTGTATAATTTTATAGAAATTTCATTCAACATTCCTAAACCCCAAACAGAGGTTTTTATTTTGAATGAAGTGAAAAACTTAAAAAGTTCATCAGATTCTTCATTATTAATTCTGTCAATTAGTGCTTTTTTGTAGGCTGTGTGTAGAATAAAGTGAATTCCTTCATAATAATGGTAATTTTCAATTAAATTTTGAATAACATTTTTAACAACCTCTGTGTTAAAAATCGTTTCTTTTTCGGAATCTAGTAAAATACAATATTCTATTATTTTATTGTTAAGCTCATCTTTATGAAATTTATATTTTTCTAAAAGATTATCATATTCAATTTCTCTACAATATTTATCAATTTGCAAAACTATACCGATATGATGTGAGTGTAAAATATTCAATGTTTCGTTTTCAGTATCTGAAAAAATCTCCTTAAATTTTTCGACTAATTCATCCCCTTCTAATTCAACCAACTCATCCATTTCATCATCAAAAACATCATCTTCCTCATCTTCATCGCCAAACTCATCGGTCAAATCAGTAAATTCAAAATTATCAATACCAACATTTTTTCTCAAAATTTTCAAGTTTTTTGCAATGTCATCTTCTGGTCCAGATAAATAGTGAACTTTCCCATTATCGCCAAACTCAATTTCCATATATTCAATATCATCTACTTCATCTAAAAGATATTCGGTTACTCTAAAATCTTTTGCAGGTTCAAATCCATGGTCTTCGGCAAATTCGATAGCTCCATAAATAAAATTTTGGGCATAAACCTCATCAATTTCAATTCTTTCAGCTTCAAATGGTACATTTTCAAAAAAAACATCACTTAATTCATCTTCATCATCAAATTCTTTATAAAAAGTGTCCTTCAAACCCAAACAAAAATAATCAACCAAATAAAAACCAACGACTAATTTTCCATTGGCTTTTTGGCGAGAAACTACAATCTGTTTCATGCCGTTTTCGTCATCACCAATTGACCAGCATTTATAAAATGGCAATTTTCTTGCTCTATCAATGATATAATTTTTGAGAGAAATTGGTTGAAACTGAACTACTTTTCCTTTTTTTGACATAAATGTGTTTTTTTGGTTTCTACAAATTTATAGTTTTTTTGTAGAAAATTAGCATTTTCTTGTGAAATTGAATTAAAAAAATTAGCTTTGATAAATTCAAAATATATAATTCATGCAAATCTCAACTTTCCGAAACCCCGAACAATTAGCCATTCATACTGCCAATTTCATCATTGATTTAGTCAAAAAAATACCAAATGCAACACTGATTCTTACATCAGGAGATACGCCAGTTTTGACCTACAAAAAAATCGTCGAATTTGCCCAACCTGCTGATTTTCAGCATGTTACAATTATTGGTTTGGACGAATGGGTAAGAATTCCTGCCACAAGTGAAGGTAGTTGTAGATATATTGTTGAAGAAAATTTGCTAAAACCCCTTCAAATAAATCCAAATCAATATACTTTTTTTAATTCAATGTCTGATGATTTGCAAGCCGAATGTAAACGACTTGATGATTTGCTGTTTGAACATGGTGGGGCAGATTTGATAATAGTGGGAGTGGGGCTAAATGGACATATCGGACTTAACGAGCCAGGAACAAGTTTTGGTAATTATTGTCATGTTTCGGAGCTTGATGAGATTACGATAACGACGGGACAAAAATATTTTTCTTCAAATACGCCACTCTCACAAGGAATAACAGTTGGTTTGAAGCACTTATTAGATGCTAAAACTGCAATTTTGATTGCCACCGGCGAACGAAAAGCCGAGATTTTGAAAGAAATGATTCAGCAAGAACCTAATGAAGATTTGCCAGCAACAGTTTTTAAATTACACCAAAACGCATACATTTGGCTTGACAATGCGGCAGCAAAACATCTTTAAAAACTTAGTGTCTTTGTGCCTTAGTGGCTAATAAAAAATGTCAAACAAAAACCGAAATTTACTTTTTCTCTCAATTTGCATTATTCTTCCGATTTTGTACGGCTTTTTTTTTGTTCGAAACTTTACTTTTCCGCTTTCGGGTGGAGGAGATGTTGATGAATGGGAATATGTAGGTTATTATTTGGCTGAAAATATTCACTTCAACCCTTTTCCAAATATTTCTCTCAACCATAATAATACTTTTTACCCTTATGGAACAACCCAAGTTTTTTCCGATTGGTCTTTAGAAAGTAATTATTGGTTCGCTTTTTTCTATAAAAATTTCGGACATGGGGCTTGGCTAAATTATTATTATATTATAAGTTTAATCATATCCTTTCTTGGAAGTTATTTACTTTTGAAAAATGAATTTGGTCAAAATAAAGCCTTTTTTGTAGGTTTTATTGTTACATTTTTTAATTTTTATGCACTTAATAAGTACCCTCATCATTATAACCACAGCACTATTCATTGGACAATTCTTAGCTTATTTTCAGATTTTATTCTTACAAAAAAAATAATTTTAAGAGAAAATATTTCATTAAAATGGATTTTGTTGAAAGCATTTTTGTTAATTGCAACACTCGGAATGAACCTCGGTTATATTTGTGGTTTTGCATTGAGTAGTTTTGTTTTGAATTTTGTGGTTTTGCTTGTTATCTTACTCAGAAGGCATTTTAACAAAGAATTTCAATTAATTTACCATTTTAATTCTTGGTTTTTAGAATTAAAACTAAAGCCTATTTACTTCATTTTTTTATCAATTCCTTCATTAATTTTACTTTATTTTTATTTACCATTGGTTTTGCAAATATATTTTGAAGCTAAATATCACCCGCTTAATGATATAAATGCAGCTAATTATTGGAGCAGCCCTTTAAGGATGTTACTTCCCTATTTTCCAAGTATTAGTGCATTACAAAACCCTTATGTTGGAATACTCAAAGATATGCCTGAAGGCTTTGGTTCGGGAAGTGCAGGTTGGTTTTGTTTGACTTTAGGAGTTATTGGTTTTTTAAAAAATAGACAAAAATATTGGCTTGTTTTTTTGCCATTTTTGATACTTCTAATAATTTCTACATTTTATCATCCTGTTCGAATTCCAACCTTGAAAATCTTTCCTTGGGGAGCATATAATCGTGTGCCTTCTAGATTTACTTCAATGTTACCCGTAATTTTTTGTTGTTTTTTTCTACCCATAAATTGGTCAAAATTTCAACTTAAGAAAGTATTTATATTTGTTATGACACTTATATTCTTTCTCGAAACTTTTGAAGTTTTTAGTTTTCGTTTTAAACAAAAACCTTACGAATTTGACAAAAATTTCTTTTCATATTTATCAAATATTGAAAAACAAAAAGGCGAAGCTGTCATGGATTTTCCATTTTGCATTGTTGGGGGAGATGGCTCTGGTTTGAAAGAAAATTTATGTCCGATTTTCCAAAAAACTTGTAATGTCTATGCTTTAAGTAGATTTCATCACAAAAAAGTAATTGGCGGATATTACAGCCATGTGCAAGAATCAGCTATGAATGGATTTGTAAATACTGGTATTGGGAAATGGACAACGGCAGATTCTCCCGATTGGCAAAACGCTTCAAAAATTACAAATAAGTTCTCAGATGAGCAACTGGAGCATTTTCTGAGATATTTCCAATACAATGATTTTGTAGGAATCAACGTATGCACAGATTTAATTCCGAAAGAAATGTATGAGCAAATTATAGAAAAAATAGGAAAACCCACAAACGCAACAGAGTTTCCTGGTGCTGGAAAAGTTGTTTTTATTGCAAAACCGCAAGAATGGAAAAAGTATATAAACAAAAAAAATGCATTAAAAATGCACTTTCCATGTGGTTGTAATTAAGATTTAATTGCCCAAAACTCAGAACTATTAAAGCGTTTCAATGATAATATTATGATTGGTATAAATACAAATATCGGCAGCGATATTAAGGCTTTCTTTCACCATTTGCTCGGCGGTTAAATCTGGAGCATGTCGGTGTAAAGCTATTGCTGCCGACTGAGCGTACATACTTCCTGAGCCAATCGCAGCAATTTGATGGTCAGGCTCTAAAACATCACCGGTTCCTGAAATAATAAGGATTTCAGTTTCATTGGCAACAATTAACATTGCCTCTAATTTCCGTAAAAACCTATCTGTTCGCCAATCTTTAGCTAATTCAATGGCTGCACGCTTCATATTTCCTGCATAAGCATTGAGTTTTTCTTCAAAACGCTCAATCAAAGTAAAAGCATCGGCAGTTGAACCAGCAAACCCTGCCAATATTTTGCCCCCATATAATTTTCGCACTTTCCGAACATTGCTTTTGGCTATTGTATTACCCATAGTAGCTTGTCCGTCTGCTCCAAGAGCCACTTTTCCATTATGAATAATTCCCAGAACTGTTGTTGCATGTATTACTTGCATGATTTTTATTCTATATAACTCTAAACCAGTTGTGCCATACTTTAAAAAATGGCACATCTGGAAGTTCTTTTTATATTTAAACTTCTCTTTAGGGGCGGGGGTGTTACACCAACATTCTATACGGCTCTTCCAATAATTGCTTCAAAGTTACCAAGAAAGCTGCACCAGATGCCCCATCAACAACTCTATGGTCGCAAGTCATTGTTAATTTCATGACATTTGTAGCATAAAATTGACCGTTTTTCACCGCAACGATTTCTTTTATTCCACCTACCGACAGAATACAAGATTCATTTTTAGGGTTATTTATAATCGAAGTAAATTGTTCAATTCCAAACATTCCTAAATTACTAACTGTAAAGGTATTTCCTTCCCAATCTTTTGGTTGTAGTTTGCCATTTTTTGCTTTTCCGCCTAAATCTTTGGTTGATGCCGCTAAAACTGACAAAGGTAATGTATCTGCAAATCGAATGACTGGCACAATCAACCCTTCGGCTATTGCTACTGCCATGCCAATATGCACATGATTATTACGTCTGATATGGTCTTCTCTCCAAGATGAATTTACGTTTGGATGTTTTTTCAAGGCGACTCCACAAGCTTTCAAAATCATGTCATTAAATGAAATCTTCACTGGAGATGCCTCATTCATCACCTCTCTTGCTTGCATGGCCTTGTCCATACAAATTTCCATTGTTAATTGGAAATCAACTGCTGAAGATTGCGATTCTGCCAAACTTCGAGCAATTGCTTTACGCATTTGCGTCAAAGGAATTTCTTCGTAGCTTTCAACACCAATATTTGAAGAAGCATTTGTAGTTGTCTGTGAAGTGCCAACAGAAGATTCTTTCGCTTTTGGTGTAAAATTATCAACATCAGATTTTACAATTCGCCCACCTTCGCCACTTCCATTTATTTCTGAAATTGAAAATCCTTTTTCTTCGGCTAATTTCTTAGCAAGTGGTGATGCCAAAACTCTTGAATTGCTATTTGATGCTTGTACAGGTGCAGGAGTTGCCTGTGGTGCAGTTGGAGAAGCAGGTGCAACTGGTGCTTTTTCTGCAACTATTTCTTTCACAGGAGTTGAACTGGCAGGAGTTGCTGGAGCAGCCCCCAAAAGTGGCTGATAATTTGCACCTTCTTCGCCAATTATAGCTATTACAGCATTGATTTTGGCAGCTTGACCATTTTCAACTCCAATATATAATAATGTTCCGTCTTCATAAGCTTCCAATTCCATTGTGGCTTTATCGGTTTCGATTTCTGCCAAAATATCACCAGATTTTATTTTATCACCAACTTTTTTGAGCCAAGTATGAATCACACCTTCGGTCATGGTATCGCTCAAAAGTGGCATTGTTACAACTTTTGCTTTGATATTTGAAGTATCAACGGCAGGATAAGTGGCAATTGGTGCAGATTCCACTGGGACAGTATCCACTGGGGCAAGTGCTTCAACAACCGGTGTGGTTTCAGTTGCAGCATTTTTGGGAGCTGGAGAATCACTCAAAAGGCTTTGGAAATCTTCGCCTGGCTTACCAATAACTGCCATTATAGCATCAACGGCAACGGCAGCACCTTTTTCTACGCCAATATAAAGTAAAGTTCCGTCATAATATGATTCCATGTCCATTGTGGCTTTGTCGGTTTCGACTTCAGCCAAAATATCACCAGATTTTACAACATCACCAACTTTTTTATTCCATGATGCAATGACGCCCTCTGTCATGGTATCACTCATTTTGGGCATTCTGATTACTTCTGCCATTTTTTATAATTTGCTTAGAATTTGGATTGTAAATTTCAATTTTCAAAATTATAACAAAGTTTTGAATGTCTTTAAAAACTAAACAGAAAATTTGTTAGAATTTCATTTATCAGATTCAAAAAAACTAATTATTTATCTTCAAAATCGCCATAAATGCTTCTTGTGGTACTTCAACAGTTCCAATCTGACGCATACGTTTTTTACCTTTCTTTTGCTTTTCTAAGAGTTTACGCTTACGAGAAATATCACCACCATAACATTTGGCAGTTACATCTTTTCGCAAAGCCTTAACGGTTTCTCTCGAAATAATTTTTGCACCAATCGCAGCTTGAATCGCAATGTCAAATTGCTGACGAGGTAATAATTCTCTTAGTTTTTCGCATAATTTTTTGCCCCAATCATAAGCCTTATCTCTGTGAACAATGGCAGAAAGTGCGTCCACAGGCTCGCCATTAAGCAAAATGTCTAATTTCACCAATGAAGATTCTCGGTAGCCAATCAAATGATAATCAAGTGAAGCATAACCTCTCGAAATCGTTTTCAGCTTATCAAAAAAGTCAAAAACTACCTCCGAAAGTGGCAATTCAAAAGTTAATTCAACACGAGTAGAAGTCAAATATATTTGGTTTTTCAGAATCCCACGCTTTTCCATGCACAAGCCAATTATTGGTCCAACATAGTCGGCAGCTGTAATAATTTGTGCATTTATAAATGGTTCTTCTATCCAATTTATTAAGTTAGGCTCTGGCATCTCGGAAGGTGCAGAAACCTCTGATTTTTCATTTCTTTTGTCAATCACATGAAATCGTACTGAAGGAACAGTCGTCAAAACCGTCATATCAAACTCTCTTTCGAGGCGTTCTTGCACGATTTCCATGTGCAACATTCCCAAAAATCCACAACGGAATCCAAAGCCCAAAGCTGCCGAAGTTTCGGGTTCCCAAATCAGAGCTGCATCATTTAGTTGCAGTTTTTCCATGGCATCTCGCAATTCTTCAAACTCAGAAGTATCAACAGGGTAAATTCCTGCAAAAACCATTGGTTTTACCTCCTCAAAGCCTTTTATAATCTCTTTGGTTGGGTTATCAACCTGCGTAATTGTGTCGCCAACTTTTACTTCTTTAGCAATTTTTATTCCTGAAATGATATAACCAACATCGCCACAATCTACAAAATCACGAGGTTCTTTTGTCAATCTTAAAATGCCAACTTCATCAGCAAAATATTCTTTGCCTGTGGCTACAAATTTAACTTTATCGCCCTTATTAATTCTCCCATTTTTTACTCGGAAAATAACTTCAATTCCACGATAAGAATTAAAAGTTGAGTCAAAAATCAATGCCTGTAAAGGTGCATCGGGATTTCCAACTGGTGCTTTTATTCGATGAATAATTGCAGACAAAATTTCATCAATTCCGATGCCTTCTTTGGCACTTGCAGGAATAATCGAATCTCTGTCGCAACCAATCAAATCGACAATTTGGTCTTTCACTTCCTCTGGCATTGCCCCCGGAAGGTCGATTTTGTTCAAAACTGGAATTATTTCGAGGTCGTGATCGAGTGCTAAGAAAAGATTGCTAATTGTCTGGGCTTCAATGCCTTGTGCGGCATCAACGACCAATAAAGCTCCTTCACATGCTGCAATCGAACGAGAAACTTCGTAACTAAAATCAACGTGTCCAGGTGTGTCTATCAAGTTCAAAACATAGTCTTGTCCTTCAAATTTATAATTCATCTGAATCGCATGACTTTTGATTGTAATGCCTCGTTCTCGCTCCAAATCCATGTCGTCAAGCACTTGTGCTTGCATTTCTCTTCCCGAAACAGTTCCTGTAAATTGAAGTAAACGGTCGGCAAGTGTGCTTTTGCCGTGGTCAATGTGTGCAATTATGCAAAAATTACGAATATTTTTCATTAAAAACTTTTTCTGAATATAACAATTTAACCCCACCCCCGACCCCTCCCCAAAAAGGATTGGAGCAAAAAAAAATATGCTTTTTTGAAATTTAAAGTCCCTCCCTTTTGGGGAGGGATTTAAGGTGGGGTACTTTTGTGCAAAAATAGCAAAAAAAAGGGAGATTTTTACAGATATTTTTCCCCAAACAAATAATTAGTAACATAATCATTTACTGCATCTTCGAGCGAAGTAAAAGGTTTTTTATAACCAATCATGCGTAATTTGCTCATATTTGCTTGCGTAAAATACTGGTATTTATCTCTGATATCTTCGGGAGTATCTATAAACTCAATATCAGGAGGAAGATTTAAAGCAGAAAATGTAGCTTTGGCAAGGTCTAAAAATGTACGAGCTTTGCCAGTTCCCAAATTATAAATACCCGAATTTCGGCGGGAGTGCATCAAATAAATACAAACATCAATCAAATCTTTGACATAAATAAAATCTCGCATTTGTTCACCATCTTTAAAATCTGGTCGGTGCGATTTGAATAATTTCATTTTCCCGTGCTTACTAATTTGATTGAATGCATGAAAAATAACCGATGCCATGCGACCTTTATGAAACTCATTTGGACCATAAACATTAAAAAACTTCAATCCTGCCCAGAAAAAAGGCTTGTTTTTTTGAACTAACGCCCATTTATCGAAATCATTTTTTGAATCTCCATAAGGATTGAGCGGTTTCAATTGCGGAATCAATAATTCATTGTCATCATAGCCAAATTCTCCTTCACCATAAGTTGCTGCCGACGAAGCATAAACCAATGGAATTTGGTATTCATGGCATTTTTTCCAGATTTGTTTTGAGTAATTCAGGTTCAATCTATCAAAAATTTCTTTGTCAAATTCGGTCGTATCAGTTCTTGCTCCAATATGAAAACAAAATTCGACTTCTGCCTGGTGTGTGTCAAGCCAATCGAAAAAATTATCACGGTGAACAAATTCTTGAATCTTTTTACCTTCTAAGTTCCTCATTTTCAGAGTATTAGAAAAATCATCAACGGCAATAATAAAATTGAAGTTATCTTGATTCAAACGTTGAATCAGACAACTACCTATAAACCCAGCTGCACCAGTTACAATTATCATATTCTATTTTGATAAAAAGGAGTTTGCAAAATTAGGCTATTGCGAAACAAAAATCCATACACAAAACTTTGAATAAATTGTACTTTTTTAAGAAAATGACTAATTTTTGGTAAGTTGATGTTTTTTGTTGGTAATTTTGTAAAAAAATCAAGCAATTCAATGATTCATATTACGAGGAGGGAAACTTTTAACGCAGCTCATCAACTATATAATCCAAAGTGGACGGCAGAAAAAAACAAAGAAATTTTTGGACTTTGTTCGAATATTCATGGGCATAATTGGGAGCTTTTTGTAACGGTCAAAGGTGAAATTGACGAAGAAACAGGTTTTGTGATGGACTTAAAAGATTTAAGTGATATCATGAAAAAAGAAATTGTAAATAAGGTTGACCATACTTTTTTGAATAAAGATGTGGAGTTTTTGAAAGGAAAACTGCCAAGTACCGAGGTTTTTGCTGTAGAAATTTGGAAAATCTTACAACCAATTATTCCAAATTTTTGCAAAGGAACACTTCATAGCATAAAGTTGGTAGAAACCGCTAATCATTTTGTAGAATATTACGGTAAATAAAATTCCCCCATGAGGGGTTAGGGGGCTGATGAGATACTTTATAATTGCAGGTGAACGTTCTGGAGATTTGCATGGTTCAAATCTTGTAAAAGCAATCAAAAGTGCTGATAGTCAAGCAGTTGTGTTGGCTTGGGGTGGTGATTTAATGCAAGAAGCTGGTGCTGATGTTGTGAAAAACTACCGCGAACTTGCTTTTATGGGGTTTGTGGAAGTGCTTCAAAATTTGTTTAAAATCTTTGGTTTTTTTAAAGAATGTAAACAAAGTATTTCAGAATTTCAGCCCGATGCTGTTATTTTGATTGACTATGCTGGCTTTAATATGAGAATTGCAAAGTGGGCAAAAAAAGAAGGTTATAAAGTTTTTTATTACATTTCTCCTAAGGTTTGGGCATGGAATCAAAGCCGAGCTTGGACTTTGAAAAAAACAATTGATAAGCTCTTTGTGATTTTTCCATTCGAGGTCGAATTCTTTAAAAAGTACAATTATGAAGTTGAGTTTGTTGGCAATCCTCTTTTTGATGCAATTGCAACTTTTAATCCAAATAATGACTTTCTAAAAGATAATAATTTAGTAGAGAAAAAAATAATAGCTTTGCTTCCCGGAAGTAGAAAGCAAGAAGTTGAGCTTATGCTTGAATTGATGATTGCCACAGGCATACAATTTCCTGACTATCAGTTCGTTATTGCTGGAGTTAGTAACTTGAAAAGTGAAATTTATTCAAAATATTTGAGCAAAAATATTAGCATCGTTTTTGACCAAACTTATGATTTATTGACTCATTCTGAAGCAGCAATCGTAACTTCGGGTACAGCTACATTAGAAACAGCCTTATTCAATGTTCCACAAGTGGTTTGTTATAAAGCAAACTGGATTTCGTTTCAAATTGCAAAGTTTTTAATAAAAGTTCCTTATATTTCGTTAGTGAATTTAGTTGCACAAAAAGAAGTTGTGAAAGAATTAATTCAGGACAATTTGACAGTTGAAAATATTTCAAATGAATTAGTTATAATTTTGGGCAATTCAGGTGAAAGACAAATACAATTACTTGAATATAAGTCAATTAGGAATAGTTTGGGTGATGTTGGAGCTTCTGATAAAACTGGTAAGCGGATAGTAGAATTATTGAAAAATTAGTAAAAAAAAATTAACCAAAAATTGTATAAAAATGAGAATTCAAACATTAGCCTTTGTAACAATAATTAGCTTGACGGCATTTTTTTCTTGCAAAACAAAAGACGTAATAGTAGTACCTAAAACCAAAACTGAGCTTTTGGCTGGGACTGTTTCTAAAACTTGGAAAAATATAAAAGCTGAAGCAACAAATCCAAGTGGATTAAAGATTGATTTAGTTACTACTCAGCCTACCTGTGTAACAGATAATTTGTTGATTTTTTTTCCAAATAAAACTTATGAATTGCGTGAGGGCCTAACAAAATGTAATGCCTCAGACCCCGATTTATTATTAAAAGCAAATTGGAGTTATAATGCAACTGAAACGCAATTTTCGATTGATAAAATTATTTTTCAAGGACGCGTTGTTGATAATACAGTTTTTGACATCGTTGAATTGTCCGAAACCAAATTTATTGGCAAAACTAATATTACATTAAGTGGAACAAGTTATCAGTTTTTGGCAACTTTTGAGGCAGTGAAATAAGAGGCAATTAACCAATTATTAATAGCCACCAAGACTCAAAGACACCAAGTTTTTAAAAGTATTTTCAATTAAATCTTTGTGCCATACGACGGTCACTTCTGTGCCTTTGCGGCAATAATTTTTCAAATCTTCAAATTTAATTTATTTCTTATTTATATTAAGTCTAATATTTGCGAACATTTATTTAATTTCTTTTGTTAGAAATATAGTAAATCACGCAAAAACAAAAGCATGAGCAAGGATTTAGAATTATTAGAAGAACTTACAACATCCGAATATAAATACGGATTTTATACTGATATTGAGGCAGACGAAATTCCTGCGGGATTAAGTGAAGAGGTTGTTCGCATGATTTCGGCCAAGAAAAATGAGCCAGAATGGATGCTCGAATGGCGATTGAATGCTTATCGTGTTTGGCTAACCATGACTGAGCCAACTTGGGCAAATGTTCATTATAAACCTGTTGATTTACAGTCAATTAAGTATTATTCTGCCCCAAAACAGCAAAAAGTTATCAATTCTTTGGATGAAATTGACCCCGAATTACGTCGTACTTTTGAGCGTTTGGGTATTTCATTGAAAGAACAAGAACGTTTGTCTGGGGTTGCTGTAGATGCTGTAATAGACTCGGTTTCAGTTGCAACAACTTTCAAAGTAAAATTAGGAGAGTTAGGCATTATTTTTTGCTCAATTTCTGAAGCAATAAAGGAGCATCCTGAGTTAATTAAAAAATATTTGGGTTCAGTCATTCCCGTTAAAGATAATTATTATGCTGCCTTAAATGCAGCTGTTTTCTCTGATGGTTCATTTTGCTATATTCCGAAAGGTACTCGTTGCCCGATGGAGCTTTCGACTTATTTTAGAATAAATGCCGCAGGAACAGGTCAGTTTGAGCGTACATTAATTGTGGCAGATGAAGGTTCGTACGTCAGTTATTTGGAAGGTTGTACTGCACCCATGCGTGACGAAAACCAACTCCACGCTGCCTGTGTAGAGATTTTTGCTCACGAGAGGGCAGAAGTAAAATATTCAACTGTGCAGAACTGGTATCCTGGAGATAAAGATGGCAAAGGGGGGATTTATAATTTTGTTACTAAGCGTGGAATATGTTTTGGAGCAAATTCTAAGATTTCTTGGACGCAAGTAGAAACAGGTTCGGCAATTACATGGAAATATCCTTCGGTAATTTTGAAAGGTGATAATTCGATAGGGGAGTTTTATTCCGTTGCAGTTACTAATAATATGCAACAAGCTGATACGGGCACTAAAATGACTCATATTGGCAAAAACACTAAAAGCCGCATTGTTTCTAAAGGAATTTCGGCAGGCAGAAGCCAGAATTCTTACCGAGGATTAGTTGATATTTCAAAACGTGCTGAAAACGCACGTAATTTTTCTCAATGCGATTCTTTGCTTTTGGGAGATAGATGTGGGGCTCACACTTTTCCCTATATTGAAGTAAATAATTCAACTGCAACGGTTGAACATGAAGCAACGACTTCAAAAATTGGAGAAGACCAATTATTTTATTGCAACCAAAGAGGAATTCCGACCGAAAAAGCGGTTGCTTTGATTGTTAATGGTTATGTTAAAGAAGTTTTGAATCAATTGCCAATGGAATTTGCTGTAGAAGCACAAAAATTGTTAGAAATTTCGCTGGAAGGAAGTGTAGGGTAAATATAAATTGAATTTAATTGTTATATTTTGAACAAAAAGACTGCTTATTGGCAGTCTTTTTGTTTATATTTCAGAAAATATATTTTCATGAAAAGACTTTGTTTAATAACTATTATTTTAATAGATACATTGTTTGTTTCTGCCCAAAGTGGTAGAATCCAAATCGCTTTTTTAGGAGTTTTTCACATGGGTGAAAGTGCTGATTTCAAGCAAGGAAGCATCACTGACTTACTTTCGGCTGAACGTCAAAATCAAATTCAGTCTGTGGTTGATGACTTGGCAAAGTATAAACCAGATAAAATTTTTGTTGAAAATACGCCTGATACTCAACCATATTGGGATGGTATTTACAGAAATTATTTGAATGGATTGAAGCCAATTCTAAAAAGTAGCGAATATAATGAGATTTTTCAGTTAGGAATAAAATTAGCTAAGAAAATCAATCACCCAACTGGTGTAACTTGTATAAATTTTGTTCAGCCAGAACTAAATGTTGGATTAAAAATTGGAAAGAATAAAATTGATACTTTAATGGCATATTATTCCAATGAACTTGAAGGGAAACGACCCATTTATGAAGATTATTTTAAAGCAAATCGAAGTGTAAAAAAGGCTTTTGATGATTATATAGCTAATTATGAAAGCTGGAAAAATTTAACAATCAAACAACATTTGCTCAATTTAAATTCAGAACAAAGCATCTCTACACTACATTATTTCAATATTACAGGTTGGATGGACACAAATACCAATGGTTTTGGTGCAGAATTTTCTGCAAAAGAATATTATCGAAATGCTAAAATATTACAAAATATTCTTGCAAGCGTTAGCCCGTTCGACCGTAAATTATTGGTGATTATTGGTGGAGGACATGTACAAGTTTTACAAGATATGCTCAAAACTCATCCATATTTTGAGGTTATTAATGCGAAAAATTTATTACAAACTAAGTAATTCATTTTTAATTATTTGCTCAACAGGCATCATTTTTGCACTTCATTTTTTGTAAAAATGAGGTAAATGAAAGCTTTAACTGTAATATTGATTTGTCTTTCTTTGACAATCAAAGCTCAACAAAATCTACAAAAAAAATTTAACTACCAATTTGAATTAGGTAGCTATTTTTCGCTGACTAATAAATTACCATTTTGGCAAGCTTCCAATCAATTTGGAAGCATTCCTAGCAATCTTCCTGCTTTTTTATGTCGGCAAAGTATCAAGACTAAAAAAGATACCTTAAATAAATTTTTCAAGTTTGATTATGGCTTTGAAACTGTAACAATTCTTGGTAAAAAACCACAACTACTCCTTCCCGAAGCTTTTTTATGTACAAAATTAGGAAAATTTGAATTTTATGTTGGTCGAAGAAAAGAAATGTTTGGGATTGTTGATACTTTGATGAGTTCGGGTTCAGTTTCTTGGTCAGGCAATGCTATGCCCATTCCAAAAGTTCAAATTGGGATACCCAATTATACAAAGTTTTTCTTCAAATGGTTGAGTTTCAAAGCTACATATTCACATGGGTGGTTTGGAAATCAACTTTCTTCGAAGGATTATTTTTTACATCAAAAAACTATATTTTTTAAAATTGGAAAACCGACCTCAAAACTAAATTTATTTGGAGGAATTGTCCATAACGTTCAATGGGGTGGTAAAACCAAGAAATTTATCAACGATAATGATGATAGATTACTCAATGGACGTTTTCCTCAGGATTGGTTTGTATATGGGAATGTGGTTTTGCCTTTAAAAAATTTATGGAGTTTTTCTCCTAAATTTTCAAGCTATAATGCTTTTGAAACGACAAACCATTTTGGTAATCATGTTGGTTCTGTCGATGTGGCTGGTGAAATTAAGTTTACAAAAAGCCGATTATTACTTTACAAACAATTTGTTTTTGATGATGGTCAATTATTTGGCTTAACCAATACAGATGATGGTCTTTATGGCATTAGTTTTACTCCAAACCCCAAATCTTCATTTAAAAAGATTGTTTTTGAATATCTTTTTACCAAAAACCAAGGTCGTTATGAAGCCGGACTTGCACAACTTTTAAGCTTGAAAGATAGGCATCCTAATGAAGAAAGTTTTTTGTTTAATCACCAACAATACTTCGATGGCTGGTCTTATGAAAGACGAACAATAGGTACTCCCTTTTTGACTGCCGAAGAGAACTTAAGATTTGAGAAGCAAATTGATAATAGTAATGTTTTTGTTAACAATAATAGGGTTTGGGCATTTTATGGGGGACTATTAAATCAGATTGGAGGAATTCAATTATCAAATAGATTGTCATATAGTATGAATTTTGGGAATTCAAGTCTATTAGGAAAAGTGATTGTTCCTGTATCTCAAATTTCGTATTCAGTAAATACAATTATTCCTATGAAAAAATTAAAATCAGATTTGAATATCAATATTGCCGTTGACCACGGAGATTTGATAAAAGACAATTTTGGAAGTTATATTTCAATTATTAAACGATGGTAGATTGGGCTTCGCTCAACTTCCATCTTTGACAAAGTATGCTACCACTAAATAAATATTTTGTAAAATAATTAAACCAATGCAACATATTATGGTCTAATTTTCGTCTATATATAAAATTGGCAAAACTTTTGTATTTCTAATCCATATAAATAAAAATTACAGACATGAACTCTAAAATATCATTGAAAGATTCTGACGGAACTGTACTTCAAATGTACAATCTTACAGGAATTCAACATGGTTTTGATGTTGAAAACTTGAAAAATGGCGTTTATTTTGTTGAACTTCAATTGCCGTATGGCAAGGCAATTACCCACCAATTTCAAATTAAGAAATAAGTATTACTTGTAAATCTCTTTTCTTGCAGAAAGTAGAGTATTGTACATCAATGCAGCAACTGTCATTAATCCAACTCCGCCAGGTACTGGAGTAATGTAGCTACATTTTGGTGCTACTTCATCGAATTTTACATCGCCTTTCAAAGCAAAGCCGCTTTTTTTAGTGGTATCAACTACTCTTGTCAAACCTACATCTATTACAACTGCACCATCTTTTACCATGTCGGCAGTTATAAATTCTGGTTTGCCCATAGCCGCTATCAAAATATCTGCTTGACGAGTAATTTGTTCTAAGTTTTTGGTGCGACTATGTACTAACGAAACCGTACAATTGCCAGGGTAATCGTTGCGTTGCATCAAAATACTCATCGGTAATCCTACAATATGACTTCTACCAACTACGACACAATGCTTGCCTGAAGTTTCAATTTTGTATCTTTTTATTAACTCTAAAACCCCAAAAGGCGTTGCCGAAATATAAGCAGGAAGCCCTTTTGCCATGCGTCCAATATTGATTGGATGAAATCCGTCTACATCTTTTCGAGGGTCAATTGTTTCAATAACTTTATCAACATTGATTTGCTCGGGAAGTGGTAATTGTACAATGAATCCGTCAATGTCATCGTCATTATTAAGTTGTTCGATTATTTCTAATAATTCAGCTTCGGTAGTTGAGGCATCTCTTCTGATGAGTGTCGATTTGAAACCGATTTCTTCACACGATTTTATTTTACTTGCTACGTAGGTTTCACTTGAACCGTTATTTCCAACCAAAATTGCTGCTAAATGAGGTATTTTACCACCATTTGCTTTTTGTTTTTCAACTTCTTCCTTGAGTTCTTGCTTTACTTGGGCAGAAATGAGTTTACCATCAATAATTATCATGTAAAGTATTTTTTTTGAAGTACAAAGGTCTGTTAAAATTGTGAATTGAAGAAATCTACGCTTATTTATTTATATACTTTATTACTCGTTCCATATCGAATTCGTCTTCACCGCTTACTGAAATGATACTTTTTATATCGGTTTTGGCTTTACCGAATTTTAGAAATGACTGCCAAACATGGTCAATAAACCAAGTTGGCTCGTAGCCCCAGCGAATATCCATTGCTCTTCGAATCAAAAAAGTGCGTTTGGAAATTTTTACTTGAAATTTTTTATCGTACAATTCATTTATTTTTTCGTCATAAAATGCAAATAATCCTTCTGCGATGACCACATCAAAGCGAGTTTTGAAAAGTTCTATTACTTCTTTATAAAGCTCAAAATCAATAGATTGTGGAGATTCCCAATCGGTTTTGTTTTTTATTTTAGGAATTTGTGTTTCAGGAAATACAAAATCATCTTGATGGAAAATAATTGCTTTCTTTCCATTTTTTCTAAAATACGTTACCAAAAGATTTGCCAATGTACTCTTTCCCGAACGACTTACGCCACCAATACCGATAATCATTTTGCTTGAATTTTTGATTAAAATGAGGTTTATTCCACAAATATATAATTCGATTTTAAAGAAAATTAATTTTAGTTATATTTATGACAAAATATTCTAAACCCTAACAAATATGGACAAAAATAAACTTTCGTATTATGCCAGTTGTGTTGCCATTGCGAGTGGAATTTTGATTTTAGCAATGCGTATTTTTTTAAAAGAAGTTTCAGTTGGAAATACCGCAATGGGAATCATTTTTATTGCAATCGGAGCGGCTGGACTTCGTAGATTTCGTAAGCATTAAAATTAAAAATACACTACTTCAATAATCAACAATGAACAAATATAAAATAGTATTATTCGTCATTTTAGTATTGACATTTGAAAATGTAGCGGCTCAAAGTTTTATTTATTTACGTCCAGAACGAGTTTTTGATGGTGAAAAAATGCTTGAAAAATTTGGTGTTTTAATCAAAAATAATAAAATAGAAAGTGTTGATAATCAATTAGTTATCGAGAAAAGTCTTCCAAAAGACACCAAGATTATTGATTTAAATAACTGTACACTTTTGCCAGGATTGATTGAAGGACATACGCATCTTTTTTTACATCCATACAACGAAACAACTTGGGAAGACCAAGTGCTAAAAGAACCTCGCTCATACCGAACTTCTCGTGCTGTGGTTCATGCCGAGCGAACTTTAAAAGCTGGATTTACGACTGCCAGAGATTTAGGCACAGAAGGGGCTGAGTTTGATGATGTTGGACTAAAAAAAGCCATTAATGACGGAATAATTTTAGGTCCAAGATTATTGATTGCCACCAAAGCCTTGATTGCTACTGGAAGTTACGCACCTAAAGGTTTTTCACCCGATATTCAAGTTCCACAAGGTGCAGAAGAGGCTGATGGACATGATGATTTGATAAAAAAAGTAAGAAACCAGATTGGTCATGGGGCAGATTTGATAAAAATTTATGCCGATTATCGTTGGGGACTTCGTGGCGAAGCTGCACCAACATTTTCGATTGAAGAAATAAAACTGATTGTAGAAACTGCCAAAAGTGCAAGTCGCCCGACAGTTGCTCATGCCTCAACTGCCGAAGGTATGCGAAGAGCGATTTTGGGAGGCGTTGAAACCATCGAACACGGCGATAATGGTACGCCTGATATATGGAAATTGATGGTCGAGAAAAATGTGTGTCTGTGTCCAACATTGGCAGCAGGCGATGCGATTAGTCAATATAGAGGTTGGAAAAAAGGCATTGACCCAGACCCAGAGCGAATTAAAAAGAAGAAAGAGACTTTCAAACAAGCACTTGATGCAGGCGTGAAAATATGTTTTGGTGGAGATGTGGGAGTATTTGCTCACGGCGATAATGTACGAGAATTAGAAATGTTGGTTGCTTATGGCATGAAACCAACCGATGCTCTAAAAACAGCTACAAGTATAAACACAGATACTTTTCATCTTGAAAATGAAGTAGGACACATCAAAACTGGACTTTTTGCCGATATTTTGGTCGTTGAAGGTAATCCAACACAAAACATTTCAGACATTCGGAAAGTGAAATTGGTGATGAAAGATGGGAAGATAGTTATCGAATGACGAAATTTTATAATAGCCTAAAAACCGAAATTCCTGAATGTTTATTGACTCTATTCAAATAATCAACCAAAGGTTCTTTTGAAATAATTACTTTTTTAACCTCATAGGAGGCGTGTAACAAATAAAGTCTTCCATTCTGACGAATGGCAAATCCTTCGTGGTTATAATCTAAGCCATCTACATTTGAGGTGATAGCGATAATATCGCCATCTTGAATTTGATTTTCTATTTCTAATCTCTCCAATTTCCACTTTGGAATGTAGTAAAAAGCATGTTCGTTTATAAGTTTTTGATTGTTTTTAACTTCAGAAAATGAAACTTCGTCTTTCAGTTTAGGATAAAGTTCACGGTTGTAAGTCATGTAATTGATGCTCTTTTTTTGTAAAATTCCACCAATATTTTTGGTTACATCTTGTCCAACTTGATTTATTTCTGCCTGAATCAACCATTCTCTAAAATAATGTAAGCGTGAAGCATATCCATCAATTTCGCCAGTCCTGTAACGAAGGTTTTTTAGTTGAGTATTGTATTTTTCAAAGTTTGGTTTTTCTCCGTGTTTTACCAACGTCATGGCAGTTACACTTTCTACAAAAGTTGAACAATCGAAATCTCGCAAATTACATACCAATTGTTCTTTTGAATTTCCCTCCAAAGTAGCTGCTTTAAATGGTTGACCCATAAAACTTTTTGCAATTATCAAGGCAGTTTGAGCTTTCAATTCGGCTTTAGGTAATTTCATTTTCTGCATAAAAATCATCTCGTCAGCACTCTGAGCAAAAGCAAAATTGGTAAAAAATGTTACGAAAAATATATTTAAAAAGGTCGTTTTCATAAAAAATGAGCGATGTGTATTGGTGTAAATCAATTGATAAACGATGTTGATGCTGCTTTAATTGTGGGTGCAAAGGTCGTATATTTTTCGTATAAACATAATTGAGAGAAGCATATTTTACTCAATAAGGTGCTTATTAACTTCAAAATACAAGCAAATACTACCGCTGGGTAAGATTATGTTTACAGACCCTACTTTGGTATGTTTTTTCGCATAAAGTTAATTTGAGTGGGGGAAGTGTTTGTTTTGGAAAATGTAATGATTTGGCTACACTTTTTACTGACCATACTGCGGTTTTGGCAGGAAGTACTGTTTCGGTAAAATATTTTAATACACTTACCGATGCTCAAAGCGACGTAAATGAATTGGGAAGTTCAACTGTTTGGCCAACGAAATCAAGAAGTTATTTTTTTTGTAAAAACTGTCAATGGATGTAATGAAATTGTTGAAATACCTGTTACAGTAAAATCTTTGACTACTGTAACACCAAGTTCAAATACGCCAGTATGTCAAGGTCAAACTTTGAGTTTTGTAACTGGAAATGCAAGGAACAGGAGCTATCTATCAATGGACTGGACCAAATTCTTTTAGTCAGACAACCCAAAATCCAAGTATAGCAAATGTTACAAGTGCTGCCAATGGTACATATTCATTGACTCTAACTTTGAATGAATGTACTTCAACTGCTACAACTTCGGTTTCGGTGAAACCATTGCCCACCGTTAGTGCGAGTAGTAATACACCTATTTGTCAAGGACAAACACCTACTTTGTCATCGGTTAATAGTGGAATAGGTGCAACTTATGCTTGGAGTGGACCGAATGGTTTTAATTTTGCTACCCAAAATCCATCTATTACTAATGTTGGTACTACTACATCTGGAATTTATACCTCAACTGTAACATTGAACGGTTGTATGGCAACTGCCACAACGAATGTTTCAATAAAGGCATTACCAAATACAACAGCAAATAGTAATTCTCTTGTTTGCATAGAAAAAACCTTAGATTTGGTTGCTAATAATGGTATTACAGGAGTATCTTATCAATGGATTGGACCAAATAGTTTTAGTTCAGCTACCCAAAATCCAAGTATTTCAACGGTGATAACTCCCGCAACTGGTACTTATACAATGACATTTGTGGTAAGCGGATGCACAATTACTTCTACTACTTTTGCACAAATTAATACGAATCCAACGCCAACGGCCAGTTCTAATACACCTATGTGTGTTTTGGAATAAGTTTAGATTTAAGTGCAACAGACGGTACTTCTTATACTTGGAGTGGACCGAATACTTTTACTTCAACTTTACAAAATCCGAGTATTCCTTCGGTAACTACCTCAGCAGCAGGAACTTATACTGTAACCGTTAACAATGCCAATGGATGTTCGGCTACTTCTACTACGAATGTTATTATCAATACTTTGCCAGTAGCTGAGATTTCATCTAACTCGCCTGTTTGTGAATTATTTCCATTAAATATTACTGCTTTATCTTCTTTAAGGGCTTTGTATACTTGGTCTGGACCGGCGGGTTTTTCTTCAACAATACAAAATCCTGTCATTGAAAATATAGTACTTGCAAATGCTGGCCAATATTTTCTAACAGTTACTTCGGGTGATGGTTGCTTGGCAATTGCCACCACAAATATTGTAATAAAAAAGAAGTCTTTTGCTTCGGCAAATAATGACTCACCAAAATGTGCTGGTCAAACTTTAAATCTAACTGCGGCTAACGAAATAGGGGCAAATTATTCGTGGAGTGGAGCAAATGGATTTACTTCAAACCAACAAAATCCAACGATTTCGAATGTTTCGCCTATTAATTCAGGCATTTATCAAGTGATTGTTGAGTTAGATGGTTGTTTAAATTCTGCAACTACCATTGTTGTTGTTTATGATAATCCTGTGGCAAATCCTTCTTCAAATACACCCGTTTGTGAGCAGCAAGCCTTAAATTTTACGGCAGAAAATGCAGGAGTTGAGGCAAGTTATTCTTGGCTGGGAGCGAATGGATTTAATTCAACATTACAAAATCCAAGCATTACTTCATCAACAGTTGCCACTTCTGGAACTTATTCTTTGACAGTTACAATAAATGGCTGCGTTTCTTCCGCCACGACCACCGTAATTGTCAATCAAAAGCCAATTGTTTCTGTACTAAATATTTTACCTCTAAGTGCAACCGGAAATCTTAATTTGCAAGCAACCGCTACGAGTAGTGTAGTTTATAATTGGAGTGGGCCAAATGGTTTTGTTTCAACTTTACAAAAACCTTCGATTGTTGGTGCAACAACAACCGCCGCTGGAATTTATGAAGTAAATGTAGATTTGAATGGTTGTTTGAATTCGGCGACTACAAACATAACTGTCAATCCAAATCCTGACGCAATGGCAATGGCAAACTCGCCAGTTTGCGAAACCGAAACCATCAATTTCTCAGCAAATAATGCAGAAACTGTTGCAAATTACCTATGGAATGGACCTAATAGCTATAATTCCATACAACAAAATCCAATTTTAGATAATACAACTCCTTCACAGTCAGGGATTTATACCTTATCTGTTACTTTGGGAAGCTGTTTTTCAACAGCAACTGTTGAAGTGACAATTTACCCAAAAGCAACAATGACCGTCGGTACAGTTGCGTGTAAACCTGACTTGAAAACTTACTCGGTGCAATTAAGCACGATTGCCAATTGTGTTGCATCAACAGTGGGAACAATTACATTTTTGGGTAGGACAAATTATAGCATTGACGTATTTCCTGCGGGAACAAACATTACGATTACAGTAAAAACCGATAAAAATTGTATCGCAAGTCAGCCTGTAACTGCCCCTGACTGTTCGTGTCCAGTTGTAAATGCACCAATCAGCGGAGGCGATATTGTGATTTGTGAAGGTGAAGCTAAGCCAATTTTATCAACGACAGTAAATGCCAACGAAACCGTAGATTGGTTTGCTACGCCAAACGGAGGAACGCCATTAGAAGTTTCAACGACAACTTATAAACCTCTGCCAACAACCGCAGGTGTTTATACCTATTATGCCGAAACACGAAACATCATCAATGAATGTATCAGTAGCACACGTACTGCAATTATTTTTAGAATTAATGCAACGCCACAAATTACTGTTGGCAACAATTCGCCCATTTGCGAAAACGATACTTTGAAATTTAGTAGTTCATCAAATTTGTCAGGAATTACTTATGCTTGGATTGGTAAAAAAGGCTTTGTTTCTACCGAACAAAATCCAGTAATTATTAATGTAGGTCCTTCACAGTCAGGTATTTATAAATTAACTATTGATTTGAATGGTTGCCAAAGTAGCGATTCGGTTGATGTATTAATTAAGCCAAAACCTCAGCCAATTGCAAATTCAAATAGTCCAGTCTGTGAAGGTTTTCCATTGAATCTTACTTCAAATTTGATTCCAGTAGTGTTCGTGTGGCTATTTCATTGAAAATCAATGAGTTACCAAGTTTTGATTTAAAAGCTACGTCGGCAACTTGTTCGGGAAGTATTGTCAATAATAATGGTAAAATTGAGATACTAAATTTGGCTGATGGAGATAGATTTGATTTTGTGAAAGACACAGTTTATACAGGTTCTGCCAATTATCAGACTGCACAAGAAATGCCAGTTAATGGTTTGATTATCAATAATATAGCGAATCCATTGATAGATGAAACTTATACAATTCGGGTCTTTAATTTGAATGGTTGTTATACCGATAAAACGATTGTTTTGAAGAAAATAGATTGTGGTTGTTTGTCAACTATTTGCGTTCCTTTTGTTGTGGAGAAAACCAAAAATAGAACTAAATAAGAAGAGATTCTATCTCAAAAATATCATGATTGCACCGATGAGCGTTAGGCCTAAAATGACTTTTTGATAATAATTTTCTTTAATAATTGCCACAATTTTAAGTCCTACATAAAAACCTAAAAATAAGGCAGGCAATAAGATTAGATCAAGTTTTAGGGTATCAAGTGTGATGTTTTTCCATATAAAAACCTGAAATGGAACTTTCGATAAATTGATAACCAAAAATAACCAAGCAGCAGTGCCAATAAAATCGTTTTTAGGAGTACGAAGCGATAAAAAGTAAATGTTAGCAAATGAGCCTGCCAAATTGCCAAGCATGGTTGTAATGCCTGTGATAAGTCCCATAATTACTGCAAAAAGTCTATTTGTAGGCACTTTTTCAGATTTTCGGTATTGAAGCCAAAGCATGATAAATACAGTAAAAAGAACAATTGCACCCATTATTTTCTTGAAAATAGCTTCGTCCATGTCATTGCCTACATAAACTCCAATCAAAACACCTGCTCCAATATAGGGAATTAATTTCCAAAAATGAGTCCATTGAGCGTGCCGATTATAGTATTTTACTGCCAAAATATCCGCTACACAGAGCATTGGCAAAACCACGCCCGTCGAGGCTTTACCGCCAAAAACCAGTGCCATAATTGTTACATTGAGCATCTCAATGCCTTTCAGACCAGCTTTTGCTAAACCGATAATAAATGTTCCTAAAAACACTAAACACCAAAGCTGGACTGAAAAATCTTGCATAGAAATACTTGTCATTTGATTAATCTATCATCAAAACTAAACGATTCAACTTTCAAAACCTTAACTTTTGAAAAATCAGCATGAAGAGGATTGATTAGAAAATTATGTTCGCCTTCAACTACTACCGAAGGTACTTTGAGAGCTAAATATTCGTTTTCAGCCAGCCATTTTGCTGCTATTTTCTTAGTAGATTCGTTGGGTTCAATGCTTTTCCAATCGTTTGGTAGCGATTTTGAAGGAAGTTCGATGATTGAATCGTCAGGAATATAAATCGTAATGAGTTGATAATTAATCGGTAAAAAAGCATTGGTTAAATGCACCAAAACTTCCACCAAAGCCAAAGCTCGACTTCCTGAAGTATATAAAACTGCATCGTCTTTTTGATTCCAACGCCCACCGTGAAGCCTTGCACCTGTTCCCGAAAGGTCATTGGCATATTTTGCGGTAGTTAATCTGAAAACCTCCATTATGCCAAAATTCCATGCTCGATTCGACCGATTTCGTCCAAAACCATCTCGAAACCAAAACCTGTATCCAACATTTCGAGCGGTGTTTTTGAACCAAGAAATGGATTTGGATGTCGCATCCAACCTTTAAAACGCTCTAAATCGCCCCAAACTTCTTGGCCTCTTTCGTAGAGTTTTGCTAACTGAATGGCTTTTTCGGAAGCAATTTTTTCCAGTTTTTTATTATCAGGATACCTTTGTAGTGTTCTTTCCGAAAGATTGATTATAATTGCCAATTCTTTTCCAGAGAATGACAACTGTTTTGCCATCTTGACGACCGCATTTTTAGGAATTCCTGTACGAGCCAATTCTACCAATTCAGATTGGTTTTTGAACGTTTTATTAAAGAGTAAAAACATAATTTCAGACATTTGACGTAAAATAAACGAAAATTGTCGTTTAATCCAAATTTATTACTATTTCTATATGAAACTTTTATTTAACCTTAACAAATATGCTTGATTTAACAATAGTAGATAAGGAATTTGTACTGGAAATAAAACACGCAAATTTCAAAGAATACTGTGATTTTTATTACTTTGCAATAGACGATGGCATTGTGGAGAAAAGAAATATAGTTATAGAAAATCAAATTGAAAACATCAAAAGCTGGAAAGAATGAATATTAAATTTTATATTGGACGATTTATTTTTACCATTTGATTTTTCTGACCAATATCTTGGTTGTTTAAGATTATCAAAAGGAAAAAGTGGTTATAACCTTAGCTACGGAGTTTTTGATGGAATAAGAGCAGCTTATCCATCTTATTGTCGCCCATTTATTTCAAGTAAAGATGGAGGAAATTTTATAGAAACTTTTTCAATAATTGAAGCTAATCGAGAAGAATTATTACTTGATATTGAAAAAAGTATTCATAAATTATCACTTTTACTGAATGAGTAAGGCAATTTATTTCATCAAAGCCTCCACCTCTTCAACCTCAATCGGAATTCTATCCATCAAGTCAATATTACCAGTTTCGGTAATCAAAATATCATTTTCAAGTCGAATTCCGAGTTTTTCTTCGGAAATATAAATGCCTGGTTCGCACGTAAAAACCATTCCTGCCTTGAAAACTTCATAACGATTTCCTACATCATGCACATCAAGTCCTAAATGGTGCGAAATACCATGCGGAAAATATTTTTTGTACAAAGGAGCATCTTCTGATTGTTTTTCAACATCGTGTGCCTTTAATAAACCTAATTCAATCAATTCAAACTCAATTATTTTTCCTACTTCTTTTCGGAGATTTTCCATGGTGTTTCCAACAATGAGTAGCTTTTTTGCCGACTTCATTACTCGTAAAACTGCTTCATACACTTGCTTTTGTCTTGTTGAAAATTTGCCATTTACAGGTAAGCATCTTGTAATATCTGCATTATAATTGGCATATTCTGCACCAAAATCCATCAAAATTAGCTCACCATTTTGGCAAAGCCTGTTATTCGTAACATAGTGCAGCACGCAAGCACTTTCGCCCGAAGCCAAAATAGGAGCGAAGGCATGACCACGTGAGCGATTCATCAAAAATTCATGCGTCAGTTCGGCTTCCAATTCGTATTCGGCAATGTTTGGTTTTAGATATTTTGCCATTCGAACAAAACCTTTTCCTGTAATTTCGATGGCTTTTATGATTAAATCAAGCTCAATTGGTTGCTTTATCACTCGCAATTGGTGCATCAAAGGAGCTAATCTTTCGATTTTGTGTAGTGGAAATTTTTGTTTGAATTCTGAAATAAACCTGCGTTCTCGACTTTCAAAAGCCCAATCTCCGCCATCATGTTCGTTTAGATTTAGGTAAACGTATTCTGCCTCAAAAACCAATTTCATTAAAATCGTATCAAAATTACTCGTCCAAACGACTTTCTGAATACCCGAAACTTCACTTGCTTGTTTTTTTGAAAGTTTTTCACCTTCCCAAACTTTAATATGTTCGCTTGTTTCACGTACTAAAAGTATTTCCCGAAATTGTGCATCAGGAAAATCAGGAAAAAGTACCAAAATAGATTCTTCTTGGTCGATACCAGTTAAGTAAAAAATATCGTTATTTTGTCGAAAACCCAAAGTGCCGTCGGCGTTGCTCGGAATGACATCATTTGAATGGACTATCACCATTGATTTCGGTTTCAATAAACCCTTTAATCTTTCTCGATTTGAAATAAATAGTTGCGAATCAATTTTTTCGTAACGCATTGTCGTTTTTTTGATAGTTTTTTTGGAATATTTGCGAAATTATAAATTATAGCACTCGAATGACACGAATTTTGAAGAATTTTATTTTTATTACTTTATTTTCATTGAATGTAAATGCCCAACAAGCAAAATATTGGGTGTTTTTTACTGATAAAGACTTAACCACACAAGCATTAATTTCAGAAAAAACAAAAGAAAATCGCCGAAATTTAGGACTTCCAGAATCTCAAATCTCTGATTTGCCAGTTAATAAAAGCTATCTTTCAAAACTACAAAGTCTTGATATTCAGCCACTTGTACAATCAAAATGGCTGAATGCAATTTCTGTAAATCTTTCTGCCAAACAAATTTCTGACATAAAAAAACTGGATTTTATCAAAGAAATCATTTCGATTGATAGTAAATTGGTCTTGTCGAAAATAAATGACAATGCAGAAGACGATTTAAGAGTAGATTTCGTAATGAAACAAATCGGTATTGAAAGTTTTTTGCAATTGGGTTTGAATGGAAAAGGTGTAACGATTGGTGTCATTGATGCAGGATTTTTCGGAGCGAATGATACGCAATCTTTGAAGCATATATTTGACAAAAATCTTGTTTTGGGTACGAAAGACTATGTAAACCCAAAGAAAGTTGATTATTTTGGCGAACGTGAAACCGCATCGGATTTTCACGGAACGGAAGTTTTAAATGCCATTACAGGGCGGAATATTAAAGAAAATTATCAATTAGGTTTGGCAACAAATGCTAATTTTTATTTAGCAAGAACCGATAGCGGAAACAAAGAATTTAGAGGTGAAGAAGACAATTGGATGGCAGCCATGGAATGGATGGATAGTTTGGGCGTTCGACTTATCAATACTTCGTTGGGCTATGCAAAAGGGTTTTCAAATCCAAAAGAAAGTTATTTGCCCGAACAAATGGACGGCAAAACGAGCGTAATTGCACGAGCAGCACAAATGGCAGTTGAAGAAAAAGGCATGATTGTAGTGGTTTCGGCAGGAAATGAGGGCGACGACCGTAGTTGGCAAATCATTTCAACGCCTGCTGATGTGGAAGGTGTAATTGCCGTTGGTGCAACCAATGAGTTAGGAATGAAAATGGGTTACAGCAGCATTGGGCCTGAATTTTTATCTTACAATAAACCCAATGTTTCTTGTTATTCTCTATTTGGAACTTCACTTGCTGCTCCAGTTATCACAGGATTTGTGGCGTGTTTATTACAAGCAAATCCTCGTTTGAGCAACAAGAAAATCAAGGAAATATTAGAGAAATCATCTAATTTATACCCTTATGCCAACAATTTCATAGGTTTTGGCATACCCAATGCACAAAAAGCCATTGATTTGACAAATAATATTGAACCAAAAGTTACCACAAAAACAATCGAAATATTAGAAGGAGAAAAGCAAGCAGAAATACCCTTGCAGGCGAAAGAAATAGTGGTAGTTTTTAATAAAAAATCAGCTTTTCAGGTAATTTCTCAGGAGTCATTTAAGCCAAAATATAATTTTATTTCGCTTAAAAGAAATCCACAAGTAAAACAATCAACGGTCATTACGCATGATGAAGTGATTGAAGTGATTTGGAGGTAAGTGATTTGTGAATGAGTGATTTGGTGAATGAGTGATTTGGTGAATGAGTGATTAAAAATATATAATCGCTAAATCACTCATTCACCAAATCACTCAACAATCTACGGCCTCGTCAGAAACTTAGTAGTATAAAACTTGCCTTTGTGGAAGCGGAAATAGACATTTCCGACACGAATGACACTCATTTCTTTTACTTTCGATACATTTTCGATGTCATCTTCAGCGGTATGAATTGAGCCTTTGGTCTTTTTTGCAATTTCTACTAAATCAGATTGAAACGCATAGTTTTTTTGGTAAGTTTCGCCGCAAAGTATCACGTGAACTTTCTTTTTAATCTTTTCAAGTGATCGCATATCTTTTACTTCACTGCTATTGTCGGCAATCATCACAAACTCGTCCGCATCAGGAAATTGTTTTTGAGCGTAAAGCAATGCCTCAATATTGTTTTCGGGTTTATCTTTGTTATTTTCAGTATTATTTATAGCTGCAAACATCGTATCCCAAAGTACAAGCTCGTCTTTTTTTCTTACCGAAAACATTTTTCCAGGAAGTTTGCCTTTTGTTTGTTTGCCCAAACTATCACAATCGGTAAAAAATACAATTCCTTTGATGGTTTTATTGTCGGTATTTTCCATCATCCAGTCAAAAACCTGAGTGGTGTATGGAAACATACTTGTTGTAATATCGCATACGATTACAATATTTTTCCATTTTTCGATGTTTCGGTCGAGAGCTTGGTAGGAGGTAAGTTCATATGTTTTTCCAAGTTGGCGAACTCTCGAAATTCTATCACTCATCGAAACAGCAGTTGATGCCATAAAGCGAATCTCTTTTTCAGCTAAATCATTACTATATTTAGGCATTGTAATTTTACGAGAATCTATTTTATTAACTTTTATTTCTGTAATTGGTTCTTCTGTTTTTTCGGATGTTTCGTTGATTAGCTCAGGAAAAATAGGGTTTTCGTTAAGAATTGAAACTTTAGCTTGTTCTTTTTTAAGGATATTTTTTTCGGGTGTTTGCTTTATTTCAGCCTTTTTTATTTCAGTGATTTCTGGTAACATTGGAAGCACTCCAACAATAGTGGTAGTAGTCGGAATATTTATTTCATTTTCCTTAAATAAATAATATGATAGTCCAAGAGCAATAACTATTGTACTCACACTTCCGTAGCGTAAAAGTTTACTAATCAGTAACTTACGCTTCATTGACTGCCAATCTTCTGGTGAATTATCAGCATTAAATTGCTCCAATTTTTCTTTGATTATCCGATTGAAATTTTCTTCTTCTTGTTTCATTACAACATTCTTTTTAGCTTCTCACGAAGCAAACCATTTGCTAAAGATAAATTTGCACGAGAGGTACTTTCGGCAATCTTCAGTATTTCTCCAATTTCTTTGTGTGAATATCCTTCGACGGCATAAAGGTTAAATACTAACCTATAATTTGTAGGCAAACTTTGTACAGCTTTCATTATATCTTCCGACGAAAGTTTGGCATAAACCGATGCGTCCCCGTAGTTTTGGTCAGCAATATTTTCTGGTAAATTAGTTGATTGTTTTCTAACATTTTTTCTGAAATGGTCAATCGCTACATTTATCATTATTCGCCTTAGCCAAGGTTTTATTCGCTCAATATTTTCAATTTTATCTAAATTTTTGAATACTTTCAGAAAGCCATCATTCATTATTTCCAAAGCATCATCACGGTTTTCGCAATAACTCATACATACCGACAAAGCAAATCCGTGAAAATGCTCATAAAATTTTTTCATGGCACTTTCTTTCCCTCGAAGGCAATCTTCGACAACTTCCATCAAACCATTTGAGGTCAAAAGATGTTTTCTGGTTAAGGTTTTAAAGTAAAGTTCTGGTATTTGTGCTATCACGGAAATTATACGTCAAGTATCTTTTAAACTAAGACGTATGTTATGGTGATAAACGCTGTCAATATCATTAAAAATAGTCAAGAAAACAAAAAATGGTTGTTATAATTTGTTGAATATAAAGTTTGATATTTCAAATTTTGCCGTAATTTGTTCTCAATTAAATCTGTCAAAAATTTGCTCTCATAGTAACAATAAAGTTTCTGCCAGCATTACTTATTCCTGAGGCAAAATTGCGGTAATTATTATCAAGAATATTTTCGCACGCTGCTTGTAACTGCAAATATTTATTCAATTGAAATGTACTTCTAAAATTTAGTGTCCACCAAGAAGGCATTCCATCGACGGTTGCATATTGCTGGTTGTCTTCACCTTCGAGGTTATAGTTTTCGATTTTTTTCCAGCCATTATAAAGGCTAAAAAGTTCTGTTTGAACTTTGTTTTTGTTGAATTTCAATGAACTTCTTCCAAACATTGGTGGAATATGGTCGAGGGGTGAATTTTTTGTACCAAGAATTGTTCCAGTTGTATTATTCAAAGAACTTGAAAAAGTTAAATTTGAATTTAGCATTGCTCTTAATGCTAAATTCCAGCCTTGAATACTTGCTTCACGAATATTCTGACTTGCTACAACTTTGCTCAAAACACCTTCATAGATAACTTCATTTTTGCCATTTAATTGGAAGGGTGAAGTTATAATTGCATTTTGTAATTGCGAATAAAAATAAGTTGCTTCAATTGTCAAAAACTCTCCAATCTGTTGGTGAATCCCTGCTTCATAATTATTTGTCTTTTCAGGTTTTAGGTCAGAGTTAGGCACGACCAAAGTGCCAGCTTTTGAATCAAAAACTTTTGTCAAATCATCAATATTTGGACTTCTAAATCCAGTTGAAAACAACGCACTTAGTTTAGTTTTAGGCGTTGGACGAATGACCAAACCAAGGTTTCCACTCAAAGCATTTGGACTTTGTTTTGCTTCATCAAATGGAAATGAAAAAAAAGTTTTGTCTATAAAAGTTGAACTTGTTTTGACCGAATTGTAGCGTAAACCACCGTTTAAGAAGATTTTTCTTAAAAAACTAACTTGGTCAGTCAAATAAAATGCCATAGTTTGCATAGTATTTTTCCCATCAGGATAACGGGTATTCGTTGGGCTTTTTACTTGACTTGAAATGTTCAAATTAAAAGCTGTTGAGTTTACATCATTAAAAGTGAATTCTGCACCATATTGAAATTTATTGGCTTTAATCGTTTTCTGAAAATCTGCATTTAATGTAAAAACCTCTACATTTTCAAATTGAGATTTTCTAATTTTTGAGCCAAAGTTTCTTGTAATTCTACTCTCTTTTATGTCTTGAAAAGCTGCCGTTATTAAGCCTTTTTCATAAAATTTTTCACCATTTAATTCAAGATGATAGGCTGCCAAGAGCCTTTTTTCGGGGCCATAATACCATTCTGAAAATTTGGGATTTGAACCAGAAAATTCCGTCAAACGGTCATAACGAGGAACATCTGAAGAATTAGAATATTGAATATTGAGAATATGTTTTGTTTTTTCTGATGGTTGAAATAAGATTTTTTGAAGAAAATCAAATTGTGAATAGCCACTACCAACTTGTTTATTGTAGTCATTATTTATAACTTTTGTATCAACCCCTTCAATATTTTTAGCATAAAAAAGCCTTTTGCCAAAATCAGGGTATTTTTCGAGTCGATTGTTTCCTTGAATCAAATCTCCGAAGTCTGAAAATGTAAAACTACTCAAAAAACCTATTTTTTTTGTACCAAAATTGGCATCAGTATGAACGGTTTTTTCATTCAAAGCTGTCGAATATCGAGCATAAGCACCAAACGTTTTTTTATTCAATTCAGGATTTCGACTCGAAAAACTCATGACTCCACCCAAAGCATCGCTTCCATAAATTACCGAACTTGGTCCAAACAATATTTCAGTTCGCTCAAGCATATTTTGGTCAATTCTCATCACATTTTGCAAATGTCCTGACCGATAAATGGCATTATTCATTCGGATTCCATCAACAACGACTAAAACTCTACTTGATTCAAAACCTCTCAAAACTGGGCTTCCACCCCCTCCTTGACTTTTTTGAACAAAAACATTGCCCGAATTGATTAATAAATCTGCTGTATTTGGGGTGTTTTGAAAACTTATTTGTTTTTTAGTAATTAATTCTATTTGATTTGGTTGAGTACCTTTTTGGGCTTCAAATTTGCTGCCCGAAACCACGATTTCGTCCAACGAAATGTTTTTTTCGGTCGAGTCTATTTGGGCTAAAACTTTTACAGAAAATAGCATCAACATAAATATGTATTTCATGGAAATTATTTTATAAAATGGAAAATCACAAAGCCTGTAAGAGCTTTTCAGTCCTTGCAGGTTTCATATTTACTTGTATAAAACAATCTAAATTTGGGGTGGGGGAGAGTCAACTAACAGTATGGAAGAAATAAAGTTATTTTTGTAGGCAAATGTCTGATTAAAAGTAGTTTGTTTAATAAAAATAAAGATTGGTATATTAGAAGAAATATAAACTTGTTGCAGTAAATCTATCAGTTTTTGTTGATTTTTATTTAGAGGATTATGAGCTAAATCCTGCTTAACTAAAGAATCAATTTTATGATTTAAAAGGGTTTCTTGATGATCTAAATAACAATATAAAATCACTTTTGATGCAGTTTTTGTTTTTCGTACAACATCATACATCTTGCCATTTTCTTCAAATTCATCTTTATCGAAGCCTAATTTTTTTTCAAATATAACTAATTGATTATCAGTTAGTTGCGACAAAATATTTACTTTTATTTCATGTCGAATAGTGGCTCTTTCTATTTCAAAAAATAAAAAACAAATGGTAGTATTTATAAAAAAAATAGCAAACAAACCCATCACTAAAAACTTAATGGTCGAATTTTTATTTGGGCTATATTTTTGGCTAAATTTCAAGAGTTTAAGCTGTTTTTTTTGCTGTTTTTTCTTGACTTTTATATTTTTTAGGAATCACATAATCAAAGCCGTTTTGTACTTTCAAATTATAGTCAAAAAACTCCAATGCTCTTTGCATATTACTTCTATTTATGGCAATAAAATATGGGTGCAAACCATCTCCTTTCCGTACCAATCGTGCATCTAATTTAAAAATTGTGCCTTCTGGATAATGTGAAACTAATTTTGAGGGGCAGCTGACTTTTATATTATTTGGAACTTGCTGCCCATTTATGGTATTTAAACGCATGCGTTTTTTGCCCAAATCAAAGAAAGATTCTGCAAAAACATCTAAAAAGAAAACTTTATTTAATTCTGGAACTTCGTCCACTAACGACAACTGCATCAATTTCAATCTTTTATTTGTCATGGTATTTTTGAGGGTATTGCAAATCTAAGAAAAAATATATAAAATATTCAAACCTACTTATGATTTTTTAAGCAAAAAGCGTACCTTTGCACTTTGTTTTCGAGACATAAGCAATAATATGGCAGAAGTTAAGATATTTTCAGGGTCGTCAACCAAGTATTTGGCAAGCCGAATGGCAGATTATTATGGCAAAGATTTGGGTGGTGTAAGCATCAATCGCTTTGCAGATAGTGAAATTTCAGTAAGTTTTGATGAATCGGTTCGTGGTTGTGATGTATTTATTGTACAATCTACATTTCCTCCAAGCGATAATATCATGGAGTTGCTGATGTTGATTGATGCTGCTCGTAGAGCCTCAGCTCATTATGTTTGTGCAGTAATTCCTTATTTTGGATATGCACGTCAAGACAGAAAAGACAAACCAAGAGTAGGAATTGCAGCAAAATTGATTGCCAACATGCTCACAGCCGCTGGTGCAGACCGTGTAATGACAATGGATTTGCACGCAGGACAAATTCAAGGTTTTTTTGATATTCCTGTTGACCATTTGGAAGGAATCTCTGTTTTTGTACCTTATTTGAAAGCTCAAAATTTTCAAAATATTAAATTTGCTTCACCTGACGTTGGTGGTGTATCAAGATGTCGAAAATTTGCTTCTTATTTTGATGCAGATATAGTGATTTGCGATAAACACCGCAAAAAAGCCAACGAAATTGCTTCCATGCAATTGATTGGTGAAGTGGAGGGTTCGGACGTAATTTTGGTTGATGATTTGATTGATACAGGTGGGACAATTTGCAAAGCTGCCGAACTTATTTTGGCAAAAGGAGCAAAATCAGTACGGGCATTTTGTACACACGCAGTTTTGTCAGGAAAAGCTAATGAAAATATTTCAAACTCAGTTCTTGCAGAATTAGTAGTGACGGACTCGATTCCTTTGAAATATGATAACCCGAAAATAAAAGTTTTGTCGGTTGCTGAACTCTTTGGAAAAGCCATTGGTAGAATTCGGGATAATGGGTCTATTAGTACATTGTTTATAAATTACCAACAAAATTTAGGTCTTTGATGCCTAAGAATTGTGCCTAACTCCCAAGTCATAATTAACACTAAAATAAATCTTTGAGGGAGAAAAGATTAAAAAAAAATATGAAAACAACTGAGATTGTAGGGTATCACAGAGCGAATCTCGGACGCACGGCGTCTCAAGAATTACGTGGTCAAGGAATGGTTCCATGTGTATTGTATGGAGGTGCTGAACAAGTATCATTCTACGTGCCGATGTATTTATTTCGTGCTTTGCTTTTTACACCAGATATTTATTCTGTAACCATCAATATTGAAGGAAAAGAATATACTGGTATTTTGCAAGATTCACAATTTCATCCTACAAATGATGAAATTATTCATGCCGATTTTATGGAAATTACACCTGATAAAGTTATCAAGGTTGAAGTTCCAATCAAATTGCATGGTCCGTCTGACGGACAAAAGAAAGGTGGTAAATTAGTTCAGAAAATGCAGAAATTGCGTGTACAGGGAGCTGCCAAAAATATTCCTGATTATATTAATATTGACATCAAGGATTTGGATTTAGGTAAATCAATTAAAGTTTCTGCGATTGTTGAAATTGAAGGCGTAAAAGTCTTAGATTCTCCAAGTAATCCAGTTGCAATGATTGCTGTACCACGTGCATTACGTTCGTAATTAAATCGAATAAAATATTTGCTAATAGATGTAACGGACTGATAATCAGTCCGTTATTTTTTTTGTTACTAATTGCAACCCTCTATTTTTACTAAAAAAACTGCACCTGCTTCGGTCTTAAATCCCGCATTTAGCAAAACACTTTTCCCTGAATTATATATTATATTTGAAGTATTACTAAGTATTTTGATGTTTGAAGTGATGTTTTCTAAGGCTTTATATTCAATATTTCCGAGTGGAATATCTTTTGTTAAAGTAAGATTATTTTGACACTCTTGATTTTTAAGTTTCAGTATCCAAAAATCATCATCTCCGAAATTATTTGTAACATCACCGTTTCCAATTGGTGGAGCAGAATTTCCAGCAATGATATAATTATTGTCGAATGTTACCAGCATAGAATTTGGTTCATCATGACCTTCACCACCATAATTTTTTTGCCAAATCAAATCCCCATTATTTGTATCTACTTTTATTAGCCAAAACTCTGCACTGCCATGATTATTGGTGGGTTGTCCCGAAAGTGAATATGATTCCCCTATGATTAAATATTCTCCAGCGTAGTTTTGAATAACCGACCGAGCATATTCATTATGTTCACCACCATAGCACCGAGTCCAAATTTTTTGACCCAAATTATCTATTTTAAAAACAAAATAATCTCTCAATCCACCAGAACTATGATTTTCGTTGGCGTCAAAATCAATTGAAAAAGTTTCACCAACTACTACAAAATTTCCTTCAGTATCTTCTATAATTGCACGTGAAAAATCATCAAGACTACCACCAAAATTATTTTTCCATTGAATATTTCCCGCAAAATCTATTTTTAGAACCCAAGCATCAAAATCACCATAATTTTGCAAAAAATCTCCACTTGTGGAAGCTGAATAGCCACAAATAGCAAAACCCCCATCTTGTGTTTTTATAATTGAATTCAAAAAATCATATTGTAAGCCTCCATAAGATTTGTCCCATAAAATATTACCATCGGTGTCAATTTTTAATATCCAAAAATCAATATCTCCAATATTATTTGTGATATTCTGGTCAGATGATTCGGAGTATCCTCCAATGATATAAGCCCCATCATTTGTTAAACATGCACTCATGCCCCAATCATTTGACGATCCACCATAATTATTTTTCCACTCAATTATTCCAGAACCGCTCAATTTTACTACAAAATAATCTATTTGCCCATGAGGAGAAGTAATATCACCATTTTGAGAATTTGAATTACCAATACAAAGAAAACCACCATCTGGCGTTTGTATAACGGTTTGTAAATAATCGTAACCACTTCCTCCCAAAGATTTTTTCCAAACTATATTTCCAGTATTACTTATTTTGATAATCCAACAATCGTAATTGCCAAAATTGGAAGCTACATCATGGTCATTTGATTGTGAATGTCCGACAATTACATAACCGCCATCATTTGTATTAACTATTGATTCAGCTTTGTCATATAAACTTCCGCCATAGTTTTTTTGCCATTGAATTGTTGGAATTTGAGCAAAACTCGAACTAATAATTGAAAAAAATAAAAACGGAAATAATAATTCTTTCATGGATTAGCTGTAAAGAATGTCAATTGTGAAATATAAGCGTTGCAAAAGTATTTTAATATTTTATGTAAACATAGGAAAATTAAAATCCCTATTTAGATTAAATCTAAATTATTTATTGAATGGTAAAAATAAATGAAATAACCATCAAATTAAAATCCAAATAAGGGCTAAAAAGTTATCTTTGTCGTTTTCAGTTTTTTTATCATTTTTTTTTCAATTCTTATTAAAATATGAATTATTGGCTCGTAAAATCTGAACCTTTCAAATATTCTTGGGACGATTTCGTTAAACAAGGCATAGGTACTTGGGATGGTGTTCGCAATTATCAAGCACGAAATAACTTATCTGCAATGAAGCTGAATGATTTAGTTTTTTTTTATCATTCAAATGAAGGAATGGAAGTAATTGGGATTGCTAAAATTGTAAAAGAAGCTTATCCCGACCCAACAACTGACGACCCTCGATGGGTAGTTGTCGATCTGAAGGCAGTTGAAAAATTGCCCAAACCAGTAACTCTAAAATCAATAAAAGCTGATGCTCGACTTCAAGATATTTCTTTGATTAGAAATTCACGACTTTCAGTGCAACCTCTTAAAAAAGAAGAATATGATATCATTATTTCAAAAGCTTATAGCTGAGAATGACCCTTATTTTAGAAATAATCAAAAACATTATCAATTTAATAAAGAAGTTCAAAAATTGATAAAATATATCATTTCATTTTGGAAAAAAAACATTAAGTTGTTGATAATTAGTTGTTTATGCAATATTTCCTTTGCCCAAAGTGTCAAAAGAGTTGAAATTCCTTCTCGTATTTCTGACCAAAGTTATCAAGTAATAACGCTTGGTGAGGAAGGCGTTTTGTTGCTATCAAAAACAGGCAAAACATCTTTTAATATTGCAAAATATGACATTGAATTGCAACAAGCGTGGTCGGTCAATGGTGAATTAGAAGAAAATCAAGCTTTTGTTGATTATTATAGAGATGGTCGTGAAATTTATTTTCTTTTTAGCAAATATAATTCAGATTTATATCAAATACTTAAAGTTTCTGTTGGAATAGGAATTGTCCAAAAACTTTTCTTCGAAAATATTAAACATTTTGAGATATCAGAGTTTAAAGTTCATAACGAAATAGCATATTTGGCAGGAATGGTCAAAGATGAACCTGTTTTGATGAGTGTTTCTTTAAATAAAATGCAACCCCGAATAATGGCTGGTGGCATAAAAGGAACTGCTAATATATCTTCGATAGATTTTGATGATACTAATGATTTAGTAGTCATTTCTTATTCTGTCAAAAAAGGCCGTTCAAGCTATATTGTGGTAAAAAGAATTAATAAAAATGGAAAAATTATTGAACAATTGGCAGTTGAGCCAGAGGATGATTTCGGACTTTTGACAGGCAAACTATTTCCTTTAAAAGATGGCACTCAATTAATGATTGGCAATTATGGATTTAAAGGATATCAATCAAACGGTGTGCCGATGTCGCAAGGACTATACATTAGCAAAGTAGATGGCGAAACGCCGGAATATTTGAAAATGCACAGTTTTACCGATTTTAAGAATTTTTTTAAGTTCATGACACAAAAACAGCAAGATAGAATTGAAAAGAAAATAAAAAGAAAAAAGGGTCAAGGAGATGATTTGAAATTAAATTATCGCTTATTAGTTCATGATATTATTCAAAAAGACAATCAATATATATTAGTAGCAGAGGTTTTTTATCCTGAGTTTAAAACTAATAATACTTATGGTTCATCTTATTATGGAGGTGGTTTTGGTTCACCTTTTGGATATGGTTTTAATTCTTTGAACTCATTAAGGTATTCAAGATATTTTGGCCTTAATTCTTGGGCATGGAATCCGTGGATGTATTCAAATTCAGGCAATAATAACCAACAATTTGACGGCTTTAAATATACACACGCCATTGTAGCTGGTTTCGACCAAAAAGGCAATAAGCTTTGGGATAATAGTTTTAGTTTTGAGAACTTAAAAAGCATGGATTTGAAAGAAAAAGTGAGAATAAATGTTCAAAATGATGACATTACGCTTGTATATAGTAATAAAGGCAAATTGAATTCTAAAATTATTAAAGGTACTGAGGTGGTTGAAGGACTAAAAACCATTGACATTGAAACCCAAAAGGAGGGAGATAAAGTACGTGATACTGAAACTGATGATATTGAATTTTGGCATCAGAATTATTATTTGGCATGGGGGTACCAAAAAATTGCCAATCGAAATGATGGTAGTAGAAGAGTATTTTATTTGAATAAAATCGCGTTTTAGACCCCACCAGACCTTCCCCAAATATTAGGTCTTCTTTTGATATTTTTGAATGAAAAAAGTTACCATATTATTTCTCCTCATACTCAACTTTAGCCTTTCTGCACAAGTAGAAAAAACCATTGAAATTGAAATAAGTGGACGTCCATCTTGGCAAAAAATTATTCCTCTTGGGAAAGATGGTCTAATTTTTATTATTAAAAAAGATGTTACTAAAGCAATTATTGCCAGATTTGATAGTAATTTAAAAAAGACTTGGGAAACAGAAATTTTTCTTGATGTTGAAAAAGAACCAACTTCTTATACACTTGATAGTGAACGAGTTACGTTCGTTTTTTCCGAAAACCAAGGTATGTATTATCAAGTATTTAGTGTTGAACTAAAAGATGGAAAATTTGAAAACAAAGGTTTTGAGCTTAGAGATTTTTTTCAAGACCAAAGTTACGTATATTTCAAAAATAGAATTTTGTTGACGGGAATGAATGAAAAGGGTGCGTCGTTCTATAATTATAGTTTTCAGGAAAATTCGGGAGATTTTATCTCAGCCGAACTTGCAGGGAAAGTTCAGGTTCAATATTTCAAATTTATTCCACAAAAGAATATTATAGAAGGTTTATGGTCAATAAAAGAGTCTGGTTATTCAAATGAAAAGAAAAAAAAAGGCGAATTTATAAAAGATGCTTTTGTGATTTATGCTCAATATGATACTTCTGGTAGGCAAATCCTCAAAAATATTATTCCCTCCAATGTAGGAAACTTCCCTTTGACTGCCAAATTGACAGAAATTGATGCTACAACAAAAATCTTTACTGGAACTTATCAATCAAACAATGGTACAAAAGGGATCTATTTTTCAAAATTTGAAGATGGCAAAATTACCTATACAAAGTATTATGATTATAAAACATTATTAAAAGGAACACCAGATTTTGACGAAAATAAAATTAAAACTTTAAGTAATGATTTTGTTTTATTACAAATTCAACCAATTTTTGATAATAAAATAAGTACTTTTGGTGGGACTTTTTATCAGCCAAATTTCCAAATAGTTTCATCAAATAATACTTCAATTTTGGACGCTAATTATTCAAACAATAAACTTCAGCGTTCGCAATCAAAAAGAGTACTTAAAGGTTATAATTTTGAAGCTGGATTTGTTGCATCGGTTGATTTTGAAGGTAATTTGATAACTCAAAATAGAATAAACTTAAACCAAATTTCGCCTCAAATTGACGAAACATTAGCAATAAATATTCAAAATGATGTTGCTTATTGCTTAAAAGGTATTTTAGTTGTTTGTAATACTTTGAATTTTAGTAATAAAAATATTCATAAACTATCTGATGAACAATATATTGATGAAACAAAAGATGATAAAAATGCTCGTTTTTTGCCAAATTATTACAGTGTAAAAGATTGGTACGAAAAATATTTCATTGCAATCGGAAGTCGTATAAAATTTGAAGCGATAAAAGACTCAGAAACCCAATTGGAGAAACCAAGTCGTAGAAAAAAAGGACAACAAAATTTACCACAAACTAATATTAAAAAAATTATTTACTTATCTAAAATAAAAAGAACTGAATTTTGAGTAGAATTAACTCATACCTCATATCTCATATCTCATTTTGTATAATTTATTGACCCCCAAAATCGCTTCCTACGAATTAATTGATTCGGGGAATTATGAAAAATTAGAACGTTTCGGCGAATTTATCTTAGCTCGCCCCGAACCACAAGCCGTTTGGGACAAATCTTTATCAGAAGAAGTTTGGCAAAAACGTGCTTCTGCAATTTTTAGAAAGACCAAAGGCAAAGACCAATTAAGTCCAGAAGAAAGAGGTGATTGGCAAAACACAAAAAAAATGCCTGAAAAATGGTTGATGGATTACGAACAAGGTAAAACAAAACTAAAGTTCAAACTTTCTCTTTCATCATTCAAGCACGTTGGAATTTTTCCCGAACAAGCTGAAAATTGGCGTTTTATAGCTGATAAGTTAAATAAAATGTCTTTGCATGAAATTCCTAAAGTGCTAAATTTATTTGCCTATACTGGTGGAGCATCACTTATAGCAAAGGCTTCTGGTGCTGACGTTACTCACGTAGATTCGGTGAAACAAGTTATTTCATGGTCAAGAGAAAACATGGAAGCCAGCAATTTGTCTGACATTCGTTGGGTGATAGAAGATGCAATGAAATTTGTAAAAAGAGAAGTAAAACGTGGCAAAAAATACAACGGAATTATTCTTGACCCACCTGCTTATGGACGTGGACCTGACGGTGAAAAATGGATTTTGGAGGAAGGGTTAAATGAATTAATCAAAAATTGTTTGGAGTTGTTAGACCCTAATCAGCATTTTTTTATTCTGAATCTTTATTCGATGGGTTTTTCGGCGGTCATTGCCGAAACTATTGTTAAACAAAATTATGCAGATGTTCAAAACCCCGAAATGGGCGAACTGGTTCTGCAAGATTCTTTTCACAAGAAATTACCTTTAGGTGTTTTTTACAGATTTGCTTCAGTGTAGGTTTTAAATTAAAGTTTTATCTGTAAAATTATCATTAATTGAGACTTTGTGCATGTCAATCAAAATTTTGCTAATTTTATTCTGAGTTATTTTAAAACAATCGCTTTTTTGAGTTTCCAAGTCAAATACCCTTTTTTTATCTTATCGGCCTTGTTACTCGTCATTTCCTGCAAATTTATTTTACAAAATGACTTAATCATTGTGTGAAATGCCCATTTCAACCTTCCAAAATTAGTAGTTCGATTTTATCAGTTCAAAAGACCGTTTCGTCATTTATATTTTCAAATCTAAAATTGATGTATCATATTTGAATTTTTAATATCTTACGTCATTTTTTTAACAATGCCTCACAATTCGCCTTTCTGCAAACGGATTTATCTAAAAACATTTAGAAAGTTGAGTTACGATGATTGGCACTGATTTGGTACTAACTAAAACATTGCCCGATGTTTTTGTGGAACCAAGTATCGGAAATGCTATGAAAGGTATTGATTCTGAAATAAAAATTGTAATAGAGTTTTTACGAATGAAAAAACAAAGTTTAGAATGATTAGAAAATATTAAATAAGTGTATGACTTGTAAAAACTGTGACACAGAAATTGACCAAAATTATTGTCCTCAATGCGGACAGCCCGCAAAACTTCATCGAATTGATGGGCATTATATTTTACACGAAATTGAGCATATTCTGCATTTTGAGAGGGGTATCTTATTCACAGTCAGAGAGTTATTACTCAGACCAGGGAAAAGTATAAAAGAATTTATTTCGGATAATAGAGGCCGACTCGTAAAACCTATTATTTTTATCATTATCACTTCTTTAATTTATACAATAGCCATCCATTATTTTCATATCAAAGATAATTATATAACTTTTGAAGGGCGAGAATCTGTATTTACAGTCAAAATTTTTAAATGGTACCAAGACAATTATGGCTACGGAAATATTATGATGGCCGCATTTATTGCCTTTTGGATAAAGATATTTTTTAAAAAATATGAATATAATTTTTTTGAGATTCTTATTTTGTTGTGTTTCATAATAGGCATTACAATGTTGATATATGCTTTGGCGGCTTTTTTGGTGGGAGTTACCAAATTACCATTGATGGTGTTTTCTGCAATTATAAGCCTTTTCTATTTGACATGGTCAATTGGGCAGTTTTTTGACCCCAAAAAGTTTATAAATTATATAAAAGCATTTTTTGCTTACATCTTAGTTCTACTTTGGCACTCTGGAAAACCTATCAATATCAGTTTGTCTTTGCAGGTGTCTAACTTGTATTGCGTTTAACAAACCATCATCAGAGTTGAGTTTATTTAGTAATTTTTTGGCAAAAACGAGTTTAATATCA